>JBJEWF010000071.1:0-13549 GCA_051884915.1 Kiritimatiellia bacterium
CGACCTTGTCCATGGCCGCCTCCATCCCCTTTGCAAAAATCCGGGATAAGGGTGCAGCGGCATCCTTATCCTGGATTCTCCGGGAAGGGTGGGGGGGGGGACGGGCTTGCGCCGGAGACAGACTGGCCGCAAGGGAGCCTGAAAGGTCCGGAATGGCGTGGACCGGACGCGTCAGTCGATGCGCGCGGCGCGTCGCGCAGGGGCCGTCCGGAAACGGGACGGGGCCATCCGTCTCGGGATCCGCGCAGGTTTCCCGGTTGACTGGACGGGCGAACTTTGGGATAATGGCGAACGATATGAAGAGCCGTTTTCGGGAGTTTGCGTCTTTGGCCTGCATGATCGGCGCGGGTCGCGCCTTCGGATCGGTTGCCGTCGCCTCGCGCGGCGCGCGGCGCGCGGAATCGCGTCGTGGTTGACTTGTCTGGCGATTGGAGGAGGTACAGGTGAAAGAAATTCTGGGCATCGTGATGCTGGCGGCGTCTTGCGCCGCATGGGCGGAGGGCGGTTCCGAGACCCTGGTCGACGGCGTCCTGACGTTGGACGGTCTGCTGAAGAGCATTGCCGCGGAATCCGAACTGGGCGCCGGCGTGACCAACGTCGTCATGACGAACGGCGGCGGCGTGGACTATCAGGCGGACGGAACGGCCGGATTGACGTATGCGATCGCCGGCGACGGCCTGGCCGCGACGGGCGTCATTTCCGTGGCGAGCGGCGTGCGTTGGTCGGTCAACGGCGCGCGTCTGCCCGCGGGCGCCGTCGGCCACACGCTCGTCAAGCGGGGCGCGGGCGTTCTGTCCGTGGGGGTGGTGGGCAAGGCCTGTGCGGAGCCAACGCGCTTCATTGTCGAGGAAGGCACGTTCGCGTGTGCGGGCGGCGACTTCTGGGGCGGACACACGACGGCCAACAACAACTGCACGATCGACGTGCGCGAAGGCGCCGTCTACGACCATGGCACGGGGCACGGCGTGGTGGGGCCGCTGGAACTGACGGGCGCGACCTTCACCAGCCGCAATTCGTCGCCGTACAACAACCAGTGGGCGGATGCCTCGCTGAACGGCGGCGTCACGGCGCACGCGAGCGCCGTGCCGAGCCGCATGTCCTTCGTGAGCTGGGGTTTCCTCGGGCACAACAATCAGACCAACTGCGTGTTCGACGTCGAGGACGGCGCGCGGCTGATCGTCGACGGCGTCCTCAGAGACGGCTATTCCAACGCATGCGCGAACCGCCTCACCAAGCGCGGCGCGGGAGAACTCGTGCTGCTCAAGGACGGCGGATGGACGGGCGGCACCTTCATCGAGGCCGGCACGCTGACGGTCGCCGCGTCCCAGGCGCTTGCCGCGGGGGCGGTCGTCATTGCGGGCGACGCGACGTTGCGAATCAACTGCGGCGTGACGGTGGATCTGGCGAACCTCGCGACGGATGGCGGGGCGCATACGCTCACGCTCACGGGCGGTGGCGCCGCCACGCTGCCGGCCACGCTGCCGGCGGGTTTGACGGTCGAGGCTTCGACGCTGGAAGGAATGGGTTCCGCAGTCGACGGATCGAAAGTCCATCTCAACGGCAACGTGGCGCTGGTGGACGTCGCGGCGGGCCAGACGCTCGTGGTCACGGACTTCGTCGACGCCGGACCCGGCTATGCGGACTGCACGGACGTCGTCAAGACGGGCGACGGCACGCTCGTGCTGCCGACGGGCAGCCAGGCGAAGTTCGAGAAGCTGATCGTCCAGGGCGGTTTCGTCGAGATCGAGGACGAGAGCTGTTTCGGCGCCGAGGTCGCGCTTGAGGACGGCGGCGCGCTCCGTTTCACGAAGTCCTTCGACCAGGCCCGTGCGCGCATCGTCTGCACGGGCGCCGTGGGATTGGACGTCCCCGCCGGCGTTACCTTTGGCATCCATCCGGACTACTTCGTCTCGACCGGCGCGACCGTGACGAAAACCGGCGGTGGCGTCTGGCGGCTGGCGGCGCCGTTCCGGAACGAAAACTCTTCCAGCGTCAACTTCACGGGGACGACGTGGGTCGTCGACGAAGGCACGCTCAAACTCTGCAGCGGCGATGCGTTCGTCGGCGCCGGCGGCACCTATCCGCTCGTCATCGAAATCCACGAGGAGGCCGTCCTTGAGGCGTGGAGCGGCTCCTCCCACGTGCCGTTGTGCGGAATCGTGCTGCGCGGCGGCACGCTGTACGCGCCGCGGGCCCAGTTCGGCGGCGACTATCGGCTGGAGTCCGGCGCGACCTGGAAGGGGTTCGGGCTTCAGGGACCCGTTACGGCGCTGCCGAGCGAGCGGCCGTCGCGGATCATCGCCCGCCAGTGCCATCTGGCCCACGGATCGGGGCGCACCATTTTCGACGTTCGCGAGGGCGCGGTGCTGGAAATCGACACGATGCTGTCGGCGGGGCGCGGCGGGAGCGGGCTCAACCACTCCGGGCTGGTCAAACGCGGCCGCGGCACGCTGAAGTTCCTCAAGCCCATCGGTACGAAGGGCGTTTTCAGCGTCGAGGACGGCACGGTCGAACTGGGTCCGCGGATGCGGGTGAACGACGCGCTCACGCTGGACGTCTCGGGACGCGCGAAGTTTGTCCTGGGCGACGGCTCGCAGCTGGCGACGACGGCGGAGATTTCGTCGAAGCTGTGCAGTTCGGCCGACATCTGGTTCGACGCCTCCCGGCTGGACCTGGCCGACGGCGCGACGGTCAGTTCCGTTCCCAACCTCGGTTCGGCCGGCGGCTCCTTCGTGAACGTCACGGCGTTCAGCAACTACACGCCTGCGGCGCCGGCGTTCGTCAAGAGCGGCATCAACGGTCTCGGCACGGTCGCCTTCAACGGCAGCCAGAGCCTGGTGACGAAGGCCTACACGAACCGCGGCGAACGGGTCACGCTGTTCATCGTCTCGAAGTGGACGAGCTGGGCGGCCACGGGCGGCCAGGGCAAATGGGGCGGGCCGATCTCCCTTTCCGCCCTGAGCCCGGTCAAGACCAGCAGCGCCACGGGCGACGACAACCAGTGCTACGGTTCGGTCTCCTTCCAGCATGCCAGCGATTCGGTTGTCGGCAAGATCAACACGATGGGCGGCGACATCTTCGTCTACGATCTCAGCGTCTCCGGACTCGCGGTGGGGACGCCCTACCTGACGAGGACGTCCCGCAGCGTCGCCGGACTGGAGACTTCGGTGTGGTGCGGCGGCGACGCGGATCCGGTTTTGAAATCCACGGCCGGCACGATTGGCAACTGCGACATCGACACGGTCTGCATCGGCGGGCGGCTGCGTCTGGGCGTGCCGCAGATCTTCGGCCTGGATGCCACCAGCAACCGCATGTACATCGGCCAGATCGGCGAAGTGCTCGTGTTCTCCCGGCTCTTGACGGACGGCGAGACGGCGAGCATCGACGCCTATCTCAGGAACAAGTGGTTCGGCGCGGACGAGCTGTCCGCCGAGGCGCGGAAGGGATTGGCGCCGACGCTGGACGTCGCCGTCGCCGCCGGCGAGGCCGCCGCCGCCGTCGGCACGGCGGAATCCGTTGCGGTCGCCAAGACGGGCGGCGGCACGCTGCGTCTTGGCGGCGCGTTCGCGGAAGGGGGATGGATTTCCGTGGCGGAGGGCGCCCTGGCGCTGCGGACGGGCGCGATGGCGCCGCAGGTCGACATCTGGGTGGACGCGAGCGAATCGGCGGGGATGTCGTTCGACGCGGACGGCCGGGTGACCAATCTCGTGAATCGCGGCAGCTGCGGCGGCTCGTTCGTGCGCAACGCGCGACGGGCCGGCACGGTTCCGTCCGGCCCGATCTGGTCGGAGACCGAGACGATCAACGGACGTCCCACGCTGGTTTTCGACGGCGACTCCGCGCTCGCGCTCTTCGCCTACACGAACACGACGGCGCCCCGCCAGCTCAGCGTCTACTGCATGGCCGAGCGGACGGACTGGGCGCTCAGCGACGCGAACGACGGCGGCGGCCTGGGCAAGTGGGCCGGTCCGTTCGCGCTGGGCGACACGACGGCCACGCTTTCCGACGAACGGATTCCCGGCGCGATTTCCGTGCAGGAAGACAGCGGGACGTCGGCCTTCATCGACCTGGGCGGCCAGTCCACCGGCAACCACCCGACGCCGGCGACCGGCGAACCCTACCTGCTCGTCCTGCACACGACGACCAACGGCTACCTCTATGCCTACGAGAAAGTCGAAACGCCCGAGGCGAACGTGCCGCGGAAATCGTCTTCCGCCATGAATCTCGAACCGCTCCGCATCGACATCGTCCAGCTCGCCACGCGCACGGCCGCCGGTGGCGGCCCCCAGTGGTGGGGACACGGCAATGCCGCCAACCGCAGCTGGTACGGCAAGATCGGCGAGTTCATCGTCACGACGGAACCGCTCGACGAGCAGCAGGAATACGAGCTCTTCGCCTATCTCCGCAAGAAGTGGATGGACAAGGGCGAGGGCACGGCGACGCCGCCGGCGTGGCTGACGGGCTATCCGGCGACGCCGGTCCTCGGCCCGCGGACGCAGCTGAAGATGGCGTCCGGCACGTCGCTTGAACATGCGGCGGACACGGTGAAGCTGGATTCGCTCGAAACGGCGGGCACGGTGAACTGGACGCGCGTCTGGGACGCGGCCGCCGGCGCGGCCGCCTTCACGCTGTTCGACGTCGCGGACGCCGTCTCGCTCGGCGACATCATGCTCGATCTCCGGCCGGTGCCGCGGCAGGCGAAAATCGTCGGCGTCCCGTCCACGGCGGCGCAGGCCGGCCGGTGGACCGTCTCGGGCGGACCGGGCGCCGGCAGCGCGTCCGTTTCCCTGCGTGCGGACGGCTTCTGGCTCAGCCGCGCGGGGATGGTCCTGCATATTCGCTGACGCGCTCTCCCCGCGCGGATTTGGTATACTGGGGGCCGTCGGTTTTCCCAAGAAAGGGCATTATGAACGAAGAAGCATGGAAGAAGGTCGAGGCCGCGATCGCGGCTTCGAAGGGCGTGACAATCAAAGACCTGTTTGCGGCGGATCCGGACCGCGCGGCGAAATACACGATCTCGGCGGCGGGCTGGACGCTCGACTACTCGAAGAACCGTATCGACGCGCCGACGATGAAGGCGCTGCTCAAGCTCGCCGAGGCCTCGAATCTCAAGGACGAGATCGAGCGGATGTTCACGGGCAGGAAAATCAACCGGACGGAGGGCCGCGCCGTGCTGCACACCGCCCTGCGCAACTGCGATTCCAAGGCGAAGGTGAGGGTCGACGGCAAGGACGTGATGCCGCAGGTCCGCAAGGTCCTCAAGCAGATGGCCGACTTCGCCGACGCCGTCCGCACGGGCCGGCACAAGGGCTTCACGGGCAAGCGCATCAAGTACGTCGTCAACATCGGCATCGGCGGCAGCGACCTGGGGCCCGTCATGGCGACAATCGCCCTTGCGCCGTATTCGAAGCGCAGCATCAAGAACTACTTCGTCTCCAACGTCGACTCCACGCACCTCGCGGAGATTCTCCGTGAAGTCAAGGCCGACCAGACGCTCTTCATCGTCGCCTCCAAGACGTTCACCACGCAGGAGACGATGACGAACGCGCTCAGCGCCCGCGCCTGGCTGCTTGAGAAGCTGCCCGGCCGCAATCCGAACGACGTCGTCTCGAAGCACTTCGTGGCGCTCTCCACGAACGCCGAGGAAGTCGGGAAGTTCGGCATCGACCTCAAGAACATGTTCGCGTTCTGGGACTGGGTCGGCGGCCGCTACTCGCTGCCGAGCGCCATCGGCCTCTCGCTGATGCTCTCGATCGGGCCGCGCAACTTCACGAAGATGCTCAAGGGCTACTGGAAGATGGACAAGCACTTCCGCACGGCGAAGTTCAGCCGCAACCTGCCGGTCGTCCTCGCGCTCCTCGGCATCCTCTACGCGAACGGCTACGGCGCCGAATCCTACTGCGTGCTGCCGTACGACCAGTATCTCAGCCGGCTGCCCGCGTATCTGCAGCAGATGGACATGGAGTCCAACGGCAAGAGCGTCACGAGGGACGGCAAGCCGGTCGCGTACACGACGGGGCCGATCGAATGGGGCGAACCCGGCACGAACGGCCAGCACAGCTTCTACCAGCTCATCCACCAGGGCACGCACCTCATCCCGTGCGACTTCATCGGCTTCTGCAAGACGCACAATCCGATTGCCGACCACCACGACAAGCTGATGGCGAACTTCTTCGCCCAGACCGAGGCGCTCGCGTTCGGCAAGACCGCCGAGCAGTGCCGCATGGATGGCGATCCGGACGAGCTGGTGCCGTTCAAGACGTTCACGGGCAACCGTCCGACGAACACGCTGCTCGCCGACGAGCTGACGCCCGAGACGCTGGGGTCGCTCATCGCCCTCTACGAGCACAAGATCTTCACGCAGGGCGTGATCTGGAACATCTTCTCGTTCGACCAGTGGGGCGTGCAGCTCGGCAAGGTCCTCGCCAAGAACGTCCTCAAGGACCTCACGGCGAAGAAGGCCGGCACGAAACACGACTCGTCCACCAACGCGCTCATTGCGCACTATCGCAAGGTGCTGGGCCGCTGACGCCAGCCGGAAAGGGATGTTCCATGAAACGGCGCGATTTCATCAAGACGGGCACGGGGGCATTCTTCATCGCCTCGTCCGGCGGGGCCTGGGGCGCCGGCGCGCCTTCCAACCGCATCCGCCTGGGCGTGGTGGGGGTCGCCCGGACGGGACCGGACGGGGCGGGCGGCTTTGCCGTCAATCCCGCCGGGCAGCGCGGACGCGGCTATCAGGTGATGAGCCGCATCTGCGAACTCCGGGACGCCGAAGTCGCCGCCGTGTGCGACGTCGACGCGAAGGCCCTTGAACTTGGCGCGGCGGAAGTGGCGCGCCGGACGGGCCGGACGCCGAAGAAGTTCCGCGATTTGCGCGACCTGTTCGGGGACCCGGATGTCGATGGCGTCGTCGTGGCGACGCCCGACCACTGGCACGTCCTCGCCGGCATCTGGGCGATGCGGGCCGGCAAGGCCCTCTATCTCGAAAAGCCCATTGGCGTGACGGCGGGCGAGGCGGAAGTCCTCGCGCAGGTCCAGCAGGCCACGGGGTGCGTTTTCCAGCTGGGCACGCAGCGGCGCAGTTCCTACGCCACGCAGCAAGGCGTGGCGGCCATCCGTTCGGGCGAGATGGGCAAGCCGCGCTGGGCGAAAGCGTGGTGCCTCTCGGACCGGCCGGCGCTGACGGGCGTGCGCCCGGCGGCCGTTCCGGCGGAACTCGACTGGGACATCTGGCAGGGACCGGCGCCGCGGACGGCCTACCGCAAGAACATCGTCCATTACAACTGGCGCTTCATCCGCGGCTACGGCACGGGCGATCTGCCGAACAACGGGCTGCACTTCGTGGACGTCGCCCGCTGGGCGCTCGGCGCCGGCTGGCCGACGCGCGTGTATGCCGGCGGCGGGCATCTCTTCCACGAAGGCGAGGACTTCGAATTCGAAGACACCCAGATGCTCAACGTGCAGTTTGCGGACGGCAAGTTCCTGACCTGGGAAGGCTGCTCGCACGCCGGCGCCCAGCCGTTCATGGGCAAGTGGACGGGCTGCCTGGTCTACTGCGACGACGGGCTGCTCTTCTTCGGGCCGATGGGCGAGGCGATCCGCTTCGACCGCACGGGACGGAAAATCGTCAGGCAGTGGGCGGCGGGCGACACGGATCCGTCCCGGCAGGAAGGCGACAGCCGCCTCTCCAACCCCACGCAGATGTGCGATCTGCTCCACGTCCGCCGTTTCGTCGACTGCGTGCGCGCCAAGGACGTGAACACGGCGGCGCCGATCGGGGAGGCGTTGCGCTCCAATCTGCTCACGGAACTCGGCAACGTGTCGCTCTTGACGGGGGAAGCCGTCCACGTGGATCCGGCGACCGGCCGCCTGGCCAGAGCGGACTGCGCGGCGGCGAAATTCTGGACGCGGCCGTACGAGCCCGGCTGGGAAGTGAAGGCGTGAAGCCGCGCGCCCCGGCCCGTCCGCCGGGCGGACGGGCCGGCGGGTCGCCCTCCGGACGGATCGGAACGTCCGCCGATTGCGTTCGGTTTTTAACACCGGCTTAACAAGCCGGTGCTATACTCGGCGGCGTATGAACGCCCTAGCCAGCATACTTGTGATCGAAGACGATGCGACGATTCGCGCCATCCTCGGGATGACGCTGAAGAACGCCGGCTTCGAGCGCGTGAAAGCCGTCGCGCGCGGCGACGAAGGTCTGGAACTGATCCGCCAGACCCGGCCGTCGCTCGTGCTGCTGGATCTGATGCTGCCGGGCCTGGACGGCCTGACGGTTTGCCGTCGCGTCCGGGAGAATCCCGAACTGGCGGAGACGCGCATCATCATGCTCACGGCCAAGTCGGAGAATGCGGACATCGTCCGCGGACTCGACATGGGGGCCGACGATTACGTGACGAAGCCGTTTTCGCGCGAGATCCTGCTCGCCCGCATCCATGCGATGCTGCGGCGCCAGGATCCGATGTCGTCCGGCAAGATGCTGGACGGCCTGCTGCTGGACGAGGCGGGCAATACGGCGCGTCTGGGCGAGAAGGTCCTGACGTTGACGCGCCTTGAGTTCCGCATTCTCGCGCTGATGGCGGCCCGGCCCGGCCGCGTGTATACGCGCCAGCAGATCATCGACGCCACGCAGGGCGAGGACCGCCTCGTGACGGAGCGCACGGTCGACGTGCAGATCGTCGGGCTGCGCAAGAAACTCGGCGCGTGGGCCGCGCACATTGAAACCATTCGCGGCGTGGGGTACCGGGTGAAGCCATGAAACGGTTCTGTCTTGGACATGTGCCCTGCCTGTTGGCGGCCGTCGGCTTTGTGGCGCTGATCTGCGTGCTGGCATCCGAAATCGACACGTTTCGGGCGTCGGTGGCGGAGTGGGCGCAGCACGACCTGAAGAAACGGACCGAACTTGCGGCGCAGGCGCTTGGCGACGCGCCGGCCACGGCGGATTTCCGCCGCATCCACGCCCTGGGCGACAAATGCCGCGCGGACGGCGTGCGCTTGACGGTGCTGAGCAAGCACGGCGGCGTGGTCTTCGATTCGCAGGCGGCGATCAAGGGCGCGCCGGGCACGCGACCGGAAGTCGACAAGGCCTTGCGCGACGGCGAGGGCATGGCGATGCGCGTTTCGGCGACCACGGGCGAGGAGACGCTGTTCTGCGCGCGGCGCGCGGCCGACTACGTCGTGCGCCTGGGCATCCCGTCCAAACGCGTCTTCGAGCCGGTCGAGAAGACCCGCCTGGGCCTGCTGCTCGCGGGTCTGGTCGGCGCGTCGGGGCTGTTGCTGGTGTTTCTGTTCATGGGCCGTCTGCTGGGGCGGGTCCGCGAACTGGCGAACGAGCGCGACGCGAAGGAGCGCCAGCTGGCCGAGATGCGGCGCGCGGAGGTTTTCCGCCGGGAGTTCGTCTCGAACGTGACGCACGAGATCAAGACGCCGCTGACGGGCATTCTGGGCGCGGTCGATCTGCTGGACGGCGCCATGCCGGTTGCCGACGACGAGCGCAAGGCGCTGCTGGGCATGCTACGCAAGGAGTCCCGGCGCCTGAATGCGCTGGCGCAGGACATTCTGGCGCTCGGCCGGCTGGAGCACGCCGAGAACGAGACGCATGCCGACTTCGCGCCCGTGGATCTGGCGGATCTCCTGGTTTCCGTCCGCGACCGCTTCCAGGCGAAAGCGCTGGCCAAGGGCGTTGAACTGGTCTGCAGACCCGCGGAGCCCTGCGTGGCAGTCTGCAATGGCAGCCTAGTCGAGCAGGCCGTTTCCAATCTGGTCGAGAACGCATTCCGCTACAGCGGCTCGAAGGACATCGTCCTGTCGGTGCGCGCGTGCGGCGACAAGGCCGTTTTCACGGTGGAGGACCATGGCGTCGGCATCGGTTTCGAGCACCAGAAGCGCGTGTTCGAGCGGTTCTACCGGATCGACAAGGATCGGAGCCGCGAGCTGGGCGGCACCGGCCTCGGACTGGCCATCGTGAAACACGTCGCGCTTCTGCATGGCGGCGACGTGGCGCTCGTGTCGGTGCCCGGCGAAGGTTCGACCTTCACGTTCACGATCGGCATGCGCGCGGACGGGCCTGGCGGCGGAGACGGCGACAGGCAGGCGATTTAAAACAAGGAAAGGAGAAAAACAATGAAAGCACAAGCAATCGGGTTAGGCGGTCTGGCCTTGGCGCTGACGTTCTGCGTCGGATGCGGGAAGGCCCATGCCGCGGACAACAAGGACCAGACTTCCAAGACGGCCGAATCCACCGTCGTCACGAACGACAACGGTTCCGTGTCCCGGACGTTCGTGGAATGTTCGGTGACGACCAATGGCAGCATGGTGACCGAGCGGCGCCGCGAGACCCGCACGAACATGGACACCAACGGCAATGTGCTTGAAACGAGCACGAGCGAGTACGCCCAGTCCTACAGCGTGGGCGACGCGAGCTGGAAGGGGACGTTGCCGTCGACGCTGGCCTCGGACGCGAAGCCTGCCGACACGGAGACCTTCATGGGGCTGAAGTTCGGCGACGAATTCAAGTCGACGAACTTTGTCAACGAGGCGGGCGATCCCATTCTGCTGCGCACGTCCTTCAAGCCGAAGAAGCCGCTGGCGGGATTCGACGACTACTACGTGTACGTCACGCCGAAGACCCACAAGATCGTCAAGGTCAGCGCGTGCGCGAAGGAGGCGATCGATCCCGGCAGCCGGTGGCGCCGGCACTATCTGATCGAGGCCCTGGAGAAGCGCTACCAGACGTGGGCGCGCCTCTGCAGCTGGTTCCGCCCGTTCTACGCGTTCGACGTGGCGCCGGGCCGTCAGGTGACGGTCTGTCTGGCGGGTTCTTCCCAGGACTACGAGACCGTCATCACCGCCTACGACGAGGATGCGGGACGCCTGGCCGGCGAAGAATTCGAGGAAATCCGCGAAGAGGCCCGCAAAAAGGCCAACCAGAAGCGCAACCAGCGCGTCACCGACGCCGCCGACGCATTCTGATTCCGGCACTTTCCGCTCGACCGCTCCCGGGTACGCCTGTTCCGCAGGCGTACCTTCAATTTTTGCCGGACGCGCCTATCGCTCGATGATGACGCCGGTTCCGACCTCGCAGAGTCTGCGGAGGCGGACGGCGTTCCAGTTGGCGAGGCGGAAGCAGCCGTGCGATTCGGCGCGTCCGATCTGCTCGGGTTTGGGCGTGCCGTGGATGCCGTACCCCTGCAGGTCAAGCCCGATCCAGGCCAGCCCGACCGGATTGTTGGGGCCGGGCGGAAAGATCTTGCGCGCGACGCGTCCCTTGTCGGACACGCGCTCGGGCGTGTAGGTGTAGTCGGGGTGGGCGACGATGTTCTTGACCTGAAGTTCGCCCTCGGGCGGGAGTTCGCCCTTGTCTGCGGCGATCGAACAGGGGAAGAGGCCGAGGAATTCGCCCTTTTCGTCGAAGGCCGTGATCTCGAAACGGGAAAGCGACACGCGCAGCACGCTGGCGACGGGGGCCTTGCGCGGCGGTTCCGGGAAATGGGGAATCACGACCTTCGAGCCGACGGGCGGATTGGGCCAGGCGAGCGTCGGATTGAGACGGCGGAGCATGGCTTCGGAGAGATGCCCGCGTTCGGCGTACATCTCCTGGAGCGTTTCATACCCCATCGACTTCATGGCCGCTTTGCCTTCGGGCGTCGCCGGAATCTTGACGAGCGCCGCGACGTCGCGGGCCGTAATCGTCTGGGTGGCGAGAAGGGCGGGTTCGTCGGGAAAGTAGACGGCCCATGCCGTCCCCGCACCGGAGGCGACGGGAACGGGAAGCCCCTGGCGCGCGCAATAGGTCGCAAGGGCGACCTTCGTCTTGCGCCCGAAGTCCCCGTCCAGCGTGTTGGGGGAGAATCCCCGCCGGTCCAGGCAGATCTGCAGGGCGAGCACGCCGCCCGGGTGCGGCCCCGGTTGGGTATGCGGAAGACGCTGCAGGGGCAACGGCAGCTCCGCCGCCATCGCCCAGGCGCTCCAGCAGGCCAGGCCCATGCCAATCCAGCGTTTCATCCGATCTCCGGCCGCGGGTTCCGCCTGGACTAGACCGTCTTCAGCGCCTGCTTCAGGTCCGCGATGAGGTCCTTCGGATCTTCAAGGCCGATGGAGAGACGGATGAGGTCGGGCGGAATGCCCGCCGCCGCAAGCTGTTCGTCCGTCAACTGGCGGTGCGTGTGCGAGGCCGGGTGCAGGACGCAGCTCCAGGCGTCGGCCACGTGGGTGACGATGCCGATGAGCTTGAGCGCGTCCATGAACTTGATGGACTGTTCGCGTCCGCCCCTGATGCCGAACGTCATGACGCCGCAGGGACTCTTCCCGTGGAACTGCTTTTCGACCAGCGCGCGGTAGGGCGAATCGGGCAGCCCGGCAAAATTGACCCAGGCGACCTTGGGCTGCTTGCGCAGCCACTTGGCCACGGTCAGCGCCGACTCGGCATGGCGGCGGATGCGCACATGGAGGCTTTCCAGCCCCAGATTCAGCAGAAAGGCGTTGAACGGCGAGGGAATGGCGCCGAAGTCGCGCATCAGATGGCACGTGCACTTGGTGATGTAGGCCAGTTTCCCGAAGTTCTTGACGTACGAGAGGCCGTGGTAGGACGGATCCGGCGCAACCAGGCCCGCAAACCGCTCCGGGTATCTGGACCAGTCGAAATTGCCGGAGTCGACGATGCAGCCGCCGACCTGGGAGGAATGGCCGTCCATGTATTTGGTCGTCGCGTGCGTCACGATGTCGGCGCCGAATTCGAACGGACGGCAGAGCACCGGGGTCGGGAACGTGTTGTCGACAATCAGCGGGACGCCGGCCGCGTGGGCGATTTTCGCGAACTTCGCGATGTCGAGGACGACGCCGGACGGGTTGGCGACCGTTTCGCCGAAGAGGCACTTGGTGTTGGGGCGGAACGCCTTCGCGATCGTCGCCGGCGAGGCGCAGGGATCGACGAAAGTCGTCTCGATGCCCAGTTTCTTCAGCGAGACGGCGAACAGGTTGAACGTGCCGCCGTAGATCTGGGCGGAGGCCACGACATGGTCGCCCGCTTCGCAGACGTTCATGACGGCGAAGGCGGAAGCCGCCATGCCGGAGCTGGTGAGCATCGCGGCCACGCCGCCTTCGAGCGCGGCGATCTTCTTGGCCACCTGGTCGTTCGTCGGGTTGGCGAGGCGCGTGTAGAAATAGCCCGGCTCTTTCAGATCGAACAAATCGGCCATCTGCCGGGAAGTCTCGTATCTGAACGTCGTCGAGGAATAGATCGGCACCTGGCGCGGCTCGCCCTTTTTCGGCTGCCATCCGCCCTGGACGCAAAGTGTGTCAACGGTCATGGGAATCTCCTTTTGAACCAGCGGTCCCTAAAGTATACCACATTTTGCCGGCGCGGCGGCAACCGGCGGCGGCCAGAGCCGGACGGACGTTAATTTCCTTTCTGTCTTGTCACCGGCGCATAAATCAATTCTTGAGTCGAGTTTCCGTCGTGGCGCCAACAGGGCGCTGGTCGTTCTCGCCACCGGTGCCATTGGCTACGGCGAACTCAAGGCGGAAACCAACATTCAGCTTCTCGCCGAAG
>JBJEWF010000072.1:0-52032 GCA_051884915.1 Kiritimatiellia bacterium
GGGATGGGAAACCGACAATGCAACTCGCCTACGTTTTCAACCCCACCCCCAACGACACGAACCTTGAGGCGAGGAGATAGAACGATCAAAATATGCACATCCCGTTGTCGGCAGGAGATGCGCATTTGGCGCTTGGAATACCTGCCCTCGCGCCAGCGACAGGAAGGTCAGGGTTGTCATCTATATTGGGATCAACTAGAAATACAGACATGAATGTTGCGGAAGAGATTGATGGTGGAATCGGACGCCCCAACGGGTGGCCGGCACATTCAACATATCTTGGGCAGTGGTTACACTCAGACATCAAGGATGTATCGTACTTCTTTAATTTTATGTTTTATCAAGCAATCAAATCTCAAGGAGGGCTTCAATGAAAGTTAGTTTCATAGTATTGTCGCTTTTTGCCTCGTTTGCGGCTATGGCGTCTCATATACGCAGTGAATTCGACAGGGCGGTACATAAAGGCGCAGATGCATCAATTATATTGTCTGTGGTTAACGATGACGGAGTTGCCGTTTCCAATGCAAACGTCCGTGCCTTCATGGGAATGAATTTCAAACCCAAGGGATATTGGGTAGAGGGCTTGACGGACGCGCGCGGACATTTCTCGATACGCGGCAAGACATGCGGAGATGAAATCAATTTGTTTGTTTCAAAAGAGGGGTACTACGACTCGCGCCGCAAATTCTGTTATTCGATGATGGGCGAGGAGCATGAAGTGAAAGACGGGAAATGGATGCCATACGGAGGGATTGAACTAATTCGGTTGAGGGAGAAGCGCCATCCCGCAAACTTGCCCAAATTCGCCTTTGTCCATAGACCGGTTCCGGTGACAAATATCTGGATTGGCGTGGATATGAAGGCCGGAGATTTCGTGAAGCCTCACGGATCCGGTGTCGTGTCGGATTTCGAGGTCAATGTGGAGTGGGACGGATTGCCGCCGCCGGATAGCCGTCATTGCATGGCGTATCTTCGTTTCCCAGAGAAGATGTCGGGCGCATACTATGTGAACTGCATCCAGGAAAGCGACTATAAATACGTGTATGAGGCGGTCAAGGAGACGTCTTACCCGGAAAAGGAGCTTAAAACAGTTGGTAGGGACAGTAACGGATATGTGAAACGGACTGACGATGTGCGGCTTGCGGTTGTGAGAAGTCGGTGTGTGACGGATGATGATGGCAAAGTGAGGTCCGCCTGTTATGGATATATCAAGGTTTTCTATGTTGACGCGAGCTGGGATGGAATGCCAACTCTTTTGCTTTCTGGCGTTTTCAACCCCACCCCCAACGATACGAATCTTGAGGCGAAATAATCAAGGGTGCCTACATTGAACCGCGTTGTCGTAACATAAAAGGACTCTACGCGCACAAGGAGTCCAAATGACACAGAACGGTAGGGTTATTTTGTCAGCCGCCCAGTATTGCAAATTTCAGGATGGTCCGATTTTCCCGTCAGGCGCGGGATGCCGCCGGCGAGACTCGCGTTGCCGGACGCGCCATGGGGAAAACGCGCGCGCCGTGCCTCCGCCCTTTCGCGGCCTTCAGGCCCGTGTCGAAAAACGCGCGCCAGGCCGCGCCGTCAGGTTCAATCCGCCCCGTTTCGCGTGAACCTGCCCGCGGTGTCGATCTCGCCGATCAGTTCCATTCCGTCCAGCGAGTCGGCGACCGGCGTGCCGACGACTTCGACATTCCATTCCCGGCGCGGCGAACAGGTGTTGTCGTACATGAAGAAGGAACACGTGCGGCCGTTCATGTCGTCGCCGCCATACCCGGCGGCAAGGCCGGCCCCGGGCATCTCGAACCATCCGCCGCCGAACTTGAGCTCGACGGTCTCGCGCGCGGCGTTGACGCGGAAGACGCGCGGCTCGAAACCGGGAACGGATTCGTGGCCAAAACCGTCCACGAGCGCATGGCAGCCGTCTTTCAGGCGGTAGACCCGAAAAGGGCCAAAGCCGCCGGGATTGCCGAGAAGCCCCACCCGCTTTCCGGACTTGAACAGAAGCCGCTTGTCGTGTTCCGCGCAAAGCGTCTTCGCGCGCCGGTACTCCACGGCGAACGGCAGGTCGCCAGCAATCCGTCCGCGCGTCCACGGCCAGTCGCCTTCAAGGGCGCACGACAGGCGGACGGCGAAGCACAGGACCAGGGCGGGCGGAATCGTGACGAGCGCCGCGAAGACGAAATATCCGGCAATGGAGACTGCCCAGTGCGTCCACCGGCCGACCGCGTTGCGCGGACGGGAAACGCGCCAGCCGCCGCGGAAGGCCGCCACGCCGCAGACCACGAGCCCCGCGGCGCAGAGCGCGAGATGCCAGGCCCAGCCGAGTCCGGGCGCGACGCACGCCGCGACGGCGCAGGCCACGCCGGCCAGCGGCGCGATGCGAAAGGCCCAGGTCTTGCCGCCGACATTCCGCCGCCGCCGCCACGCGAGCGAACTGACGCCCGCGAGAAAGAGGACCAGCGCGAGATCTCCCAGTCCGATCTGCATTACGACACCCGCGCCATGATGTCGGGGATGTTCGCGCGTTCGAGGGTCGAGAACGCGAAGCACTTCTTCCCGAGACGGTTGAGCGACGCGCCGACGTGGATGAGCGTCGCGCCGTCGATGATGAGGTAGCGGTCGTGGAACTTCTCCGATTCCTTGACCGTCAGCGAATCCGCGTACTGCCGGTTGAACTGCGCGATGTCCACGTCGTGGAGATTGCGGCGGCCGAGCGGACTGACGACGACCGTCACGTGGACGGCGGCGCGTTTGCGCGCGATGATCTGCAGGCACGAATCGTCGAAGTACGGGTCAATGACGATCAGCTTGCGCTTCGCCTTCAGGATGAACCGCTTCATCTGCTCGAAGGCGTCGAAGAACTCGCCGTCGAAGAACACCTTCTGCGGCGGGAAGCTCCTGTCCCGCATCGCGTCCAGGACGAGCCGGAAGCGCGCCTCGTTGTGCGCCTGCACGTCCTCCTGCTTGCCGATTCGCCGCTCCGCGCTTTCAATCCGCTCCATGAGCGGCGCCAGCGACGCCAGCGCCTTGCGCATCGACACGAACGTGTTCATGATGCGGATGCTGGTCTGGACGGCGACATCGCTCTTGAGCACGCCCGAGAGCATCGCAATGCCCTGTTCGGTGAAGGCGTAGGGCAACTTCTGGCGGCCGCCGCGCCGCTCCGCGCCCCCGTCCTTTTTTGATGTCACAATCTGTGACTTCAAAACCGCGAACTCGTCCCGGCTCAACTGGAAGCGGAAGTTGGCCGGAAACCGGTCGGCATTTCGCTTGACCGCCTGGTTGAACACCCGCGTCGTCACGCGGTAGAGCGCCGCGAGATCGCTGTCCAGCATGACCTGCACGCCGCGCATCGTCATGATGTGCGACGTGATGTCCTCCTGCGACGCCTGTTCGGCGCTTTCCCTGTCCGCCAACCGTCCCCGCTTCATCCGCTTCCCCTCGTTCCCGCCGTTCCGTCCGCGCCGTCGGCGCGGCAGCCGCGCGCCCCGCCGGGCAACCGGCTGGTGCCGGAGACGGGACTCGAACCCGTACGACGGATACCCGTCAAGGGATTTTAAGTCCCTGGTGTCTGCCATTCCACCACTCCGGCCGGACAACGCCATTATACCACAGATCAGGCGTGATAGTAATCGCAAGAATCCGGCGGGCGGACGTTCGTCAGCGTTCCCGCGTAGTGGCGCAGCCAGTGCGGCTCGTACGGGTGCTTTTTCGCGGCCTCCTCGTCGATGTCGACGCCGAGGCCCGGACGGTCGTTCACGTACATCATGCCGTCGGCGAACTTCACGTCCTCGTCGACGACGTCCCTGCGCCATGGCACGTCGTCGAAGAGCGTCTCGTGGATGCAGTAGCCCGGCGTGGAGACGCCGAGCGCCAGCGTGACCGCATTGGCGACCGGTCCGCTCGGGTTGTGGGCGCAGAACGGAATGTGGTGCGCGTCGCAGATGCCGGCGATCTTCCGCATTTCCGTGATGCCGCCCGCATGGGAGGCGTCCGGCTGCAGGTAATCGCAGCAGCGGAGCTCGACGGCGTCCATGATCTGCTGCGTCGAATACAGGCGCTCCCCGCAGGCGATCGGCACGCGCACGCGCGAACGCAAGTCGGCCAGCGCGCGCAGGGAATCGGGGATGACCGGCTCCTCGACCCAGTACGGATCGAACGCCTCCAGGGCCGTGCAGAGGCGGAGCGCGGTGGGCAGATCGAAGCGGCCATGGCACTCGATGAGGATTTCGGCCTTGCCCTCCGTGGCCGCCTTGACCTTCTCGACGCACGCCAGCGCCTTCTTGAAATCGGCCGGCGGCAGCTGGCGGTAGTTCTTGCCGAACGGGTCCCACTTGAGGCCCTTGAACCCCTTCTCGACGGCGGCCGTCGCCTTCTCCGCGAATTCCTCGGGCTCCCGGGCACCCGCGAACCAGCAGTTCGCGTAGCACGGCACGCCGTCGCGGCACAGGCCGCCCATCAGCTTCCAGCACGGCACGCCGAGCGCCTTGCCCTTGAGGTCCCACAGCGCCATGTCGACGGCCGAGAGGGCGCTCATCAGCACGGGGCCGCCGCGCCAGTAGGCGTCGCGGTAGTTTTCGTGCCAGATCCATTCCGTGTTGAACGGATCCCTGCCGGTCAGTGCGTGTTCCAGATCCTTCAGCGCGCCCACCAGCGCGTCTTCCTTGTATTCCAGCGTCCCCTCGCCGATGCCATAGAGGCCTTCGTCGATCAGCACCTTGACGAAGACCCAGTTGGTGCGGAAGCAGTGGACGACGATTGGACGGATTTCGGTGATTTTCATTTTCCGGTTTCTCCCTGTGATGGCAAATTCTCTCGTGTGCGCGGCGCGTCCCCGCGTCACCTGTCGTGGATGCGGATGCGTCCGGAACCGTCGGGGTTCTCGTAGGCGATCGCGTAGTTGGCGCGGGCGGCGAACGGCGCGCGGTCGGACCGGAGACGCGGAACGCCGTCCGCGTCGCCGCCAAAGGCCTTCGCGTATTCGGCCAGAACCAGATAGTCCGTGCAGATGGCGTTGTTGACGATTTTCGCGCTGCGGAACATCGCGAACCCGTCGCCGCCCTCCACCAGCGTAAAGGCGTTGCCAGCCACGCGATAGACGGCATGGAGGTCGAGTCCGTTCCACCGGCCGGTCTTCGCGTCGTGGACCTGCACGTCGTGGACGCGGTAGCGGCCGTTCGTGGGGCCCGCCGTCCAGCTGCCCGTGGCATCCACCAGCAACGACGGCCGGACGGAAAGGTCGATGGCGTAGCGCAGACCCGCGACCTGCAGGAAGCCCCCGCTTTCGCCCGCGCCGACGACCTGCGCGCCGAATTCCAGCGCGTCCAGCACCTGGCGGCCGTTCGCCTCGATCACGCCCACGGAACCCGCGAACGGCTGGACCGTCCGCATCGTCTTCAGCGTCACCGCGCCCGCCGGAATGTCGGCGCGCACGTTGCCGCCGTTCATCAGGGCGAAATCGCAGGCCAGCGCCGCCTTCTCGTTCGCGTACCAGAGGGCGGCGTCCGCCACGTAGTCGCCCGCGCCGCAGCCTTGCGAGCGCGCGAGACGCTGCGTCGTGCCCGGCCGATAGGCGCACAGGGGCCTGTCGGCGATGGCGATGCGCGCGCCGAGCCGGGTCTCGACCGCCGTGACCAGCCGCCGCTCCAGGTCGGCGACCGGCCGCGACCTGTCGCCGCGCGGATAGATCGTGCCCGCCGCCACGCACCGGCCGTCCTCCAGCGTCAGGAAGCCCAGAATCCCCAGATGGCTCCCGCTCTGGGTCAGCACGACCTCCTGGCCGGCCGCGTTGCGGACCCGGCGGCCGGTGTATTCGGAATGCGAATGCCCGTCGACAAACGCGACGAAGTTCGTCGTATGCGCGATCACGTCCGTCGACATGAAGTTCGCCGCCTCCGGCGAGACGCCGAGATGCCCGAGCACGACCACGTAATCCGCAACCCGCGCCGCCGCGTCCACCGCCCGCTGGACCGCCGCATAGAGTTCGGCTCCGTCCGCGCCGGCGATGAAATCCCAGGCCCGATAGGTTCCCGTCGGATCCAGAAAGGTCGAGGGCTTGGTCGAAACGAGCGTCATCGGCGTGGTCACGCCGACGAAACCGACGCGGACCGCGCCGTTCGTCACGACCACGTAGGGCGGCAGGAACAGCCGGCCGGGATCTTCCGCCGACTCGCGCCGCAGCAGATTGCAGCTCGTGTGCCGGAAGGCGCTGCGCCGGAGATTGCGCAGCAGGGCCGGAATCCCGTAGTCGAACTCGTGGTTGCCCAGCGTGGCCGCGTCGTATCCCGCCGCGTTCATGATGTCGACGACCGTGCGGCCCTCGTCGAATCCGCCGAGCGCGGTTCCCTGCACGTAGTCGCCCGCGTCGACGAGAATGACGTTCTCGCCCCGCGCGGCCAGCCGGGCCTTCTCGGCGGCGATCTGGGAAAACGCCACCCGCCCGTCGTCGACGTGCGCATGCGTGTCGTTCGTGTGGAGAATCGTCACGCGGCCGGCCCAGGCGGCCAGCGAACAGGCGACGAACAGCCCTCCCAGCGCGTTTCTCATGGCCGGTCCTTTCCGCGCGCGCGGCCCGCGATTCGGTCTTCCAGGCGGTGGAACCGGACGGGTCCGAGCAGTCCCGACGGAACCAGCGGCGAGTTCCGCGTGAAGTAGTTCCAGTTCGTGAAGCACCGTCGGCCGGACGACGGCCGCGGCGTCTTCGCGACGAACCAGTCCGGAAACGCCGTCAGATAGGAACCGCCCGGATAGGGCGCGGCGGCGAAATCGCAGTCCGCCGGCTCCTGTTCGTCGCCGATCAGCCGGTTCGCCCAGACGTTGGTGAACTCGATTTCCAGCACGTTCGTCCCGGCGCGGACGACGCCCGCCGGAATGCGCACCTCGTAAGGCTCGCACCACGCGGTGCCCAGATCGACGCCGTTGATCCGCACGCGCGCCACCTGGCCATTGCAGTCGCCCAACGTGAGCAGCGACGGGAAGCCGTCGCCGGCCACGCCGAACGCGCGGCGGTAGGTCGCCGTGCCGCTGAAATACTTCACCGCCGGATTGTCATGGCGCGTCCAGTCCAGCAGCGTCTCCATCTCGACCGTCGTCGCCGCATCGAAGGCGACGGTCCAGGCGCCCGTGAACGCGCAGGCCGTTTCGGGCATCGCCGCGCCCGCGAAGGGCTTCTCGACCGTCTGGAGGTAGATGCCGTCGAGCGAGGGGACGGCCGCTGCCGCCGGCTTCCTCAGCACGAGGAAGCCGCTGCCGCAGGCCGGCAGCCGGATGGGTGCGCCGCCTGCTTCCACGGCCAGCGGCGTGATGCGCCCCGTCACGGGATCGAACCACTCCGGCGCCAGGGCGCACCCCGCCGGCAGCGCCATCGACAGCGCGACGGGATGGTCGGAATGGTTGGCGACGAAAAAGACCCGCTTGCCGTCCGCCGCGCGCGCGACGGAGGAAACCGGCGTTCCCGCCGGCCGGATGCCAGTGCAGGAAAGCCGCTCGGCGCAGGGTTCGCCCCACTGGAGGAGCGCCTGGCAGCGGTTCAGGTAGGCGAACCAGCCCTTGCCCGTCTTCGCCCAGGTCTGCGTCCGGCCGAAATGCGCGCCCCAGCGTCCCATCGTCATGCCGGGCCGGACCGACTCGTCCCACGGCTGCAGCGGACAGGTATGAAGCGTGAAGCGGTTGACGCCGCGGGCAAACTGCCAGTCGCCGCAGGCCTTCAACTGCAGCGGCGTTTCCGTCCACTGGCAGTGGGCGGGCTGGCCTGTGAACGCCTCCGCCTCGACCACGCGGTGGCGGACGCCCCCGGGACCCGTCCACCGGTTCCAGCCCAGCTCCCCGGGAACCCCGCGGTTCAGCCGGGGATCGAACCAGAACTCGGTCATCACCCGGTCGACGTGCGCCGCGCATTCCCGCGAGTCAAACGGGCCCGTGTACGGTTCGCAGGCGAACTCAAGGCCGGCCGCGGCCAGTTTCTCCCGCATCGTCCTGAAGAGGACGTCGCGGTAGAGATCCTTGATCGTCCGCTCGTAGTCGGCCCGGAATTTCCGCTCGGTCGCCGCGTCGGCGACCTTGAAGCCCCCCAGCACGGGCAGCAGCGGCAGCGGGTCGTAGCCGCGGCGGGCCTGGAACTCCTCGCGCATGCGCGGCGTCCAGGTGGGCCGTCCCGCCTCGTAGCTGTCGAGCAGCACGAACGTCAGCCCCTTCCCGATCTGGTCGCCGACGAACGTCTTCAGGTCGGCGATGACGTGGTCCAGATGGAAGGCGACCGCCTCGGGGTTCATCTTGTCGCATTCCAGGCCGAACGCCGCCCACTGGTTCGGCTGGGTGAACGCGCCCATGGGGATGTGGGCGATGCGCACGCCGCCCACCACGGCGATTTCCCGGAGATCCGTCCGGCGGCTCGGGATGTCCGGCTTCCCGAAGCGGCCCTTCGCCTCGTCGTAGACGGGAAAGGCCGCGTGCGCCGCCAGCGAGATCTGCTCCGCCGCGTTCGTCACGTTGAACACGAGTTCGCGCATGGCCAGGCGCGGCGGAATCCAAGGACCGCCCGTCGAGGTGTAGCCCGGACAGTTGTGGATCCCCAGCTCGATGCCGCGCTTCGCGGCCTCCTCGCAGGCGAAGCGGACGAGTTTCCACCACGCCGGCGTGAAGGCGACCAGGCCCCGCGTGGGGCTGTTGCCGACGGGCGTCGCCCATGGCGTGCAGACGTCGGCCAGGCCGAAGATCGTCGCGGAGCCGATGCCGACCTCCGCGAACCAGTCCAGATCGCGCACGATTCCCGCGCGCGTGACGTTGCAGCCCATCCAATGCCACCAGACGCCCGTCTTCGCCCGTCGCGGGGGATGCGCGAAAACCGTCTGCGGGTCGGGCGCCGCCCGCGCGCAGAGCGCGGCCAGCGCCGCCAGGACAACCACCGTTCGCAACCGCACGCGACACCCCCTTTCAGCCGTTGAACACGTGGACGGCCTGCACCCGGCCCGTCTTCAGATTGTGGACCGCGACCGTGAGCGCGCCATTCTCGACCGTGCCTTCGATCACCGTCGGGAAGCGCTCCGGGACGTCCGCGGGAAGCTCGCAGCCGCCGCCGACGATCTGCGCCCAGGGGCGGTCCGCCGTGGCGGGATCGAAACGGTACTTGTGCTTGTGGGCGCAGACGACGAGCTGGACGCCGTGCCGGACGAGAATCGGGCTCCAGAGGTCGTGGCATTCCCGCGACCAGTAGGCGTAGTCGTGCGGATCGATCTTCACGCCGTCATGCGGCCGGTCGGGATGGTCCGGCGCCGCGAAAAGCGGAATGTGGCAGAAGACGACCTTGTATTTCGCCGCGGC
Source organism: Kiritimatiellia bacterium (assembly GCA_051884915.1). Taxonomy (GTDB): domain Bacteria; phylum Verrucomicrobiota; class Kiritimatiellia; order RFP12; family UBA1067; genus RUG572. The sequence goes on from JBJEWF010000072.1 coordinate 9,316, forward strand.
GATGTCGGGGCGCGCGAGCGCCTTTTCGAGCCAGGCGGCCTGCGCCACGCGGTAGGGTCCGAAATTGGCCAGCCCGAACCATTTCGGATGGCCGTCGGGCTTGTCCTCCCCCGTGTCCATGCCGATGAGCGCAACGTCGCCCATGCGTACCGCGAAATTCCACTTGAGGTCCCACTCCGCGCCCGTGCGCTCCGCCGGATGGCGGGGCTGCACGACCTCCTCCTTCCGGGCGATCCAGCTGCCGCGGAAGTCGTGGTTGCCGCTCACGAAACAGACGGGGATGTCCGCGGCGTAGTCCTTCGCCGCCACGGGCGGATCGAGGAAGATCTCGACGGCCGTCGACTTCTTCTGGGTCGTGTTCGTGGCGTCGCCGTTCCAGACGATCAACCCCGGCTTCAGCTCCTTCATCTTCTTCGCGACGAGGTCGAACGACTTCCATTGCGCGTGGGTGTCGTTCATCACGGCGAAATGCGCCTTCGCCGCCGCGCCCGGCGTGGTGAAGGAATGGATCCGGCCGACGACGGGCTCGCCCAATTTCGCGTCGTAGATGTTCCGGTAGTCGGTGAACGGGGTGGTGATCGTCCGGTACCAGTACGTCGTCGCGGGAGCAAGCCCCTCCAGCCGGACCGTCAGCGCGGCGACGTCGATGGGGACGAGACCGCGGCCGCAGCCCTTCACGATGCGGGCATTCGCCATTTCGGGATTGTCCGCAAGTTCGACGACGCCCTTGGCCAGCCCCGACACGGCCCACGTCACGCCCATGGTCGTCTCGGCCGGCGCCTGCAGGCAGGGTTCGGCCGCCGTGAACGGAGCCGAGCCGATGCCCTCGAACGGCTGGCGGGCCGCACGTGTCTTCGGCGGCGTGAAATCCGACGCCGCGGCGGGCGTCACGGCGGCGGCGGCCACCAGCGCCCCGCCCGACAGGAAGGCTCGACGTTGCAGGTTCATGGGTTCTCCCGTTTGCGCGTTGCGTTCATCGGACGATTCTCACGCCCGCCGGCTTTTCGAGGATTTTCGTGTCGATCGAACCGTCGGCGCGCCGGTCGTGGCGCACGCGGACGACGCCCTGCGCCGTCGGCAGCGCGCCTTCCGCCCAGTCCAGGTCGCCGAGGAACGGCCTCACGCGCACGCTCCGGCCGCCGGCTTCGACGATCTCCAGGCCGAGCACGCGATTGATGCACCAGGCGGCGGGACCCGCGCTCCAGCCGTGGCAGAGCGAATGGCGATAGCCCGGATAGCAGAATTCCCCGAAGTCGCCGTGGATGTCCTTCCGACCCGGAACGGGCAGTTCGTCCAGGCGCGTCGCCTGGTTCGTCCACGCCACGTTGAAGTCTTCCCAGAAACTCGTCGCGCCCATGTCGATCATCGCGCCCCAGTAGTCGCGCACCGTATCCAGCGCGCGCCGGTTCTCGCCGGCCGCGGACATCGCCTCCAGCATGTAGTAGCCGTAGAAGGTCGAGACGCCGTCGTGCCCGTTCCGGCCGAGCACCTGGTCGTACATCTCGCGCGCGTCGCGCAGGCCGCCCAGCGCCAGCAGGGCCGCCGCGGACTTGGCGCCGTGCGCCTCGGGCCTCTCGGCGCGCACCTTCTCCGCCGCCGCGCGGCAGCGCGCCGCCAGTCCGGTCTCGCCCACGACGTCCATCATCACCGCCGAATTGTCCAGCGCCACCGCCACCAATCCGCGCGTGCCCGCGTCCACCGCCGGCTTGTTGTGCTGCGTCGGCCAGTCGAGGAACCCGCTCGTCATGTAGGCGGCCTTGGGGCCGAACGTCTCGGCGAGCACGTGCTCGACCGTCTTCTTCAGATAGTCGCGCCGGTCCTTCAGGTACGCGGCGTCGCCCGTATAGAAATACCAGTCGTGCACGTTGCGCAGGAACCAGAGCGTGTAGTTCGCCATGCCGTTCATCCAGGCCGACTCCGGCGGCGTGATGGCCGCCGCGTAGTCCAGCGATTCCGGCAGGACGCGCGCGGCGCCGAACACGGCCAGGATCGCCCGCGTCTCGGGATGCGTGTCGCCCATCCAGACGAGGCGGTCGCGCTTGATGCCGTCCCACAGGAAGTCCTGGCAGCAGAGGTGGACCGTCCGGACCGCCGTCTCCCACACCTGGTTGAGGCGTTCGTCCGACGATTTGAAGGCCCCCAGGCGCGGCATCGGGCGCATCAGCGAAATCGCGCGCACGTACTCGAGCGTGACCTTCCCCGGCGTCACCAGGTCGATGCGCACGAAGCGGAAGCCCGTGTTGCCGATTTCCAGCATGCCCAGATGCGGCAGCTCGTAGATGGAATCGCGCACGGCGTGGTCGTTCGTCGCCCCCTTCTCGCCGACGTCGCTCATCGCCTCGCCGACGGATTCGCCAAAACGGATGCGGACCTTCGATCCGTGCGAGAACTCGCTGTTGCCGATCTGAAGCCCCCCGTGCAGCTCGCGGCCGAAGTCCAGCAGCACGCCGGCGGGATCGCCGTTGTTGACGAGCGTGCAGCCGCTCGGCGCCAGCCAGCGCCGCTGCGGGACCTGTCCGTATTTGGCGCCCAGAAGGCCCGCGGCGTTCTGGACGCCGGAGCGGTTGCCGAAGGCGCCGTCGTTCGTCGAGATCCAGACCACGCGCGTCGGCGCGACGTACGCGCGGACGCGCGGATCGACCGCGTCCGGCACGGCGGCGGCGGCCAGGCCGCCGGCCGCCAGCAGCGAAACCAGGGTGATTCTCATGGCAGTCCCCTTCCTCACGAATCGTGGAACACCAGCCCCTCCCCGGTCAGCACGCGCGGCGCGACGGGATACTCGAAACAGGGGCTGTTCTCAAGGCGCGACACGAACTGGGCGGCCTCCCACTTGGCCATCTGGAGGTCGTGGAGAATGCAATTGCCGCAGTTCGCCTTCGTCGCGCCCGGCACGGGGCCGTCGTAGTCGCGCAGATACCTGAACGCGCGCAGCATCAGCGGATGGATCTCCTGCGGCGTCGGCCGGCCCTTGACGATCAGGTAGTTGCCGGTCAGGCAGCCCATCGGGCCCCAGTAGACGATGCGCGACTTCCACTCCGGGTCGTTGCGGAGAAACGTCGCCACCACGTGCTCGATCGTGTGGAGCGCGTTGGGGTGGACGGCCGGTTCGGCATTCGGATATTTCATCCGGATGTCGAACGTCGTGGCGTGATCGCCGCCGATCTCATCCGTCCGCGACACGTAGATGCCGGGGACGATCAGCGTGTGGTCGACCTGAAAACTGGCAATAAGCTCCATTTGAACCTCCTGTTTGAAACGACCCGTCGGTCAGAAAAGCAATTCGTCCAGAACCGCGGGGACCTCGGCGGACAGCGCCGCCAGCGCCTTGCCGAGGTTGTCCCGGTACTGGCCGACCGTCGAGCCCGAACCATGGACGTCGGAAACCGACTTGAACGACACGCAGGGAACGCCGGCGCGCCGGGCCACATGGGCGATCGCCGCGCCTTCCATGTCGCGCAGGGCGGCCTTGACGTCGTCCACGAGAAACCGGTAGTCGGCCTCGCTGTCGTTGAACCGGTCGCCCGTCCCGAGAAGCGCGTCCGGGCGCGCGCCCACCGCCAGCAGCGGCAGCTCGCGTTCGGCGCACTCGTTCAGGGTCCCGACCTTCGTGCCGTTGACGGCGGCCAGGTCGAAATCGTACTGGACGGCCGCGCGGACGCGGTAGACCTCCGCGACGCCCATCGTCGGCAGCAGGCCGCCGGCCACGCCGGCGTTGACCAGCACGTCGGCGCCCAGGACGAGCGCGAGCTGCGCCCCCGCGGCGGCGTTCGACTTGCCGACGCCCGTCACGACCGCGGCGACCGGCACGCCCCGATAGGCGCCGGACAGCACGCGGCGACCGTAGCGCGCCGACTCGCGGACGTCTTCAAGGTGCGCCGCCACGGCCGCGGCCTCGTTGTCCATGGCGATGACGAATACGGGCTTGGCGAATTTCATGCCGGACGTCCCCCGTTTCAGGCCAGCGCCCCTTCAATCGCGGCGAGGAAGGGCGGATACTCCTCGAACGCCGGCAGATCGGGATTGTCGGCCTTGATTCTGTCCGTCGAACGGAACAGGAAGCCGGCCTTCGACGCGCGGATCATCGCGAGATCGTTGAAACTGTCGCCGGCGGCAATCGTCTCCATGCCGCAGGACTGGAACGCCCGGACCGTCGTCAGCTTCGAGTTGTCGCACCGCATCCTGTAACCGACGATGTCGCCGTTCCCGGCGACCTCCAGCGAGTTGCAGAAGATCGTCGGCCAGCCGAGTTTCCGCATCAGCGGCGCCGCGAACTGGGTGAACGTGTCGGAGATGATCGCCACCTGCGTTTCGGCGCGGAGCGCGTCCAGGAATTCCTTCGCGCCCGGCATCGGGTCGATTGTCCCGATCACCGCCTGGATCTCCTTCAGGCCCAGGCGGTGCTCCTTCAGGATGCCGAGGCGAAACTGCATGAGCTTGGCGTAGTCCGGCTCGTCGCGCGTCGTGCGCGCGAGCTCGGGGATGCCGCTCGCCTGCGCGAACGCAATCCAGATTTCAGGGACCAGCACACCTTCCAGGTCGAGACATACGATATTCATGATGCGTTTTCCTTTTTATAAAAACTTTACAATCAGGACTTCACGATTCCGGCTCCCCGCCGCGGTATTCCCGCCGGATCGTGTCGTCGGCTTTGCGCAGGACCTCGTTCAGGGTCCCGGTCTTCACGCGATGCCAGAGCTTCAGGTCGTCGAGATCGGCCACGGTGACGCCATGGCCCCAGTCGTCGTAGAACGGATCGACGTTCCGCGGCACGCCCAGATCGACAAAGAGGACATTGCGGTCGGCGACCGACGCGCACATCGCCGGCGTGACGACGGGCCGGGACGAATCGACCGCGCTGAGCACGACGTCCGCCGTCTTGAGCACGTCGGGCAGTTCCTCCAGCCGCGCGACCTGCGGGAAGTCGGGCCGCCGGACATGGTAGACCCACGTGAGCCGGACGCCGGCGCGCGCCAGCGCCTCCACGGCGCCGCGCCCCACCATGCCCGTGCCGACGACCACCACGTGCGTTTCGGCGTCAAGCCCGCCGTGGACGCCCAGGTAGCGGACGGCGATCTGGTCGATTTCCGCGACGCGGAGCAGGCCCTCGACCGCATGGCGGACCGCTTTGGCCACGCGGAGGATCTCCGCGCCCGTCGCGCGGACGACCGGCCCGCTCCACCCCTTCGCCTCGGCTTCCGCCAGCGCGTCCTTGACCTGCGAAACGACATGGCACTCGCCCAGCAGCGAAGATTCGAGTCCGCTTGCCACGCGGGCGAGATGGCGGAACGCCTCGTAGCCGCGATGGACGAAATACTCGCCCGCCGCCAGCCGGTCGAAGCCCGTCAGCCGCTTCAGCACGGAGACGACGGCGTCGTCGGGCGCCGCGACCGCCACCAGTTCGACGCGGTTGCAGGTGTTGAGAATGAAGAATTCGCGAACGCCGCAGATCCGCCGGACCATCGGCCCCAGCACGGCCCGCTCGTCGGCCGGCAGGTGGAACGGCGCGCGTTTGCGGGACGGCAGGAGGGCGTCGCTCGTTCCCAGGACGACAAGTTCAAGCCCCTCGCGCGCGCGCAGCGCGGCGACGATCTCCCGCTTGACGTCGCGGGCCTCCGTGCAGTTCTGTCCGTTCGTCGAAACCGCCACGGACAGGCTCCCCACGCGGGCCGTCGCGGGCGTCGTGAAGTCGCCGTCCGCCCAGTTGAGGTCGGCGCAGCAGCAGAGAACCTTCGCCGCGCGGGCGTCGTCCAGGACCGCGCGGTTGACGTGCTTGTCGTCCGTGCAGGCGAAGACGAGCCGATGGCCCAGGGCGTCGCCCGCCCGCCAGGTCCGGCGCGTCCAGACGATCCGCCCCGCCGCGGCCAGCTCCCGCAGCTCCGCCACCGCGTCGGGGCAGAGCAGCTCCACCTCGGCCCCCGCATCCAGCAGGCCCCCGACCTTGCGGCGCCCGACTTGTCCGCCGCCGACCACCAGCGCCCGGCGGCCGTCGACGATCAGGTTCAGCGGAATCGTCTTCCGTTGCGGTCTGCCTGCGCGATACATGTCAGCCCCTGACCCCGTGCCAGTTCTCGAAACGGCGCCGCGCCAGCGCCTTGTACTTCGCCCCCGTGCCGCCGTTGACGAAGGGATCGATCGAAATGCCGCCGCGCGGAACGAACTTGCCGACGACTTCGAGATACCTGGGGCGGAGCAGGCCCGCGAGATCGTCGTAGATCACGTTCACCACGTCCTCGTGGAAATCGCCGTGGTTGCGGAAGCCGAACAGGTAGAGCTTGAGCGACTTCGACTCGACCAGCGTCTTGCCCGGAATGTAGCGGATCGTCAGCGTGGCGAAATCCGGCTGGCCGGTCTTGGGGCAGAGCGTCGTGAACTCCGCGCAGGTGAACGTCACCCAGTAGTCGCGCGCCGGATGCCGGTTGGCGAAAACCTCCAGGACGGACGGGTCGTATGCCATCGCCGCCTTCACGTTCCTGCCCAGCGCCTTCAGCGCGCCCAAATCGTCTCTCATCTGCTCGCTCCTTTCAGAATGGCCCAGACCTTCGGGTCAACCAGATCGTCGAACGCCTCGCCCGCCGCCAGCCGCCGGCGGATCTCCGTCGACGACTCGCGCGTCCGGGGGAAGGACACGAACGTGCAGAGCTTCCGCAGGTTCTCCCAATCCTTCCAGCGCGGAAGCCCCGCGACCGAATCCGCGCCGACGATGAAGTAGATGTCGGCCTCCGGCCGGGCGGCCTTCACGGCGCGCACGGTGTCGACGGCATACGACACCCCGCCGCGCACCAGTTCCATGTCGCTGGGCTCAAGCAGCGGATGCCCTTCGCAGGCCGCCAGGACGAGCCGCCAGCGCAAATCGTCCGGAAGCGACGGCGGCCCGTCCGTCTTGAAGGGGCTCGTCTTCGCGGGCACCACCAGAACCCGCGCCAGCCCGCAGGCCGCCGCCGCCCGCTCGGCCACGTCCACGTGGCCGAGATGGATGGGATCGAAGGACCCGCCGAAGATGCCGATGCGCTCACGCATTGAAATACACGACTTTCGAATCGTCGAACTGCAGGGCGAGACGATCGCCCGCCGCGACGCCGGCATCGCCCGGCACGCGGACGACGACCGGCGTCTTCCGGGCGTCCAGCAGCGTGTGGACGATCGTCTCGGCGCCCAGCGGCTCGACCAGATCGACGGTGGCCGTCAGCCCGTCCGGCCGCGCCGCCGCCGCCAGGCGCGTGAAGCGCACGTGCTCGGGCCGCACGCCGGCCGTCCGCGACAGGTCCAGCACGCCCGGCGGCAGCAGGTTCATCGGCGGCGTGCCGATGAAGGACGCCACGAACACGTTCGCGGGCCGCGCATAGACCTCCAGCGGCGGCGCGGCCTGCTGGATGCGCCCGCCCGCCATCACCACGATCCGCTGGCCCATCGTCATCGCCTCGACCTGGTCGTGCGTGACGTAGATCATCGTGGCCCCCAGGCGCCGGTGGAGGCGGATGATCTCGGCGCGCATTTCGACGCGCATCTTGGCGTCGAGGTTGGAAAGCGGCTCGTCGAACAGGAAAACGGCCGGTTCGCGGACGATCGCGCGCCCCAGCGCCACGCGCTGGCGCTGGCCGCCGGAAAGCGCCTTCGGGAGGCGTTCCAGATAGGGCGTCAGCCCCAGCGTGGCGGCCGCGTCCGCCACGCGGCGGGCGATCTCGTCCCGCCGGACATGGCGCAGCTTGAGGGCGAACGCCATGTTCTCCCGGACCGTCATGTGGGGGTAGAGCGCGTAGTTCTGGAACACCATGGCGATGTCGCGGTCTTTCGGCGGCAGGCCGGTGACGTCCTTGCCCCCAATCGCGATCCGGCCCGCCGTCGGCAGCTCCAGCCCGGCCACCATGCGCAGCGTCGTCGACTTCCCGCAGCCGCTGGGCCCCACGAGGACGAGGAACTCGCCGGGGCGGACGTCGAGGGTGAAATCCGCCACGGCGGGCGCCTGGCCCGCCGCATAGACCTTCCGCACGTGCCGGAAGGAAACGCCCGCTTTTTCCGCTGTCGTCGACATGCCGTCATTTTACCATATTTTACGGTTGCATTCACGCGGAGAAAAAGATATACTGTGTCTCGCTTTTCTGCAGTGGAAGGGTGTCCGAGTGGTCGATGGTGCAACCTTGGAAAGGTTGTGTGGGGGCAACTCCACCGGGGGTTCGAATCCCCCCCCTTCCGCCATTGCAGACGATGGAGGCAAGGCCCGGCAAACGGAGGTTTGGCCGGGCCTTTCCTTTTGCGCGCCCTTCCGCGTCCGCGGCGCGGCGCGGCGCGCGGAATCGCCTCGCGGCGGCGCGGGCGTCTGCCTACTCGACGGTGACGGATTTGGCGAGATTGCGCGGCTGGTCGATTTCGCAGCCGCGCAGCCGGGCCACGTGATAGGCGAAGAGCTGGAGCGCCACCACCGAAACGATCGGGGCGATTTCGCCAATCGTGCGGGGAATGAAGATGGCGTCGTCCACGTGCGCGGCGGCGTTGTCGTCACCCCGGGTGACGATGCCGACCACTGGCGCCCGACGCGCGCGGCATTCCTGCACGTTGCCCATGGTCTTCTCCTTGCCCGGGATGTCCGCGAGCAGCGCCACCACCGGCGTGGCGGCCGACAGCAGCGCGATGGGGCCGTGCTTGAGTTCGGCGGCCTGGTAGCCTTCGGCATGCACGTAGGCGATTTCCTTGACCTTCAGCGCGCCCTCCAGCGCGACCGGATAGAGGATGCCGCGGCCGATGAAGAACATGTCGTTGGCCCGGGCGTATTTTTCGGCCACCGTGGCGATATGCCCGTTCTCGCGGATCACCTCGGCCGCCAGTTCGGGAATGCGCTCGATCGCGTCCACCAGGCGCGCGCCGTCCTCGTGCGAAAGCCGGCGCGTGCGCCCCATCTTCAGCGCCATCATCAGCAGCGCCGTGACCTGGGCGGTGAAGGCCTTGGTGGACGCGACGGAAATCTCCGGCCCGGCGTGCAGGTAGACGCCGCGTCCGGCTTCGCGCGCAATCGTCGAACCCACCACGTTGCACAGTCCGGAAACGAGCGCCCCCTTGCGGATCGATTCGCGCACGGCCGCAAGCGTATCGGCCGTCTCGCCCGACTGCGACAGGGCGATTGCCCAGTCGTCCGGCCCGACGATGGGATTCGAGTAGCGGAACTCCGCCGCCTGCTCGGGCGAGGTCGGCAGGCCGGCAAGGCCCTCAAACAGGTATTTGCCGACCATGCCCGCGTGCAGCGACGTTCCGCAGCCGATGATCACCAGCCGGCGGATCGCGGCCAGGTCGCGCGGCGAAAGGCCCAGGCCGGACAGCACCGCCGTCGCGCCCTGGCGGTCGAGACGGCCGCGAATGGTGTTCCGGAGGGCGTCGGGCTGCTCGTAGATCTCCTTGAGCATGAAATGCCCGAACCCGCCCTTCTCGATTGCCCCCAGATCCCAGTCGACCTCCTGGACGTCGCGCGAGACGGGCGCGATGTCGAGCGAATAGATGTGCACGCCGTCGCCCGTGACGCGCGCGATGTCGCCGTCCTTGAGGTAGATGACCTGCCGGGTATAGGCGACAATGGCGGACACGTCGCTCGCCACCACCGTCTCGCCCTCCCCCAGCCCGATGACGAGCGGCGAGCCCTTGCGCGCGACGATCATCTCGCCGGGGTGGTTGGCCGAGATGGCGGCGATGCCGTAGGTCCCCTCGACCTGTTTCAGCGCCTGCGAAACGGCCGAGAGGAAATCGCCCTTGTCGAAAGCCGCGATGAGATGGGCGAGAACTTCCGTATCCGTCTGGGAGACGAACGCCACGCCGCGCTTTTCGAGTCCGGCGCGCAAGGCGGCGTAGTTTTCGACGATTCCGTTGTGCACCAGCGCAAGGCGGCCGCCGTCGGCGACGTGCGGATGGGCGTTGGCCCGCGTCGGCAGCCCGTGCGTGGCCCAGCGCGTGTGGGCGATGCCGATTGTGCTGCGGGCGCGCTCCGCCTCGGTTTTCAGGGCGCTTTTCAGCAGTTTCTCAAGCTCGGCCACTTTCCCGGTCTGCTTGTAGACCGCGATGCCGCCGGCGCTTTCCAGCGCCACGCCCGCCGAATCGTAGCCGCGGTATTCAAGCCGCCTGAGTCCGTTGACGAGCGGCCCCACGGCCGGCGTCGCGCGCGAGGCAAAACCGACTATTCCACACATTTCCGTCCATCCTTTCCTGTTGATCCTGACCGTCCGGGGCGCCCCGTCACGGGGTCTTGCCCGCCGGCGGCGCGGCCTTTTCGTCCGCCACCTCCCGGACCTTCAAATAGCGCCGGCCCCACCGGCGGGCCTCTTCGTGCGTGGGGAACCAGACGTCGATGTGCCGCCCCCGGATGGCGCCGCCCACGTCCTCGACCTCGCCGACGCCATAGCCGGGGACGTCGAGCCGGGTGCCGAATTTCCAGACCCGCAGATCGGCCGCAATCGTCCCGTGTTTCGCCTTCCGCCCGTTCGCCGTCACGCCGACCTTCTTCGGGCGCCCCTTCATGCTCCCCGCCGCGTAGACGGGAGGGCCGAATCCGAACCAGCTCCGCTTCCAGCCGCAGCACGTCCCGCAGTTGCAGTAGCCCGTCACCAGGACCAGCGACGGGTCGGCCGCCGCCTCCGGCCGGGACCGGGGCGGCGCAGCGGGTTTCGGCCGGCACGACGAAAGGCCGAGAACCGCCAGCGCCAGCGCGACCGCCGCAGCCGCCGGCAGAATCCTCCGCAGGCGTCCCATCAGTCGAGTTTCCGGCGAATCACGCGCTTGGCCTTGCCCTCCGTCCGCGGCAACGCGCCCACGGGGAACACGTCGCCCTTCGGCAGAAAGCCAAGGCGCTCCTTGAGGTGCTTGGCGACCGTATGCCCCGTCACGCCGGCTTCGGCCTCGACGTTGACCGTCATGTTCGTCATGCCGTTGGCCTCTTCGAGAATGATCTGGAACTCGTCCTTCACGCCCGGAATCTCCATCAGCGCCTGCTCGACCTGGCGCGGATAGAAGTTGACGCCCTTCACGATGAGCATGTCGTCCGTGCGTCCCGTGATGCGGTCGATCCGGAGCGAGGTGCGGCCGCAGGCGCACCTCTCGCGGCTCACGATGCGCGTGATGTCATGGGTCCGGTAGCGGAGAATCGGCATGGCCTCGCGGGTCAGGGAGGTGAAGACGATTTCGCCGTACTCGCCGTCCGGCACGGGCGCGCCCGTGGCGGGATCGATGATCTCGACGAGGTACTGGTCCTCGAACACGTGGAGTCCGCAATGGCACCTGCAGTCCTGCCCCGTCGTGCCGATGCCGCCCGTTTCGGTCATGCCGTAGATGTCGAAGCACTCGATGTGGAGCCGCGCCTCGATGCGGTGGCGAAGTTCGTCCGAAAACGTCTCCGAACCGAAAATGCCCACGCGGAGCGACGGAATGTCGTGGTCGCCGGACGCGTCGGCGTCGAGCTTCTCGATGATGCGCGGCACGTAGCTCACCACGCTGCAGAAGCCCTTCACCTGGAAATCGCGCATCAGCTTGATCTGGCGCTCGGTGTTGCCGCTTGAGGCGGGGACGCAGAAGAGATTGGCCGTCCGGCAGCCGTGGTAGCACCCGAAGCCGCCGTTGAACAGGCCGAAGGTCGGCATGACCTGGAAGGCGTCGCCCGCCTCCAGCCCCGCCATCGTCAGGCAGCGGGCCATGCATTCGCCCCACTGCTCAAGGTCGTGGCGGTTGTAGGCCATGACGACGGGCGTGCCCGTCGAGCCGGACGACTGGTGGAACTCCCTCAAGTCCCGGCGCGCGACCGTGTTCATCTTCAGCGGGTAGGCGTCGCGAAAATCGTCCTTCGTCAGAAACGGCAGTTTCGCCAGATCGTCCAGCGACGTCACGTCTTCAGGCGACGCCACGCCGCGACCGCGCAGGAGTTCCCGGCTCCATGGGCTCTTCCACATCTGCGCAAGCGAAAACTTCAGTCCCTTCAACTGCACGGCGGCCAGCTCGTCGCGGCTCATCGTCTCGGCTTGTTCGTTCCAGAAATCCATTTTACCTGTCCTCTCGGGGCGGCACGCCCCCGTTTGCCCGCGCGCGCGATCCACCCCTGATGGACGCCCGCAGGGAAATCCGCGTCCATTCTACCATATACGGCATCCGAAGCCCACCGGAAATTCACCCGTTCCGCGAATCCGGCCGCAACGCGATTCGCGCGCGGCCGCAAAGCCGAGTTCCGGACAGACCGTCCCCACGGTTCCGGGGGACTGTCCCCGCAGGTTCGATTGTGCTATACTTGCGCCATGAAGCATTTGATCGTCAGTGCGGCCGGGCTGGGGTTCGGGAATCTGGAGCGCCAGAACCGGCTCCGCCAGGCGGGACTTTCCTTCACGCCCGCGGACTCCGTCTTTCCCGCCGTCACCTGCACGGCGCAGGCCTCGTTCCGCACCGCCGCCGAGCCGCGCGCGCACGGCATGACGTCCAACGGCTTCTATTCGCGGACGCTGCGGAAGCCCGCCTTCTGGGAGCAGTCCGCCGCGCTGGTCGGCGGGCCGCGCATCTGGACGGCCGCCCGCGCGGCGGGGCGGACGGTCGGCCTCTACTTCTGGCAGCAGTCCCTGGGCGAAGCCGTCGACTCCGTCATCTCCCCCGCGCCCATCCACAAGCACGGCGGCGGCATGATCATGCGCAACTACGCGCTTCCGGTCGGCATGGGCGAAACGCTCGACAGGACGTGCGGAAGGTTTCCCCTCCACCGCTACTGGGGGCCGCTCGCGTCGCCCAAAGTCGGCCGCGCCATTCTCGACAATTTCTTCGCGATGATGAAGGCGCACGCCCCCGACATCGCCTTTCTCTATCTGCCCACCCTGGACTACGAGGCCCAGCGCCACGGCCCCGGCAGCCCGGCCGACGCCGCCGCCCACCGGGAATTCACGGCGCAGCTGGAACGGCTCGCGGATTTCGCCCAGCGCGAATCGGCCGCCCTGACGGTTTTCGGCGACTACGGGATCGCCGCCTGCGACCGGCCCCCCGCCCATCCCAACGCCACCCTGCGCGCGTCCGGCCACTTCCGCGTGCGGGACGTGGCGGGCCGCGCCTATCCCGACTTCTTCGCCTCCCGGGCCTTCGCGATGTGCGACCACGAGATCGCGCACGTCTACGTCGGCCATCCGGACGACGTCGAACCGGTGGCGAAACTCCTTGAGGCGACCGGCGAGTACGCGTCGTGCGCCATCCGGGCGGACCAGAACTGGGCGCACGCCTCGGCCGGCGAAATCCTGCTCGTCGCCCGGCCCGGCTCCTGGTGCGCCTACCCCTGGTGGACGGACCCGCGCGAGGCCCCCGACTGGGCCACGCACGTCGACATCCACAACAAGCCCGGCTACGATCCGTGCGAACTCTTCTTCGGCCGGCTTTTCCCGCCGGGGACCGGCCAGGACGCGACGCGCGTCAGGGGGTCGCACGGCCGCCCCTCGGCCATCGCCTGGGCGTCGACGGACGCCACGGTCTCGGCCGCGTCCCTGATCGGCCTCGCGCGGAGCGTCGGCGGGAAGCTCTAGCCTCGTGCGTGGACGCTGCCGTCGTTCGGCACGGACTGAATCGCCATCAGCAGATCGTGCGACTCGCCGGGCTTCAGCTCGTAGGCCGCGTCGGCCGGCGTCGAACACGGCTCCACGCAGACGAACTTGCGCCAGCCCGCGTCGCCGAATTCGGACACGCGCGCGGCGCTCTCCTCGCCGGGGTTCCAGACCACCAGGCGGCGGTTGCCGCGCGAGACGACGGCGATGGCGCGGTCGAGGCCGTGGTCCATCAGCACGTACTCGAACTTCGTCGCGTCGAAAATCTTGCTGCCGCCGCACGTGACCGCGCAGGAGCCCGTCCACGTCCGCTTGTCCTTGTCCGGCTCGCGCGTGTCGACGAACTCGAACCCGTCGACGCCCAGCACTTCGGACCGGTCGCGTTCGCTCACGCGGAAATAGGGATGGAAGCCCTCCGTGACGGAGAACGCGTCCGCGCCCGTATTCTCGGCGTGAAGCGCAAGGGTCAGCTTCATCGACACGGAGATTTTCAGCTCAAGCCTGAAATCGTGCGGCCAGACGGCGCGCGTCCCGTCGTCGGACGCAAGGGCCAGCGTGATTTCCGAGATGTCCTCCGAATACTCGCTTCCCTTCACGCCCCACACGGCGTAGCGCGCCACGCCGTGGGGCTTCGAGCCGGGCGCGCCGCAGCGGGCGAACCAGGGCCAGCACACGGGAATGCCGCCGTGGATCTCCGTCCCGGCGGGAAGCGTGTCGTAGGGAATCGGCATGAACAGCACGGGATGGTTGCCCGTGGGGCGGTAGGACAGCGTCTGCGCGCCCAGCAGCGAGATCTCGGCGGAACCGTACTGGTTGGCGAGAACGACAACGGGGACGTCGTGCCGGGACGGACGGAACACGATGCGCCCCGGCGCACCGTACAGGCGGTTCAGTTTTTCGCAATCGGCATTGCTGAGTCGGCTCATGTTCAGGTCTCCGCGGAAGTCTGGGGAACGGCGGCGCACGGCGGGCGGGCGGCAAACGGACACAGGCCCAGCTTGCAGCAAAGGACCGCCGCCACCGCCGCAAGGACGACGACGAGCGCCAGCGCCCCGAGCCAGCCGCCCCTCGCGCCGGGATCGCGCGCGACGGCCGCCGAGGCCGGCACCCGGGCCGGCACCGTGAACGACTTCGCGAGTCTGGCCGAGAAGTGGAGCGGGCGATTGACCGCCCAGCCGCCGGCATTGAGAATGGCGCCGAGATCGCGGGCGCGCAGTTTGAACCAGGCCAGGACCACGCTCGGCAGCGAAACGAACAGGACGAGGGCCGCCACGCCCGCGAGCACCTTCCAGAACGGAAGGCCCGCGACGAGGCCGATCAGCCCCGCGCAGGCCGCGCCGGCCATGCCGACGCCCACGCCCAGGGCCGCCACGCCCGACGCGAGCGCCGCGCCGCTGGCCGGCGGAGCCGCCACGGCCGCCGCCGCGCCGCCGGCGGTCCCGGCCACGGCCGCATCCTGCTTCGCGACGAGGAATTTCCGGCACTGCTCCGAAATCGTCGCGGCGATCTTCGCCCACGGCGCCCAGAACGCCTCCCGCAGCGACACCTGCGCTTCGACGACTTTCGAGACGACGGCGTCCCAGTCGTTTCCGTCGCAGTCCACGAAGAGGCCGTTGCGGCCCGCGTAGAGCGACGCGGTCGTGCCGGCCGTCACGACCGCGCAGATCTCCCTCGCGCCTTCCGCCGCCCGGCGCGACAGCTTCGCGTAGACGAGGCAGCACTTGCTCCGCTGCGCCAGCGCGGCATGCGGGCCTTCGTCTTCGACGTGGAAGCAGAGCCGGCAGGCGCGCCCGTCGATGTACAGGACGCCGGTCCGGTAGACGCTGTCGCGCGTCAGGTCGTAGAGATTGGCCTGGTTCACGTAGTTGCAGATCCAGTCGACGAGATGTTCGGCGTAGCGCAAGGCCCGTTCGCAGTCCACGAGACGGCCATACTCGTCCGCAAGGGCCAGATCCTTGCGGATCAGCGCATTCACGGCCCGCTGCCGCCCGCCGTCCCCGACCAGCGCGGCGAGCCGCCCGTCGCCCACGCCCGCGACCGCGGCGCCGGCCTTCGCCGCCAGCCAGGCCCCGTACGGCGCCAGCTTCGCCTTGACGGCCGCCCACTCGTCGCGCGTGAGCGTGTCCACCGCGTCGCGCCCCAGCGCCGGCGCCGCGGCGTCCGCCGCAAACGCGCGGAATCTGGCGAGCCAAAGCGGGTTGAGCCCGGCGGTCAGCGGCAGCGTCGGCGTCGGGTCCTCCGCCACGAGCGGAAGATCCGGCGGCGGCGTGAAATACTCGTCGATTGCCGCCTCGACGGCCTGATAGGCGGCCCAGGCCGCGGCCGTGCGGTCGCCCAGCGTGGCGGCGGCGGCCGCGCCCGCCTTCCAGGCCAGATAGGCCGCGGCGTCGGCGAAGAACGCGTCCGCCGTCGTCTGGTCGACGCCCGCGGCGCCACTGCGGTCCGTCACGGCGCCCTCCGTCGCGACAATCGTCGCGAGGAGGTCCGCCTCGTCGGCCGAGACGGTCGACTTCGGCGTGACGACGCCGTCGCCGTTGAAGGGCTGGCCGTTGAAAATCGCCGTCGTCGACGTCACGTCGGCCAAGGTGACGGGGCCGGTCTGCCGACCCGCGCGCGCGCGGATCTGCGCGAAGGAGTCCTTCAGCGCCCGGCCCTCTTCCGTCCCCTCGTCCAGCAGTTCCAGCGCGATTTCGCCCTTGCGCGCGAAGAGGAAGTCGAGCGACGTGAAGCGCCGGGCCATCCAGGCGACGGCCGCCAGGACTTCCGGCACGCGAATGCGGCCGTCGGCGTCGGAATCGAGCAGTTTCAAGGTGGCGGCGTCGAAGCGCAGGCCCGCCGCCGGCGCCGACAGCACCGTCCAGAGCTTCCGGTCGAGCGTGGCCAGCGCTTTGAGGTCCGCGCCCGTTTCGATTTTGACCTGGACGCAACGCGCCGACCGGAAGAAAGTCCACGTGTGTTCAGGCATTCTCGGCAACGCCCTTCATCTTCGCCAGACCCGTCTTGAGCGTATCCAGCGGCGTGGTCGTCCAGTACGACTTGTTGAACAGCTCGATTGACAGCCACGGATCGAGACGCCCCTCGCGAAGCAGCCCGAAGATCCGCTTCCACGGCGCCACGCCATCCCCCGGCCACACGCGATCGGCGTCCACGAGCTGCCCGCGCGGCGGCGCGGAGGGAATGTCGTTCATGTGCAGCACGGGCAGCGTCGAGGGCGTGAGGAAGCGGAGGCCCTCGTAGGGGCTGCCGCCCCGGTACATGTGGTACACGTCGGCCAGGACGGCGGATTTGGGGTGGCCGCTCGCCGCGACGACGTACAGTGCCTCGTTCAGGCGGCTCAGATTCACGGAATGGCCCCAGAACTCGAGAATCGGCGTCACGCCCATCCGGTCGCCCAGTTCCAGAACCGCGCGGTAGCAATCCGCAAAATGGTCCAATGAGACCTTGGGGCTGCCGGGCCGCTGCAGGCCGAACGGCGGCGCGGCGATGAAGGCGCCGCCCATTTCGGCGACCAGCGCCATGTCGCGCTTCATCTCCTCCAGGCCCTTCGCCCGTTCGGCCGGATCGGGCATCGCCCAATGGGCGAAGCCGATGCCGTTCACCACGGCCAGGTTGCCGTCGGCGCACATCTTGCGGATGTCCGCCAGTTCGCCCGCCGCCTTCGCCTTCTGGATGTCCGCCAGCCACGGCTCGATCCCGTCGTAGCCCGCCGCAATCGAAAGGCGGACCTGCTCCTTGAGCGGGCACTTGTAGCCGCCGATGGTCGGCGGATTCATGGCGTAGCGCCACGGGGCCGGACGTCCGGCCCGCGCGGGGCAGGCGGCCGCGCCGGCCGCCATCGCGCCGGCCGCGCCCGTCGCGGCCAGGAAATCTCTTCGCGTCGTCATCGTTCCGTCCCTCCTCACCAGCTGCCTTCGCGCGCGAGCGTGAGCCGCGCGTTCGCGGCCTGGCTGTTCGCGAAGCGGCGCGCCGTCTCGTCCCACACGAGCGTCCGGCCCGGATCGAACAGCGCGGCCACGCCCGTCAGCGCGCACTGCGTCATGGCGCCCGCATACGCGAAATCGCTGCCCACCTTCGGGCCGCCCTTCACCGCGGCGACGAATTCGTTGTACGGCTTGGCGTTCGGATTCGCCCCCGGCACGCGGGCGTACTTCTGCTTCGGGCAGCCGCCGTCCCGGGCGAGCTTCTCCAGGGTCGTGTCCGGCAGCAGTCGCAGATAGTTCGCGCCGTGGTGGCCGTACTCGATCACGCCGCGCGTGCCGTAGACGAAGGCGCCGTTCGCCATGCCGTCGCGCGTCTTGCGGAGTTCCGGGGTGTTGAAGGCGGGGAACATCGCGTCTTCGCCCTTCCACTGCGCCGGCTTCGGCACGCTCCGGCACGCGTCGCCGTCGAACCACACCAGCTTGAACGGCCGGCCGTCGCGTTTCACGTACTCGAACGTCGTCTTCACGCCCGCCGGGAAGGTCAGGCCGTGCACGTCCGGCTTCCAGTCGCCCACGACTTCGGCCCTGACCGTCCGGGGCAGGCCCAGGCCGAACGTCCAGAACAGCGGATCCATCAGGTGGCAGCTCCAGTCGCCCAGCGTGTTCGTGCCGTACATCGTCCAGCAGCGCCAGACGCCCGGCAGATACTTCGGGAAATACGGACGGTGCGGCACCGGCCCCTGCCACTGCTCCCAGTTCAGTTCCTTCGGGACCTCGTAGGTTTTGCCCATCTCGCCCAGCTGGTCCATGAACGAGTAGCGGGCCGGACACCAGATGTGCGCCTCCGTCACCTCGCCGATCAGCCCCGCCTCGACCCATTCGCGGAAATCGCGGATCGTGTCGTAGGCGTGCCCCTGGTTCATCGCCTGGGTGACGAGATCCGGGCGCCGCTTCGCCGCCGCGAGCATGGCGTCCATTTCGTGGAAGCTCTGCGCGAGCGGCTTTTCGCACTGGACGTGCTTGCCGCGGCGCAGGCATTCAATCGCCATCGTCGCGTGCCAGTGGTCGGGCACGCCGATCACCACGGCGTCGATCTGCCGGTCAAGCTTGTCGAGCATCTCCCGGTAGAACGTGAAATAGGGCGCGTCCGGACGCTTCTTGCGCTGGCCTTCCGAACGCCGCGTGTCGACGTCGCAGAGGCCGACGATCTTCGCGCCCGCCGCCGCCAGGCCGTCGATGTCCGCGCCCGCCCGGCCGCCCGCGCCGATTGCCGCCACGCAAATGGTCTCGCTCGGCGGCGTCTGCCCGCTGCCCGCCAGCAGACGGCGCGGCAGGATGGTGAAACCGGCGGCCGCGCCCGCGGCGCCGAGAAACGACCTGCGCTGAATCTTCATCGTGTGCGTCCCTTTCCGTCAGAATTGTTCGATTTCCCAGCCCTTGCGGTAGGTCGTACGGCAGTAGGCGTTGGCGGAGGCGCAGTTCGTCACGCGCGTGCCGTCCCACTCCAGGCGCCGGTTGCCGTCGCGGGCGGCCAGCGCGGAGACGTTGCCCATCAGCACCGTCTTCACCAGCGGCACGGCGTACTCGACGAAGTCCGCGTTCGCCTTGCGGCCTTCGCGGATCGCGTCGAAGAATTCGTGCACATGGCTCTTGCCCTTCGCGAGGCGGCGGTATTTCCGCGGCGGGGTCGGGATCTGCTTCTTGAGCGCGAGCGGCACGAACTGGAGGGAGTTGCCGAACGGGCCGACCCACAGGATGCCCTTCTCGCCGAAGAAGAGGGTGCCGATGTTGCCGAGCGACATCTTGTGCTTCGCCTCAAGTTCGAGCACGATCGGCGGGAAGTTCAGGAGTTCGCGCTTGCAGAAGTGGTACTGCACGTTCTGGTCGATCTCCACGTCGTCGCGCACCCCGTCGATCCAGTGGAGCTTGACCGGATCCATGCCCGCGCGGGCCGGATACTCGTAGGTCAGCATCTCCCGGGTCGGCCAGGAGGCGGCGCAGGGGTAGCTCATGTCGTCCATCGTGACGGCGGAGGGGTTCACGCCGACGAGGTCGAGCGCCCAGAACGGCGTGTCGATCACGTGGTTGCCCATGTTGCCGAGCGAGCCGTTGCCGAAACCCCGCCAGTCGAACCAGCCCTCCGCGCGGTAGGAGTCGGAGTAGGGGCGGTAGTCCGCCGGACCGCACCACAGATCCCAGTCCACGCCCGCCGGCGCGGGACCGACGGGACGCAGCGCGCGCTGGGCGTTCAGGCGGTCGGAGTAGCACCACACGTCGCGGATCTGGCCGAGCGCGCCGCTCTGCACGTATTCCGCCACGAGCGGCTGAAGGGGATTCGAGTGGCCGTGGTGGCCGGCCTGGGTGACGACGCCGTACTTCTTCGCGCACGCCGCCAGCAGATCGGCCTCCTCCTCCGAGTAGCAGATCGGCTTTTCGACGTAGACGTGGATGCCGCGCCGCATGCACGCGATCGCGATCGGCGCGTGCGACTGCTGGTTGGACGCGATGATGGCGGCGTCGATCTCGCCCGCCATCTTGTCCAGACACTCCCGCCAGTCGCGGAACTCGCGCACCTTCGACATGTCGTAGGCCGGGTCCAGCGAGGCGACCCTCTGGCGCATCGCCGCGAAACGCCGCGTGTCCGGATCGACCAGCGCGACGATCTCCTCGCCCAGGCACTTGGTCACGAGCACCGAGGTCAGGCGCGCGCCGCAGCCGATGAGCGCGAGGCGGATCTTCCGTCCCGCGGCGATCTGCCGCGGGCGGCTCTGGCCGAACGCCACGCCGCCGATGCCGAACGCGGCCGCCCCCGCGGCCAAGCCCAAAAAGTCTCTTCTGTTCATCGTTTCTCCTTCTGCATGGTAAGTATGGTAAGTGATGTCATGTCGCGACCAGGGCGAGCACGCGCTCCTCCCCGGCCGGCGAACGGAGCCGCTGCAGCAGCCGGCCGTCGGCGGTCGTCGTCGACTCGCAGACGACCTCCTCCCCGCATGTCGTCTCGCGGCGGAAAACCAGTTCGAGCGACGAGCAGGACTGGTCGCCGCCCCGCGCGTCGAACAGCCAGGTCACGTAGCGGACGTTGTTGACGTGCCCGTTCAGATCGATGTCGCTGGGCGCGGCGGCGACGCGGCGGACGCTCCCGCTCCGGGCGTCCGCCGGCCAGCGCAGGCGCGCCGTGAAGGCGGACTCGCCCAGCACGGGCGGGCGTTGCGTATTGGCCTTGGCGAAGACGGATTCCGGAATCGGAACGGGCCGCCGCGTGGACAGGTCAATCATCATCCACTCGCTCGTCGCGCGGACAAGCCCGGCGCCGGCGTCGTCCGTCACCGCGAAATCGCGGTAGGCGACAATCCGGCGCCCCAGGCGCGGAAACGTGAGGACGTGGACGCGCTCGCCCCACTTCGGCCGCCGGGAGATCTCGACTTTCAGGCGCGCCAGCACCCAGGTCCGGTTCAGACCGTCCGCGTCGAAATCGAGTTTCGAGAAACCCAGATGCGCCGCGTTGAGGCTGGCGGACTCCTGCAGGTAGTTGCAGATGTTGGCCACCGTCGCGCAGCCGTCCGGCGCGCACTCGTAGCTGCGCACCGGCCAGACGAACGTCTCGAACACGTCACCCATTCGCCGCATTCCCCGCAGGCGTCATGCCGCTCGCCGCCGACCGCGCCGGCCTAGCGCGCGACGGGCCTGATCGTAAGCGTCCACGTTTCCGTCTGCGGACGGTAGATGTACTTCTCCATCGGCCGCGGCCCGCAGGACGCGCCGCCCAGGCCGAGCTGCGCGACGTCGAGGTTCAGCACGACTTCCGGCCGCGCCACGAGCGGCGTGCGGTGGCGCTTCTCGCCGTTGCGGTGGCGCGCGAACTCCAGATCCTCGCGCCCGTAGTGCAGCGCCTGGACGAAGAGCGGACGGTCCGCGCTGAAGGCCACGCCCGCGCCGGACGCGTCCGTGAACTGGACGGTGCGCACGTCGCACTTGTAGCCGTTGTCCTGCGGCCGCACGTAGGGTTCGTACTGGTCCGCGACCGTCGACTCCCACCAGCCGAGGAAGGACCCCGTTTTGCGGTCGACGTAGTTCTCCCGCGGCCCGCGGCCGTAATACGCCATCTGCTCCAGCGACGCCGCCAGCTTCCAGGTCGTGCCGAGACGCGGCAGGGCCGGCGGCTGCGACCCGTATGGCGTCGCCACGTTCCTGACCGTTATCGTGCCGTCGGCGCGGAACGTCCAGACGCTCTCGTGGACGAAGCCCGCGGACTTCGAGCCCGTCACCTCGACCGTGGCCGTCACCGTCACGGCGTTTTCCGTCGCGGCGACCTTGAGCGGACGGGCATGGTGGCGCAGCTGCGTCAGCCCCGAGGCGTAGAAGCTCTGCTTGCGGTTCTCGCCCCACGGATCGCCGTCGCGCAGCCAGCGGTCGTTGTCCGTGAACGCGCGCTCGCAGGTCAGCTGCGGACCGGCCACCACGCCCGGCGCCAGGTCCTTGAGCACGGTCTTGCCGTTCAGCGCGAGTTCCGCGAGCGTGCCGGACGCGCGGGAGAACACGGCCGTCGTGCCGGCGGCGCGGACGGAAACCGTCTTCGCGTCCTCCGTCACGGCCGGCTTCGCGCCCGCGACCGCCGCCTCCGGCGCGCGCGAACCGCGCACGAACTTCTGGTCGCGCGCCACGACATGGCCCTTCTTCGCCCAGCGCGTGTCCGCCGCGAGCGCGAAGGCGAAGTTCACGAAATACTCGCGGCCGGGCTTGAACGCGTCGGCCGGGAAGTCGACCCGGAATTCGCCGCGCGCGAGCGGCGCCACGGCGGGAACGGCAATCGTTCCGGCCGCCACCGCCCGGCCGTCTTCGAGCAGTTCCCACGAGCCCGCGAAGGCGTCGGCGGACGTGAAGCCGTGGCGGTTCCAGAGCCGCGCCACGCCGGTCTGCGGATTGAAGTCCTCGACGACGAGGTCGCGGTAGACGTGGCCGACCTCCACGAGCTTCGCGGTGACGTTGCGGAACGGATCGACGACGCCGTTCACGCAGAACGGGCCGTCGTTCGGCTGCTCGTCGAAGTCGCCGCCGTAGGCCAAGAAGCGCTCGCGCCGGCCGGTCTTCGGGCAGACGCGGTCGGTTTCCTTCCAGATGGCCTGGTCGACCCAGTCCCAGATGCAGCCGCCCATCAGCGCCGGATAGGCGTAGACGACATCCCAGTATTCCTGGAAGTTGCCGATGGCGTTGCCCATCGCATGGGCGTATTCGCACATGAAGTGCGGCTTGCCGGCGGTGTGCCCGCCGATGGCGAAGCCCTCGCCGCCGCCCTCGCCCTGCAGGGCGCCTTCCACGACGTTGCCCAGCTTGCCGCGCTTTTCCAGCCATTCGACGGACGGATACATGGTCGAATCGACGTCCGCATCGGCGTTGCCGCGCTCCCAGTGCACCAGGCGCGTGCCGTCGAGCGCGCGGACCGCCCGGATCGCGTTGCGGAACCCGTCGCCGTGGCCCGTTTCGTTGCCCATCGACCACATGAAGATGGCGGGGTGGTTCTTGTAGTTCTCGACGTGGCGCGTGTTGCGCTCCAGAATCGTCCCGAACCATTCCCGGTGGCGTCCCAGCCCCTCCTCGCCGTAGCCCGGCTCGTGGCCTTCCACGTTCGCCTCGGCCACCACGTAGACGCCGTACCGGTCGCAGAGGTCGTACCAGCTGTGGTGGTTGGGATAGTGGCTCGTCCGCACCGTGTTGATGTTGTGGCGCTTGAAGAGCGTGATGTCCGTCAGCATCTCCTCCAGCGACACCGTGCGCGCGTTGTCCACGCTGCATTCGTGGCGGTTGACGCCCTTGAACTTGATCGCCTTGCCGTTGTGGCGGATCTCGTTGCCGACGCGCGCGATGTGCCGGAAGCCCACGCGGCAGGCCCGGATGTCCTCGCCGGCCGTCATGACGAGCGTGTAGAGATACGGATCCTCGGCGCTCCAGGCGCGGGCGTTCTTCACCACGAGCGTGCCGCCGACGACATCGCCCACTTTCGCGAAGGCGGCGTCGTACAGCGTCGCGGACACCGCCGCGTCGCCGCCGCGGACCTTCGTCTTGAGCGCGAGCGTCCAGTTCGCGAACGCCGCGTCCGGCGTCGTCGTGACCTGGAAGTCGTCCAGCCGGACCTTCGGCGCGGCGAAGAGCGTCACGTCGCGGAAGATGCCGCCGAAGCGGAACATGTCCTGGTCTTCGAGATAGCTGCCGTCGCACCAGCGGAAGACTTCGACGGCCAGCAGGTTGTCGCCGTCCCTGAGATGCTTCGTGATGTTGAATTCCGACGGCAGCTTCGAGTCCTCGGCGTAGCCGACCTTCTGCCCGTTCACCCACACGTAGTAGGCGGAATACACGCCGTCGAAGCGCAGGAAGATCTCGCGCCCCTTCCAGCCGGCCGGCACGGTGAAGGTGCGGCGGTAGGAGGAGACGGGATTGTAGTCCGGCCGGTTCGTGTCGCGGTCGAGAATCTTCGGCCACGCCTTCGCGTGCGGGTAGCGGACGTTCACGTAGCCCGGCGAACCGAACCCGCGCATTTCGACGCAGCTGGGCACGTCGATCGCGAACCAGCCGGAATCGTCGAAATCGGTCTTCCAGAAATCGCGCGGCCGCCGCGCGGGATCGCCGCACCAGCTGAACGCCCAGATGCCGTTCAGCGACGCCTTGAACGGCGTCTTCGGCTCAAGATCGTCCGTCAGCGCGGCTTTCGCGTCCGCCAGCGGCATCGAATAGGCGCGCGCCGGTTCGCGGTTGATGGCGTTGACCGCCGTATTCTCCCAGTCGGGGAGGTCTTCGGCCAGCAGCGCGCAGCACGCGGCCGAGGTTGCCAGAAACGCAAGCGATTTCATCTTTTTCCTTTTCTCAAGCCGAAGCGGGCGGGAAACGCCCGGAAGGTCCCCCGTCCACTTCAATCCAGCCCATCGGTCAGCCGAACAGCCTCGACATGAACCCGCCCGTCGCCGTCGACTCGTATCCGACGAACGGCTTGCCGTTCACCATCACCTGGCGGCTCTTCGGGCAGAAGGTGGCCTTGCAGCCCGTGCGGGCGGCGGCGTTCGCCATGATGAGGGCGATCGCGTGCGAGTAGCCGGCCTCGATCGGCGCGTTCGGGTCCTTGCGCGCGCGGACGCATTCCATCCAGTTGCGCATGTGGGCGCTCGTCAGGGCGTCGCCGCCCGTGTTCGCGCTCGTCACGACCGTTTCCTTCGGCGCAGGCAGATCGGTTTCCTGCCACTTCTGGCCCTTCTTGAGCTCGACGCCCTCGTTCGTCACCTTGCCGGTGCCCATGTCGATGCAGCCGTTCGGGCCGAAATACTTCTCGATCGGCGATTCGCGGTTCGGGTTCGCGCCGCCGCCGCAGTTGTGCTGGTGGCTCTGGAACACGCACTGGAAGCCCTTGCCCTTCACGCCGCTCTGGCCGTATTCGAGCACGGTGGTGAACGTGTCGTAGCTCATGCGGCCGTCGGCCCACTGGTAGAGGCCGCCCGACGAGACGGCGCTCGCGGGATACGGGATGTCCATGAACCAGGCGACCGTGTCGATCTGGTGGCACATCCACTGGCCCGGCGTGCCGGAGCTGAACGGCCAGAACAGGCGGAATTCGAGATACTTGCGCGGATCGAAGGCGTAGACGGCCGGATCGCGGTCCAGCAGCCACATCTTCCAGTCGACGTCCTCCAGCTTGAGGGACTTCACCAGCTCCTCCGGGCGGCGCCAGCGCCGGGGCTGGTTCACGTTCCAGCGCAGGTCCACGTAGGAGATGTCGCCGAACTTGCCGGACCGGAGGTAGTCGCGCGCGGCCTGGTACTTCCGGCCCGAACGGCGCTGCGAGCCGATCTGGAGGACGGCGCCCGGCAGCATGCGGCCGCCGGCGCGCTTCGCCTCGACGGCGTCCTTCAGCAGGTTGGCGCTGTACATGTCCTCGGCAAGCGGCTTTTCGCAGTAGGCGTCCTTGCCGGCGTTTACCGCATGGGCGGCGTGCTGCGCGTGCTGGAAGTCGGCGGTCGAGATGATGACGGCGTCGATGTCGTCCTTCGCGCGCTCGTAGAGGGCGACGTCGCTGCCGTATGCGGCGACCTTGTGGCCCAGCTTCCGCTCAAGCTCCGGGACGGCCTTTTCGTTGAGGCGCTTCTTCCAGAGGTCGGCCACCGCGACCAGGTCGAACTTGAGCTCCTGGTTGTGGTGGAGGAAACACGGCAGAAGCGAACCGCGAAAACGGTCCGAATAGCCCACGCACGCCACGCGCACGGTCTCGTTGGCGCGATAGTAGGGTCCGGCGGCCAGGGCCGGCGGCCGCTGCGCGTCGAGGATTCCCGGCAACGCCGCCGCGGCGGCGCCCGCGGCGCCCAGCTTCACGAAACTGCGACGGTCCAACTCGTGCTCTCTCATCGACTGTTCTCCTTGTGTTGTTTCCGCAAAAGATTCTCCGCACCGAACGGACTCCATTCTAGCGAATTAGGTCCGCGAAAGCAATCGGCAATTGGATTTTCGCGCATGGCCGCGCCCCGGTCCGCCGCGCGCGGCGGACCGGCCGGACGGGACCGCGCGGGCTATTCGTGGCGGATCACGCGGAAGAAGCGGCCCTGCTCCGCGGGCGCGACCAGAATCACGTCCTCCTCGGCGGCGGAGCCGCTGACGGGGGCGAGGGCGGCGTTGCGCGCGTCCACGCGCGCGGGCGTGGCGCCGGCGGAGAGGTCGTACTGCAGATAGGGAACGGTTTTCGCGACCGTGACGTAGACCTTGCCGCCGACGAGCTTGATGCCCTTGATCTTCGGCAGGGGCGTCTCGGCGGGGACGGCCGAGACGGCGGTGATCGTCGTCGCCGGCGCGTCTTCCGTCCGGTCGTCGGCCGCGGCGACGTGCGAATCCTCGACCGCGCCAAAACCGTTGACGTTGGCCGGCGCGCCCGTGGCGTCCACGCCGCCCAGGCGCATCGTGCCGTCGCCGCAGGCGATGCGCGTGTCGAGCAAATAGACGGCGAACGTGCCGGACGCGCAGGCGTCGGCCGTCGCCTTGGGAATCTGATAGGCCACCTTGGGGCAGCGCCCGTCGCGCGCGACCGGCGCGGTCAGCACGAGCAGGCTGTTGGTCGGGTCCACCAGCGAACCGTCGGCGTTCAGGCCCGCAAAGACCGAACCCGTTTTCGTCCAGATCAGCGCGTAGCACTCCCCGTCGAGGACGGGAGAGCCGTCGAGATACGTGTCCGGCCCCCGCGTCGAAAACGTCAGCAGCGTGTCCTCCGGCGCGGCAACCGCCGCGCACGCCGCGGCCAGGGCGATCATCGAAATAAACCCGCTTTTCATTTCTTCTCCTCCTTGCTTTCAGTGTTCGCCGCCGCGTCCCGCCGCTTGCGGATCTGCGTCAGCGTGTCGCGGATCTTCGGAAGGTATGGCGAAGAGGCCGGCAGCGCGTCGAGCGCGCGCAGCACGCACGCCTCCGCCTCGTCATGCCTTTGCTGGTTCATGAGCACAATGCCCAGATTGTTCAGCACCGAGGGGGCGTTGGGCTTCTTCACGAGCGCGCGCCGCAGATAGGTCTCCGCCCGGCCGTACTGCTCCTCGACGAACGCGGCCATGCCCACCGCGAAATTCGCGGACGGATCGTCCGGATCGTCCTGGAGAATCGTCTGGGCGAACATCCGCGCCAGCTGGAAATCCGCCCGTTCGAGACCGATCCGGAGCCCTTCGCGCGAAGTCAGGCGCGAACCGCGCTGCAGACTGACCCAGTCGTCGGGACGCCGCCGGTTCTGGAGTTCGACGTTGGCCTTGTCCAGCTCGTCCGCCAGCCGCGCGTCCTGTTCGGCGAGATCGCGCGCGCGCGTCCAGTCCGCCCCTTCGGACCGGAGCCGGCACATCCGCGCCAGCCGCCACTGGTTGTGGAGGAAAGCCGTCCGGAGCGGCACGTCGGGGACGTCCTGCGGACGCCCGGCGGCAGAGAGGTCGAGGATGCGCCGGGCAAGACCGCGCGCGGCGGCGCTGCCGGCGGCGGCAGCCGTCTCGTCGAGGCCCGCCGTGCGCCCCAGGAAGCCCGAAAAGCGCGGCATTTCGCGCCGGTCCCGCCGCCAAAGCTCGAACCCGAGCTGCACGGCCAGGTCCTCCGCGCACCAGGGGCGGAAGCGGACCCAGTCCCGCAGGGCCTCCGCCGTGCCCGTCTCCAGCACCGAGCGGTCTTCGGCGCTCCGCGCCGCCCGCAGACGCAGATAGGCTTCGCGCGGCTGGCCGCCCCCCATCATCGACAGCGCGTAAAGCGGCCGGCCGGCGGCGGCCGCCGCCAGCTCGACGGCGGCGTCGAGCGCCCCGTCCGTCACGATGCCGCGCGCGTCCCCGCATTCGGCGATCGTCTCGGCCAGGCTGTCGCGGAGAATCCCCAGCATCGTCCGTTCCGTCGTCATCGCGCGGAAGGGAAAGACCATCAGCGCGAAGAGCGGCGGTTCGAGCAGGAGCACCAGACGGCGCCACCGTTCGAACGCGCCGAAGTTCGCCACGGCCGCGCGGCCCACCGGCACGTCGGCCGCGTCCGGGAAATACTGCCGCGACAGGCGGCGGTAGTTGCGGAAGTAGACCTCCACGCCCAGCACGCTGAGCGCCAGCGTGAAGCTGAGCGCGTTCATCGCCGAGCAGAACCCCAGCAGAAGGCCCGACGACGCGACACGCGCCGACTGCCCCCAGGTCCAGAACCAGAACGCGTCGAATCCCGACAGCTGCAGCAGGGTCGCGGCGCCGATGAGGAAGAAGAGGACGCCGTGCCACATCGGCAGCCAGCGCTCCTCGTCCGCCGCCTCCACGACCCGGGCGAGCGAAACCACCAGCGGCGAGACCACGAAGAGGAGGATGCAGAGCCATCCGGTCGGCGTCGTCGCGCCCGCCAGTTCGCCGGCGTAGCGGCAGAGGTAGCGGACGAACAGTTCGAGACCGTCCCACGCGAGCGCGGCGAAGCCGTCGGCCGCGTGGAAGAAGGACACGTTGACGCCAATGCCCAGCCCGAGGCCCAGGGAGAACGCGAGCAGCATCCACCGCGAGAGCGCCATCCGCGAAACCTTGTTGAGCACCGGATGCTCGTCGACGAGGTCCCGCGACCGCGCGAGCTTCTGCGACACGCGGATGAAGATGCCGACGGCCCCCAGCGTCACCAGAATGCCGAATACGGTGTCGGCGGAGAGAATGCCGAAGACGAACATCGCGAGGCCCGCCGCGGACGTCCGCCAGCTGCGGAGAAAGCGGATGAAGAGCAGCGCCCCGAGGAGCGCCAGCAGCAGATGGAGCGTCAGCGGCGAGAAGAACTGGCCGGCCCGCCAGATGGGATCGGAACAGACCGCCGCGAACACGCCCTGCAGAAGGATGAGCCGCACGATGCGCCGGCTCCAGCCCGCGGCCATCATGCGCGTCCACATGACTACCGGCAGAAAGGCGCTGAAAAGGAAATAGGCCCCCGCCGCCAGAAAGCCCAACGACAGATGGCCGAGCACCTCCAGGATCCGCTGCGCCCCGACGATGCCGCAACTCTCGACAAGCCCCGCGACGCCCGCCTGCCACAACGCCGGAAAAGGACCCGTCGGCGGGCGCAGCAGCGCCGCGACCGCCAGATCCTCCCAAACGCCGGGCGCCGGCATCGGGAAACGCCAGAACCAGGACAATCCGGCCGCGACCAGTCCCGCGGCCAGTGCGCAGGCGTAGTCCCGCACGACCAGCTGCCGCACCGAGATCATGACAGCCGTTTGCGTCTCAGGGCCAGGAGCGCCGCGCCCATGAGCGCCAGCAGTCCGCTCGTCGGTTCGGGGACGGCCGCGGTGGCGGTGAAGCCCGTCACGATCCACGGCGTATAGCCCGGCGTGCTGAGCGGGGCCGTGTAGATGTGGTCCTTCAGCGACGCGTAATCGGCCGTGGCCGAGGCGAGCGACGTCCACGACCCGTCCTGCCAGTTGCCGAGTTCGACGACGAAACTGGCCCCCGCGCCGGGCGTGCCGATGTCCGTCCAGACCTCCGTGACGGGAATCTTCGCAACGGTCGCGCCCGTTTCGGTCACGTAGGTGCCGTCATCCTGTGTGAGCACGAACGGCAGATAGTCTGTCGAATCCTCATAGCGGATGCGCGCAAGCGTGGCGCCCAACGCCTCAGCGGTCGTCGTTTCCGCCGATCCCTCGTAGGTCACGGTGATGTCGGCCGCCGCGCCCGTCGACCACCAGAGGACCTCCGCCCTGCCGGCCAGGGACGAAACGGCCAGCAGCAGGCCAACAACAATCGAATGGATGCGCGTCATGACGGACTTCCCTCCTATTTTACCGCCTTCGGCCAGTCGAGAGGCCAGGTGAACGAAAACGCCGCGCCGCGCCGGGCATACCAGAACGCCGTGCCCGCCGGAACCTCGACATCCGTCACGCGCGTCGTGACGATTGCCCCGACCTCGGAATCGTATGCGACCTTCGAATACCCCCACTGCCCGTCGCGCCAGGTCAGCGCGAGCGGCGCCTTGCGGCCTTCGACCGGCACGGTGAGGACGTCATTCGCAAGCGGGTTCTCTCCCCACGGAAGGTCGTTGATCTTGACCGATGCGATGCCCGGCAAGCCCAGCATCGTATAGCCCGGCGCGTCGGAGGTCCCGCCCGCCACCGTCGTCGTGACGTCCTCGGGACCGAACTGCCCGACGAGATAGAACGGACGCGCCGCCTCGTTTTCGTCCAGCGGATTCTTGCGGACGAGCCAGAAGCCCTGGCCGCGCGCGAGCGTGCGCGCGTCCGGCTCGCTGGCCTCGACAACCTCCGCACCCGTCACGGTCAGCGCCTTCTGCCAATGGCCGCTGTCCGCGAGATCCCACGCCTCGTAATTGCCCGTCGCCGAATCGAGCGCCAGGAACGTGTCGCCCGCATCGAGGCTGGCCGTGCGCACGTAATTGGAGACGGCCACGTCCACCGCGGCGGACGGATCGCTCGCCAGCGCGCGCCAGGGGACCGCGACCATCGTGTTCGTCTGCGAGCTTGCGACGCGCAGAACGCCGAGGATGTTCACGGCGGGAATCTCGTTCGTGATGGCGGGGTTGGAGACGGGGACGATCAGCGTATAGAGGCGGTAAAGACCCGTCGCGGACTCGTTGAGCGGAAGTTCGATTCCCTGATTTCCGGCGACGATCTCCGACGCCGCCTCCCAGTCGTCCGCCGCCTTGCGGAGCTGGTAGAAGACGCGGTAGCCGTAGGACGCGTCGCCCGACGCGGCGCCGGGCATGCGCAACGTCGCCTTCGCCTGCGCCGTCGCCACGGAATCGACGTCGCCCGCATACGCCTTCGACGAGTCGGCGCCCGTGACAAGATTCTCCCAGAGCCGGAGTTTGTTCGCCTCGAAGGTGTTGAAGCGGTTCTCCACGTCCGCCTCGTTCAGTTTGCCGATGCGCGAATAGCCGAGCGACGCCAACGCCGTCTCGCTGACGAGGATCTCGTATTCGTTGGTGACGGACGAGCGCTGCAGCACGTTGAACTGGGGATCGGGGAACTTGAAGTAGGCGACGGCGCTGGCCTCCTCCGCGCCGTTCGTGTGGACGAGCTGGATCAGCCCGTAGCACGTCTCCTGCCAGGTGAACTCGGCTTCACCGGTCTGCGCGCACAGCAGCTGGCCGTTCTCGGTCGCCGCAAACGTGCTCGCCGGCGCGTAGTCGAACGACCCGTCGCCCGACGCGGCGGAGTCCGCCGTGTCCGTGCCCGCGTACCAGCACGCGATCTCGCCCGTCGTCGTGACGGGAGTCGCCGCGATTCGCGCCGTCCCGGCGGCGGCCTCATCGTCACTGGCGACGAAATCGGCGGCGGAATAGGTGAGCGGCAGCAGATCCGTCTCGGGATCGTTCACGACGCGCACCGCGCCTTTGCGCGTGTCGATCGCGAGCGTCGTCGTCTCGTCCGAGTCGACGAGCATCGTGACCGAGAACGTGCCGTCCGCGTTCGCGAGCACCACGCGGTCTTCGGCGAGATAGGCGGCCAGCGGCTCGGTCGCGTAGGTGCCGTATTCAAGCGTGAACGAGCAGCCCTCCTCCGACACGGCCAGCGCCGTCGTCACCTCGCCCGTCAGGCCCGCCGAACTGTCGGTGATGGTCACATGTCCCTGTGCCGTGACAGTGCCCGTGATCTTGTGTCCGTTCAAATCGATCGTCAATCCATCCGGGACCGCAAGATCCGCCGAAACGTCCGCCACAATGGTGACGCATCCCGCGCCGGCGAGTGCCGTCGCGGTCACCTCGCTCCACGTCTTCTCCCCGTCGGGGTACAGGACCGCTTGCGTGTCGCGCCAGACGAGGACGCTCCCCGTGGCCTCGCCGACCAGCGTGCTCTCGCTGTCGTTGACGAAGAACGCCGTCCCCGTACCGGACGACCAGACGCCGAACGACTTGCCGGCGGTCGGCTCGAAGGTGACGCCGACCGTCCCCGTCAGATCGCCCGTCTGCGTGATCAGCGTCGCCGCCGAGGGGCAGATGTTGTTGGCGGCCTCCGCCACCAGGTTGCCGGTGACGTTCAGTTCGCCCGAGAGGTTGAGCGTGCCCGTCGTGTAGATGCCGCCGCCGGCCGTAACTGCCGTGCAGCCGGTGATCGTCGCGGCCGAAAGGCTCATCGTCCCGGCATTGTAGATCGCGCCGCCGTAATCGCCCGTCGCCTGGCACGCGGACACCGTCACGCCCGAAATCGAGGCCGTCCCCGTCTCGCCGGAATAAGAGTAGATCGCGCCGCCCTGGGCCGCCGTGCAGTCCGTGATCGTGCCCGCCGTCAGCGTGAGGGTGCCGGAAGAGTGGATCGCGCCGCCCCGCACCGTTCCCGTGCAGCCCGAAATCGAGCCCGCCGTCATCGTGAGGGTGCCGGAGGAATGGATCGCGCCGCCCTGGGCCGCCGTGCAGCCCGAAATCGTGCCGCCCGCCAGCTCGACCGTGCCGGCATTGTCGATCGCCCCGCCATTCTGCGACGCGGCGCACGAACTGATCGTCGCCCCCGCCCTCAGCGTCAGCGTCGCGCCGGCCGCGACCACCACCGGCGACGAACCGGTAGCCGTCTTCACGTTCGTGAGCGTCGCGCCATCGTCGAAAATCAGCGTCGTGCCGCTCGCGAGCGTGAACATGGCGGACTGGTCGGACAGCGACGAGCCGTCGAGCGTAATCTCGCTCAGCGTCAGCGTGGCGCCCGCGTCAAGCTTGAACCCGTAGGCGGAGGAACCCGATCCGCGCGTAATCGTATACCGCCCCAGTCCGCTGATCGTCACCGATTTGGAAATCGTCAGATCCGAGGTTCCCCAGGTGAGATCCGCGTTGAGCTCGATCGTATCGCCGTCGTTCGCGCTTGCAATCACACTGGCGAACTTGTCCCAGTTGTAGACGGGGGTGGTTGCCGCCAAGGCGGCATTCAGCACGCCGACGAGCATGGACGCCAAGAAGACCTTCATCGTTTTCATTTCGCGATCCTCCTTTCCGCTCAGCGTTCCTGCCCTTGGTAGAGGTAGAGCGTGTAGACCACGTTTCGCGAGAACCTCGCCACGCCGTCCGCATTCGCGTCCCACGTCACGCGGTGGAGGCCCTGCTGGCGCAGCGAATCGCTTTGGCCAATGGCGATCGTCTTCGTGACGTCCGCATTGTCGCGGAAGGTCTTCAGCTGCACCTTCCAGTTCGCCTCCTTGTCCTCCGCGAAGAAGACGAGCCGCGCGTTCGTCGCGTCCTGCGCGAGATTGTAGTCGATGTCGACGAGGTTGTTCCACGGGTAGCGCTGGACCGCGCGGACGATGCGCGCGCCGGTCAGCTGGGCGAAGACGGGCAGGATCCAGGTGTTCTCCGTCAGCACGAGCGTATAGCTGTCCCGTCCGGCGGAGTTTTCCGCGATTTCCGCCGTCGCCAGCGCGTCGGCGGACAACGCGACCTTCCAGCCGGCCACGTACCAGCCGCTGGCGGGCTTCGCCTCGACCGTCACCGACGTGTTCTCGGGATAGGACACGCCCGCCGTGCTCGCGCCCACGACCGTGCCATTTTCAAGCCCCTCGCCCAGCGTGAGCGTGACATTGCGGACGGGAATCGAGAACGAGCAGACTTCCGGCGACAGGACCGTGCGCGACCCGTCCGCGTCGACGGCCTGCAGCCGGACGTAGTAGTCCGTGCCGCGCTTCAGCCGCGGATCGGAGAACGTCAGCTGTCCGCTCGCCACGCCGTCCAGCACATAGCCCTGCCCGTAGGCGTAGGAAACGACCGACGCGCCCGAGGCGTCGCCCATGAGGTCGGCTTCCACGGTGCTCCAGAGGAGGTTGAGTTTCACCGAATCCTTCAGCTCGCGCGCCCAGTGGAAGCGGTAGCCAAGCGTGGCGTAACCCTTCTGCAGGTCGTGATCGTCCGCCTCGACCCACGCGGCGGAATCGAGATTGAGCCCCGGCACCTCGAAGAAAAGGATCTCGTCGGAGTACATGATCTTGCCGGAAGCGTTCTCCGCCACCAGACGGACGTAGTAGTTCGTCGCCGTCATGGTCACCTCGTAGCTCGCCTCGCCCGTGCCGACGAGGTCGTTGCCGAGGACGGCGCGCGTGCCGTTGCTCGCGACGAGCGCGTCGCGGTCGAACGAATAGAGCGCATAGACCGTGCTCGCGACGTCGGCGTCCTCGCCCGCCCAGCTGATGCGGTAGCCGAGCGTCGCCAGATGGTTGGTGGGCGTGTAGGCGACGGAATTCAGTTCGATCAGGGGCGTCTGCGCGGGAATCTTCTCCTCGCCAGACACGACATAGGTGATGACCACGATGCCGTCCGCGCCGTCGCCGCCCTGCCAGAGCGCCGCGTCGCCGTCGCCCGTGGAGTCGTTGATGCTGCCGCCGCCGCCGCCCGCGCCCGTGTTGGGCACGCCCGAACGCGCGGGGATGTTCTCGCGCGGGTTCGCCGCGTCGCCGCCGAAATTCGAACCGCCCATGCCCGTCGTGGACCAGTTGCTCCCGCTGTTGGCGGTGATGTAGCGCACGCCGCCGCCGCCGCCCGCGCCATAGTACTGCGACGTGCCGGCGAACTCGAAGAGCAAGCCGTTGCCGCCCGCGCCGCCCGACGGCGGCATGTCGGGAGATCCGTCCAGACCCTTGCGCAGGATGCCGCCGCCGCCGCCGGCGGCGGAACGGTTCTGGATGTCGCCGTAGCCGCCATTGATCGACGTGTTGCCCGTGCCGCCCGCGTAGCCGTAACCCTCCTGCGCCGTGCCGCCCGCCTGGCCGTACGAGCCGCCGCCGCCGCTGCCGCCCGCCTGACCCGCGGCGAACGTGGTGTCGTTGGTGTTGTAGTTGCCGCCCGCGCCGCCGCCGAGCGCGCGAATGAGCTCCTCGCTTCCAAGCGAAACCGAAGATTCGGTTCCGTTGCCGCCAAACACCTCCACGCTCGACGTGGCCTTGCCGCCCGTGCCGACTTTGATCGTGTAGGGCACGCTGGGCGTCACCGTATAGTTCGTGTTGCAGAAGACGCCGCCGCCGCCGCCGCCGCCGCCCAGCATGTAGCCGCCCGCACCGCCGCCGCCGACGACGAGAATCTCGACCGTCGTCGCATAGTCGGGCGCCGTGAATTCCGCATCGTTCGTGAAGGTATGGACGTAGCGGTCGCGATAGCGCGTGACCGTGCCGCCCGTGCCGGGATCGTTGTAGCCGTAGGTGCGGAACGCGCCATCGACGCGGTCGCTGACGTGTGCGGCCTCCGCGTTGTTGTTGATCGCGCGGATCTGGAATTTGTAGGGCATGTCGCGCGTAAGACCCGGCACGGGCACGGAGAAACTGTCGCCCAAAGCCAGATCTGCCACCAGCGTAGTCCACCCGCTCTCAGCGTCCGCCGGCTCGTCCTGACCATCCGGCCACAGGCGATATTGAATCGTGCAGCGCGTCGCGTCCTTGCCGCAGTTGCGCACGACGCCCGAGAACTGGACATAGGCGTAGCTGAGATCGACGATCGACATGGCGAAATCGTCCGTGATGGCCCATTCGATGAAGGGAATCTCCGACTCCGGCCCGTTGTAGACGGCGGCAGAGGAGAGAAAACCGGCGTCGCTCTCGGTCGCGTGTTCGGCCTTGATCCACTCGGCCGTCAACGCCGACTTCGCGAGGCGCGCTTCGTCGAGTTCGCCGTTGAACGCGCCGTGTCCCGCGCCCAGACCGCCCAGGACGAGCGGGCCGGATCCCTGCACCGCAGCCGTGGTGAGCGTCGTCGAGACGGCCTCGTCGCCGTCGATGTAGATTTTGAAGGCCGTCCCCTCGTAGACGAACGCCACGTGGTGCCACCCGTCCATGAGCGTGGCGATCTTGTCGTTATTGACGGTATTGTCGGCGGTCGACTGGCCTTCCTCGGCCGTCCAGATGCGCAGGCTGGTGGTGATGTCGGGGTTGTAGGGGCTCGTGTTGTACTGGATGCCCCAGCCGGGATCGTAATCCGTCTCCTTGCGGCTGACGAGATACGCATAGTCCGGCCGTGCGGTCCGCCACTGCATCCAGAAGGACATCGTGAAGGACGAGCCGACGTCAAGCGAACCTGCCGCATCGTTGGGGATAAGGATGTGCCCGAACGACGCGGAATAGCCCGTGCGCTGGGCGACCCGCCGCGCGCCGCCGATGACGCCCTTTTCGACGTCGAGCGAGAAGAAGTGCGTCTGGCCGTCCAGGTCGTTGACCGTCGAACAGGGAACGGTCTGCGTGCCGTCGCCCGCCGCGCTCAGATGCCAGACGCCCACATAGGAGGAAAAGGCGTTTTCGGCGCTGACGGGCACGTTCGCCAGCGAACCGCGGTAGCACATCGAAAAGTGCACGCCCTTCTCCAGGCTCGGCAGCCGGACCCAGATCAGCGACTCGCCGGCGGGATTCCAGGTGTCGATCTCGTGCGGCAGCTGCTCGCCGTTCGCGTCCAGGAAGAGCAGATCCCGGCCGTTGTGCAGATAGAGGTCGCCGTAGGTGAAGCCTTCGATGGCGGTCTCGGAAACGCGCACGAGCACGGGGAAATTCGCCAGTGCCGTCTCGACGTCCGCGGCGACCTCGAAACGCACGGCGCGCTCGAAATTGTTCGCGATGTAATAGTCCGTGTCGGGGACAAGGCTGCTGTCAGCCGCCCATCCGGACAGACTCAAACCGGCGCTCAGGCCCCAAACGGCAAGTTTGCGCGCGAAAGACTCCCGATTCCCCGCGAAAGAGGCTTCAGACCTGGAAGGGGGGGGGGTATGATTTGTCAAAACAGTGCATTTCATAGTTTATTTCGCTTGTAGAAAATACGGACAAGACCCGAACGGCAACGCGAACGCGCGCGAAACCCAACGCCATCCCAACACCCGCCTTTTGCGTCGCGACCACACGAGCCAGACCCCCCCCCCCCGCGACTCCGCCCGAATGCCAGACGGCCGCTCGCGTTGCAAAGGTCCGACGCTTTTCCATTACTCTCTCCGGCGCTTCCAGATTGCACCTAGTTCGCTGTGGGGTCGCAGTTTACCACATCCCCCTCTGCGGCGTCAACCGCAAAACGCCAGAAAAAATCAGCCGCCGGCGCGGCCCCGCGCACCGCCGGCGCCGCGCGCGGGGCGGTCACTTCACCACGTAGTCCAGCGCGGGGACCGTGAGGCCGTCGATGGCGGCGGGCGCGGCGTTGTAGTTGGCGTAGAGCCGCGAGCCGTTCGAATACGTCACGCGGAAGACGCCTTCGGCCACCTGTTCGTGGCGGTCCATGAACGCATACTGCAGCGCGCTGCGGCGGGCGTATTCGTCGCAGCCCGCCTTCACCCACGCCACGCTCTGGCGCAGCTGCGCGTCCGTCGTCGCCTCAAGATCGACCGTGCCCATGGACGGCGGGCGTCCGGTCACGAAGCGCGAATGCCAGTAGTAGGTGGGCCGGCCGCCGAACTCCGCCAGCTTCAGCAGGAAGCGCCGGTCGGGATTCGCCGTGCAGTTGATCATCGTGCGGAACGGCGTCGACAGCACGATGCCGTGGTAGACGATCTGCCACAGCGGCACATAGGCGTCCACCATCGCCGGCGGCGGCTCGAACGGCTTGCACCACTGGACCGTCAGCGCCGAGTCCACCGCGCCCACGCAGAAGTCGAATCCGCCCTCGCTGGCCGAGCCGCCGAACGTCGCGCGCAGTTCCGCGAAGATGTTGGCTTCCCACACGGCGCGCTGGCCGTTGTTCAGGCGGTGCCGCGGATCGGGGCAGGGAAAAAGCGGCCGGCTCGTCGTCACGTCGATGTAGAAAAGCCCCCTGAAGCCCAGCGTCGCCATTTCGGCGCACTGCTTCGGGCAGAACCGCTCGTAGGCCCGCTGCGGACACATCGTGTAGAGCCGGCCCCCGCCCCAGCTGGTCTTGCCGCGCTTGAGCGTGCCGTCCGGATTCTTCTCCACCACGTACTCGCTGTCCCACGTGTCGGCGATCATGTAGCAGTCGCGGAACGAGGAATGGGCCACCATCTGGAAGCCCTTCTCCTGGCCGTAGCGGACGCA
Organism: Kiritimatiellia bacterium; assembly: GCA_051884915.1. GTDB lineage: Bacteria > Verrucomicrobiota > Kiritimatiellia > RFP12 > UBA1067 > RUG572. The sequence goes on from JBJEWF010000072.1 coordinate 47,191, forward strand.
CGCCTTCAGCTTCTCCTCGCCGCCCAGCGACGGCTCCACGGGAAAGATCTGCGGGAAGCGTCCGTCGTGGCCGCCCGCGTTCCAGCCCACAAGGCAGAACTCGGCGCCCGGGACGCGCTGGCGCAGGCATTCGTCGACGATGTCCTTGACGCGGTCGAACGTGATGACGGGCCGGACGGGCGGTTCGTTGCGCGTGACCTGGTCGGGAACGGGCGACGGCACGGGCTTCCACGCCAGGCGCAGGCGGACTTCGGGATTGCGGATGGCGTAGTCGAGCGGCGGACTGTCCTTCGCGCGCGCGGCGATGGGGCGGCAGGCGCCGCGCGCCAGCTGGTAGTTGCGGTAGGCGCGGCCGACGCCCGAATACGTGGCGTCGTCCCCCTCCAGAAAGCGGTATTCGACGACGATGTCCTCGTAGACGTCGTCCATGTCCTTGTCGAAGACCGCCGAAACGCGATAGGTCCCCTTCTGCGCCGCCACGCGGGCCCGCATCGAATGGGGCAGACCCGTGGCAATGGCGACGAACGTCCCGCGCGGCGTCTGCATGCCGAACATCGGCATCATCATGTGTCCGCAGGACAGGCGCCCCTCCTGCAGGCGGAACGTGCCGAAGGCATTGTCCGGAAAGACCCAGAAGCCCTTTTCGCCCGTGCGGGCCTGCGCGAAATCGGGCGTGAGCGCAATCGACTTCACGTTCGCCGGCACCTCCGCGCGCGGCCACGTGAACACCGCCCGGCCGTCCCTGACGGCGAACGGCCGCTCGACGCGCGCCAGGCGGCCGTCCCGCGTCGCCGTCTCCACCAGCATGGTGGCGGCCGGCAGCGCGCGGGGGCGGCCGGCGACGACGCCAACGGCCAGGAGGGCCGCCGCGAACGCCCGGCACGGGACGCGTCCGGGCATTCGCCCCCGCGTTCCGCGCCGTTCGGTCTGCCGCGATGTCCGCGATCCTTCCATGCGTTTTCCGCCACCGGTCGCGCCTGCCGCCCGCATCCCGAACGGGGAGGGGGCGTTCGCGGCGCCACGCGGGATCCGGCGGTCCTAGTCGACCCACTTCGGCCGGCCGGCGGGCGCCGAGAAGCTGCGCATCTGGTAGGGCGCGAGCCGCAGCGTGACGCCGGACGCGCCGCCGAGGAGGCCGCCCCAGGTTTCGCCGGACACGAGATCCTGCGTTTTCGGCGGCAGGTCGAGCGTGACGGTCGCGGGCCGGACGTCCGTGTTGACCACGTAGAACCAGCTCCGTCCGAAGTGGTCCTTGTGGCGAAGCTTGACGACCTCCGTGCCGCCGACGTCGTCGAAGACGACGCCCGGCAGCGCGCGGAACGCCTGGACGAACGGCACCAGCTGCTCTTCCATGCCGTAGGTGCCGATCAGGAAGCCGCCCTTGGTGAGGCCCAGCACGTCGCCATAGCGCAGCGGCACGACGAAGTGGCGCAGCGCGTTGACGCCGCTCGGGTTGATGGTCGACACGCGCCAGGGGCATTCCTTCAGCCACGCGCACGACAGCGTGCCCGCGCCGGCAGACGACCGGCCGATCGGGCTTTCCCAATAGCGGTCGTGCTGGTGGACCCACGGGCTGGCGGCCCCGCGCAGCAGCGCGTAGAAGCCGGGCAGCGTGTCGACGATCCGCTGGTGCGCGCGCGCCGCCGGCGTGGGATAGCGCGCTTCGGAGCGCCAGCGGTAGTCGGCCGGCACGAGCGTCTGGCAGAGGATGAGATTCGGGATCTCCTTCGTCAGCCGGACGCGATCGAGGCCGCAGGCCCGGTTCGCCTGTTCCATGAAGTCGGGCCGCGTGAAATCGGGATGCCGGACATTGGCCGGGACGAGATAGTTCAGCCACAGCTTCAGGTCCGGCCGGCGGGCGGCCAGCTTCCGCGCCTCGCGGGCGTAGAAGTCGCTCACCTGGTCGCACCGCCACTGGATCCAGTCCTCCCAGGCGTTGGCGCGCAGCCAGTCGGCGTAGGCTTTCCCCCGCAGCGGATCCGTCCTGTCGACGGGGATCTTCAGGCCCTTCGCCTTCGCGAAGGCGGCCACCGTGTAGTCGTTGTAGCCGCTCGCCTCGTCGCCGAACCAGAGCAGGCAATGGCGGGTCATGTGCAGGCAGACGCCCTTGAAGGACGGATGGCGCACGCCCTGTTCCACCAGCGTGTCGATCATCTGCGAAATGTGGCGGCGCACGTCGGGATGGTGGAAGTTGAAATTGGGCGGCGTATCGTGCCAGCCGCCCCAATTCGGCTTGCCCGTGTCGTGGATGGCGACGACGCTGTCGTGCAGCGAGCCGTCGCCCATGCTCCGGCGCGTCACGAGACCGTCCGGAACCGGCATCGTGTTCGGGTTGACGGTCGGCATGATGGACAGCCCCTCCGCGTCGAACTTCGCGTACCAGGCGCTCAGGAAGTCGGGCGCGTGGTGGCGCGGATTGTAGCGCTCGCCGATGAGCCCGTGGTACCAGGCCCCCGGGTAGGCGAACAGGTTCTGCCCCGTGTACTTCATCAGCGCCGCCGTGCGGTCGATCATCGTCTCCAGATCGTCGGGGAGGAACCCGTTGGACTTCGGCACGGCGAAGTCGTAGCCGATCGCCGGATCCTCGAAATAGAGGCCGACGCAGCGGTCCCAGCCATTCGTCTCCGGCGACCGGTCGACGCGCGTCCGGGCCATCAGGTCGCGCCACAGATCGCCCATCCGGCGCCCGGCGGCCGGACGGACCGGCGGCTGGACGGCGGCGGCCGGCAGCGCGTCGCCGACGACGCGGTAGACGCGCACGGCGGCAATCGCCGCCGGCGCGGCCGCGCGCGCCGTCATCGCGATCAGCGTGACGTCCGGATCGCTCGCCCAGTAGAGACAGCGGTGCGTGAGGATCCGGCCCGTGTTCGGGTATTCGTCCCCGGCCGCGTAGCCGACCTGGAGCGTGTAGTCGCCGCCGGGGTCCTTCGACTTCTGGACGATCAGGTCCGCCGTCCGCCGGGCGTCGTCGGGGTAGTCGATTTCAAAGCACCAGAGCTTCGACTTCGCGTCGAGCGGCAGCCGCAGCGCAAAGCGGTCGCCCGGGCCGGGGCCCGCCTCCAGATAGGGCACGTCGCCGAGCTGCCCGATCCGCGTGGGCCCCACCGCGCGGAAACGGTCGGCGGGCGGCAGACGGTCGAGCTTCAGGGAGGCGACGAGCTGGAGGTCGCGCGGCCGCCCCGGCCGGTCGGTGGCGGCGCTCGCCAGCAGGTAGGGGTTGTCCTTGCGCATCACCAGGCAGGAGACGGCCCCGTAGAACCATTCGCCGTCGGTCGCCTTCAGCACGTACTGGCCGGCCGGCAGGTTCACCTTCAGGACGGCCGGCTTGTCCGAAACGGGATTCGGGTACGTGGCCACGACCTTCCCCGCGGAGTCGCACAGGCAGTATTTCAGCGATTTCAGGCTGCAGCCGGCCGGGCTGGTGGCGGACACCACCAGTTCGCCCGTGACATTCTCCAGCGCGTACAGGCCGTGGGCCTTCAGCTCGATCACGCTCTCGCGCCGGTAGAGTTCCCGCACCTGGGCGTCCGAAAGCGGCGCCGAATAGATGCGCAGATCGTCGATCAGGCCGTCGAACTGCCGGTCGCTCCCCTGCCCGCCGACGAAAAACGTCTTGAAGACCTCGCGGCTGAACGAGAGCTGGTCCTGCGGCTTCAGGGCGGAGATCATCGGCGACGCGCCGTCGGAGATCGCCCGCCCGTCGCTGCCGTTCAGGTAGATGCGCGTGCCGCGCTCGTCCCAGCTCATCGCCACGTGGGTCCACCCGTCCGCCGGCAGCGTGCCGTACCAGATGGCATACCCGTCGTCGTCGTCGCCCTGGTCGGCGCGGAGGCGATCGCCCCACCACCAGAGCGCGAGCTGCCCGGAGCCGACGCGCTCGCCCGCCGGCGGCGGATTGGCGAAGAGCATGCGCCAGATTTCGCCGTTCGTCTCCGTCCGTCCCCGGTCGGGCCATTCCCGCTTGAACCACAGGCTCACCGTGCCGCGTTCCGGCACCAGGTTCCCCGCCGTCTCGTAGGCGAGGACGCTTTTCGCCTTCGCCGTCAGCCGGACGGCTCCGCCCCGCTTCCCCTCGACGAACTCGACGCCCTGCGCGCGGCACGGCGCGGCGGCGCCCCCGGCCTTGACCGCGGTGGCGTTCCCGTCGAAGGGCGCGTGGAAGATCAGCTGGGGCTCGAACCGGGCGGACGGGCCGACGGCGACGGGAAACTCCTCGAACGTGCCGTAGCGGGCGCCGAAGAACTCCAGCGGGCCGCGCGCCGCCGCCTTCGCCAGATCCCAGCGCAGATGAAGCGAATTGAGGTCCTTCGCCACGTCCGTCACCAGCGGGTAGTCCTTGCGGTGGCCCTTGGTCTGGATCGTGCGGCTGCGGTAGTAGTGCCCGCCCGCGCCATGTCCCTCGAAATACGCCAGCAGGTCCGACCCTTTCGCGCCGGAGAGCGTCGTGACCAAAGTGCAGTCCCGGCCGCCGTAGGTCTGGGGCCCGATGTCGGGCGACGTGAACACCAGCTTGCGCATGCCGGCGCGGAAGGCGGCGCGCGCGTCGATGATCAGGCGGTCGACCGCCCCCGACACGACGAGCGCGTCGTAGAACGCGCCGCCTTCAGTGGTGAAATGCAGCCGCGGCCGGCCGGCCGCGTCCTTGACCACGAGATGCCGCGACGACCGTTCCACGCGAACGGACGACCAGTCCCCGAGCGCGAAGTCCTTCACTTCGGCGCCCGCCATCAGCGTTGCGGCCAGGCACGCGCCCGCCGCGCAGACAGTTCTTGCATTCATGCCCGCAAGTATACCACATTCCGCCCGTTCCCCAGAACTTTTTATGGATGGCAGCAATGAAAG
>JBJEWF010000073.1:0-3041 GCA_051884915.1 Kiritimatiellia bacterium
AGAAGGGGGTGCAAGACATGAGCAAGGACGCGAACATGAACATGACGCGCAGGGGTTTTGCGGTCGGGCTTTCGGCCGCGATCATCATGGACTGGACGCGACCCGCCGTCGGTGCGGGCGAGCGGCCGTTCGGGGCCGGATCGAGCGTGCTGAATCCGCGCGTCCGCCGTCTGCTCGATCGGGCGCTGGACCATGACGTCTTTCCGAAGGCCGTCCCCGTCGCCTATGATCCGGGCGACCTCGCGCTGCCGGAGCCGGTGCGCATCGGCAAGCGGCTCAAGGAATACATCGCCGCCCAGCCGGTCGCCATTCGCGACGACGAGGAGCTTGTCGGCTACCTGGCGTTCGACGGCTCGGTCGAAAGCGATCTCTACCGCCGCACGGGCCATTCTGCGTTCGCGAAGGTCTGCTTTCGCGACTACTACCTCAAGCCAAAGGAGCGGCTGGCCGTCTTCGAGTGGCAGCACACGTGCGCGGACTTCCCGAAGATCGTCAATCGGGGGCTGGTCGGCATCCGCGCGGACATCGCCGCCGCGCGGGCGAAGTGGGCGGGTCATCAGGATCGCCTTGACTACCTGAAGGGGATGGACCTCGCCCTGGACGGCATCGAAATGCGGGCCGCGAACTGTGCGGCGGAATGTCGCCGTCTGGCGGAGGCGACGGACGATGCGGCGCGGCGGGCGACGCTGCGCGAGATGGCGGCGCGCTGCACCCGCGTTCCCCTGCATCCGGCGCGGACGTTTGACGAAGGCGTTCAAAGCGTCTTCTTCTGCTATGACTTCCTGTCCGATGCGATCGGACGGATCGACCAGTACCTGGCGCCGCTGTACTTCGCGGATCTTGCCGCCGGACGCATCACGCGTGACCGGGCGGCGGAACGGCTTCAGGAGCTCTTCATCTTCATCGATGCGCATACGTCGCACGCGAGCAGCAACTACGACAAGGGCGGCGAATGCCACATGACCGTCGGCGGGCTGACCCCGGACGGCGCGGACGGCTGGACCGACTTCTCGCGCCTGGTCGTCGAGTCGGCGATGGCCTGCGACCTGCGGCGTCCCGAGATGTCCTTCCGCTGGAATCCGCAGACGACGCGCGAGGTGCTGCGGTTCATGCTCGACTGCGAACGCCGCGACCCGAACAAGCGCATCGCCTTTGACGGCGACGCGCCGCGCGTCGCTGCGTTGACGAAGCGGTGCCGTTTCGCGCCCGAGGTCGCCCGCAACTACTGCATCACGGGGTGCAACGAGCCGACGTTCATGGGCGGCGTCTCCTTCGGGGGATTCCATGCCAACGGCCTCCGCTGCGTGGAGCGCGTCTTCACCGTTCGCCGCGACGACGTGCTGGCCTGTCGGACATGGGATGACTTCCGCACGATCTTCGTCGAGGAGCTTGAGCATGACCTTGTGGACGCGGATCGGCTGTCAAAGGCGTTCAACGCCGTCCGCGCCCGCGACTGCAACGTCCTGTCGGCGCTCTTCATCGAGGGGTGCATCGACCGGGCCGAGAGTCCGACGCGCGGCGGCGCGACGCGCTCGTGCCCCTGCATCGACCTCCATGGCACCCCGAACGTCATCGACTCCCTGTGTGTCGTGAAGCAGTTCGTCTTCGACGAACGGCGCTGCACGATGGCAGAACTCGTCGCGGCGCTGGCGGCGAACTGGAAAGGCCATGAGCGTTTGCGCGCGGACATCCTCGCGCACGGGAAGTTCTACGGCGCCAACGATCCGTTCTCGAACGAGATGGCCCGCTTCTATCACACGGCCGTCGCGCGCTGGGCGGATGGGCGGACGGATTACTTTGGCCTGCCGCTCACGTTCGGCAACCACACGGGCTACAACGACAACGCCACGAAGCTGGGCGCGCTGACGGGGGCGACGCCGGATGGCCGGTACGCGGGCGACTTCCTCTCGTTCGGCGGCGGGCCGTCCGCCGGACACGGCCCGTTTGCCGCGACGTCCGTCCTCCTGTCCGCCGCACAGATGGACCCGGAAGGGGCGATGTGCGGAACGTCGATCCTGAACCTGACGCTGCCGGAAACGGTGTTGACGGACGACCGGGACTTCGAGAAGCTCGTCGCGCTGGTGGAGACCTACTTCCGCGAAGGCGGACTCCATCTCCAGCTCAACCATGTCTCGCGCGAGACGCTTGTCGCGGCGCAGCAGGAACCGAAGAAGTACGCCGACGTGCGGGTGCGGATCTCGGGATTCTCCGGCTACTTCGTCCGCTTCAAGAAGACGATTCAGGACGAGGTCATCTCGCGTACGGTCTCGCCCGTCTGATGGACATGCAGACATCTGCCATCGTTTTCGATGTCGAACACGGGGCCACGCACGACGGGCCGGGGCTTCGCACGGTTGTCTTCCTGAAAGGTTGTCCGTTGCGCTGTCGATGGTGCCATAACCCGGAGTCGTGGCGCGTCCGTCCGGAAGGCGGCTATGGGCGACGGCGAACGATAGCCGACCTGATGGAGGAGATCCTGCGCGATCGTCCGTTCTATGACAATTCGGGTGGCGGACTCACGTTGTCGGGCGGCGAACCGCTGGCGCACCCCGCGTTCGTGCGAAACCTGCTGGCGGCGGCGAAGGGGGCCGGTCTGCACACTGCCGTCGAAACGAGCGGCTGTGCGCCCTGGGAGGCGGTCGAGTCCGTCATGCCCTTCGTCGATCTCTGGCTCTTTGATGTCAAGCACCTGGATGCGGGACGTTTCAGGGCGCTGACGGGAGGCGACCTCGTGCCGATCCTGGCGAATCTTCGCGGACTGGATGCACGGGAGAAGCGCATCGTGCTGCGGCTGCCGATGGTGCCGTCCGTGAACGATGGCGACGCGGAGCTGGCCGCCGTGGCGGCGCTGGCGGACGAGTTGGCGTCCGTCGAAGAACTTGACGTCGAGCCGTACAATTCGCTCGGTGTCGAGAAAGGGCGGAGATTGGGGCTGGCGACCTATGCAGCCCCGCTTCCGCCCGTCGAATACGGTCCGTCGATTGTCGCGCGGTTGTCGGGCCTGACGCGGAAAAGGGTCTGCTTGTCCTGATCTGCATTGG
>JBJEWF010000074.1:0-13195 GCA_051884915.1 Kiritimatiellia bacterium
GAACTTTCGTTCGTCCGTCTCGCTTCGCGGCGGTTCGTGCTGGACAACGAACTGACGCTCTGCGAGTACAAGCCGCAGACGGCGATCGCGCGTTCGACCCAGTATCCCGTGCTGACCAATGCGGCCCTGCGCGTCGTCGGCGGCTACTGGCCGGCCGCCCACTACAAGGCTCGCGTGACGTCGTTGCCGGCCGAGATCGCCTTCGCGACGGCGGCGGGCGAGGTGAAAATGCGCGTGGGGGTCGATGCCAAGACCGCGAACCTGCCCGCTTTGCCTTTCGACCTGTCCGTCGTGACGTCGTGCGACCATCGCCCGAGCGTCCTGGCGACGAAGGACGGCCGCACGACGCTGATCGGCGTCGCGGACATTCCCGCGGAGTTCGTGCCGTCGCTCAAGCAGAACCTGCAGACGGTCAAGTTCTGCGTGTCGACCAACGTGACGGCGGCTTCCGCTTCGCTGACGGCGGGCATCGGGCAGGCGGACATCCATTTCGTGACGACCGGACGCGAAAACCGGCTGTACATGGAGGGCAATCGCGCGTTCTTCACGTTCAGTTCCCGGAACTACGGCGCTTTCCAGGGCGTGGCGAGTTTCGACCCTTCGATTTTCGACGTGCGGCTGGAGGGCGTCATCCTGTTCGACTATGGCGACGGCAAGCTGCGCAACGATTTGGCCAGCCACCTGTTCCACGACGTCGAAGAAGGCTCCTGGAAGGGATACGTGGGCAATTTCGGCACGGGAACCGAAGTGATGACGGAACGGGCCGAAGGCGGCGTGTCCGCCGTCTGGAGCGAGAAGAATCCGCTGCACGGCCTGACCATCATGCGGGCGAAATCGCTGGGCCTCAAAGGCATGTACGAAGATCCGAGCGCCACCTGGGACGCGAAAGCCCGGCGGTGGCGGCTGCTCCTCTCGGAATTCACGCCGCGGGGAATCCGCGCGTCGATGTTCGAGTCGCGGATCTGGGACGGCGGGTTCGAGAAGATCGCCGGACCGGTCGAATTCGATTCGACGGGAACGACGATTACGTGGATCGACGGCGTTCGCTACTGCCTCTGGGGCAGTTACGACCGGGCCTGCTACGTCCATTCCTATCCCGATCTGAAGCTGCTGGGGCGGCTTTCGTTCGACTTCCCGCCGTGGGAGGGGCCGTACACGGCGGGGAACTCCGCGCCGTGGAGCGGGACGAGCGCCAACGGCCGCGTCTGGCCGAGCGTGGCGGAATTGCCGGAAGGCTATCCGTTTCGCTTTATCATGCTGACGATGGACCGCGCGACTTTCCCCGGGATGCCCCGCCCGAACTGGACCTACGGCGGACTCTATTTCTACGGCGCCAATCCGTAACGCGTCCGGCGGGTTGAGAACACACGCACAGCGTTGGCATTGACTGAGGATACTGTCCTTAAGACCCGATTTGTCGAGGACTTCGCAAAACAAATCGGCCAGCACTCCCCCCTCTTAACGAAAGCAATGCCATGAATGACAACGGGGACTGTCCCCTAATGACAGCGGGGACAGTCCCCAAGCGCGATAATGGGGACAGTCCCTAATGACAACGGGGACAGTCCCCTGACACTACAATCCGAATGACAGCGGGGACAGTCCCCTTGACAGCGGGGACAGTCCCCCAAGGCGATACTGCCAAGCAACATCGACGAGTTTGCGGGATGACAGCGGGGACAGTCCCCAAGCGCGATAATGGGGACAGTCCCTAATGACAACGGGGACAGTCCCCTGACACTACAATCCGAATGACAGCGGGGACAGTCCCCTTGACAGCGGGGACAGTCCCCCAAGGCGATACTGCCAAGCAACATCGACGAGTTTGTGGGGGAGAAGGACGACAACGGGGACAGTCCCCAAGCGCGATAATGGGGACAGTCCCTAGGAGCTATACGATAAAGGAGGTCGGTTATACTCGATAAAGGATGCGCGCGATTTGCGAATATGATACAATCTTATCCGAAACTGTAAAACAGGAGGTTTGTTTCGACGCTTGGCAAGCGGAGGGACGGGCTTCAAAAGGAAGCAACATGAAAAATATCGTCAAAACCTCGGCATTGTGCGTTTCGCTTGCGTTTGCGGGCTTCGTTTTTGCCGCGGATACCCTTACGTTGAACGTCGCAAGCGGCTCCAAAACGCTGTCTGAAGCGCTTGAAGAGGCCGGTTCGTCCATCGATGCCATAACCCAGGGGGGGGGCCTTAAGAAGACCGGCGCCGGAACGCTTGTCTTCGATACCGACATCTCCGGCTGGACGGGGGACTTGCAGATAAGCGAAGGCGTGGTCGTGGCGAAAATGGTTTCGTCCGGCGTGCTCGGTTCGGCCACCGAAGGCTCGGTCCATGTCGCCGCCGGCGCCACGCTGTATGCCGATTCCACGGGAATATCCACGACCGAAAGCGCCGGCGTGAAGCGTCCGATCTACATCTCGGGCGAAGGCGCGGAAGGGATGCCGGGCGCGTATACGATCAACTGCGTCGGTGGCTCGGGCAATTATATACGTTCTATTTTGCCGAATAAATTGATCCTTGAAGACGATGCCGTTTTCGGTTGTGTGGGTTCTTCGTATTTCGTTTACGACGGATCAAAGACAATCGACGCCCAGGGCCACAAGCTTGTTTTCAGAAGCGATTGCTCTTCTTCCGTGTTTCCGAGGTTTTACGTCGGCGATCTGTATATCAAGAATCCGGTGTCGGTGACGATGGACGGCGTGCATTTGCGTATGCGCATGAACGCGACCAATCGCGATGCAAAGATCGACGGCGGCGCCGAAGTCGTGATTACCTTGATCAACGGCGCCGAACTGCAATACGAGGACAACAACGCGGGATTCCGGTGGACACTCGTGTTCGACGAGACGGCGGGCGGCAACGTGAGAACCGAAGGAGATAGTTTCACAGCCGATCGGCAAAGCCGCGTCTGGGCCGGACCGGTGGTGCTCAATCGCCAGATAACGATCCACGACCATACCAAAAACACCGATGCCGCGCGCGCGGGGTCGTATTCGTTCGGCAGTACCATATCCGGGCCGGGAGGCATTTCGATGGCCATGAGCGCGGCGGCGCTGGCGCAGAATCGCACACTGACGCTCTTTCTCGGCGGCGACGTCACCGCGAGTTCCCTGAGCCTCACCAATGTAAATCTCCATTCTTATGTCATCGGCGATATCGAATTGCCGGCGCAGACGACTTTCGATGGCGACATTGCCGTCGATTCCGACGGTTTTGGCAAGTTTTCAGCCCATAAGGTGACGAAGACCGGCGAAGGGACCTTGAACATTGCCTGCGCGATGACGGGCGAAACGCTCGATGTGCGCGGCGGAAAGATTTCTCTGCCGCAGATCCACGTCGACGAGTTTCGCCAGAAATACGCGGGACTTTACGCCGGCAGGTTGCCGTGGCTGCGCCTAGGCAGTGATTCGGGGTATCTGCCGTTCAACAAGACCGATCAGGAATGGACAGACACGGATGGCACCGTGAAGACATATTCCTACACCGGATTCGTGACCAACGAAGTCGTGCGCATTCCGCCGATTTTCACCGAAACCGACAATGACAGCAAGTGGTTTGTCGGGTATAGGCAATACAAGGATTACGCGTATCAGACTTACGACGGCTTCATCTGGAACGATTCGGAGGAGCCGGCGACCTGGACGTTCATCAATGTCCTCGCGGCGCAATGGGAAATGACAATCGGAGAAACCAAACTCGTCAACAATACGCTCCAAGGGGCAAATCAGGGGAATCCGACGGAGCCGGTAATCGCCAATGTGGTCCTGCAGCCGGGCGCCAATGCGTTCCGCATGCGCTTCGGGTTTCAATTTTCGAGCTCCGGCAACGCGGGATGTGTCGCCACCAACGGACTCTCCGGCGCGTGGAACGGGATGGGGGTCGCCTATGATACTCAGGCTCGCCAGTCCAAGGATGCCGCGGATTACACGACGTTTTCCGCAGACGAAACGGTTCCCCTCTTCACCACCGCACCCGTGCCGAACAACGACTTCGCATTCGACAGCGTCATCGGCATCGCCGGAACGCAACTCGACCTCAACGGCATCGACAGGACTTTCGGGAGCGTCGCCGGCGCAATCTCCATCGTCAACGGAGCCGTCAATCTGAAAGTGACCGGACAAGACGCGGCAGTTTCGGCGGGGTCGGGGAAATACGTTCTCCCCAAAATCAGCGACGGGCGCGAAAAGGTGGCCGGACTCTGGTATGGCGAGACGGGCGATTGCGGTATCTATGAAAATGTGCTTACAAAACCAGAATACATGTATATCATGTCGAATTCGGTCGACACGGCGCTTGCTCCATTCTTCCATGAGACCGTATGGCCTGGCGAAGGCGACGACTGGAGTACGTTTGTGGATCCGTTCTGGTCGAAGGATGTCCGGCGCTACAAGACCTGGAGCGGATATATCTACAACGATGAGCCGACCCAGACGGTCTGGACGGTAATCGACACGATGAATGCGTATGCCGAAATGAAGATAAACGGCGAAGGCTGGCAGCATTACAGCATTGCCGACGGCCGCTGGTATGGCGGAAACAACGGAACCGCTCCATACAACGTGTCGGGAAAGATGGTGTCGATAACATTGAATCCCGGCTACAATCTGTTCCAGTTGCGCTACTACAATCGATGGAATTCGGCAAACTGCTGGCCGGGCAGTGTGGCGACCATGGTGAACGGTCAATACCTGGTGAATTGGAAAGAAGGCAACGGTTTGATGTTCGACCGTCTCGGCCGCAATTCGCTCGACCTTGCGGATTACGAGCCGATGGCCGACAGCGGCGACGGCAGACTTTTCACCTATGAGGTGATCGAGCCGACGACAATCGCGTCCGTCACGACGCAACCGGGTTCCGTCATCGACCTGTCAGGCGAGACGCGCCGTATCGAGACTTTGTCGGGACCCGTGCAGATCGAGAACGGCAAACTGGTCGTGGAGCGGCAATGGAGCATGACCATCGCGCAGCTTATGGCGGATGACGCGACGTCCGGCGGCGTCGAGACGGCGGACGGGGCGGTGTTCTCCATGAGCGCGGCAGACGTCGCGCTTTTGAAAGGCAGGAATCCTCCCGGAGGATTTCTCGTCGCCACCGGCTGGACGGGCGGCGCGCCGGCGGCATCGATCGAATTGAGAAACGCCGGCTGGACGCTGACGGCGGCAAACGGCGAATTGCGCCTTTGCCGCATGAACCTGATGATCATCATCAGATAATCGCCCGAAAAGCGGCAAAAGAGCCGAAACTTGCGCCGGTCGGCATTCATGCGCCACTGGCGCCACGGCATTCTTCGCCGGTCGGAGGAGGAGGGGCGCCCTGCCCGAGAGAGGATGCACGCTTTTGACGGTTCATGGTACACTTAACGTGAAATCGGGTTGACAGCCGTCGTTTTGAAGAAAGAAACAAGGGCAATGAAAACAAGAAGAACCGGGCATTGTGCGCTGACGTTCGCCGTGTTTGCGGCGGCGAACGCGTTTGGCATGGGTTGGCGCGGCGAAGACCCGACGAAAGGCCGCGCGGCGGAAACGCTCGGGCATTTGCGCGAAGTCGGCACGTCGCGGCAGTTTTACTGGGCATGGACGAGTTCCTGGGTGCCGAACAGCCATTCGTGGGACCTGCCCAAGGACGCGGAATGGCCGAATTTCGACACCGATCTGGCGAAGCGCACCGGTCGCGCGCCGCGGATGATGTATTACGATCTGAACATAGTGACCGGAACGCGCAACCGGCCGGAGTTCTACGCCCGGACGAGAAAAGCCGCCGGCGACGCCATCCGTCTCCATTACCGCGCGTGCCGCGGAATCCCGGTGTTCAGCTGGCACATGGATCATCCGTGCCTCACCAACAAATACCCGGCCGCGGCATATCGCTTCAAATGCGACACCCACAAAAACATCCTGAGAGACATTCTCGACGACGCGAAGTATCCCTGCGCGGCGGACAACCACCGCCAGAGCAACTACCGCAAGCCGTTCGACGGCCCGAGGGCGTGGTATTTCGCGCAGTTGAGGGAGATCGCCGATTTTCTCAACGCTCTTGCGGACGACGAGGGGCGGCGCATTCCGGTGATTCTGCGCTACGAGCACGAGTGCGACGGCAAGTGGTTCTTCTGGGGCGACGGCTGGTGCGCACCGGAGGATTTCGTCGCGTTCAGCCGCATGACCGCCGATTATCTGCGCCGGGAGTGCGGAGGCGACAATCTGCTTTTCGCCTACACTCCGGACAGGACGTGGAAAGAGCTCGGCAGCGAGGGTGACGGGGCCCACAACTTCCTCACCTGGTATCCCGGCGACGGATACGTCGACATAATCGGCTTCGACGACTATTCGATCGGCAAGGGCAAGGCCGGCGAGGATGCGGAGAAGAGGTTCGCCGAATCGCTGCGCAAGCTGCGGCTGCTGACGCGGTTCGCGCGCGAACGCGGCAAGGCGCTGGCGATATCCGAGACCGGTTGCAAAGACGCGAACCTCGATTTCTGGGAGCGGCTGCGCAAGCTCGCCACCGCCGAGGGAGTCGACTGCGCCTTCGTCAACACCTGGGGCGGCGCATGGTCCAATCCGGACAGCGAGGAAGGCTGGAACGAGCTGAAGAAGTTCGCCGCCGATCCCGCCGTGCTGACGGCGCCCGACGCCGAACTGCGGAAAGCGGCAGACCGTGACAGGCGAGCGCCGGCGAACGCCGCCACCGCCGATAAAGGAGGAGCAGAGAAATGAAAAGAACAACGACAGCGATTGCCGCGGCGTGCGTGGCATGGGCGGCGTTCGCCGCGCACGTGGACATGAAGGGGGCCAGGTGGATCGGCGAGGCCGGCGAGAAGGAGACGACGTGGCGAAAGGACGAGGCGATGAAGGCCCGCGGCATCACCGACATGAAAGGCCACAAGTTCATCCTCTCGAATCCGTTGCCGAAGAACTGCCTCCGCCTGAGAAAGACCTTCGATCTTCCCGCCGGGAAAATAGCCAAGGCGGAGCTGAAGGTGCACGGTCTCGGATTCTATGAATTGTGGATGAACGGCGCGAAAGTGGATCCGCTCCGGGTCTTGAGCCCCGCCAACGGCGGTCCGCGCCGCACCATCGCCGACTTCTACGACGTCGCTCCGTTCGCGAAGCCGGGCGAGGCCAACACCATCGGGCTGTGGCTGAGTCCGGGCTATTCGGACGACTTCTCGCGCTTCGGCTGGGTGTGGCTCGCGCCCAAGCGGGCGATCGCCTTGCTGAAAGTGACGTTCGAGGACGGCAGCGTGTCGAAAATCGCGACGGACGGCAGCTGGCAGTCGACCACTGACGGCCCGATCGTTTCCGCGAGCATCTACCACGGCGAGACGTACGACGCGCGAAAGGAAGATCCGGCGTGGGCGCTGCCGGCGGGTTCGAAGAGCCAGTGGCGTCCGGCGACGGTATTCCCCGACGGTCCCGCGCTCGACGACCAGCCCATAGTGCCGATTCGGCTTTCCGATCCGCGCAAGCCGGTCGGGATCGTCAGGCACGACGACGGCAAGTGGACGGTCGACTTCGGTCAGAACCGCGCCGGCGTGATACGGATCCGCGCGAAGGGTCCGGCGGGGACGCGCATCAGGATGCACACGTCCGAAATCCTCGGCGCGAACGGCAGAATCGATCCGTGGACCAATCGCGGCATCGGCTCCGCCGACGAGTTCACGCTCGCCGGCACCGGCAAGATGGAGGAATACACGCCGCGCTTCACCTATCACGGCTTCCAGTATGCGGAGATCTCGGGCTATCCCGGCGAACTGACCGCCGATTGCCTGGAGTCGGTGGCGATCCATGCCGATTTGCGCCCGACCTCGAGGTTCTCCTGCTCGAATCCGCTCCTGATGAAGCTGCACAACGCGGCAAACTGGTCGATGCTTTCCAATCTTGCGAGCTATCCGACCGATTGCTGCATGCGCGACGAGCGCACCGCCTGCCAGATGGACTCCATCACGTATGAAGACGCGGCGTGCCAGTTCTTCGACATGCGCACGTATTACGAAAAGTGGCTGACCGATTTCAGCAAGGACGCGCGCAACAATCCCGACAGCGCCCAGCAGACGATACTGCCGTCGCGACTGCTGCGCTACTACGGCGACAGGAAGTATCTCGAGTGGAGCTACGATTACGCCAAGGTCTACGTCGACGCAATGCTCGAGACGCACCCCGACTACATCTTCACCAAGGGCTACGGCGACTGGTGCGCGCCGAACAACAACACGTGGAAGGGGTTCTTCAACGACGTCGAGGTCGTGAACACCGCGCTCTTCTGCATGATCATGCGCCAGCTCGCCGACAGCGCCGAAGAGCTCGGCAAGCCGGACGCCGCTAAATACCGCGGCAAATGCGAGGAAGCCAAGGCCGCTTTCCACAAGCGCTTCTTCAATCCTGCCACGAACACCTACGGCGACGGCTCCCAGGCGAACGAAGTATTGCCGCTCGCCTTCGACATCGTGCCGGCGGAAAAGCGCGACGCGGTCGCCAAGGCTCTCGTCGAACGCATCCGCACCGTGGACAAGGGCCATATCGACACCGGCATCTTCGGAACGCGCTGGATCGGAGACGTGCTCTGCGACATCGGCGAAGCCGACTTGCTCGTCGAGATGCATTCGAAGAAGGACTACCCTGGCTTCGGATACATGTTCGAGCAGGGCGCAACGACTTTGTGGGAGCAGTGGGCGTTCAAGGGAATCATGCATTCCCACAACCACGCCATGATGTCCGGCGCCGCCTCCTGGCTCTATACCCATCTGGCGGGACTCCGTCCGGCGAAGCACGGCTACGGGGAGATCCTCGTCAAGCCGTGCTTCCCGAAGGTGGTGGACCATGTCAATCTCGAGCGCGATACGCCGCAAGGGACGATCGCGGCGGGCTGGCGCCGCACCGCCTCCGGCATCGAAGTGACGGTGAAGACGCCTGCGAACGTTTCCGGGACGCTTTCGCTGCCCGGACAGCCCGACCGCAGATTGTCGCCGGGCGAGACGACCGTGGCGAGATTCTGCGATCGATAGACGGCTCAAGAATATAGACGACCGAGGAATGACAACGGGGACAGTCCCCAGAATGACAATGGGGACAGTCCCCAGACACTACAATCCGAGATGACAACGGGGACAGTCCCCCGATGACAACGGGGACAGTCCCCAGGCACTACAATCCGATGACAACGGGGACAGTCCCCCGATGACAACGGGGACAGTCCCCAGGCACTACAATCCGATGACAACGGGGACAGTCCCCCGATGACAACGGGGACAGTCCCCAGGCACTACAATCCGAGATGACAACGGGGACAGTCCCCTAAGGCGATACTGCCAAGCAACATCGACGAGGTTGCGGGGGAGAATGACAATGGGGACAGTCCCCAGACACTACAATCCGGAGGCAGGTGATAGTGGGGACAGTCCCCCAAGGCGATACGCCTGGAGGATAACGGCGGGGACAGTCCCCAAGCGCGATACGCCTGGCGCGGATTAAACGCTCGGCGCGGCTGTGTCTTTGGCGGTCTTGTCTGGCAGCAGGCCCATCTTCCGGAGATCGATGTTGACGATCCCCCACGGCTGAACGTTCTTCCAGTTGCCGCGCGTGAAGTCGGGAATCGCAACCGGCTTGGAGCCGTTTCGCACGGACGTCTCCGTCAATTCGCAGAGACAGCTCGTCGCGGCGAGATCGTAGACGTCCATGTCAAGCGGCAGACCATTCTGCAGGCAGAACGCCCAGCGCAGATCCATGATGAAATCCATGCCGCCGTGTCCGCCCACCTTCTTCGCCATCTCGGAGACGTCGCGCCACATCGGATGCATGTACTTCGTCCGCACCTCTCGGGCCTTCTCATCGGAGAACCAGTCATGCGCCTTGTGGTCGAAACACGCGTCCTCGAACGCGCACTGGAACGGATAGTCGCGCACGATGCCCTTCGTCCCCGAAATGAGGTTGATGCGCGAATAGGGCCGAGGCGAACTCACATCATGCTGCACCATGATCGACTTGCCGTTCACCGTCTTGATGAGCGTCGTGTTCATATCGCCCATCTGCGCCGGCGGATCCTTCTTCCGCGGATCGTCATCCTTGAGGAATTCCCTTTTGAAGACCTCGTAGTTGACGTTGCCCGGACCGTTCTCAAGCGACACCAGATAGTCGAAACGGTCGCCGCGGTTGATGCCCAGCGTCTGGCAAAGCGGCACAAGGCCATGCGTCGGATAGCGATTGCCCTTGTGCGCCATGTTTTCGCCGTAACGCCACACCCATTCGGTGTTATGGGTCTTGCCGACGGACGGGATGATGCCGCGCAGGTCGTGGATATACGCGCCTTCGACATGGTTGATCGTCCCGAATTTGCCCAGACGCGCCAGATGGAGTTCCAGCAATTCGATTTCGCCGTAGACGCAGTTCTCCAGCTGCATGCAGGGAATCTGGTATTTCTCGGAGGCCTCGACCAGTTCCCAGCACTCCTCGGTGGTGAGCGCCGACGTCACCTCCACGAGCGCGATCTTGCCGCCGTTCAGCGCACGCAGCGCGACCGGCTGGTGGAGATGCCAGGGCGTCGCGCAGTAGATCACGTCGCAGTCGCCGAAATCGCAGAGTTCCTTGTAGGCCTCGTCGCCGACATAGCTCTTCGGCTTGGCATGGTACTTCTTCTTCGCCAGGCTGTCCAGATTGATCCTGACGCGATCGGGGTTGCGGTCGCAGAGAGCGACGATCTTCACGCCGGGAATCTGCGAGACGCGATTCACCGCCGAGGAGCCGCGCCCGCCGATGCCGACAAAACCGACCCGGATCTCCCGCCCCATCAACTTGCGGCAGGGATAATTCTGCATCATGCCGCCGGTGCCAAAACCAAGCCGGTCCATCTGGCAGCCGGCGGCAAACGCCGCCGCGCCCATCCACGCGGTGCCCTTCAAAAACTCGCGACGATTCAAAGCCATGCCTGAAACTCCTGTCGATTTTTCACCCGGAGACGCCCTCGCCCGGCGGAGGTGCAGACTTCCCCGCCGAGCGGAAGAGGGCGTCGCGCCCGTTCGCACGCGATGGCATGCGCCCCTTTCACTTCTTGGTGAACTTGACGACGAAACCGCCACCGGGAGCCATGTGGACGGCGAACTTGTCGCCGGCCTTGACAACTTTCGTCTCATGCACGTACTTCGCCGGTTCGACATCGGCGTTCGGCGCATCGCGGAAGATCTCCGCCGTCCATTCGCCGGACCCGAGGAATTTCGTGCACATGTCGAAATCGCGCGCCTCGGCGTTCGTCATGCCCGCCGCATACCATGCGCCGCATTTCGCCTTGCGGGCGACGGCGGCCATCGTGTCGGGGCAGCCACCAAGACCAATGGTGTCGTCCCACACGACCGGCGTGGCGGCCATGAACGTGAAGCACTCCATGTTCGCCGCATACTTCGCCGGCGAGTCGCAGAGCATCTGCAGCGGCGCCTCGTACATCGCCATCATCGCCATCTGGCGGCAACGCGTGCCGGCGGATCCCGGATTGTGGTTGTTGCCCGTGTACTTGCCGATCGGGAAATTGAGCATGGCGCCTGGCGTGTAGTCCATCGGACCCGCCGTGAGGCGCACGAAGAAGCTCTTCACGTCGCTCGCCATCATGTCGTACTTGTTCTTGAACCATTTCATCTGCTCCAGACCGTGGATGCCCTCGTAGTTGAGGACATTCGGATAGGCGCGCTGCATGCCGGTGGGCCGATGCGCGCCATGGTAGTCCACCAGCATCTTGTTCCTGGCGCACGCGTCGGCGAACTTCCAGAGAAAGCGCTCGGCGGCCGCGTCGCCGCGGTCCATGAAGTCGACCTTGAAGCCCTTCGCGCCTTTCTTGGCGAAGTGTTCGGCGACCTTGTCCTCGTTGCCGTACACCTGCGCCCAGGCCATCCAGAGGATGATGCCCACGTTGCGCGCGTTGGCGTACTTGATGAGATGGTCGACGTCGACGTCCTTGCTGTCCTTCCAGATGTTAAGCCGTTCGCTCCAGCCCTCGTCGAAAATCACGTATTCGACACCGTTCTTCGAAGCGAAGTCGATGTAGTACTCGTAGGTTTTGGTGTTGCAGCCGGCCTTGAAGTCGATCTTGGCGCCGTCGAGGTTCCAGTCGTTCCACCAGTCCCACGCGACCTTGCCGGGCCGGACCCAGGAGAAATCCATCTTCGGGCAGGCCGGACGCGCCAGCGCATACACGATGTCGGCCTCGCAGAGTTTGGACGGCTTGTCGGCAAGGATGAACGTGCGCCACGGGAAGGTGCGCGCGCCCGCCGTCTCGACGAGGAAGTCCTCGTGTTCGTTGATGCGGACCCAGCGGCCGCCCTCCTTGAGGTTGCGGTCCTTGCCCCAGCCGCCGACGCGCTCCGTCTTCTTCGGCCAGCCGGCGAACTTCGCGTTGAGCGTGAGGTCCGCCGCCTTCTCGTCGCGCGTGAAGTTCCAGATCGGATAGTCGTTGACGTCGCTTTCCGTCACGGCGACCGTCTTGCCGGCCGTCGTGTAGACGAACGGCAGATAGACGATCTCGTTTCCAGCCGTCCTGACGTCCTTGGCGGCCACCGTCGCATTGACCGTCTCTTCACAGCCGAAGCTCTTCGTCTTGTTGACCCAGCAGGTTGCCGCGCCGTCCGGCAGCGTGAGAGCCGCCTTTTCGCAGTTCACCTTGATCGTGCCCGCCTTCCGCGTCTCAAAACGGTAGGCGACGCCGTCGTTGCGCGCCACGAGGCGAACGCCCCAGGTGCCGAAATCGACGAAGGTCTCCTCGCCCTTGAGGCAGACCTTGCCTTTCTTGTAGACGTCGGTCTTCACGCAGCCGGAAAGCGTCTTCGTCGTGACATCCCGCACGCGCGCGTCTTCGCAGAGGCACGCGCCATCGACCCTCATGCCGATCTCCGTCTTCGCGACCAGCGTCTTGCCGTCGCGCAATACTTCGTAGGCGAGAGGTTTCAGCTGCAGCCGGATTTCGTTGCGGCCGTCCGGCGAAACCGCCGTTGCCACGCCCTTCGCGATGGGGCCGCACGTACAGCCCGCAACCGCCGCCACAGCCGCCATGCCCGCGAGAAAATGTCTTCTTTTCATCGAGTTCGTCCTTGGTTAGTTTTCAATCGCTTTCCACTCTACCATATCCGACGTATGGAAGTCAATGCCGCCGCCGTTCGCACCCTTATCCCGGAAAATCCGGGATAAATTATCCCAGATATTCACCAGAGCCA
>JBJEWF010000075.1:0-12611 GCA_051884915.1 Kiritimatiellia bacterium
ACATCGTCAGCGTCAGTTTTCAGCCCGTCTCATCCCAGACTTTGCCACATTACCATTAAATTAGGCATATGGACAATAGTGACGAACCAATATTGTTGGATGCCGAGCAGGAAGCCGCGCTCAAGTTGATGATGTCGGGCGTGAACGTGTTTCTTACGGGCGAGGCCGGGAAGGGAAATCGACTCTTCTGCGCGAGTTCATCCGCTGCTTTTTAGAACTGGTGAAGGCCTGTCTTACGATGTGTTATAATACGCGGCGTGGGCCGTTGCATGGCGACACGTCAGACGGGCGTTCGATTCCCGGCCGTGTCGCCCTTCGGTCTGGAGGCAGTTCATGAGAATCGCATTGACGCAGATGGATATTGCATGGGAAGATCCCGCGGCGAACGAGTCGACGGTCCGTCGGCTGACCGCCCGCGCCGATGCCGCCGGCGCCGACGTTGTGGTCTTCCCGGAATTCACGTTTGCAGGTTTCACGAAACGGCCGGATCTGTTTTGCGATACGCCCGGGAGGATGCGCCAGCTGGAGTTTCTGTGCGCGTTGTCGCGGGACCATGCCCCGGCGATAGCCGCCGGGCGCATCGTCTCTTCCCCGGCGCATCCGCGCAACAATCTCACGCTCGTTCGCGGCGGCGAGGTCGTGATGTCGTATGACAAGCTCCATTCCTATTCCCACGGCGGCGAAGATGCCGTCTATTCGCGCGGCGAACGAATCGCAACCGCCTCGCTGGCGGGAATGGAGCTGGGCGCGTTCATCTGCTACGATCTGCGGTTCCCCGAGATTTTCCAGGTGGCCGCGCGCAAGGCCGAGGCGATTGTGGTCATTGGCAACTGGCCGCACGAGCGCATCGAAAACTGGTTTACGCTTCTGCGCGCCCGTGCGCTGGAAACGCAGACCTACCTTGTCGGGGTCAACCGTACGGGCAAGGGCGGCGGCATCGCCTATGGGCCGAGTTCGGTTGTGTTCGACCCCGCGGGCAGGCGCCTGACGCCCGAAACCGGCGATGAACTCATCTGCTGCGAAATCGACGGCAAGGTGGTGGCGGCGGTGCGCGAAGATTTCCCGCTTCGCCGCGACCGGCGCGACGACTTATACGCCGACTGGCTTTTCCGCGATCCAGCGGACGGGCGTATAGGTTAGCGGGATGGATCCGTTGCGCCTGAGCGTTTCGTAACGCTCAAGGAAACGCCGCGTCTGGCGATAGCCGCGCAACGCCGGAATGAGGACTCCCGTCCGCTTGAGATGGCGCAACGCCTCCAGCGCGCTTTGGAAATGCAAGGTCGAAGTCTCCCCCGCCAGCCGCCTGACGGCGAAGCCGCTTTCCTCCAGAAGATGACGCCAAGTTTCGGCCGAAGGGCATGGCAGAGGGGTGCCGCCGCAGAGTTTGAGTTCGGCCAGGTTTCCCTCGGAGAAGGTGGAGGCCGCGAAGAGGCCGCCCGCGCGCAGCGAGGCGCAGATTTTCCTGAAAAGGCGCAACGGGTTCCTGATCCACTGCAGACAGGAGGCCGACACCACGAGTTCGGTCGCCGGAAGCGACTGCAGCTCGTCGAGATCGGCAACGGTAAACGAGTCGTAGGCGATGTCGCGGAGATAGTCCGGGCAGTTCGCGGCGATGTCGAAGAGCGCGAGTTTTCCGATCGCGAAGCGTTTGACCATGGCCCGGGTGAGCAGCCCCGTTCCGCAGCCGAGTTCGGTTGCGGCGGAAAAGCTCCTTTCTCCCGCCACGTCCGCCAGCAGGTCCACCAGCGCTTCGGCTGCGCGCTTTTGCACCCGCGCGGCATCGGCGTAGGTCGGAAAGTTCCGCGCGAACTGCCGCGCGGTATCCGTCGGGGACGGAAAAGTCTGCAGTCCAGAGTTGGGCATTGCGGGGAAGTCTACCACAAGCAACACGGCCATGCAACCCGGGAATTCTGGGAGAATTGCCATATCTCGTGACGCAGGTTCAAAGAAGAGAAAATCATGTCCCCAACGGGAAAGGAAAGGCACCGTCACCATCCCCTGTCTCAGCCAGTTCTGACGGGCCGTCTCGCCGGTCCTGTGCAACGGGGAATGGCCGATCCGCAGGGAAAGGCGAAATCTGAAGGGAAGGGAATGTCGAGAGTCATTCCGTCTCCTCCGTCCTCCGCGGCACTGCGCCGGTCCTGGCGTGACCGGCCTGTCGTAGAGTGCATTGTATAGTTTATAAAAACTTTACAATGCACGACGGCCCCCGGCCCACGTGGCAGAACCGGAGGACGTGTTCTAGGCGCCCCGTGCACCGGTGGCTGGGCGCCCGCCACAGCCGCCGGCGAATGCGGCTGCTGGTCGCCGAAACACGTCCAGCGCAGGGAGAAACGATCCTGGGACTCCGGGGGGAAAGAGCGGATTCCACGGCATTGGCCACATTCGAATCTGGCGAATCGCAAGTGAAGGGACGCAGGAAAAGCTTCAGCCGCCATGCGCGAAGGGCATTCATGCGCGGATTCTCCCTTGAGCGAACGTCTGTGGATCGGGTTGACGATGGACTCCACGGCGAGGCCTTCTTCGCGCGGGACCTTCGGGAAGTCCGTACCTTTCGGAAACCGGCGCTTGACGAGGCGCCTGACGTTCCCGACCGCGCCTTTTTTGTCGGCGGCGTAGGCTCTCGTGCAGCAGACGGCGCGACCGAGAATGCGTTCGAGGGCCTTCCAGTGCGAGCCACCGCAGCCGTTGTCGGCGATGGCGGTTCCAAGGCCGGCGTCGATGGCGCCGCGCCTCCGCATCGGCGAATCGCGTGAAGGTGCGGTTGAGCGCGGCCCGCACGCGACGAGTTGCGAATCGTTTCCGCAGGGCGCCATCTCCCGATGGGGATGGTGGCGGCGTCCCTTTTTCCTCCTTTGAGAACATGCTTTCTCCTTCTGCCGAAACTGCTCTACCAGATATTACGTTTTAAAAATAAAAAATAACAGAAACACATATTGGCAACAGAACATAACAATGATATAATTGACACGAAAAGTTGAGAGAGGAATCGATATGCCTAATAAAATAGAATACATGAGCATCGAAGAGGTGGCCGACATGCTCGGCGTCACCTATCAGCTCATTTATCGGTTGGTGCGCGCCGGAGATTTGCCGGCAGTTCGCCTCGGCAAGTTGTATCGTGTATCTCGCGCGGACTTGGATGGTTATCTTGAGCGCAACAAGAATGCGGCGCTACAAGGCGGCGTGTGCAGCGTATGCGGAACGCTCTACAAAACACGCGAGTCGCTGAAGCAGACCTGTCAGGCGGACGGCTGCGAGGAACCGATTTGCTTTGACTGCTGGACGCGGCTCAATATTCGCTACTGCAAACAACACCAACCCAAACAGTAATTTGCAAGGAGTTATAAAATGGGTCTTTTTTCCGATACCTGCAACGCGCTTGTCGACAAGAACACGGGGAGAGCCTTGACCGGCGACGCCCTTGCCGCGGCGCAGAACGATCCCACCTGGCCGACCTGCGGCAACAAGGTCTCGAAGCGCGCCAGATTCTGCAACAAGTGCGGCAAGCCCGCGCCGGGCGGCTGGTGGAAGTGTCCCCAATGCGGAAAGTGGATCGGGAACGATTCGCATTTCTGTCCGCATTGCAATGCGCCGCTTTATCCCGACGATCGCGTGGCCATGGCCGGCGGCGTGTGGCGCAAGGAGCCGGGACTGTTTGCGCAGCGATTCGAGATTGGCGATGTCAGGCGCCTTTTGGCGCAGAAGCTTCAAGTTCAGGCGGGGACAGCGGCGATTCTGATGGACGCCGGGGAAATCAGCGGCATTCTCGAAGCCGGCTGGCACCAACCCGACGGACTCGCGCGCAAAATCAACTGGTTCGGCAATCCCCCTCCGCGCAGCGTCGTCCTTGTCGACGCCGGCGAAGTGATCGTGCCGCTGCATCTTGAGGGACTTCGCACGGCTGAACACATACCGATTGAATTCTACGGCGAACTCGTCCTTCGCTTCAAGGGCGACAAGGACGCGGCGCGGGCTTTCTGCGGCAATGTCCTCAAGGGCGATCGCTCCTATGCATTCTCGCAGATAGCGGGACGTGTCGAGCCGCTCATTCGCGGAGCGGTCGATGAAATGTGCAATACCGCGACGCTGGAAGACCTCGTCAAGGACCCGGAGCGCCGCATTCGCCTGCAGGAGCGCATTGAAAAGCGCATCGAGACGGATTTGCCGCGGGCGGTCTGGAGATGGTCCGCGTTTCGTCCGCCGAGTTCACCGGCGACGAATACGAGAAACTTGAGGCGCAGCTTGGCGACGCCGAAGTCGCGCGGCGCGAGGCCGAGTACAAAGCGGCGCTTGAGGCCGCTTTGCGCAAGGTGCATAACCAGGCCGAGATGGACTCCGGCAAGGCCGCGTCCGATCTGCGCGAATACAAGGAGATGCTCGACCACGAGTACCGCATCGGCGCGGCAACCCGCGAGCGCGAATTCGCCCTGCTGAAACGCGAATGGGAGCATGACGAGACGGTCTATCGCCGGCTCCTTGCCGTCGAGGAACTTCAGCACCAGCACGATCTCGAGGACCGGCGGACGGAACACGATCTTGCGACAAGCCGCAAGCGCGACGAATACGGACGCGAGAAATCCATATCCGATGCGAAGGCCGCAGCCGAGGTGCAGAAGATCCATACCGGACAGGATGTCGAAGATGCCAGCAAGTGGCTCGACGTGCGCGCCAAAAAGGAATCTATCCGGCAGCACGCCAAAGCCGGAGAGGCGGCGCGCCGCAAGGGGATGTCGCTCAATGAAATGCTGCTTGACACGGAAGACCCCGAAGCGCGTTCGGCGCTGCTTGAGGCGTTGCGTTTGCAGCGCAATGCCAGTATGACGGCGGAACAACTGCTCGCCGAACTCGGCAAGGACTCGACGAACGATCAACTCGTCGCCAAAATCGAGGAACTCTACCGCGCCGCGGCAACGCGCGAAGACCAGAATCTCGCCAAGATGCTCGAACCTGCCGTCGAAGCGGCGAAGCATCCGGCGACGACCATGGGACCGGTGATCAAATGATCAGCTGCCCCCGATGCGGACGCGCAACGCCCGAAGGCGCGTTTTGCTCGCGGTGCGGAGCGGAGCTTGACTCCGCGCCGGCGCCCGTTTCGCCCGCGCCGGCATACGCCCAACCGCAGCGGACCGAATTCCACCGGACGGAGCAGCAAGTCCGCCAGGCGATGGATGAGGGGCTGCGGCTGGCCGACGAGCGCATCCGGCGGTTTGACGTCGATGAGCGGATGCGGCCGGCGCGGCGTGGCGAGCCGACGCTGGAGATCGACAGTTTGTGTCCGCTTTTCGAGAATCTGAACAGTACGCTCCGCTTCCGGTTCGATCCGCACAGCGGGGGCGAACCGCTCGAAGCCATCGCCATTGTCTTTTCCAATTGCGCGTGCGACAAGAAGCCCGTCCAGCGTATCCGCCGTGTCGTGCAGACGCAGGAATTCCCCGTGCAGTCCCCGCCGCAAAGCGTCGGCATGCAATCGTGGAATGTGGCGGTTGAATATGTTTCGGCGGGACGCAGGCGCAAGCTGGCGGGCGACTTTTCGGTTATCGTCAAGCCGGTGGAGTCGCGCGCGAAGGGCGAGAACATCAGCATCAACATCGCGACGAATATCGGCAATGTCAGCCAGGCGAGCGATGTCACGGTCAATCAGCGCGGGGCGGAAGGCCTTGCCGATTTGATCGCGGCGACGAACCCTTTCGAGGAAATGCAGCGCGTGTTCATGTCCGGCAAGCGGCAGTGGACGGCAATCCCGCTCTTGGACGACGACCAGGTCGCCGATCTGCCGCCGGTGCCGGCCAATGCGCAGACGGAACACATACTCGTCGATCTTGGCGGCGACAGGAGAATCCATTTCTTCGCCCATCGGACGATCACGTTCGGCCGCAAAAAAGAAACGAACGACATTGTCCTGCGTCCCGCGCCGGGTGCCGACGACAGGCAGATGATCCCGTATTGCAAGATCAGCCGTGAGCACTGCTTCTTCGAGCATTCGGGAGAAAAGGCGCTGATTGTCGACGGCCGCCGCAATCCGGCAGGGGTGGTGGAGCCGTCGACCGGCGGCACGTTCTGGAACGACGAGCGGCTGGAAGCGCCTCTGGAGCTTTCGGCCGGGACGGCCGGCGTCGTTTCTTTCGGCGGCGTCCAGCGCGGAGAGAATCTTGCGCTTGACGTGAAGGTCTGCGAACCCGTCAAAGCGTGCGCGACGTGTCCGCACGCGAACGTTCGCTGGTGCGGCGAAGGGCGGCGTCCGTGTCTGATGTTCAGCCGTCGGGACGGACTGCCGGAGAAGTTTGTCGGGCTTTGGAGCTGCTTCTGCCTGGGCGAGGCGGATCCGTCTTTCGAGGGCGTGGTCATCTTCCGCAAGGATGGCGCTTTCGCCTAC
Organism: Kiritimatiellia bacterium; assembly: GCA_051884915.1. Taxonomy (GTDB): domain Bacteria; phylum Verrucomicrobiota; class Kiritimatiellia; order RFP12; family UBA1067; genus RUG572. The sequence goes on from JBJEWF010000075.1 coordinate 6,377, forward strand.
CGGCGCAACGACGGACGCTCCGGTTGGCTGGTGCCGGGGACGCGGATTCAAACCGATTTCGGTTTTGTCGACATCAACTAAACGGAGGTGAAAATGGGATTCCTGTTTTTCAAGAGCAAAAAAGAGAAAGAGCGCGCCGAACGCCGCGAGAGACGCCATGCGCTGCGCAAGGCCGAAGGCGCGATCGACGAGGTGGCCGCGCGCATCAGGAAGATGGAGCAGGATGCCGAAGCGGAATGGGCGCGCGCCCGGGAGGCGACCCAGGAAGGCAAACCGGCGGCCGCGCAGCGCGCCCTGACGAGCTACCGTTCCTCCCAGGTCCTCATGACGAAGCTCGAACAGAAGAAATGGGTGTTCAAGCAGGTGCTCATGAAGCTGGAAACGGCCGGGACGGATGCCGAGTTCGCCAAAGCGCTCGCCGCCGTCAACAAGGTCACGAACATCAACGTCGAGATGGTCGAGGACGTGTTCGACGAGGCCGGCGACCTCCTGGCGGAGTCTGGCGACACGGACAAGTTCTGGGCGCAGATGTACGGCAAGGAGGTGGAGGGGTCGAAGAATGCGCTCAAGGACCACATCCCTTCGATGGAGGATCTCGAAAAGACGCTTCAGGAAGAAGTCGCCGGCAAGATCGCCGGTACGGTTGACCCTGCAACGCTCGAAAAGGAGCTGTAGTGGCGATGACGCTTGTTCGCCCGAACTGCGGGCAGATTCGCGCTTTCGAGAATAACGACGCCAGTCCATTCCCCAAGGAGAATCCGAAACCATGCAATCGATGACCGACAAGAAGCGGGAGCGCGAGGCGGCTTGCGCGGCGGCGGTGAAGGCGCGGAATTTCGCCGAGGCGGCGAAGGCGGCCGCCGGCGTCGCCGACTGTGCCGAAATCCTCGCGTCGCGCACGACGGGCATCGTGTCGGAGGCTTACGCCAAGGAAGTCGTGTCGTGGCGTCAGCTCGCGAAGAAGCTCGAAGGCCGGAAGAACGGCGCTCCTGCCGCCGCGCGGACGGACGAGGACGGAGCTTCGCCGGACGGCGGCGAGTGGCTTGTCGCCGAAAAACCCAACATCACGTTCGACGATATCGCCGGAATGGAGGATGCGAAGCGCGTCATCCGCGAAATGGTGCTCTACCCGATGCAGTCGCCGGAGAAAGCCCGTGCGCTCGGCCTCAATCCCGGCGGCGGCGTTCTGCTGTTCGGCCCGCCCGGAACGGGCAAGACGATGCTTGGCAAGGCGATCGCCGGCGCGCTTGACGCCCCGTTCTACTATGCGTCCGGCGCGGATTTGCGCTCGAAGTGGTACGGCGAGTCGGAACAGCGGCTCTCGCGGCTCCTCGTCTCCGCCAAGGCGCAGCCGGTGGCGGTCGTGTTCCTCGACGAGATCGAATCGCTCCTGCCGAAGCGCTCGGAAGACTCCCATTCGGCGGACAACCGGGTCGTGACGCAGTTTCTCGCCGATCTCGGCGGATTCAAGGACTCGCAGAACCTGCTGCTCGTCCTTGGCGCGACGAACAAGCCGTGGGCGATTGACGAGGCCGTGTTCCGCACGGGACGCTTCGACGAGAAGATCTATATTGGCCCGCCCGACCTCCCGGCCCGCGAGAGGATTCTCGAACTCAATCTCCGGGGCGCGCAGCTGGCCGAGGGGATCGATCTGCACGCCATCGCCGAAGGAATGGACGGCGCGTCCGGATCGGACGTCGCCGCCGTCGTCTCGGCCGCGAAGCGCGCCGCGCTCGGCCGCGCCATCCGCGAGGACGCCGATCCTGCGCTGACCGCCGGGGACTTCGCGGAGGCGCGGAAACGGATCCCGCTGAGCGTCACGCCGGAAATCCTCGCGCCCTACAGGAAATTCATGGAGGAGCGGTTTTGAGCGAGAGGTGCTGCATTTGCGGCCGGGAGCTGCCGAATCGCTGGGCGGTCGCCAAGCGCGCGCGCGTCGACGGCGTCGCGCGCTGCTACTGCGCCTTGCACGCCGGGGACGGCGTGAAGCCCGGGAAGACCATCTTCAGAAAGGAAACGACCATGCAGGAAGAGAAATCCGACGCCGCCGAAGCGAACGAACAGCAAATCGCCAAGTCCGCGTCGATGGAATATGCGAAGAAGGCGTGGGCGGAGTGCGCCTCCCTTGCCGCAAAGCTCGGCGGCGGGGCGAAGGCGCTCTGGTCCAGGATCCATCCCGACCGTTCGCCGCCGGCGATGCTTGCCGCGATGAACGAAAGCCAGGCGCGCAACAAGCAGCGACTCGAAGAGATCAAGCCGGAGCTGGACAAGGCCTACGGGGAGATCGTCTCGAAAAAGAAAGCCTATCAAAGCGCGTCGCCCGCACGCCAGCGGCTGCTCAAGATGGAGCTGCAGACGCTGCTGGTCAAGTACAAGGGGCTTGAGCGCGAGTTCAACATCCTTTGCGAGAACGAACGCTCGATCGAGATGGTCAAGGGGCGGTTCCTCGAAGTGCTGGCCTACGGCAAACGCGGGCGGCTCGATGCCGATATGGTCGATCGTCTGGCGGACGATGTCGACGACAAGGCGGACGAAGCGGAAGACATCCAGTCTTCGCTGGACGATCTTGCACGCGCCGGGAAGCGTCAGGATCGCGCTCCGGATAATTTCGACGAGGAACTCGCCGGTTTCGACGGAGAGCTCGGGCTTTCCGCCGCCGAAAACGAAAATTCAAACCACAAGGAGGTAGACAATGAAAATCGTCAGAAAAACACTGCCAGCGCTGATTGCACTGCTCTCGCTGACTTCGGCGGCGACATCGCGTGAACTGTCGCTTGCGGTCGAGGACGCCGCCCGCACGACGGTGAAGTCGCTTGCGGCCGATGCCCGCGTGAAGGGGGTGAAGTCCATCGCATTCGTGAAATTGAAACTCCCCGAGGGCAACGGAGCGCTTGCGCTCGACTCGAACGCCTCGCAGGTGTACGAGGCGGTCCTCGCCTCTACCGCCCAGAACTTCGTCTTCGTCACCCACGACACCCATGTCGAAGAGTGGAAGCTCATCGACGGCATATTCGATCAGGCGGCGGATTTCGCGTCGTACGATCCCAGGACCCATCCGGAACTGAAGAAACTCAAACTCGCCGACGCGCTTCTGTTCGGACAGGTCATCGATTGCACGGTCGACGAACGCAGTGACGATCGGCAGGAGTCGTGCGAGACGTCGCTGCGAATCGCCCTGCGGCTCCTGAAGATTTCCACGGGCGAACAGATCTGGGGCAATGTCGTCAACGGCAAATGCGTGACGACGAAGCCAATCAGGCAGAGGAACATGAGGAAGGAGCTGAAGAAGAATTGTCTCGACTTGCTCACCTTCAGGAATGTGCTGATTGCGCTGGGCGCAATCGTCGCCATAGTCGTCGGGTTCGTGCTGATCGGGCGGATGACCCGCGTCCGGTAGCCGATAAGGAAAGGAGAAACGATCAATGAAGAATGTTTTCATGCCGGCACTGGCCGGTCTGCTCGTCGCCGGTTGCGTGACCGCGACCTACGAAAACCCTCCCGCGCAGCCGCCGCGCAAGGTGGTGCAGCCATGCGACGGCGTGCGCTCCGTCGAGGCCCCGCGCGCGGATCAGGCGTCGAAGAGCCGGCCCCGGCCCGCGGCGGAAGTCCGCGCCGCCGCGCCGGGGAAGGAGGCGGCGCCCGCCGCGCCGAAAGGCCGCGCGACGGTCATCGTCAAGCCGTTGCGCGTGCTGGTGAGCATTGCCGACGGCAAGCCGGACGGCGAGCCGACCGTCTGCAAGCGCTGCCTGCAGACGAATATCGAAGGCGAACTCGCTTCGGCGGGCTATCGCGTCGTGTACGTGAAACCGGCCGAGATTCTCGTCTCGGGGTCGCTCGACGGCGGCAAACTGAACAGCCGCGGCTCGCGCGTCGTGTGGCGGCATTCGGCGGACATGGCGGTGACCCGTGCGCCGGAGGTGAATGTCGTGAACGGACAGGTCATGGCGGATGTCGTCGCCAAGCGGCGCTTTGACGCGAAAAGCGGCGAGGCGCGCTCCGACGCCGAGGCCGAGAAGCAAAGCGCCGACCGGCTGGGGCCTGACATTGCCCGGTTCGCGAAGGAGGCGGTGCTGCGCGTGGGCGAGCAGCTGACCGCGTGCGAAATCGAGATCGCGAACGCCTGGCAGCCGCAGGACGCCGCCGGCTACCCGTCGCTCTTTGCGCAAAAGGTCGCCGCGATGCCGGGCGTCTACGCCTGCAGGGTGGTTTCGGCGGATGACGTCCGGCGGACGATGAAAGCCGAGGTGATTTACGAGACGTCTGCCTATCCCGACGGTTTCGTCAACCGCCTCTACATCACGCCCGAACTCAATCTCGCCCGTTAGGAAAGGAAACAGCATGAAAAAGATTCTGTCCATTGTCGTCTGCGCGTGCGCGTGCGCCGCCGCCGCCCAGCACCGCGAAACCGTCATGCCGGGCGATCCGGGATTGAAGCGCGAAGCTCCGCCGGCGCCGTTGCTGCCGCAGCATCCCGATGTGCCGCAAGCGCCGATTGTGCGCTACTCTTCGCCGGTGGCGTTGAACTTCTTCGGACTGTCGGTGCCGTCGGTCGAGGGATCGTTGGACGTGCGCGGATTCCGGCTCAACCTCTCGGTTCCGTTTGCGACGGCGAACCATCGGCAAGTTCTGGGTTTCGACCTCGGTTTTTCCGGCGAAACCGTCGAACACGTCGGCGGCATCGCGGTCAACCTGTGCGACAATTGGTCGGCGTCGCTCTCGGGCGCGGCGATCGCGCTCGTCAACGTGACGGACGAATTGCACGGGCTGCAGATCGGTCTGGTCAACCGCGCCGGAACCGGCCGCGGCATCCAGATCGGGCTTTGGAACCAGTCCGACAATTTCCAGTGCCCAATCGTCGGGGTGGTGTGGTGACGATATGGGCGAGTGCATGACCGACCGGACCATCAACTCCGAAGTCACGCTGAAGGGCGCGCCGGCATCCCCGTCCGGCCGCCTCGGGCCCGGGGACGAGATCCTCGGGCGCTACGCCGTCATGAACGAGCTCGGCCAGGGCGGCATGGGCGTCGTCTACCGGTGCCTCGACCGGATCGGCGGTGTGGAGGTGGCGGTGAAGGGCCTGCCGCCGGAGGTTTCGCACAACGAGGACGAGATGGAGGCGATCCGCCGGAATTTCCGGCTCGTCTGCGATCTGCGCCATCCGCATATCGCGGGCGTCCGCACGCTTGAGAGGGACGGGCGCGGCGACTATTTTCTCGTGATGGACCTCGTGAAGGGCGAGAGCCTGTCGCGCTGGCTGCGGAGGCACGCGGGCGAGGCGCATCGCGCCGCGAAGATGAGGATCCTGCGCGATGTCGCCCAGGCGATCGACTACGCGCACGGCCGCAAGGTGATCCACCGCGACCTCAAGCCCGAGAACGTGATGGTCGACGGGGACGGCCGCGCCGTGGCGCTCGACTTCGGGCTCGCGGCGCAGATCAGGTCGTCCATGAGCCGCACGCTTTCGGTGGTGACGTCGACGAGCGGCACGCCCGCCTACAAGGCGCCGGAGCAGTGGAAGGGACAGGTCCAGCGCGCCCCGGCGGACGTCTACTCCTTCGGCGTGCTCGCGTGGAAGGTGCTGACGGGCGGGCTGCCGTTCGAGGCCGACGATCCGATGGTGCTCGGCCACGCCGTCCTCTTCGCCGAAGTGCCGCACATGGAAGGGGCGTCGAGCCGGGTCAATGCGGCGTTTAGGAAGTGCCTCGCGAAAAAGCCCGAGGACCGCTTCGGCTCCTGCGGCGCCTTCCTTGACGCGCTGGAGGGCGGGTCGGACGCACCCGCCGCGCCGGCACCAGAACCGGCCGACAGTCGCGAGGCGGCACCGACCGACAGTCGCGAAGCGGCGGTCGGGGCCGATGGCCATGCGAATTCCAGGACGGGCGGACGCAAAGTCGTCCTTGCGCTTGTCGCGCTGGCGCTCGCCGGTGCCGGCGCGATGTTCGGCGTCGCGAGGAAGGGCGCCAATCGGCTCGCCGCGCCGGCGCCGGCCACCCGCGAGGCGGCGAAAGCGGCGGCCCCTGCGCCCGCCGCGCCGGCACCCGCCGCCTGCGAGGCGCCGGTCGGGGCCGGAGTCCATGCGAATCCCCGGGCGGGCGAGACGCGGACGATAACCCTGCCCGGCGGGGCGAAGATGGAGCTGGTGTACTGTCCGCCCGGCCAGTTCATGATGGGCAGCCCCGCGTCGGAAGCGGGGCGCGAGGATGACGAGAGGCAGCATGAGGTCAAGCTGACGCGG
>JBJEWF010000076.1:0-49784 GCA_051884915.1 Kiritimatiellia bacterium
CATTCGTCACGCGCTCCGAATTCGGGAACGCAAAGGGAATCACCTGCTCCACACCATTCAAAGTCAAATGCAAATCGGCCGAAACATCCGCCACTTTATCTGCGGTTTGCGGCAGAACATCCAACTCGAATCCCGTGATTCCTCCATGCTTCAACTCGTCTGCCGTCAACCTCAAATCGGTCGGCATCGCCACATCCTGAAACGCTATTTTCAAATCGTCAACATCCAAATACGCTGAACTCCAGCCTCCAGCCTCACCCCTTATTCTCACATATAGAGGTATCGATTCATCGATTTCTCCGGGAAGTTTTACAACTGTTTTTCCTTTATTCCAAACACCCGTTGCAACCCCCGTTATTTTATTCGAGACCGATGCCGATTGTACAATTATCGATTCAGTGGAAAAATCTATATTGGTGGCTATCTGCACATAAGCATAATCGACAACATTCATGTCACCGTAGACATAATTCATCACCGAAAATGACACAGATACATTTGACTTCCCTCTCGTCATTACGGGGTTGCTGCAACGAATCACGGCGTAATGGCTGCCATTGTTGGCAGTTCTTGAATCGAATCTTGCGAACCCATTGTCGTCGGCACTACCATATTTGAACGTTCTGGTTCCTGTATTTTCCCAATACACCCCCAGTTTTCCATCCGAAAAATCATCCTTTGCAATTGTCGGACTCAAAACCACATTATTGCTGTCGTTTGTCATTCCGAAGTTCAAATTATATGTAACAGGATCCGACAACCAACCAAATGCCGAAACTGCAAACTCCGCAGCTACCGATTCCAAATTTGTATGCGTTCCGGTAAATTCGATAATTGGCGTAGAACCATTCTCTCCGGTCTGCAACGCACCATTTATCGCTCCACCCGAGAAATCCAAGGCATAATCCACATTGGCATATTGAAAGCCCGGCGTCACTCCGTCTTTCATCGATACGTATGTATTGACGCTGAACCAACCGGTATTTTCTATCTCGAAATATTGGCCGTCATTCAATTTCCCGAACGTCTCATTTCCAATGACCGCAAATCTGAATGTACCATTGGTGGCGGTGCCGCTCCAATCATAAGCCTCGCCTTCTTCCGGCCAATCCGCAATGCCGGTCATGCCGAAAATACTGTCACCGCCGGACAATATCAGATTATCACACCGATGTTCCACTATCCCCGCCGAATTGACCAACTGGAGGGAGTATGGATTATTCAAGGTTCCCATTTTCCAAGCAAGATCATACACCAAGAGACCAACCATTTTATTCGGCATGTTTGCCGAGAAATCAAACGCCTCTTCAAAGACTTTTTCAGCTGCGATTGCAGAAGAACCGTCCAACAACACCAGTTTCCACCCCGGCATATAATAACGATTCGTGGTTCCGCACAGCTCTACCTTGGACAACGTAAACTCATTGATCCAGACGCTTCCTTGCTGTGCGACTTGATAATCAATCGCATTTACCGATGTTTCGATATATGCGCCGGGATTTATTTCATCAGGAGTGCCGATAGCCCCCATTGAAGAAACATATCGGGTAAGCACCTCGACTCTCACCCAATCGCCCGCGTCCAATGCAGGCATTGCTTGACTGCCGCTGTTCGTCGCATCAACGCCGATAATGTCGTTGGTATAGACGTTTGCCCCCGCCTCGAACATTTGGTTGGTATAGATAAAACCATTCCTGTCGACAACCGCCCAAACCGATAATTCGGAAATGGCCTCTTCAGGCTCTTTATTGACAGTTGCTTGGACCATTACAGACCGATCCCCGATCTTCGGCTCTATTCCATTTGCAAACCCGATATCACTGCAAGTAGCACCCGACAGGAAATCAAAAGAGATTGATTTTACATAAATATGGTTTGAACTCCAGCCTGCCGCTATGACCCGCAAGCCGACATAAAGCTGGCTGCAATCGCTCAGACCGTCTATTGGCGCGACAACCCTATGAACCGCCCATGTGTCGCTTGAACTCGCATCATAATATTCAAAAGGTTCTCCGACGGGAATTTCCGTCTGCCAGTTGTCGGTTGAAATGACAACCTGAAAACTATCAATCAATCCGGAGGTCACTGGCTTGGTATTTGACAGCACAACTTCCGCAACAACATTATTGCATGTCGGCAGAAGTTCCTCTTCAACTGATACATTCGATTTTACGAGACCCGTCGTTCCGGCGTTCGACGAAGCAATATTGGTGCGAAGATATGTAGAACCGTCAAAAGCATACGCTCGCCATTGTGACGTCGCTCCCCAATCGGCTGGAACTCCGCCTTCAAACGAGAAAGTGATAGCACCAAAACTAATTTCAACCAAACACCCAACCAACAAAGCGAATAAAGCTTTGGCGCCCATTCTAAATCTCCTCTTCCAAGATAACTTGAGAATAAATCACGCCCATTCCGCACCTTAGTCGGAATGGGCATGAATTTATCCCATATAGATTATTGCGTAACCGTCGTAATATCATCAAAATTGAATGACCATCCTTCTGACTTCAGCCAGTCAAGAATCGGGCTCCAGGACGAAGCATCTGTTGCGCCGGTAAACAGCGCCAGGTCAGGAATCCTGCAATAATTATCGTTCCCATTGCCCTTGTCAGAAATAGCAGAACTTGCTTTAAACTGGATAGTCTCATCAGTGGCGGGCTTATAGCGCTCCCATGTGGCAATAACTTTTATCTGAGACTGCGTATCGACAAGAACAAGGATTGCATAGCCCGTACCCTTGGCAATACCATCGCCATCGCCAAAAATACCAATCGCATAACCATATTTAGCGGCACCGCTTCCTTTTATGACATGATAACTGAATTGAGAAGGATTAATGCGCTTACCCAACAAATCCTGCCAATCGACATCAACAAAATGTTTTAAGTGTGCACTTTCAGTATATTCTGTCACAGTTTTAGTCCCTGACACTATGCCAGAATCCTTTGCTAATTTATAAATACGTGCTTTCCCCTCTGATTTGCTTGTATCCAACATCCATGTATAGGCGTCACTATCTTGCGCAGTCTCCGTTTTAACTCCATTGTTATCTGTCGTTTCTATCGTGCACGGAAGTTTATCTTTCTCATACTGGTAAAGATTAATCTTCGTCTGAATATTACCGAGAGTTGGAAGTGCTTCGGCAGCATATTTAGACTGCTCGATATAAGGCTTCAACAGCGGAAGAAGACCTACCGCAAGAATGGTCACGATTAGGATGACGACGAGCAATTCGACGAGCGTTACGCCCGCCTTTGCCTTCATCTTGAGATTTTTCATTACTTAATTCCTTATGCTTTGCGTTGACTTAACGTTCTAGCCTCCACTGATGAGTGGCAGCGGCGCGCATTGTATATCATTGTTATACAATGTGTCAAGTGAAAACCCGCTCACAATGGTATATAATTTCACGGATGTTGCAAAAGAAAGTCTCTGCGTTGCCGGTTCGGCTCACGGAGGAGGAAAAGGTCCAGATGGCAAGGATTGCCGAAGAAACCGGGCTGACAGTTTCCACCCTCGTTCGACTGCTGATTAGCTCTCTCGTGTCCTATTACAGGGAGAACGACAACCGCCTCACGCTCCCGTTGCGGTGGAAAGAGCTGACGGCCGCGATTCCCGCAGAGAAAGGCAAGAAGCAGGCTGCACCGAAATCCGGCACGTCAAGGCGGAAGGCGAATCCCGTCGGCGAATTGCAGGTACATGAGCCACTCCGCTGATGTTTTGAGTGATTTCGGCGGCAATCCAAACATTCCCGTTGCCGTTCCTCCGGATTCGCGACGATGACAATGGACGCGACTTCAATCGCGCGGATGTCCCGCCGCGCGAGTTGAAGCTCGGGTTCCGGTTCCAGTTCCCGTGTCGTCGTCTTTCACGCCGCCCCCTCCCTGAATTCCCTGTCGTACTGCTCGGCAGTTCTGCCTCCGGGCGACGCCCTGTGGATGCCGTTGACCGTCGTCTCGAACTTCCCGATGTCCGGTCGCGTGCGCATGTGCGGAATCCGCTCCCCGGAATGCTCCTCCTTCTGGTGGCATGCGGCGTTTCATGGCGGGAGTTTCATCCCTTTGGCGTACTTTGCGGACCGCCCGGCGAGTTTGTCGGCGACGACCGTCTTCGCGCCCTCGTTCGCATCACGCCCTTCGTTGACGTTGCCCTGCGCCTTGTCCGCGCCGTATGTGGCGTAGAGCGGTTTGACGCCTTGATCATGCCGACAGTCCGGGCGCCTTTGCCGCCGCACGCATCGCCATAGGGGCAATCCTTCCTTCTCCTTTCCCTGCGCTTCCTCAATCGTTCATTCCCTTTCCCGACCCTCGTCCGCCACCCGGAAATCTGCCCCGTCCGGAGGGACTTGCGGCATACTCCACTTTTGGCAGCAAAATGGAATCCCGCCCGCAGGAAAGGGAAATGCTATAATCTCCGCATGAGACTGCCGAAACTTACGCTCGTCGCTTCCAATCTCCTGCTGTTGCTGCCGATTGTGGTGGGGGTGCTCTTCTGGGATCAGATTCCCGAGCGGATTCCCGTTCATTTCAACCTGAACGGGGAGGCCGACGGATGGGGCGGAAAGTTCTTCGCCTTCGTCGGCGTTCCCCTGATGATTCTGCCTTTCCAGTTGCTGATCCAGGGCGTCATTCTATTCTCGTTCTCGTTGCAGCGCAAGGCCGACCCGCAAACTAAGAAGTTGAATCCTGCAATTATTGCGTTTATATTGTGGGCAATCCCGACATCCTTCCTGATCGGCATGACGCCGCTCTACTGTTCGGCATTGGGCACGTGCGTGAACACGGGCCGACTCATCCCGCCGATGCTCGTAGGGGCGACCTTCATGATTGGCGGCATCTGTCTGCCCCATTGCCGTCCGAATCACGTCATCGGCATCCGCCTCCCGTGGACGCTCGCCGACGAGGACAACTGGAACTATACCCACCGTCTGGGCGGATGGTCGTGGACGGTCGGCGGATTCCTGCTTATGCTGTTCACGGCGAAAGGATGGCGCGCGGCGAGCATTCCGGTCGGCGTTGTCACGCTGTTCCTCATCCCCGTTGTCGCTTCATATCGGCATTCGCGGCGCGCGAAACCGATGACCGACACCCCACGCGAGAACGCGGGCGAGGGGAAGGAACCGGCGGCGGGCGCCGGGAAATTGCGGCACCGCCCGCGTGGCGTCCCGCGAAGCCAAACCGACGACGGGCGGCCGTGAGACCGCCCGTCGTCGGGACATGGCGCATTCATCGCGTGCGCGACGATGTCAAACCATCTTTCAGAGGCACGAAGCCGCCAGTTCGTCCATCGTCACGACATTGAGTTTGCCGTACTTGACGAGCTGTTTCTTCGTATAGGCCGAGAGCACGACGATCCGGTCCTTCTTCGGATCGTCGGCGCGCGCCGCGACATACTCCGCAAGGTCCTTGACGAGTTCCGGATGAAGCCTGTCCAGCACCACGGCGCCTTCGCCGCAGCAGTAGGACTCCTCGTCGTTCGTGCCGAACGGCCTGTTCTTGGCTTTGAGCGTCTTGAGCAACTTCTCGGGGCAGTCGCAATTGTCGTAGTTGCGCATGAAGTCGTCCGCCAGATAGTAGACCTCGCCGGCGGGCTTCTTGAACGCCACCTTCTTCGCGACGAGGAAGCCGCTCATGCAGTAGACTTTGCACGCGAGCCTGATCCCCATTGCCGGCACGTCCTTCGTGAGGAAGTCGAACGCCGCCGGATTGGATACGACGAGCGTCTTCACGCCCTCGTCCTTCAGATACGCCGCAAACGCCTCGGCGGACGTCTTCGCCTCGTTCAGGTAGCCCAGCACCTTGAGCGCCTTGCCGATGCAGCCGCCCGTAATGACCTTCGGTTCGACTCTCGCCGCGGCGAAGAGTTTCTTCGCGGCCGCGACCACGGCCTTGTCCGCCGCCGTCGTCGCGTCGAGAAAGTAGGCGGTCTCGCCTTCGCCCGTCGCCTTCCAGGCGCCCTGCTTCATCAGTTCGGCCGCGAGCCGCTTGACGGCCTCCGGCGCCTTGCCGGCCTCCACGACGTCCGCGCGCGCCGCGAGGGCCAGGCCGTTCTCGTCGTAGTGGTTCACGCAATGGTGGACGCAGCAGGCGGAAAGGTCCTGGCGGTAGAGCGCGTCGACGAAATCGGTGTCGTCGAACGAGTTCGTGCCCGTGCGCAGCCCGTAGAGCATCGCCGCGCGAACGCGGGGCGTATCCACTTCCGTGCAACGGACCTGGCCAATCGTGGAGAGATGCCGGCACATGAAGCAGAACCGGCAGTTCATGATGGCTTCTTCGTAAGAATCGATATGCATGAGATCTATCCTTTTTAATCGCTTCGCTTTGAATTGTCAAATGGCCGAATCGTCATCGCGACAGCCCGGCCATCCGCTCCGTCAGCATCCGGCGAAGCCCATCTTGCCGGGGTTCATGATGCCGTTCGGGTCGAGTTTCCGCTTGATACCCTCAAGAACCGGCATCGCCGTGCCGTAGAGGTCCTTCACGTAGCGGCCGAGCTTGAGGCCGACGCCATGGTGTTCGTTGATCACGCCGCCGTTGGCGATGGCGGCACGGATGGCCTTGTCCCACACGGCGTTGTACAGCGCCGCAGCCTCGCGCTCGTTCGGCGGAACCTTGTCGCCCGGGAAGATGAAGCGCGCGTAGAGCATGCAGCCCCAGTCGTACCAGTGCGAGAAGTGGCCGATGAAGCGGGCGTCCGGGAACTCCGTGTTGACGACCTTCTTCATGGCCCAGTAGACGTCCTCGATGTGCGAGAAGTCGGCGACCGTGTCAAGCGTACCGAACGCCTGCGGCACGTGGAACATGTAGCCCGGATAGAAGAACTTGTACTTGTTCTCCCACCACCACTCGCCGCCCTTGGCGCCAAGGTCCTTGCCCTTGAACTCGCCTTCCATGATCTCGCGGGCGTGCTTCATCTGGAGGTCGACGATGTCCTTGCGGCCATCGAAGCCGAACACGAGGTAGGCACCCGCGTCGAGCTGCATGCCGAACACCTTCGACACGTGCGTCTTCGTCTCGGTTTCGTCGTAGAGGCGCATCGCGCACGGTCCGAGGCGGCTGCGCATCAGGGACTGGCCGGCCTGCATGGCGGTGTGGAAGTCCTTGAAAATGTAGGCGCGGAACTGCCGGCTTTCCGGCTGCGGATGGATCTTGAGCGTCACTTCCGTGATCACGCCCAGCGTGCCTTCGCTGCCGAGGAACATCATCGTGAGGTCCGGACCCGACGCGTGGCGGGGAACCGGCAGCGTGCGGATGATCTCGCCCGTGGGCGTGACCACCTCCAGGGACATCACCATGTCCTCGATCTTGCCGTATTTCGTGGAGAGCACGCCCGTGCCGCGGTGCGCGAGGAAGCCGCCGATCGTCGAGCAGGCGATCGAAGCCGGCAGATGCATCGTCGAGAGGCCCTCCTTGTTGCAGAACCACTCAAGATGCTTCGTGATGATGCCCGTCTGCGTTGTCACGGTGAGCGCCGTCTTGTCGATCCTGACGACCTTGTTCATGCGCTTCATGTCAAGCACGATGCCGTTGTAGACCGGCAGCGCGCCGCCCTGCGAACCCGAACCGCCGCCCCACGGGACCACGGGAATCTTGTACTGGTTGGCGATCTTCATGATCTTCGCCACTTCGGCCGTGGAGCCGGGGTGCACGACGAAATCAGGCTGCGGACACTTCTTGCCGCGATCATGCCACATTTCGGGAATCCAGTAGTAGTCGATCGAGTGGCCGAACTTGTCGGCGAACTGGACGTCGACGTTCGCCTCGCCCACGGCGTCCGTGAGTTCCGTGCGAATCATCTCGTACATATAGCTTTCGGGCTTGACTGTCATGTGTCTTTCCTTTTTTGCAAGTGAAAACGATGGTATTCTACCCCGAATCAAAAGGGAACGCAACCCTTTGAAGCGAGAAAAGGTGATAAATTTATGAAAGAATATGAGAAATTCTCATGGCGGCGCAACGCATCCGCCACGCGAAACAGACCCGCTCCGCCCCTCGCGCAATCGCCCGAGGGGTTTTCTGCGGCGTCTGCCCGAACGGTCGTCCCCGCGGAAACGGTCCGCGCTTCGTCCGTTAAAGCCGTCATTGCCGCCCGTCGCTAGACGGAGACCGCGGTCTCGGAAGCCCACAGCCCGTGCAGATTGCAATAGGCCGTGGCCAGCAGTTTGCCGGATTTCGGCAGAACGGCGCGCACGATGAACGACGGATGCGTCGCAACCGCCTGTACGCCGTCTTGCGCGCCGTCCGCGTGGGCGCAGAAGGTACAGCGCGCAAGTTCAATCGCACGGGCCGAACCCTCCTCCAGGTAATGGAGCGCCGCCCAGGCGATGTAGTGCCCGCTGACATTCGGATGCGGGATCTGCTTGCCGATTGTGACCGCAATCGCAAACTCTCCCCCGCCCGCGGGCGTGACGTCGATGACCGGAACGTGCTTTTCGTTTTGCCAATCTGCGGTGCGAACGTAGTTGCCAATCATGGTTCACCTCCTTGTCTGTTGACGAATCCGAATCCGTTTCAAGTGTACCACCCCTCGGCCCGAATGGCAAGCGCTAAAAACATCTCCGCGTCCGCGCGACGGAGCCGGCGACACCGGGCCGGACTTGAAAACCGCCGCCGGGTGTGCTATCATCTCCGACGCAATGAAAAGCATCCGCTCGTTCAGACTCGTCGACTACGTCAAGGCGCGGAAGTACTGTTCGCTCGCCGAACTGATGGAGACGTTCAAGGTCTCCTCGGCGACGATCCACCGCGACGTGGCGGAACTCGTCCAGCGCGAGGTGTTCCAGCGCGTGCGGGGCGGCGTTGCCTTCGTGAACAAGGCCGGCGCCGACACGTTCCGCAACTCGACGTCCAGTTCCTACACCGAGCGGCGCGCCGTCAACGCCCCCGCCAAAAAGCACATCGCGCGGCAGGCCCTCGCCCGCATCGTCGATGGCGACATTCTCTTTCTCGATTCGTCGACGACAGTCGCCCATCTGGCGGAGGAACTGGCCCGCACGACGTTCGGCAGCCTGACGGTCGTCACGAATTCCATCGCCGTAATGCAGCATTTCCGGCACTATCCCGCCCACTACGTGAAAATCGGCCTGGGCGGCGGGTTCGATCCGCAGCTCAACTCGTTTCTGGGCCAATCGACCTTCCGCGAACTGGACCGGCTGACCATCACCAAGGCCTTCATCTCCTGTTTCGGCATCGACGAGCATATCGCGACGACCAACCACGAAGCGCAGTCGGGACTGATCGCCCGCGTTCTGGAGAAAGCCAACCGGAGATTCCTGCTGGCCGACAGGACGAAATTCGGGCGGACAGGCCTCTATCGCCTGGCCGCCCGAGGTGCATTTGACGAAATCCTCGCGGATTCGTGACTACCAGCTCCGGTAGACCACGGTTGGACAGACGGCAGGCTGGACCACCACCGGAGCCGGCGCCACCACCGGGGCCGGCGCGACCACCGGGGCCGCCACCGGCGCCGCATAGACCGCCGGAGCCGGATAGGCATAGGGATAATAGCCCCCGCCATAATAGGCGCGATTGATCAGCGAGCCCGTAACAAGCCCCGCCGCGAAACCGCCCACGCCCCAGCCCCAGCCGCGATGGTGGTGGTACCCGCCATGATGCCAGCCGTGACCGCCGTGGAAACCTGGGCCGCCGTGGAAACCGCCGTGGCCGCGCGCAAACGCGACACCCGACGCACAGACGACCGCCAAGACCATAACCGCCAGTTTTGCCATCTTCATTTTCGACCTTCTTTCTTCTTGGAGTTCATCAACGACAGTGGGGACAGGCGTTCCGCAAGATCCGTTCTGACACCCGCAGCGGAAATTTTCCTCTTCCCGATCCGCGCCATCCCCGTGGACAGGGCCTAGTCGAGCACCCGGTCGAAGGCGCCGCCGCCCTCGCCCGACGCGCCCGCATCTCCGGCATCGACCGCGCGCTGCAGCTTGGCCTTCGGCCGTTCGCCAAAGAGCACCGTTCCCAGACGGACCCATGTCGCCCCCTCTTCGACGGCCACCGCGTAGTCGTTCGTCATGCCCATCGAAAGCCGCGGGAACGAAGCGCCGAACGCCGCCTCCTGGGCGTCGCGAAGTTCGCGCAATCCCGCAAAAACCGGACGCGTCTCCTCGATCTTCCCCTGGGGGACGAAAGGCGCCATCGTCATGAACCCTTCCAGCGTCAGGTTCGGGCACTTCAGCGCCGCTTCCACCGCGGCCGGGACGTCGTCCGGGCGCATCCCGTCCTTCGACCGCTCCCCGCTCATATTGACCTCCAGCAGGACTTTCGGATAGGCGCCAAGTTCCCCCGCCACGCGCTGGATGCGCTCCAGCAGACCAATCGAATCGACGGAGTGGAAGGTCGTGAACAATTCAAGCGCCGCACGGACCTTGTTCTTCTGGAGATGGCCGATCAGATGCCATTCGGGACCCGAAACCGCCAGCGGCTGCTTCCAGGCCGCTTCCTGGACCTTATTCTCGCCGACGATTCTCAACCCCGCGTTCCAGGCCTCCTGCACGACTTCGGGGCCATGCGTCTTCGTCACCGCAACGATCTCGACGTCCGAAGGCGACCGTCCCGCCTTCGCACAGGCCGTCGCGATGTTCGCCGTTATTTCCGCAAGGATTTCCGTCAATGGCCGCATCTCACCAACTCCTCTTCCAGTCCTTCATCCAGCCCAGTTCGCGCCGCCGCATGCGCAGATAGTCCGCTTCCGAGCGGTCGTCCGCGCCCGACAGGTGGTCCATGCCATGGGCCACGTAGAGCAGCAGTTCGTCGGCAGGACGCCAGCCGTTCCGTTTCGGCGCCGCGCGCAGCGCCTGGTCCGCGTTGACAATCAGCTCGCCGTAAAGCCCCGGCGTCTCCGGCGGAATCGCGTCGTAGGCCTGCGTGATGACGTCCGTCGCCCCTTCCACGCCCATGATCGCCCGATGGCATTCAGCCGATTCGGCGTCCCGCACGAGATTGACGACGACCTCATGCCAGACCGGCTCCCGGCAGACGGGGCCGGAGAGCGGACGTCGGACGAGGCGGGAGCGGGAACGCCGGGCGAAATAGGCCGCAGCGGATCTGAGGTCCGCCCTGGAGAGGCCGAAAACCTTCGGAATCGTGCCGACGATCTCGATTCTCACGCATCCCCCTCTACTCGGCGAGATTGAGCGCGGGCTGGGCGGTCGCGGACTTCTTCCGGAAGGTCAAGGCGCCCGGACAGTCGTCCTGTTCGCCAAATCCCGAATAGCTCATGTTGCGCCATTCGACCTGCCCGTTGCCCTCGTAGACCTTCACGTTCGGCGTCGTCTTCACGAATCCGCATTCCGAAACGAGCAGACGCCCCTGCCGATGGCGAATGATCGTAATGCCGTCCAGCCCGAAGACCTTGTTGTTGAAGTAGGAACACCCCAGAAGACGCACGTCATGGCCGACGATCTCGTAGCCGACGGCGCCCGTGTCCGCATAGCAGTCGCGCAGAATGGCGGAGCCGCCGCCGACGCGGAAGTTGACGGAATCTTTCAGCATCTCCGGCAACTCGCCCTTCCGGGGCGGCGGAACGGGACCGCCCCACACGTGGCAGCGCGTCAGGCGATTGGAGCCCCCGCTCGCCAGATTGAACCCGATCGTGTAGTCGACGGCGATGCAGTCCGTGTAGTGGCTGTCGCCGCCGTTCACGTAGACGGCGCAATTCCCCGCAAGGCCGGATTTCACGCATTTGAAGTAGAGGTTGTTCGCCATGACCTCGCAGCCGCCGTCCACGCGCAGCCCCCACGCCTTGCCGTTGAGGAACGTCGATTCGCGCAGCGTGTAATGGACGAACCCCATGACCTGCAGACAGGACGCCATCCCGTCGCCGTCGATCACGCCCCCGCGGAAGAACACGTTATAGTCGTGCGCTCCGCAGCCGCGGCCGCGCGAATCGATGCGCATCACCACTTTCATCGGCCGCACGGCCCGCAGAATGGCGTTCTTGTTCAAGTCGAAGGAACAGCGATTGGTCACGCGAAGCGTCGAGGAAATCCGGTACACGCCCCGCGGCACCGTCAGCGTGCCCGCCGGCGTCGCGTCGATGGCCCGCTGGAAACGGGCCGTGTCGTCCGGCTCGCCCGGCAGAGGCGGGAACTCGTCGAGGCAATGATCCCGGCCGTCGCCAAAGGCCCCTTTCGGAACGCGCACGATCTTGACGGAGGCGACTTCAAGGCCATGCGGCTTGTCCACCGTCCGCCGGCAGAGCCATTTGCCGAAGCAGAAGCGCAGCGTCACCAGCCGCTTCGGATCGAACACGTCGTCCTTCCGGCAGGGCGGCAGCCCCCAGTGCGCGAAATACTGCAAGTCGCCAAACGGCAGAAGGACGTCCGTCCACTGGTCGTCGAACGGGATGCCGGGCACGCCCCAGACCTTCCCGTCCCGCTGGTGCAGGGTGATCTCGACCGCCTCGGTCTGGGCGTCCAACGCCCGCACGCGGACCTTGACGGCCGCCTCCGACCCGAAGTCCGCGACGCCGGCGAACAACTTCGCGCCGTCAACGGGGAACGACACCGCCCGCGCATCGGGCGTGCCCGCAAATTCGTTCGGCTTCGACGTGAAGACGAAAGGCCGCACGGCCGCATCCGGCAGAAGTTCATATTCCTCTTCGGCACGAAGCGCGCACAGGCTGGCCAGACCGGCCAGCACCAAAAGAACCTTGGCTTTCATGGCGCGAAGTATAGCACAAAACGGGCAATGTGGCAAAATTTCCCGGTCGGTCCGTTCGTGCCGGGACCGGCCCTCCGGGAGCGCGGGAAGATTTGAACGGCACGGACGGTTTTGATAGAATAGCGGGGTTTTCGGGATTGTGGGCGATGCTGGATTTTGTGCGAAAAACGACTCCTCTTCAGCGCTTTCTGGCGCTGTTCGCCCTGTTTCTCGCCCTTTATGGCCTCACCGCGCAGCGCGGGCTGGGCTGGGGCGATTCCGGCGAGTTCCAGTATCGGATCCTCCACTGTCCGGACGGTCTTCTGGCGGGATGCGATTCGTTCGCGACGGCGCACCCGCTCTATGTGGCGCTCGCGCGCCTCTTCTGCCGCACGCCTTTCCACGTGACGCTGCTGTCCTCGTTCTTCGGGGCGTTGGCCGTGGGCGGATTCTTTCTCTGCACGCGCAAGGCCGGCCTCACGATCCTCTTCGGCCTGTCGCACATGCTCTGGCGGCTGTCCTGCATGGCCGAGGTGCAGACGCTGAATCTGGCCTTTACCGTCTTCGAGACTTTCTGCCTCCTGCGCTTTCTGTCCACGGCGCAAGGCCGGTGGATGCATGCCGCCGCGTTTCTGGCGGGGCTTCACCTCTCCTGCCACAACTTCGCCCTGCTGGCGTTTCCGGTCTACGCCTGCGTTCTCTTCCGGGCCGGCCTGAAGACCGCGCTCGTCTCCATCCTTTTCGGGGCGATCGGCGGAGCCTATTGGTTCCATTCCCTCGCCACCCGCGGCTTCATGGACGTGCTGGTGGGCAGCTATGGCTCGCAAGTCGCCGGCCTTTGCCCGTCCAGTCCGCTGGTCGCCGGTTTCAATCTCGCCCTCGCGGCCTTGAGTTTCGCGGTTCCCGCCGCGCTCGCCTGGACGCTTCGCCCGAACGCCGAGACGAAAGGCGGCGACCGGACGGTCCGGATCGTCCTGTGGGGGCTTTTCGGAATCAACGCCCTCTTTTTCGTCCGCTACTTCGTCCCCGACCAGGCGACGTTTCTCCTGCCGACCCTGTTCTTCGCCTATCTGCTCGTGGCACGGGGCGAAATCCGCGTCCAGCGGCTGTTCACCCTGATCCTCGTGCAGCTTCTTCTGCCGATCATGGCCGGGACGGCGCTTTCGCACCTCCCCGCGCCTGCAGGACGCGCCCGGCACAAGTACCGCGACGACGCGGCCTATTTCGCGTTTCCCTGGAAATTCAACGACACCTCGGCCGACCGTCTCGCCGCCGAACGGGAAGGTCCCTGGAACGGCTACCCGCAGGATCCCGCGCGGTAGGGCGGACCCGCCGTCACGCGAAGACGCCGCGGCAATAGACGCCGGACGGGCAGTGGCGGCCCCGGGGATCGGCGGCCTCCAGCAGCATCTCGCCGCTCTCGACGCGCCGGACGGGGAACGCCTGCTCCACGATGTTCTCCGCCACCCGGCAGGAAAGCCCCGGCGTATGGGACGAAAACAGCACGAACAGCGGACGCTCGGAAAGGACGGCGCGCACGAGCGACAGCGTCTCCTGCAAATCGCGTTCGATCTTGTACGTCTCGCCATTGCTCCCCCGTCCGAAGGTCGGCGGATCGAAAATGACCGCGTCGTAGCGCCGTTCGCGGCGAATCTCGCGGCGGAGGAACTTGTGGGCGTCGTCCGCGATCCAGCGCACCGGATGGTCCTGGAGCCCGTTCAACGCCGCATTGCCGCGCGCCCACTGGACCATGCCCTTCGACGCGTCCAGATGGCACACCTCCGCACCGCCCTGCGCGGCCGCGATCGTGCTGCCGCCCGAATAGGCGAAGAGATTGAGGACCTTGACCGTCCCCGCCGGCCGGCCGGCCTGGTGCCGGGCCACCGTCTCGCGGATCCACTTCCACTGCGGACGCTGCTCGGGGAAAATGCCCAGATGGCCGAAGTCCGTGCCCGACAGCCGGAAGGTGATGCCGGCCGTGGCGATCGTCCACTCCTCGGGCAGCGCGTTGCGGCCATGCCAGCGGTTGCCGTCCTCGCGGTCGAACGTCGCGTCCGCGCGCGCCCATGACGACGCGCACGCCGGCTGCCACAGGGCCTGCGAACACGGCCGAACCAGCGAAATGCGGCCGAACCGCTCGAACTTCCGGCCGTCGCCCGAATCTATCAGCTCGTAGTCGTCCATCGAACGCCAGCCTTCAACCCCGTCAAGGCGCCACCACGTCGGCGCGGCGCGTCTCGTCCGCCGTGGCGAAATAGAATTCCTGTCCCGTCGCATCCGTCACGCCGCGCCAGAGGTCGCTGTTCAGCTGGACTTTCTGGCGTTCGATCGTGGCGAGCCGGATCGGCACGATCGTGTACCATTCGCCCACGCTGCCGACCACGCAATTCGTGCGGCCGCACATCGCGGCGTGGACGGCGTTGCGCGCCAGCATGTAGCAGCGGATGGCGTCCGTTCCGCGCGCCGGCACGCTGCGGATCATGTAGCTCGGGTCGAAATACTTGACGCTCGACACGATCCCCTTCTCCTTGAAGTGCGCCGCAATGCGCCGCCGCAGATATTCGCCGATGTCCTTCTTCAGCACGTTGCCGCTCGCATCCCGCTCCTCGGCGCCGTCGATGAGCTTCTGCCCGGCGCCCTCGGCCACCACCACGACCGTATGCGACTTGCCGCTGGCGAAACGCCGCTCCAGCGCGGCGAGAAGGCCGTGCGCGCCTTCAAGCTCGAAGTCCATTTCCGGTATCAGGCAGAAGTTGACGACCGGATTGGCCAGCGCGGCGCACGCCGTGATGAAACCCGAATCCCGGCCCATCAGCTTCACCAGGCCAATGCCGTTGAAGGTGCCGCGCGCCTCGGTATGGGCGCTGCGGATGACCTCCGTCGCCTCGGCCACGGCCGTCTCGAAACCGAAACTCGGCCCCACGAACTGCAGGTCGTTGTCGATGGTCTTGGGGACGCCGACCACGGAAATCGAGAGCTTCCGCGCCATGCACACCTCGGCGACTTCGCGGGCGCACCGCAGGGACCCGTCGCCGCCGATGCAGAAGAGCACGTTGATGTTCATGCGCACGAGCGTATCGACGATCTCCTCCGTCGGCTGCTGGCCGCGCGACGAGCCCAGAATCGTTCCGCCCACCTCGTGAATGGTGTCGACCACGTCCGGATTCAGCATCAGCGGCGCATAGCTGTAACGCGGGCTCAATCCGGCATATCCGTATTTGATGCCGTAGATCGTCTTGATGCCGTAGTCGAACGTCAGGATCTCGACGAGCCCCTTGATGACGTTGTTCAATCCGGGACAGAGGCCGCCTGCGGTCAGGATGCCCACGCGCGTCCAGCTGGGATCGTGGAAGATCTTCTCGTGCGGCCCCGCACGCTCGAACGTGGGTTCGTGGCCCAGTTTCCCCGCCAGCCAGTCGCGCAGCGGCACGTGCTCCGTGACCAGCACGCGCTCGCCCTCCTGAATGAAATCGTGATGGCGAATCGGCGAGGGGATCTTGCACGCGCCCAACGTATCGACCTGGCAGGAATAGGCGCCGGGATTGGCGGCGATCTTTTCAAACGTCTCGTTCATCTTTCATGCTCCAGAGGTGGTGAACCGCCGGATAGTATACCACGAATCGCGGCGGCCGGCGCACGATCGCTCCCGCGATTCTCAGACGAAACGGATGCGGAGAGCGTCGCCCTTGTAGGTCGCGCCGCAGACGTACTGCACGGCCGTCGGCGAGAACCGTTCCTCGAAGAAATGGTGGAGATGCCCGCAGAGGATGGCCTTCAGAAGCGTCTGCCCCTTCAGCCAGGCGATGAAATCGGCCGTCGGCCGGTCCGTCTTCTGCTGGACGGCCCGATGGCGCCATTCCTGGCCGGGCGGATAGACCTTGCCCTTCTCGTAGGTCGCCACGCATTCGTCCGGCGCCCCGGTCACGTATGCGCAGCGGTTGTCCGTCTCCGCCATCACGTATTTGTAGAGCGCCGGCCCGTAGAACGGCACATGGCACAGGAGCACCAGGGGCAATCCCTTCTCGACTTCCTTCTGGCAGCGCGCGTGGATCTCGGGCGTGACGTTGTAGTAGACGTCGTCGATCGCCACGAAATTGACCCCGTTCACGACGCGCGAGGCAAACGAAAGGTCGTTCGGATAGGCGGCCTGCACCCGCGAAAAGCTCTGGGCCTTGTAGGCCGCGTCTTCTTTCGCTTCGCCCACGTACTGGCTGTATTCGTGGTTGCCCGCCGCCACGAACCAGTCGTTGCCCGCAAAATGGTCCTCGGCCAGATCCAGATTCGCCGCGCTCACGAAGTCGATCAGATCGCCCGTGTGCAGCAGCAGATCGCCCCGGGCCCGCGCAAGCCGGATCGCCTCGTCCAGATAATGCTCGCCATGCGGGAAATGGCAACGCCCGGCCGCCAGCTTCATCTTGCGTTCGTCGTCGCGCCTGTCGACGCGGACGATGTGCGTGTCGGACACGTGGATCGCGCCAAAGGGCTTCGTCGCGCCCACGGCGATTTCTATCGGCTTCAGATTGAGCGGGGCCAGCGGCCTCCGCTTCGCCCAGGCGTTCAGCGGCAATTCGCCCGCCAGCAGAGCACCCGCTCCGCCCAGAAAACTCCGTCGATCGATTCTCATGCGATTTCCCTGCCTTCCCTGTTCCGGAACCGCCGCTCCCGCGCATTCTAGTCGAGCTTCGTCACGCCCTTGCGCAGGACCGGCAGAACCCGTTCGGCCCGCCGGTCGAAATTGAAGACGGTAAAACCGTCCAACCCCAACTCGCGGACGACCAGAATCTGTTTCGCCATCTTGACGGCATCCCGTCCGTCCGGCTGATAGCAGGACAGCCCGATGCCGGGATAGAGCTTCGTCTTGCCGACGACTCCTTTCTGGATGCCGACCTGGCTGCGGAACATCGCCGGCGAGTCGGCGTAGTCCATGTTGCACACGAAATCCAGGTAGCCGGCCCGGCACCAGGCGACCCAGTCCTGGGCCACCGTGTACGGATCGGCATCCGGGCTGCGGAACACGGCGGCGGAGATCTGGACGCCCGGACACTCCTTGCGCACGCGCGCGCCAACGCCCTTGACAACGGCGGTGATGTTGTCGACTCGGAACTTGAACCAGGCCGTCTTCAACTCGGGAACGGCCTTGTCCCCCGTCACGTCGGCCGGCCAGTTCCCGACTTTGCGCCCGACCGCCGCCTCGAAACGCGCCCGGCAGCCCTCGCAATAGCAATGCGCGTTGTCCGGATAGCGGATATAGTCGAAATGGATGCCGTCGGGCCGCTTCTTCGCGAGTTCGACCATGGCCTCGATTTCGAGCGCCCGGTTGTCGGGATGGGACGGACAGAGCCAGCGCGTTTTCGCCGCGCCCTTCACGCCGACCTGGACCCGCTTTTCGGCGACCATCCTGTTCTCGAAGGCTTTGGACGTGTACGCCCCCATGTTCCAGCAGACTTTCCAGACATGGCATTTGACGCCATACTTGCGGCAGGCCGCCAGGCACTGGTCGAACGCATCTCCCCGCGACGCCACGTCCGGATGCTCCGGCAGGACGTTCGAGCGGTAGAACGCAACGCCGCCCCAGCACAGGTTGGGAATGATCGCATTGAACCCGTTGTCCTTCAGAAACCGGATCGAATCGTCCCACGACCGGTCGCCGCCCAGTCCCCGCGCGCTATGGCACCAGAACGCCCGGTGCTCGCCGGCCTTGGAGGGAAGGCCCTCCAGCCACGCCTGCACCTTTTTCTGCTCGTCCTGAACGCGCTGCCGGGCCGCATCGACCTTGGGCCGCAGCGACGGCGCCAGATCGCAGACGATCGCCTGCATCAGTTCGGCAGACGCGCCCTCGGTCCCCCCGAGCCAGACATGTCCCATGAAAATTCCCGTCTTGGAGCGGAGAAGCGCCGGCAGGTTGAGCGATTCCCTTTTCCCCGAGCCCCATTCGGCCACGACGTCGACGCCAGGATCCGGCGCGACGGTTTGCGTGATCCACGAGGCCTGCGGGGCGAAGTCCGGCTGTCCGGGGAGCCCGGCGCCCTTTTTCAGAAAGCCCGCCAAAGCCGCCCCGCCCTTGTCCGTCGGACGGACGGTTCCGCGCGGCCGCATGCCCAGCAGCCGCCCGATTTCCGCCGGCAGGGCATAGCAGACCAGCAGACGGCCGCCCCCCGCCACGAATTTCTCCAGGACGGGAAGCTTGTCCGCCGGAAACGAGGGATTGTAGGGCAGGACGACCGCACGGGCGGTCTTGAGAACGTCCGGCGAGAAATCGGTATCCGCGATCAGGGCGCTCGCGATGCCAATGGCCCGCAGCGACGCCGTCACCGTGCCGCCGAACTTCAGATAGCTCGCCGCTTCCGAACCGCCTTTCGCGGCGAGCGAGTCCGCGTAGACGACGACCACGTCGGGGACGCCGCCTGGCATCGCGACGTTGGCAAGCCCCAGCGTCGCCTTCCCTTCGCCGGCTCTCCAGCCCGAAATGCGAATGGCCGAGATCTTTTCCCAGCCCGCCGGCGTCCCTTCGACGCCGCAGGACGATTTCAACACGGTCACGCGCTCCCAGATTCCGTTCTCTTCGGGCGAAAACGTGCCGCTATACCAGCCGTCCCCGCTCTTGAAATAGCAGTTGAACGAGGAGAATTGGGACAGGTCGGAGCAGTAGAAGTCGAATTGGATGCCCGGTTGCGTCCGCAGGTCGCAGGCAAGCCGCAGATCCCAGGACGCCCGCGCCGGCTTCCCGGCGAAATCGACGGCCAGGCAGGCCGCCCCGGGCACCAGAAGCCTCGCCGGCGCCGCGCCCAACACCTTCTTGGCCTGCACGTCGTTGGTCATGGCCTTCCATCCCTCCAGGATCCGCGCCTCGCCCGCGGCGGGCGGCGGCGGAATCCGGACCGGATCCGAACATCCGGCCGTCAGCGACAGCAGGCAGACGCTCCCCACCAGCATCACAGCAGATTTCATTTCTTCACCTCGCAGTTTCCGGTTCAACCCCTGTTTTCCGTTCCGTTTCGGCGCACATCGCCTTCGGCCGCGCGCACGCCGTCCGGCTGGGCGCGCGGCAGATCGAGCCGGTACCGCTTCCGGCCTTCCTCGGCGGACAGGACGGCGAAGCCGAATTGCTCGAAAAGATTCTGCACGGGCGCGTTCTTCGGCGTCCGGCGCCAGGTGGCGAAGAGACGTGCCGCGCCGCGTCCGGCCAAGGCCCGTTCGACTGCGGCTTCGATTGAAAACTCCAGCCGGCGGTTCATCGCGCGGCAGGACATGACCCAGTCGACAAGTTCCCATTCCGCAGGCGCTTGCCGTTCGGCGTGGACGAAGGCCACAAGGCCCTGGTCGCCGAAACGGTCGCCCGCACGGACCGTCCACAGCAGATGGCCGCCGTCGCGCGCGAAACGGGCGACGTCGCCAATCGCATACCGGTTCGTGCACACGTTGAACTGGTTGGCCTTCTGCGACAGCTGGGCGACGCGGGCCAGTTCGTCCTCTCGCACGAGATGGACGTCATGCCAGATCGCCAGGTCTTTCAGGTAGGCGGCAAAGTCCGTCTCCGCGTGCGCGTCCCGGCACGCCGCCCGCCGCGCCTCCGCCCGGTAGAGCGCCGTCTTGGCGCGGTCCTCCGCCGTCACCCGGCGGGGCGGGAAATAGAGGCGCGCGAGACGGCGAATCGGAATGGGATAGTCGGGCGTGGCCACTTCGGGATGGACGGCCCGCATCTCGGCCCGTTCAACCGGATTGTCGTCCAGAAAGACGAACGAATCCGTCCCCAGATTGAGCTGCCGGGCCACGTCCGCCAGATTTTCGGCCTTCGGCCGCCAGTTCAGGCGCATGGCGACGAAATCCTCCGGCTTGAGAACCATCCGGGGATGGCGCCACACCTCCGCGACGTCTTCGGCGTTGTTCCGGGACAGCCCGACCAGCAGGATGCCGCGCGCCTGCAGCGCCTTGATCCGGCGCTGATCCTCGACTCTCGGCACGATTGCCGCGGGTCCGTCCTCGCCGACGACGCCCTCCCAGAGCGTGTTGTCGAAATCGACCGCCAGAACCTTCCGTCCCGCGGCGGTCCGCGATTCCAGCAGCCGCGACATTTCGCCGGCAATCGCCTTCAGCCCCCGGAGCGACCAGGGCATGGACGCGAGTTGCCACATGCGTTCGTCGTAGAAAGACCCCGTCTCCTCCGCGAGATCCGCAAGGTCCGGCACGAAAACCGCCGCCCGGGGGAACGCCCGTTCCAGGGCGGATGCGGCCTGCTCCTGCCGGGCCTCGTCCGGCCATGCGGCATGGGAACTGTCCAGAAGAACGAACACCGCGTCGGGATCGAACGCCCGCAATGACTCCGGCACGTCCAGGGCCGTTTCCATCCAGGCGCCGAAGCCGGAAGGCAGCCAGAGCTCGTGTTCGTTCCCGAGCAATCCGGCCAGGACCTCAAGCGTCACGTTGGAGAGCAGAGCCAGTCTCACGCATCCCCCTTCACGTAGCCGTAGAACTGCCCCAGCGTCCTGAGGCCGGCGATTTCGTCCAAGGGGATGTCGACCTGCCAGAGCGCGCTGATCTCCAGCGTCAGGCGCAGCTGCATCACGCTGTCCCAGGCGGGAATCGACCCGTACGCCGTTTCCAGCGAGAGCGATTCGACCGGCTGGCCGAACAGATTGGCGGCAAAGGCCAGAAACTCCGATTCCGGCACGTTCACAGCGGCTTCTCCTGCGGCGGCTGATAGTCGAACACCTTCAGCGGGCAATCCGTCCGCGGCAGGACAATCTGGCCGACGGATGCGGACAGCCCGCCGCCGAAACCGGCGACCAGAAGGTTCAGGGCCTCCGCCCCCGGAACGTCCCGTGCGGCGGCGCCCCGGTAGGCAATCGTGGTCGGCACGGTGGCGGAAGCCGAATTCCCGAACACGTCGCCGCTGGTCCACACGCGTTCGGCGCCGATTTTCAGGCTCTTCGCCAGCTGCCGCACCATGAACATGTTCGCCTGGTGCGGCACGAACCCCTCCACCCGCTCCGGCGACAGTCCGACCGTCGCCATGAAGTCCCGGATGAAATGCAGAACGTCGGTCGAAACGAACTTGAAGACGCCAAATCCGTCCATGCCCAGCCGCCCCCCGACGGGCAGTTCAAGCGCCGCGCCCCGCGCGCCGTCGGACATGAAGGCGAACTTCCACGTTTCGTCCCGATCCGACGGCACGAGGAGCGTCGCCGTTCCCGCGTCGGCCAGAAGCGGCAGAACGTCCCGGTCGGCAGCGCCGACATGCGCGGTTTGGACGTCCCCGTCCAGAAGCAGGACCTTCCGGCCCGTCGATTTCACCAGAAGCGCGGCGACGTGAAGACCGTAGAGCCAGCCGGAACAGGCCAGTCCCATGTCGAAGGCGATAACGTCCTTTCCCAGCCCCAGACGCGCCTGGGCCTGGCAGGCGTTGCACGGCATGGCCTGCGCGGGCGTGAACGTCACCTGGATCACGGCGCCGACATCTGACCGCGGAATCCGCAAATCGTCCAGCAGACGCGCGGCCGCCTGCACGCAGAGATCCAGCGAGGTCGTCCCCCCGTCCGCGATCCGGCGGGAGACGATCCCCGTCGACGAGACGACGTTCCGCGCCCGGACGGCGTCGCCGAACAGGTCCGTGCAGCAGGCGAGATTGTCGACCGAACGCGACGGCAGGCAGGAATAGACGCCCCGAAGCGCAACGCCCGACACCGCCAGAACGGAACGCGCGTTCATGTCCCCGCTCCTTCCGCCGTCCACGTGCAGCGTTCCGTCCGGATGGCATAGCCATACCCGTAGACGAGATTGCGGTAGCGCCAGACGCCGTCCGCCCCGCGCGTCAATTCCGCCAGGGGACGACCGCCCTTCAGCGCGATCCGCCGGACCCGTCCGTCGTCGAAGACCTCCAGTCCCCCGTCGCAGGCGCGACGGAGACTCCCGACGTCCAGGTTGACGAAAGCGAAATCGGCCAGCAGGTATTCGGGTTCGAACGACTGCGGGATCTGCGGGACACGCTCGAACCGCACGGCATGGGGACGCGTCAGCGTCACGGTCGCCAACCGCATCTGGGGCGCCACGAAAACGAGCGAGGCCGTCTGGCCGTCGCCCTTCAGGACCATCCGCGCGGCAAAGGCAGTGTCATTCCACTCCCCTTCGAGAGACTGGACGCACACGCCCTTCAGGTCCAGCAGCGCCTCGACCAAAGCCGTCATGGCGACCGGCTCCGCCTCGCGAAACCGGATCGCATTCGGCCGTTCCCGCTCCACGACGGTCTGGCATCCGCCAAACGCCGCCGCCAGCACGACCAGCATGAATCCCGCGATTCTCATTAGTCCATGACTTCCTTCGGCCATAGTCTACCATAAATCTCGTGGGTCAGGGCGGCGGCCGCCGCATGGCCGGACATTCTGCCGGGCGGCGGCACGGGAATTTCGTCTTTCACCGTCAACGTCCAGGTGATCACGCGCGCGGCAACGTCGTACCACGGCTGTCCCTTCGCCAGCACGGGCGGCTCGCAGGTGATCGCGACGGGCAGGATCGGAACCCGCGCGTGCAGCGCGATCTGGGCCGCGCCCCGGCGCAGGGTGCGCCCCGTCGCCGTCACGGGAACGCGCGTCCCTTCCGGGAACACGACGACATTCGTCCCGCCTTTCAGAAGCCGCTGCGCGTCGTCGAGAACGCGACCGGGATCGTCATTCACCAGAAACGCCGAGCGGACAATGCGGGAATAGAAGAAATTCCGCCCGGCGGCGGCCTTGGCGATCGACGTCGCGTCCGGCAGACAGGTCGCCAGCACGACAACGTCGATCAGCGTGACATGGTTGGCGACGACGACCTTTCCCCGCGTTTCCGCCAGCCGGGCGCGGTCTTCGGGGGACACGGAGACGCGAAAGAGGCCCGTCACCCGCGCCCCGACGACAAAGAGCCGCCAGCTTGTCCGGACGAGCGTTCGCATCGCCCTGCACACGCGCTCCGAACGGCCGAACAGCAGCAGCACCGGAAAGATCCCGCCCCCGATGAGGAGTCCTCCAAGGCCGAAAAACGCGAAGAAGAACGCGGCCAGGAGGCTTCGCGACGCGCGAATGAGGAACGACGCCGTCACGGCCGATCCCTGCGGGACAGTTCCAAATCGGCGGTCGCGAACGACGGGGTCCGCCCGTCCAGGAAGGAGACGAAATCCTCAAAGGCGGCAGGCGGACGGTCCCGATGCCGGAAGGCGCAGCACAGGCCGCCGCCCTTTTCGGGAACGAACCGGACGGCGACGGAACATCCCGTCTGGACCGTTCCGAATTCAGGCTGGTAGAATGCGGGCGTGCGTTCCTCCGCATAGACGTAGATCACCTCCCGGTTCCGCGTCAACGCTTCGAGCAGTCCGGCCTCCAGCGAACGCGCCCGTGCGGCGATTGCCGTGTAGGGGGCATGGTTGTTCGTCAGCAGCGAGAACGCGCCGGGCGCCGCGTTGTGGACGGAAGCCGAAAAACCGGCGGGCGACATCTCCCCGTCGGCCTGGAACTGTTCCATCAGTTTCAGCGTCACGCCGATTTCCCCCCAGCGGGAGGCGAAGACGACGGGCGTCTCGCGCGGGACGCGGACCTGCCAGGCCGTTGACAGGGCCGCGCGTTCGACGCCTGTCAGACGGCGACGCTCCATGGCGGGAATGAACGAGACGTCGGGTTTGGGCGTTTCCGCCGATTCGCGCCAGACCGCATGCCGCGCAATGCTGAAATCCATCTTCGCCTCCTGCCTACAGGGTCTCCACGTATTTCCCGATGATCTT
Source organism: Kiritimatiellia bacterium (assembly GCA_051884915.1). Lineage (GTDB taxonomy): Bacteria > Verrucomicrobiota > Kiritimatiellia > RFP12 > UBA1067 > RUG572. The sequence continues at coordinate 24,403 of JBJEWF010000076.1, forward strand.
GAAATCCGACCGGATTTCGATTGTCGCGCGGGATTCGACGAGATTCTTCCGCCGGTCGACGACGCGAACGGACAGCGAGATGTCGTCGCGATTCCCGAAACCGGAAAAACCGGCGTCGTTGTATTCCCAGTTCGTCACCTCGATCTTGATGACGTAGTCGCCGGCCTCTTCTTCATCGACGACTTCAAAGCCGCGGGCCTTCAGCGCGTCTTCAAAGGCCCGCCTGACGCGCTCGTCGGTCTGGTCGACAAAGAAGGCCGTATCGGGCGGGAATCTGGCGACATGGCGCGGCCGCCCTTCGGCAATGCTCCCGAAGGTGACGCAGCCGGCGCAGAACGCCAGCAGCATGATGGCTAGAACCGTGCGCATTGTTCCCGGTCGTCGAAATGGAAGACCTGGCCGCCAATCGTCTGCGTCGTCTCATGGCCCTTGCCGCAGATCACGACCGTATCGCCTTTCCGGCCCCGTTCAAGCGCGAACCGGATGGCCTTCGCCCGATCGGGTTCGACCCGAAAGGACGTGCCGGCGGGAATGCCGGCGACGATCTGGGCGATGATGTCATCCGGGTTCTCGCTGCGCGGATTGTCGCTCGTCACGACGAGACGGTCCGCATGGCGCGCCGCCGCCGCGCCCATCAGCGGCCGCTTCGCCCTGTCGCGGTCGCCGCCGGCGCCGAACACGGCCCAGACCTCCCCCTGCGTGAATTCACGGACGGTCGACAGGACGTTGGCCAGGGCGTCGTCCGTATGGGCGTAGTCGACGAACACGTCCGCGTCACTTCGCGTCGCGACCCGCTCCAGGCGTCCCCAGCGGGGCGTGAGGCGGGGAATCGTCGCGCTGACGACGTCCGCCGGCACGCCCGCGCCTTCGGCCAGGGCCGCGGCCAGCAGGACGTTCTGCACGTTGTACCGCCCGACGAGGGGACAGGACCTCTGGATCAGCGCCACCCGCGCGGGATCCGATGCGGAGAACCCGACGGTCGAAAGCCGGAGCGGAAGCCCGCGGCAGATGTCGGCCAGACGGCGCCCGTAGGCGCCGTCGACGCAGACCGCCGCGGGAGCGCCCGGCCGGGCCGCCGCCAGACGGCGGAACAGGTCGGCCTTGACCTCGAAATACGCCGCCATCGTCTTGTGGTAGTCGAGATGGTCTTCCGTCAGATTCGTGAATCCGCAACCGGCAAACACGGTATCGCCGGTCCGGCGCTGGTGGATGGCGTGGCTTGAGACTTCCATCACGCAGCTGTCGAGGCCGTTCGTCTCCATGGCGCGGAAGACGTCCTTCAGCACGGGCAGGGGCGGCGTCGTGTAGCCCGTCGAAAAGGTCCGGCTGCCATCGTGGACCTCGACGGTGGTCAGATAGCCGGTCCGCCGGCCCGACGCCCGCAGGAACTCCGCCAGAATCCACGTGGTCGTCGTCTTGCCGTTGGTTCCCGTAATGCCAAAGATGTCCATGCTTCGCCTCCCCGGCGTCATTCGATTTCGTCCGGAATCTCCTCGGGGATGTCCGGCTCGACGGCCAAATAGCGCAGCGCCATCGAGGCGATTCGCCTGAAGACGGGCGCCGCGCACACGCCTCCCTGATGGTTGTAGAGAGGGATCCCCGTTTCCTCATGCACCTTGAAGGACCGGCAGTAGAACGGCTTCTGGTAGGTGACGAGAACGACGATTTCGGGCCGGGTCGCCGGCACGATGCCGATGAACGACGCATTGTAGTTCGTGGAGGAGTACCCCTTTCCCTCTCGCATCTGGGCCGTTCCCGTCTTGCCGGCGACCGTGTAGCCGGGAATGGCCGCCCGCCGCGCCGTCCCCCCCTTCTTGGCGACCCCCAGCATCATCGAACGGACCTTCCGCGCCACCTCCGGGTCGATCACCTGCTTGACCGCCTGCCTTTCGTGCTGGTAGACGACATCGCCATCGGCCTGCACAACCCGCTCCACCAGATAGGGCTTCAGCAATTCGCCGTCGTTTCCGATGCAGGCGTAGGCGGCGGCAAGTTGAAGGGCGGTCACGGCGATGCCCTGCCCGATCGGCGCGCGCGACCATTTGACTTTGTCCCACTTGGCGGGATTGGGGATGATGCCCCTGATTTCGCCGGGCAGTTCGATGCCGACCTTCCGCCCCAGCCCGAAGTCCGTCATGTAGCGGCACAGCCGCGTGGGACCCAAGTCGACGCCCAATTTGCCGAACACGACATTGCTGGAATGGACAAGCGCCTCGGTCACCGTCAGAAAAGGCTCCATGCGGTGGGAATCGGAGGGAAGCCTGTAATAGCGATCGTCGTTGCGCGCCGTCGAGATGACGGTTTCCGGCTTCACCATGCCCTCGTTCAGCACGGCGCAGGCCGTGATCGTCTTCATGACGCTGCCGGGCTCGTAAAGCTCGTCGATGGTGCAGTTCCGGTAGCAGGCCTTGTTGGAATTGAACCGGTTGTAGTTTTCGGGCTCGTAGTCCGGATAGGACGCCATGGCCAGGATGGCGCCCGTCTTGACGGAAAGGACGATCGCCCACCCCTTTTCCGCCCGATTGGACGCGATGCCCTCGGCCAGGATCTTCTCGACTTCGTACTGGATGTTGTTGTCGATCGTCAGATGGATGTCGCATCCCGGCCGCGCCGTCACGTCCAGATCCCGGAGGATGCGCTCCTCGTTGCCGTTCGCGTCTTTGGTGCCGTGGATTTCGCCCGGCGTGCCCTTCAGATACCGCTCGTATTTCAGTTCGAGGCCCGCCGTGCCGACGGAATTCGTCGGATCCTTGCTCACGTAGCCAAGAACCTGCGAGGCGCAGCGCCCCTGCGGATACACGCGGACCTGCTTTTCCTCCGCGATCAGGCCGTAGATCCTCTTCTTGCGGAGCTTGGGGTCGGTCGGGAACAGAACCGCATGCGCCTCGTTGTCGTCGGACCGCGTCAGGTACACGTGCCGGTTGCCCACGCGGGCAAAGGCGTCCATGACCTTCGCCAACGAGATTCCCAGCGTTTCGGACACCCGCCTGATGTTGTCCATCCGTTTCGCGGGGTCGACGGGCTTCTTCGGGTTGAACGGATTCTGCGAGGCCGCTTTCGCGTCCACGTAGTAGTCCCAGACCGTCATCGTCTTCGCCAGCGGCACGCCCGTCGACGAATAGATGGAACCGCGGATGCCCTGCGTCACGCGATGGAACACGTAGCCGGGAGCCTTCGGCTTGTTGGCCACGAGATCAAGGTGGAGCATCGTCAGGCGGATGCCGACGGCAACGGCCATCCCCGCAATCAGCAGAATGGGAAGGGCGATGCGGAGAGCTTCGTTCTTGCCGGAAACGAGCAAAGGCAACAGCCTTCCTCAGCGCCGAACGCGCTGCTGCTGCTTCGTCCGGGGATGGGGCGGCGCCGAATTGGCGGCCATCTCGCTCTTGGCCTGGCGGGCGCGGGCGCGCTGGTAGGCCAGCCCCTGGATGGGGCGCCCCTCGGCGTCCATCTTGACAATCTGGTCCGGAGCCTGGCTCCGCATCTGAATGCCGAACCGCGTCAGCTTTTCCTCAAGTTTGCGGCGGCTCGTCATCTCGGCCCACCTCATGTTCTCGCGGCCGAGTTCCGCTTCAAGCGCCTTGTAGGCGCGTTCCGCCTTGCCGATTTCGCGGCTGATCGTCGTGCACCGCTGGTCCAGGGACCAGCAGATCAGCAGCGCGGCGCAGATGCAGAAGACCAGCAGGAAACTTCCCGTCGATCCCATCGTCATCACCGCGTGTTTCTTCAGACGCCTGTTCTTTCGCATGGTCACATCCTTTCCGCCACTCGCAACTTGGCGCTGCGAGACCGAGGGTTGCGTTTCATCTCGTCTTCCGTCGCCGTGATCGCGCGCCGCGGCACGACCCGCACGCGCGGGAGTTCTCCTTCCCAGCGATCTCCCCCCGTCTGCAGGGAGACCATCTTCCCCGCATGCGCGGAGAAAAAGCGCTTCACCATGCGGTCCGTCAGACTTTCGAAGGTGATGACCGCGAACCTGCCGCCCGTTTTCAGGACGCCTAGTCCCCCCGACAACGCGCGCGAGAGCTCGCCCAGTTCATCGTTCACCGCCATCCGAAGGGCCTGAAAGACCCGTGTCGCAGGATGATGTGCGCCATGCCGGCCGACAGTCCTCTCCACGAGCTCCGCGAGCTGCAGAGTCGTTTCGAGGGCACGCGCCGCACGGGCCTTCAGAATCGCCTTCGCGATTCTCCTGGCATTCGGCTCTTCGCCGAACGTCCGGAAAAGGTTCACCAGTTCGTCCTCGGACGAATTGTTCACGTAGTCGGCCGCCGTCAACCCCCGCGACCGGTCCATCCGCATGTCCAACGGCCCATCGCCCCGGAAGCTGAAGCCCCGACCGGCCTCGTCCAATTGGGGACTCGACACGCCCAGATCAAGCAGAATCCCGTCGACGGCGCCAATTCCCTGCTCTTCCACAATCGTGCCAAGGTCCCCATGGCGGCCGTGGACCATGCGGACATCCGCCTTCGCAAAGGCGTCCAGACGCCCGCGGCTTTCCGCAAGCGCCTGTTCATCGCGGTCGATGCCGACCAGCGTGGCCTCGCCGCCGGCGCGGCGCAGGATCTCCGCGCCGTGGCCGGCCCGCCCCAGCGTGCCGTCGACGTAGCACCCGCCCGGCCGCACGGCGAGCGCATCCACCGTTTCACGCAACAGGACCGGGACGTGTTCGCTCACGACGCACCCCCCGTCGCCGATTGGCGCGCCGCCTTGCGTTTGGCGATCGCCGCGCGGAAGGCCGTCAAATCGAGTTTCGGCTTCCGCGGCATCTTCTCGCCCGCCCACAGCTTGGCCTTGCGTCCGCCGCCCACCAGCGTCACCTTGCTGGCGATGCCGGCATACTCCAGCAGATTGTCGCCCACGCGAATGCGCCCGCTGGCGTCGATCTTCAGCATCTGGGCGTACTGCATGATGGCCTGGGCCATCTCGTCGGTCTCGGAATCAAAAATGTCGGCCTTGCGCAGATCATCCAGCAACGGCTGGATTTCATGCATCGGAATCAGGTCCAGACACTTGTCGTCGGCATCCGGGAAAACGTACAGATAGTCGGGATTCCCCATCGCCACCCGCCACTCGCTCGGAATCGTCAGCCGGCGTTTCGGGTCGAGAGTATGGTAGAACGTATCGACAAGACCGCCGACAACGACCGTTTTCTCTTCCGTTTTGAATGCCTCTGACATGATTTCCCTGAACGGGCACACGCGCCTACGCGCCCCACTTTGCCCCACATTATGCCACAACGCCCCACCGCCGTCAATGGGGAAATCGACGAAAAGGCAAAACAATTTGTTCGCCGAAAAATCATTCGATTCTGAAAAGTATCCTGCAAAAGTGCAAAAAAAATGCCCGCCGAAACCGGCGGGCATGTGTTGCCAGGCATTCGTCAAACGCGCCTTGCGGCGCGGGCGTGCAGGACCGGCTTGATTTCGCCGGCGGGCGCGCCGCCGATTCGGAACGGGATCAGTAGTAGTTCACCGTCACGATTTTGCGGTAGTTCTTTTCGAGCGCCGTCTGCATGCGCCGAAACACCGAGCGGCGCAGTTCGAGATCCTGCGGGATGTTCGGGTCCTGGTGGCTTTCGTTCACTTTCGTGCCGATGACGAACTCGATGCGGTCGTGCGTCAGAAGGCGTTCGAGAATCTGGCGCGCCGCAAGAGGCTGCCCGACCGGGTCCAGCTTCCGTTCGAGACACTTGCACACGTGCGAGAGCGTGAGAATGCCCTCCGTGCACAGGCCCACGCCCGGCAACATGCCGCTGGGGGGAAGTCCGCCCGCGCTGCGCATCGCCTTGAGATCGATTTTCACACGGCCGCCGAGTTCGCGTTCAAGGATGTTCGCCGTCGTGCCGCCGCAGACGACGACATGGTCCTCGCCCAGGTTCGCCTGGCGGGCGAACTCGGCGTCGTGCTCCTTGTAGTAGGGCGGCCCCGTGAGAATGCGCATCACGCGCGGATGGCGGAAATAGATGACGAGACAGCTGATGTCGTCCTTGCAGGCCTCGGGCGTGATGTTCTTCGCGAAACAGGCGATGCGGCGGGCCAGATCGGCGGCCGAGATGTCGGGATCGCCGGCGATCTGCTCCTGGGCGAACGCGAGCATGCCGCTCCGGCGCCAGCCGAACTTGTAGGCGGGCAAGCCGGCCCCCAGGCCGCTCTGCGTCACGCCGTCCGAACACAGGACGATGCGGTCGCCCGGCTCGACGTCAACCTCCACCTCGCGGACCTCGCGGTCGGGCCAGTGTTCCGACACGACGGTCCGGTCCTTCACCGGACGCACCTCCGCGGTCCCGCGCAAGTGCACATAGGCCGGATTGCCCATTTCGACGATGCGGGCACGGCCGCCCAGACGGTAGTCGAAGAAGGAGAACGTCGAATAGCTGATCTTGCGGACCTCGCAGACGGGCAGGGAGTCCATGATGATCTCGACGGACTGGAGCAGGTCGAGATTCGACTGCATGAAGCGCAAGGCCATCGTCGTCGTCATGTTCGCGAGGACATGCGCCTTGACGCCGGAACCCAAACCGTCGGAAAGCGCGGCAAGCGAACGGTTCTCCTTCTCGATCGTGAGCAGCTGGACGTCGTCGCCGCAGGCGGCCTGCCCGGTCTTCGTGAACTGGGTGGCCTCCATCTCCAGAAAGAGATCGTCGGTCAATTGAATCCTCCGCTTTTCATCACGCCATGGCTCTCGGCCGTCGTCTGCGCCGTGTAGGTTCCGGCGATCTCGTTGAGCATGATCTCCGTCTCGGCGATGTGCTCGCCGAAGAGGCGCGCCACCTGCTGGACGGTGATGACGTTCTTGCGGATGACTTCCCGGGCGCGGGCCGCGATCTGCTCGCGGCGGAACTCGTTCTTCGTGACGTCCTGGATGACCGCGCCGGCGAACTTGCCCTTCGAAATCGAGAAGACGGAGATGTTGACGATCCGTTCGCCGAGATGCTGGTTGAACTTCTCGATCTCGCTGCCGTGCGCGAGCGCCCCCGTGAAGAGGTCGCTGAAGTCGGGCAGATACTCGTCCACGGGAATGGAGTTGAGATTGCCGAGCGTGCCGAAGACGTCCTCCGCGCCAACCAGCTCGGCGAAGTTCCGGTTGCATTCGGTGATGCGGCGCGTCTCGTCCACGATGACGACGGCGGCGGGGATGTAGCGGATGAGCGCGTTGGAGGTGCGCTGGAAACTCTGGCGCAGGAAGTTGTGGCACATGGCCTCCTCCGCCTTGCCCGCGAGAAGCGCGCGCGCGAAGTCGCGGCAGGAGCTGTAGCCGCAGGCGCCGCAGTTGAGCTCGTCGGCCTTCGAGAACTTGCCCACGCGGGCGAGCGCCTCGGCCATCACGGCCTCGTCCACCTCGGGGTCGACGACGGGCGCGGGCGCGTAGCGGGCGCCGCCGCAGTGGGAGAAGCAGCGCCCGGCGGACGTGCGCAGCGGCGCGATCGCGTCCGTGTCGAACAGCGCGTCCAGGGTGGCGCCGGCGCCCATCGCGGGACCGTTCACGCAGCCGCCCGGACAGGCCAGCGCCTCAAGGAAGACGGTGCGGCCGCGCGGCCCGGCCGGCGGATTGCCGGAGAGGAGACGGCGCAGGTTCTCAAGCCCGGAGACGGCGACGAAGCGCACGGCGTCCGACCCGTCGCGGATCGTGTCGTTCATGCCGCCCTCGACGGAGTAGAAGCGGCCCTCCTCGGCCGGTCCCAGGGCCAGTTCCGCCTCCTGCTGCACGAATTCGGGCAGCGCGCCCTTCTCCTCCAGCAGCTGCCGCAGGACGGGAAAGACGAGGGCGAGGGCCAGTTCGCCGGGATTCGCGTCCGACTCGTTCTTCTTCGCGGCGCACGGCCCGAAGAACACGACCTTGATGTCGTCGCCATACGCCTCCCGAAGCAGCCGGCAGTGGGCGCGCACGGGAGACGGCAGCGGCGAGATGAACTTCGCCCACCGCGGCAGGTATTTGCGGATCATGTCCACGGCCGCCGGGCAGGCGCTTGAAATCATGAACGGCGTCTCGGGACTCGCCGCGAGCAGTTTCGAGACGTGCGCGCTCACGCTTTCCGCGCCGTGCGCGGTCTCGGAGACGCCCGCGAATCCGACCTCCTTCAACGCGGCGGCCAGCTGGCCGATGGTGACGCCCTTGAAGTAGGCGGCGAAACTCGGCGCGACGGAGGCATAGACCTTCGCGCCCGAATCGAGCAGCTGGCGTAGGCGCGCCAGGTCGTTGCGGACCTTCTTCGCGTGGGCGGGACAGACCTTCACGCACTCGCCGCAGGCGACGCACGCCTCGGGAATGACGCTCGCCTTGCCGCCGACGATGCGGATGGCCTTCACGGGGCAGTGCCGGACGCACTTGTAGCAGTCCTGGCATTCGTTCTCAATCGTGTAGACGGGACCGTTCATGGGAAAATCGGGAAAGAGGACCGTTGAAGGAAACCAAAGCGAATCAAGCCGGGGCGCCGCCGAACAGCGCGTCGAGCAGATCTTTCATGACGCCCGTATCGACGTGCGTGTAGGTCTTGCCGTCGGCGACGACAATCGGCCCGGCGGCGCAGGCGCCCGTGCAGAGGGACCCCGAAAGCTCGCAGTCGACCTCGTCCTGCAAGCCGCGATCCGCCAGATACTTCTCGCAGAACGCCAGATTCTTCTCGTTCCCCCGCGCGAAGCAGGAGCTTCCCATGCAAATGACAATCTTCGGTTTGCTCATGGCGCCCCATTATCGCATATCCGCGTCGAGTTAGGCAACTCAAACAAGTCGCGCCCGGGCCAGACGCAAGCGGGGCCAGGCGCGAACGCCTGGCCCCGTCTGCGCGCGCGGCGCGCGGCCTCATTCGATGTCGACGACGCTCGCCCAGTGGAGAAGCAGGTCGAGGTTCTTCTGCGAGTTCGGCTTGGAGGACTCGGCTGCGGCCACGATCGGCAGCCACTTCTGGACCTCGGGCAGCTTCACCTTCAGCGCCTCGCACATCATGGCCATGTACTGTTCGGCGGCCTTCACGTGCCCGGAGAGCCAGAACAGGAGGTAGGTGCGCGCCACGTCCGCGAGCGGATCGCCGAGCCGCACATGGCTCCAGTCGATCACCCGCCAGTCGCCCTTCGGCGTGATGATGACGTTCGTGGGGTTGAAGTCGCCGTGGCAGAGCGATTTGCCGCGACGCTGCGCCTGGAGGCGCATGTGCAGGTCGTAGCGCGTGTTGCGCTCAAGCGGCGAGGCGGAGATCATCGCGTCCAGCTTGTCCGCAAGATTGCCCATGCGGGGCGCGGTCTTCGCGAAGATCGCGCACTGGATCTGGACGAACTCCTTCAGGTACTTCGCGAGATTCTTCTTGTCCTTGGCCATCACGTCGGCCAGGGTCTCGCCTTCGATGAACTCGCGGCGGATCGCCCACTTGCCCTTGATGACGCAGACTTCGAGGATCTTGGCGACCGGAAGCCCCGTCTCGGCGGCGCGCGCCTCGTTCATCGCCTCGTTCAGAATCGCGGAGACCTGGTAGTTCTCGTCGAAGATCTTGAGGATGGACGCGCCGTCCCTCAGGACCTGCTTGTGTTCACGGACCAGAATCGTGTTTTCCTTCTTCGCCAGTTTCCTGGCGGCCGGAGCCTTCTTGGCCACGGGTTTCTTTTCAGCGGTCTTCTTCATTTGAAAAACCCCCTAACTGTTTAGCCCTTCAACCATTGAAACGGATCAGACGTTCTCGTGCCTGCCGTAGTAGGCGTTGAGGTACATCTGCTTGATTTCCTTCATCAGCGGGTAGCGCGGATTGGCGGCCGTGCACTGGTCGTCGAACGCCTGCTCCACCATGTCGTCGAGCCGGGCGAGGAAGTCCTGTTCGTCCGGAACGTAGTCGCGGATCGTGGGCTTGATGCCGATGCGGGCCTGGAGCTCGCGGATGGCCTTGATGAAGTTCTCGAACTGCTCGCCGCGGCTGCGGCCCTTGATGCCGAGCTCGTCGGCGATCTCAAGGTAGCGCTCCAGCGTGTGCGGATGGTCGTATTGCGGGAAGGTGCCCATCTTGCGCGGCACGGGATCGGCATTGAAGCGCAGCACCTCCTCCATCATCAGCGCGTTGGCGATGCCGTGCGGGATGTTGTGGAACGCGCCGAGCTTGTGGGCCATCGAGTGCATCACGCCGAGGAAGGCGTTCGCGAAGGCCATGCCGGCCATCGTGGCGGCGTTCGCCATCTTTTCGCGGGCCTTCGGCGCGGCGTACTTGCCGACCGCGGCGTCGTAGCATTCCGGCAGATACCGGAAAATCGTCTGGAGGGCGCGAATCGCAAGACCGTCGGTGTAGTCCGTCGCGAGCATCGAGGCATAGGCCTCAAGGGCGTGGCTGACGGCGTCGATGCCCGACGCGCTCGTCAGTCCGGGCGGCGCCATCATCTGCATGTCGGCGTCGACGATGGCCATGTCGGGCATCAGCTCGTAGTCGGCCAGCGGATACTTCACGCCCGTCCGCTCGTCCGTGATGACGGCGAACGGCGTGACTTCGGATCCCGTTCCGGCCGAAGTCGGGATGGCGATGAAGAAGGCCTTCTCGCCCATCTTCGGGAAGGTGTAGACGCGCTTGCGGATGTCCATGAAGCGCATCGCCATGTCCATGAAATCCACCTCCGGATGCTCGTAGAGGACCCACATGATCTTCGCGGCGTCCATCGCCGAACCGCCGCCGAGGGCGATGATGACGTCGGGCTTGAAACCGGCCATCAGCTTGGCGCCCTCCTTGGCGCAGGCGAGGGTCGGATCCGGCGCCACGTTGGAGAACGTGGTGAACATGATGCCCTGCCGTTCGAGGCTCTTCTCGATCGGCTTCGTGTAGCCGTTCGAATAGAGGAAGGAGTCCGTCACGATGAACGCCTTCTTCTTGCCGAGCTCCCGGCCGAGTTCTTCGAGCGCCACCGCGAGGCAGCCCTTCTTCTGGTAGACCTTCTCCGGCGCGCGGAACCACAGCATGTTTTCTCTTCTCATGGCCACTGTCTTGATGTTGATGAGGTGCTTGACGCCGACGTTCTCCGAAATCGAGTTGCCGCCCCAGCTGCCGCAGCCGAGCGTGAGCGAGGGGACGAGCAGGAAGTTGTAGACGTCGCCGATGCCCCCCAGGCTGGACGGCATGTTGACGAGCAGGCGGCACGCCTTCATGCGCGCCGCGAACCGGTCGAGTTTCGCCTTCTCGTTGAGTTCGTCGGCCCAGAGGACGGACGTGTGGCCGAGGCCGCCATTGTTCGCGAGCAGCGCTTCCGCGATGTCCAGCGCGTGGTCGAAGTCCCTGCTCTTGTACATGCCGAGAATCGTCGTGAGCTTCTCGTGCCCGAACGCCTCGGACGTCTCGGTGGAGGTGGCCTCGCCGATGAGGACCTTGGTGGACTCCGGCACCTCGAAACCGGCCATCCGCGCGATGGCGACGGGGCGCTGGCCGACGATCTTCGCGTTCAGCGCGCCGTTGATGAGCATGGTGGCGCGAATCTTGTCCGCCTCCTGCCTGTCGAGGAAATAGCAGCCGCGCTTGATGAATTCGGCCTTGACGGCGTCGTAGATCTCCGCGTCCGCGATGACGGTCTGCTCCGTCGCGCAGATCATGCCGTTGTCGAAGGTCTTGGAGTGGATGATCGAATTGACGGCGTTGACGATGTCGCAGCTCGGGTCGAGAATCGCCGCCGCGTTGCCGGCGCCGACGCCGATGGCGGGCGTGCCGGAACTGTAGGCGGCCTTCACCATGCCGGGACCGCCCGTCGCGAGAATGACGTCCGCTTCCTTCATCAGCGCGTTCGTCTTCGGCAGCGAGGGCGCCTCGATCCAGCCGATGATGCCTTCCGGCGCGCCGGCGGCCACGGCCGCCTCCAGCACGATCTTCGCCGCGGCGATGGTGGAATTCTTGGCGCGCGGGTGCGGGCTGATGACGATGCCGTTGCGGGTCTTGAGCGCGAGCAGCGTCTTGAAGATGGCCGTCGACGTCGGGTTCGTCGTCGGGATGACGGCGCCGATCAGGCCGATCGGCTCGGCGATCTTCATCATGCCGCCCGGCAGATCCTCCTCGATCACGCCGCAGGTCTTCGTGTTCTTGTACGTGTTGTAGATGTACTCGGCCGCGTAGTGGTTCTTGATGATCTTGTCCTCGACAATGCCCATGCCCGTCTCCTCGACGGCCATCTTGGCGAGGGGGATGCGCTGGCGGTTGGCGGCCAGGGCCGCCGCGCGGAAAATCTTGTCGACCTGTTCCTGGGAGTACGTTGCATACTGCGCCTGCGCCGCGCGCACCCGGGCGAGGATCTTCTCGAACTCGCGCGCGTCCATGTCGGCATCCACAGGGACGGAAGCCCCAGCGGGATTCGTCGTCTTCACGTCTGTATTCATCGCTTTTCCTTTACTCGTTCACTGAGTTGCCGTCCGCCCTTTTCCGGCGAACGGCATCGAGTCTACCAAAATCATAATCGGTAGTCAAGTAGCGATATTGGAATAGCGATATTATTCCGCCGCCCGGCCCGGCGGGAGATCCGGCTGCGGATCCCGCGCGGGAACCGTCACGCCCCCGTCCGGGAAGCCGGTATGCCCTACCGGGCCAGATAGGCGTTGATGCCGGCGGCGGCGCGGCGGCCTTCGCCCATGGCCAGAATCACCGTGGCGGCGCCGAGCACGATATCGCCGCCGGCGAACACGCCGGGAATGGACGTCATGTTCGTTTCGGGATCGACGACGATATTGCCGCGCCGGTTGACCTCAAGGCCGTCCGTCGTGGCCGGAATCAGCGGATTCGACGCATTGCCGACCGCCACGACGACGGTATCGACGTCGAGCACGGATTCGCTGCCCGCGATGGGCACGGGGCTGCGGCGGCCAGAGGCGTCCGGTTCGCCGAGTTCGTATTTCAGGCATTCGATGCCGGTCACGAAGCCCTTCTCGTCGCCCAGGATGCGCTTGGCGTTTTCGAGCAGATGGAACTCGACGCCCTCCTCCCGGGCATGGTGGACCTCCTCCCGGCGGGCCGGCATCTCGGCCTCGCTGCGGCGGTAGATGAGATGGACCTTCTCCGCCCCGAGGCGGAGCGCCATGCGCGACGCGTCCATCGCGACGTTGCCGCCGCCGAGCACGGCGACTTTCCGTCCATGCCAGAACGGCGTGTCGGCCTCGCCCTCGCGGTAGGCCTTCATCAGGTTCGCGCGCGACAGGTACTCGTTGGCGGAGAACACGCCGTTCAGGTTTTCGCCCGCGATGCCCATGAACTTGGGCAGACCGGCGCCCGAACCCACGAACACCGCGTCAAAGCCGTCCTCCTTCATCAGATCGGCGATCTTGCGCGTGCGGCCGACGCAGTAATTCGTCTCGATCTTGACGCCGAGTTTCGCAAGCCCGTCGATTTCGTGCCGCACGATCGCCTTCGGCAGACGGAATTCGGGAATCCCGTACACCAGCACGCCGCCGCACTTGTGGAACGCCTCGAACATCGTCACGTCGTGGCCGGCCTTGGCGCAGTCGGCCGCACAGGTGATCGACGCGGGCCCCGAACCGACGATGGCGACCTTCCTGCCCGTCTTCGGCGCGCAGGCCACCGGCTCTTCGGCGTCGTTCGCGCGGGCGAGGTCCGCGCAGAAGCGTTCGACGCGGCCGATGGCGACCGCCTTGTCGACGTCCTTGAGCAGCTTGCCCATCGTGCAGAAACGCTGGCACTGCTTTTCCTGGGGGCAGACGCGCCCGCAGACCGCGGGCAGAAGCGACGTCTTCTTGATGATCTCCAGCGCGCCGGCGAAATCGCCCTGCGCGGCCTTCGCGAGAAAACCGGGAATGTCGATCGCCACGGGGCATCCCTGCATGCAGGGCCGGGCCGCGCACTGGAGACAGCGGCTCGCCTCGCATTTCGCCATTTCGGCGGTGTAGCCCTGCGCGACCTCGTCCATGTTGCGGGCGCGGAGGCGCGGATCCTGCTCCGGCATCTGCTGGGGCGGAATGGACATGCGTTCTTTCGGTGTCATCGCCAAATTCCTCTATTTCGTGAAAATGCCCGCCCGGCAGACGTGTTCCTTCGCGGCCTGCTCCTGCGGTCTGAAGGCGCCCATGCGCTTCAGCATCTCGTCCCAGTCGACCTGGTGGGCGTCGAACTCCGGCCCGTCGACGCAGACGAATTTCGTCTGGCCGCCCACGGAAACGCGGCAGCCGCCGCACATGCCCGTGCCGTCAATCATGATCGTGTTGAGGGAAGCCACCGTGGGGACGTTGTAGGGCTTCGTCGCCAGGGCGACGAACTTCATCATGACGGGCGGACCGATGGCGATGACCTCGTCCACCGCCCCGGCCGCGCAGAGCTCCTTGAGCGGATCCGTCACCAGGCCCTTGCGGCCCGACGAGCCGTCGTCTGTCGTCAGGATCAGGTTCTCGCCCGCGATGGCCGCCATTTCCTCCTTCATGACGAAGAGATCGGCGTTGCGCGCGCCCATGATGATCGTCACCTTGTTGCCGGCGGCCTTGAGCGCCTGGGCGATCGGATGCATCGGCGCGACGCCAATGCCGCCGCCCACGCAGACGACGTGTCCGGGCTTCGTCCCGTCCAGACCGCGAATCGACGTCGGCCGGCCGAGCGGACCGAGAACGGCGGGAATGACGTCGCCGGGCTCGAACCTGGCGAGCTTGAGCGTCGTGGCGCCCACGGTCTGGAAAATGATGGTCACCGTCCCCTTCCCGGCATCGGCGTCGGCAATGGTCAGCGGGATGCGTTCGCCCATGTCCGCGTCGACCATGAGGATGATGAACTGGCCGGCCTTGCGCTCACGGGCAATGAGCGGCGCCTCAAACGTCATCTGGAAGACCTTGTCCGAAAGCTGCCTCTTCGCGATAATCTTGTTCATGGATGTTTCCTGTCTCCGGACTCCCGCCCCAGCCGCGTCAGCCGCTCCGTCGCGGCGGAATGTCCGTTCGTTGGCCGTCAATTATCTCACAACGGCTCCCGGTGCGCAAGCGGAATGTTGGGTGCCTGCCAAATCGTCCGCGCCGTTCCGTCCCTCCGCGCCCTTTCGCGCCCCGTTCCTCCCGCGAAATCGACTGAAAATGCACGATTCGGATATGTTATACTTGCCTAACTTAAGTTGGATATGAGATACTTATATCGATTTTTTCACACCCAAAAGGAAAACAGTACATGTGCGAACACGGATGCTCACCGGCGGCCGCCGGTAAATTCGCCGAGCTCGACGCGTTCATCGACGGTCTCGGTCTGGACCTCAACGATGAGCGCCGGCGCGGGCGGCTCATTCAGATTCTCCATCGGGCCCAGCATATTTTCGGGTACCTCCCGCGCGAGGTGCAGCAGCACGTCGCGGCGCGGATGCGCATTCCCGAGAGCGCCGTCTCCGGCGTGGTCTCCTTCTACAACTACTTCACGACGAAGCCCAAAGGCAAGTACATCATCAACGTCTGCCTGGGCACGGCCTGCTACGTGAAGGGTTCGGAAGGCGTTCTCCGCGAAATCGAGCGCGTGCTCGGCATCCAGGCGGACACGACGCCGACCCCGGACGGGCTGTTCTCCGTTTCCGCGCTCCGCTGCGTGGGCGCCTGCGGTCTGGCGCCGGTCATGATGGTGAACGACCAGGTCTACGGCAAGGTGACGCCCGCGCGGGCCGTCGAAATCATTAACGAATACAAGGCGAAAGGCTGAGTTTAAATGAAGAAGATTGCGAGCAAGGCCGATCTCGACGCCGCGTTCGAAGCCGCCAAGGGCAACCTGGCCCTTCGTCTCGCCGCCGGCGCGATCGACTCGAAGAAGAAGGACATTCTCTGCTGCGGCGGCACGGGCTGCCACGCTTCGGCGTCCCAGACGCTGATGGCGAATCTCCGCGACGAAATCAAGGCCGCCGGTCTCGAAGCCGACGTCAAGGTCGTCCAGACGGGCTGCTTCGGCTTCTGCGCCCAGGGACCGATCGTCAAGATCATGCCGGACAACGTGTTCTACGTGCAGGTCACGCCCGAGGACGCGAAGGAAATCGTCCAGAAGCACGTCGTCGGCCACGAAGTGGTCGAACGCCTCCTCTACGTGGAGCCCACGCTGAAGGCGAAGATCCACGACTACGCGCAGATGCCCTTCTACGCCAAGCAGCAGCGCATCGCGCTGCGCAACTGCGGCCTGATCGACGCCGAGTCCATCGAGGACTACATCGCGAACGAAGGCTATCAGGGCCTGGCGAAGGCCCTCACGCAGATGACGCCGGCGGAAGTCGTCCAGGAAGTCCTGAACTCCGGCATCTGCGGGCGCGGCGGCGCGGGCTTCCCGACCGGCCTCAAGTGGAAAATCGCCGCCGGCGTCCAGGCCGACGAGAAGTACATCGTCTGCAACGCCGACGAAGGCGATCCGGGCGCGTTCATGGACCGCTCCATCATGGAAGGCGATCCCAGCAGCGTCATCGAGGCCATGGCCATCGGTGCCTACGCGATCGGCGCCCAGCACGGCCTCGTCTACATCCGCGCCGAATATCCGCTCGCCGTCGCGCGTCTCCAGAACGCGATCGACCAGGCGCGCGAGATCGGCCTCCTCGGCACGGACATCCTCGGCACGGGCTTCAATTTCGACATCGAAATCAAACTCGGCGCCGGCGCGTTCGTGTGCGGCGAGGAGACGGCGCTCATCCATTCGATGGAAGGCCAGCGCGGCGAACCCACGACCAAGCCCCCGTTCCCCGCCAACGTCGGCGGCGGCTACTGGGGATGCTCGACGAACGTGAACAACGTGGAAACCTACGCGTCGATTCCCGTGATTCTCGTCAAGGGCGCCAAGTGGTATTCCCGGATCGGCAACTGGAAGTTCGAGACCGACGAAAACGGCAACTGGACGAAGTCGCTTTCCGGCAACTCCGGCACGAAGGTCTTCGCCCTCGCCGGCCAGATCAACAACGTCGGCCTCGTGGAAGTCCCGATGGGCACGACGCTGCGCGAAATCATCTACGACATCGGCGGCGGCATCTCCGGCGGCCAGAAATTCAAGGCGGTGCAGACGGGCGGTCCGTCCGGCGGCTGCATCACGGCCCAGGACCTCGACACGCCGATCGACTACGGCGCGCTCATGCGCATCGGCTCGATGATGGGTTCGGGCGGCATGATCGTGCTGTCCGACAAGGACTGCATGCCCGCCATGGCGAAGTTCTACCTCGGCTTCACGAAGGACGAGTCCTGCGGCAAGTGCACGCCGTGCCGCATCGGCACGCGCCGCATGCTGGAGATGCTCGACAAGATCTGCGACGGCAACGGCACGGAGGAGATGCTCGTCGAGCTGGAGGACCTCGCCAACACGATCAAGGACACCGCGCTGTGCGGCCTGGGCCAGACGGCGCCGAACCCGATTCTCTCCACCCTGCGCTACTTCAAGGACGAATACGTCGCCCACGTGCGCGACAAGAAGTGCCCGGCCGGCACCTGCACGAAGCTCTATTCGCTCACGATCACGGAAGCCTGCAAGGGCTGCACGAAATGCGCGCGCAACTGCCCGGTCAACGCGATTTCCGGTTCGATCAAGGCGCGCCACGTGATCGACCAGAAGAAGTGCATCAAGTGCGGCGCCTGCATCAGCTCGTGCCCGTTCAAGGCTATCGTCAAGGAGTAAGCGAAAAAATGGCAAACGTTTCCGTCATCATCAACGGCACCAAGGTTGAGGTGCCCGCCGGTTCGACGATCCTCGACGCGGCGAACAAGATCAACGTGCACATCCCGACGCTGTGCTACTGCCCGGACGTCGGCTGCGGCACCGCCAACAAGCCGGCCTCCTGCCGCCTTTGCCTCGTCGAGGCGACGGGCATCCGCGGCCCCCGCAAGATCCTCGTTCCGGCCTGCGCCACGCCGCTCGCGCGCGACGGCGTCGAGGTCTGGACGAACTCCCTCCGCGCCCTCAAGGCCCGCCGCACGGTGCTGGAGCTTCTGCTCTCCGACCATCCGCAGACCTGCCTGACCTGCGCGAAGAACCAGGAGTGCGAACTCCAGAAGCTCGCGGCCGAATTCGGCGTTCGCGACATCCCCTTCAAGGGCGAGATGAACACGTTCCCGGTCGACAAGTCGGCCGCCATCATGCGCGATCTCTCGAAGTGCGTGATGTGCCGCCGCTGCGAAACCGTCTGCAACAAGGTGCAGACCGTCGGCGCCCTCACGGGCAACGGCCGCGGCTTCAGCGCCAAGGTCGGCACGGCCTCGATGATTCCGCTTGCGGATTCGAGCTGCACGTTCTGCGGCCAGTGCGTGAACGTCTGCCCGGTCGGCGCCATTGTCGGCGTCAGCTACGTGAAGCAGGTCTGGAACGCGATCCACGACGCCTCCAAGACGGTCATCGTCCAGACGGCGCCCGCCGTCCGCGTGGCGGTTGGCCAGGAATTCGGCTTCAAGAAGGGCCAGCCGGTTACGGGCAAGCTCGTGGCGGGTCTGCGCAAGCTCGGTTTCGACAAGGTGTTCGACACGGACTTCTCGGCCGACCTCACCATCATGGAGGAGGGCCACGAGCTCATCGAGCGCGTGAAGTCCGGCAAGAACCTGCCGATTCTCACGTCCTGCTGCCCGGGCTGGATCAACTTCCTTGAGCACCACTATCCGGACCTCCTCGACATCCCGTCGAGCTGCAAGAGTCCGCAGCAGATGTTCGGCGCGATCGCCAAGAGCTACTACGCCGAGAAGATCGGCGTGAAGCCCCAGGACCTCATCGTCGTCTCCGTCATGCCCTGCCAGGCGAAGAAGTACGAGGCGGCGCGTCCCGAGTTCGCCCCGAACGGCATCAAGGACGTCGACTACGTCGTCACCACGCGCGAACTCGTCGCGATGCTCCAGGAGGCCGGCGTCAACCTCGCCAACCTCGAAGACGAGGACTACGACAGCCCGCTCGGCGAATCCACCGGCGCCGGCGTGATCTTCGGCGTGACGGGCGGCGTGCTCGAAGCCGCGCTCCGCAGCGTCTACACGATGCTCAACGACGGCAAGAACCTCGCCGGCGACGCGATCAACTTCCGCGCCGTGCGCGGTCTCGACGGCGTGAAGGAGGCCAAGGTCGAAGTCGCGCCGGGCATTTCGGTCAACGTGGCCGTCGCCTCCGGCCTCGGCAACGCCCGCAAGGTGCTCGACATGGTCCGCGCCGACCGCAACCGCTTCCAGGCCATCGAGATCATGGCCTGTCCGGGCGGCTGCATCAACGGCGGCGGCCAGCCTTTCATCCACGAAGAAGACCGCAAGGTCGTGCTCGAACAGCGCATGTCCGGCCTCTACGCGGAAGACGAAGGCAAGGCCTGCCGCCTGTCGCACGAGAATCCGGACATCAAGAAACTCTACGCCGAATTCCTCGGCGAACCCGGTTCGGAGAGGGCCCACCACCTGCTCCATACCGTCTACCACAACAATCCGCGTGCCTGACGCGGGTTTGCTGGAGGTCCAGCCGGCGGACGTCCCTTCTCCGGGGCGTCCGCTTTTGCGTTTCGTCCGCCGAGGAGGTTTCCCATGGAAAATGCGATTCAGAATCTTCCGTTGCCGACCATTCGCCGGTTTCCGGTCTATCTTCGAAAAATCCAGGACTGCGTGGCCCGGGAGGAAGAGTACATCTCCGGAGCCCTTCTCGCCGACGTGCTGAACCTCGACCATGTCGTCGTCCGCAAGGACCTGGCGATGACGGGCGTCTCGGGAACGCCCCGGCTGGGATTTCCGACCAAGGAACTCGCCGCCGCCATCACGCGCGCGCTCGGCTGGGACAGCCCGACCCAGGCGGCCCTGATCGGCGTCGGGCACCTCGGCGGCGCGCTGCTCGGCCATCGCGGCTTCCGGGACCACAACCTTGAAATCACGCTCGCCTTCGACGCCAATCCCGCGCTCGTCGGCACCCAGCTCCACGGCGCGACGATTCTCGCCATCGACGATCTGGAGCGCATGATCCAGCGTCTGCACATCGTCCTGGCCATTCTGACGGTGCCCAGCTGCGCGGCCCAGGCGTGCGCCGACAAACTCGTCGCGGCGGGCATCCGCGGCATCTGGAATTTCACGGGCGTCTCCCTGAACGTGCCGGCCAGCGTCAAAGTCCAGCAGGAAGACCTGGCGTCAGGTCTTGCCGTTCTTTCGCACATGATCGCCAGCACGCCGCGGCAGGACTGACCGAACCGGCGTCCGGTCAGTCGACGGGGCGTATCCGCGACGTCTTCACGACCTTGTGGACGCCGTCGGCGACGACGCGTTCGCCTTCCTTCAGCCCCTTGGCGATGAACTGCGTGTCGCCCAGCGTGTTGTCGCGCACCACGTAGCGGCGCTCGACGGAACGGTCGTCCTTGACGACCCAGACGTACGAGCCCTGCATGTCCTGCAAGACGGCGCTCGGCGGAACGGCCAGTTTCCTGACGCCCGTCTTGCTCCTCAGCGTGACGCCGACCGTTCCGCCGGGCCGCAGAATGCGATCCTTGTTCGCGAAGATCGCAAAGACCTGGATCGAGTCCGTCTGGTCGTCCGCCGCATTCTCGATGTACTCGATCTGGCCTTTTTCCTGGTAGGAGCGGCCATCCGCCAGCATCAGCGAGACCACGCCATTCGTCTGGAAAGCCGACGCCCTCCCGTCGAACATCTCCAGGAACTCGCTGTTCGAGATGGAGAAGCGCACGCGGATGGGCGCCGCCTGAATCAGCGTCACCAGCGTGCCCTGGCCTTTCGTCAGATAGTTGCCTTCGGTATACAGCGTCGTCCCGACCTTGCCCGCAATCGGCGCGACGATGCGGCAATGGCGCAGATCGTCCCTGGCGCTGATCAAATCGGCCTCGGCCGCCGCCAGCGAGGCCCGCGCGCTGTCCCGCGTCGACAGCGCGTTGTCCACGGCGTCAAGCGAAACGGCGTGGGAGCCGACCAGCTTCTTGTGGCGGGCGTAGCTCAATTCGGCATAGCCCAGCGCGGCCTTGCATTCGGCCACCTTCGCCTCCGCATTCTTCACCGCCGCCTCGAACTGGACCGAATCCAGGCGATAGAGCAGATCGCCCTTCTTCACGAACGTGCCGTTCTCGAATCCGACCTCAAGGATCTCGCCGCTCACCTGGGGAATCACATTGACCTGCGCGACAGGCACCACGCGCCCGGGATAGGTCTTTTCCATCAAGTCCGTTCCCGGTTCGACGCGAACGACCGGAAGCCGCAATTCGGCCGTCGGCGAAACTTCCGCCGCCGACAGCGCCCACGCGCACGCCAGCGCACCCCAGATGCAGACAGGTTTGAAGGGCTTCACGGGGAAACCTCCATTCGGGAAAGGCCGATTCATTTCCGGGCGGATACGACGTCGTGCGCGCAGGCGCGCATCAGCTTCGCGCGCGCGTCGGACAGCCCCTTCATCGTATAGGTGCAGGCGTTCACGTCCTTGCCGAACAGCGCCTCGACCCACACGCACCCCTGCAGATATTCGCCTTCCGGGTTGAAATGGGACGGATCGACGTGCAGCCTGATCTCGTCCGCGTCTTTCTGCCCCTTGCGGCCCTTCCCCCAGAAGGCCTTGCCGCACACGTCGCCGTAGAATTCCGGCACGGCGGGTTCCTTCAGCGCGGCCAGTTCCTTTTTCGTCAGCACCTTGGCGTATCGGACGGGAAGGCGCCGGCGGAATTCCTGGACGGCGGTCGCCGTGGGAATGATTTTGAGGCCATGCTTCTTCGCCAGCGTCCGGTAGGATTCGTGAAGGGCCTCGTACATCGTGTCCGGCGTCATCCGCCATACGCCCAGCCGCCCGTCGTACGGGCAGTAGGACCACGTCTCCTGAATGCGGATTTCCGCCTGCGGAGCCAGTTCGCGGATCTTGGCGATCAGATTGTCCGCATACGGCTGGAACGTCTTGTAGAACGCGCTCTGGCCGCTTGCCTGCTGAATCGTGACCACGTCCCATTTGTCCGCCGACAGGGCCTGGGGGATGTTCGCGTGGCCGCCTTTCATGACGTTGCGGATCGGGGCCTCCTTGGCATCGCAGGACGTCCAGCTCAACTGCACGGCGTAGGGACGGAACTCCCCGTCTGCCGCCTTCTCGACATTCGCCCAGTGCCGGCTGAGCGGACATCCGCCGATGCTCAGATTGGCAAGATCCAGTTCGCAGCCGAGCGCCTTGGCGATCGCGGGCGTCTGGCGCATGACGCTGCAGGTGAAACTGTTGCCGATCATAAGCACCTTGAGCGCCTTGGCCTCGCCGGCCAGACACGCCATGGACAGGACAATCGCAGCCAAAATCCGCTTCATGGACACTCCTCTTTTCCGTCGTTTCCGCAACAGCACGCGCCTGCGGACGCTGAACCGCACGCCGTCTGCCGCATGCGGGCCATTGTATCATTTTCCGTCCGCATCGGACAAGTTGTAATGGGCTTTGAAGTTCCGGGCGATTTTTTCGAGCACGGGGTTGGGATTCTCCGCCAGTCCCCGGCAAAGTTCCCGATAGGCCCGGGCGGCAAACTTGGGATTGTCCCGCGCCTCCAGCATCAGGACCTGATAGACGATCTGCCGCAATTCCTGCCGGACGTTTTTTTTGCCGCGGGCGAGCGGCAGCCCCTTGTGGGCCCAGTAAAGCGCGCTGGCGAACGGATGGAGCCAATCCTGCGCGCCGTATTCGCGGTCGATTTCGGCACACAGCGCCGGATCCATCCTGACGGGGCTCCAATCCGCCGTCTGCCGGCATTTCCCGATCTGCGCCGCCCACTTCTCGCGGTAGAACGGCGACGCCTCGTCCAGATCGCCTCCCAACTTGAGCAGAAACAGCCAGGCGAGTTCCTTGTGGAGAACCGGATCGCCCGGATTCAACCGCAGACCGTCGTCGCGAAGAAGCCGCATGCCCGACTCGACCCAGCGCCACCGGTCTTCGTGCGTCGGCATCATGACCGAGATGTTGTAGGCCAGATTCCACGCCGAATAGGCCCAGACTTCCGGCGTGTAGGGGTCGAGAAACGTCAGCCACGTGGCCAGCTGCGCCAATTCGGCATAACGGCCTTCGTCCTGGAGGCGATCGGCGCGAAACCACACGACCTCGGCGGCAATGCCGCGGAAACCGCCCAGCCCCGCGACGATCATCTCGGCCACGGGATTGGGGGCCACGCCCTGCTGTTCGCGCGCCCGGGAACGTCCCTGCTGGCAGAACCAGGCGCAGCACGAGCAGAGGACGAATCCGAGTCCAAGGGCACCGGCAGACAGGACGTTCCGCTTCATTGGAGGAATCCGTTCTCCGCCAGCATTTCCATCGTCAGTCCCGAAGGCCCGGCCGGCGAGGCCCGTTCGGCAGACTCCGCCTGGCGAATGGCATAGCGGCCCAGAACGTCGCTTTCAAGATTCACGGAATCGCCCACTTTGAGGCCGCCGAGATTGGTCGCCGCCGCCGTCGAGGGAATGATGTCGACCTGCAGCCAATCCGCGCCCAGCGCGCTGACCGTCAAGGACACGCCATTGACGGCAATGGAGCCTTTCAGAACCGTCGCCGCCGCAATGACGCGCCCGCAGTCGAACCGAAGCGCGAAATCCCGGCCCTTGGCCGTTTTGGCGATCAGCCGCCCAATGCCGTCGACATGCCCCTGGACGACGTGCCCGCCCAGCCGGTCGCCGGCCTGCAGGGCGCGTTCAAGATTGACCTTCGCGCCGGGCAGCAGGGAGGCCAGGGTCGAACGCGCCTCCGTCTCCCTGAGCACGTCCGCCGTGAACCGCGTGCTGTCGCAATTGCAGACGGTCAGGCAGACGCCGTTGACCGCAACGCTTTCCCCCTTGACCAGGGGAGTCGGCCAGGGGTCGAACTTGAATTCGAGAACCAGTCCCTCGCCGCGGGAAACGCGCTTCAGCGTTCCTACTTTCTGTATCAGTCCTGTGAACATAGATTCGTCGAGAAGATGTCGGCGCCGTGGACTTGGGCGGAAAACGGCCGGAAGCGGCAAGCTTCGGCAAGCGGCCGGCCGCCAATCACAAGGGGACAGAGAATCGTCGTCCACTTGTCGACCCGTCGCGCCGCCGCAAGCGAACGGGCCAGGCCGAGGCCGCCTTCGCAGAGGACGTGCATGAACCCGCGCCGTCCCAGATCCTCCAGCGCCGCAACGGGGTCGGAATAGACGAGCGTCCGTTCCCGCGCGCCATCCGCAAAGACCTGCGCGCCGGCCGGCAGATTGCCGCTGCCGGAAACGACGGCCCGCCACAGGTCGTCATTTCTCCGCGTGTGGCAGAGAAGCGAGGGATCGTCCCTGCGGATCGTCTCCGCACCGACCATCACCACGTCGACGCGCTCGCGCCACCGCGCCGTCTCGCGCAGCGAGGGCCGGCCCGAAATCCACCGCGACTTGCCGTCCAGGTCGCAAATGCGGCCATCCAGCGACATGGCCAGCTTGACTTCGACAAAGGGCAGTCCCGTGGTCACGTGCTTTGCGAAAGGCCGAAGCGTTTCCTCGAAGATGCCGCAGGCGATCCGATGGCGGGGATCGGCTGACGGGCATTGCATCCAGCAGACGGTTTCAATCCCCGCCCGGCGCAGGATGCGCGCGGCCCTGCCCCCGTTCTTCGCGTTGGGGTCGGGACAGGCCCATTCGACGCGCGCGACGCCAGCCGCGATCAGCGCCTCGCAGCACGCGCCGACGCGACCGGGCTTCGAGCACGGCTCCAGGGTGCAGAAGACACTCGCCCCCCTGGGAGAAACGGAACAGGACGCGAGGGCGGCGACTTCGGCATGGGCAAGACCGCAACGCCTGTGGCGCCCTTCTCCGATCTGGATGCCGTTTTTGACGACCACGGCGCCAACGGGAGGGTTGGGGCGCGTATGACCACAGCTCCGCAGCGCCAGCGCCCAGGCACGAGACATGAAAGAGAGATTCTCCATGCGTCCGCTCCCGCTCCGCCGGTTCAGGGCGTGTATTCCCGTTCCGTCCGGGCATGGTCCTTGGCGTACTTGTCAAGAACGCCATTCACGAAACGGCCGCTTTTCGTTTCGGAGAAGAATTTGGCAAGATCGACGCATTCGTTGATCGTGATCGGGTCGGGAATCCGGTCGGCGCAGCGAGACATCTCCCAGATGCCCAGACGCAGGACGTTCCGCTCGACGGTCCCCAGGCGATAGAGCGACCAGTTCTTGAGATAGCCGACAAGTTCGTCGTCGAGTTCGGAACGGACCTGGAGAACGCCGAGAACGCGAACTTCGGCGAACTGGCGGATTTCTTCGAGCGAGGCGACGACTTTCGGGTCCCCGGATGTGAAGATCGCACGCCGCGGCGCAGCGGAATCCCCCTGCGCATCCGCCTCAAGCTGCCTCTGCTGCTCCCAGAAATCCCGGATGGCGAGATCCGGAGCAACCGGCGGATTCAAGTCAAATTGGACAAGCATCTGGAGTGCCCATTCACGACCTTGGCGACGTGTGACCATTTCAAAGAACCTCTTTGCGCATCGGAACGACAACCGTCCCCGGTTCCCCGCGGCGCGGGGAGACGGGAGCGGAAAACGAAAAAAAGCCG
>JBJEWF010000077.1:0-48431 GCA_051884915.1 Kiritimatiellia bacterium
CGCGGGCGCCCTCTATCCTGAAGCACTGCCTGACGTCCTGGAAGAGCACCTCGATGCCACGCGGACGGGCAGATGCGCGTCTCCGGCCGGGAAGAAACCCGCGCGCCATGTTGCCCGTGCCTCTGGAATGTCCGCGCCGCTTGGCGGACCTGCGCTTTCGCCGGGGCCGGGGGCGCGGACCCGGTGCGCCGGAAGAGCCGTTCGCGCCCTAGTGTGCCGACAGCCATTCGGGGTGTTCGCGCACGCCCTCGGCCTCGCGCGGCAGTTCGGGACGGTACGGCGAACGCTGCAGTCCCATCTTGCCGTAGGGCAGGTCCGCGAACCCGAGTTTCAGCGCGGGCGAATCGGGGCGAAGCCGGTAGTCGCGCGCCGCGGCGTCGACAAACAGCGGATCGGCGACGGCGGAATGCGCGTCGGCGCCCGTCTGGCGCCATGCGTGCCAGTCCTCCCCTTCCTTCCGCCCGGTCGCCATCCGCACGCGCGCGGACGGCCCCGGCCAATAGACGTTGCGGTCGAACGCGTTCGTCGTCAGGTTGAGCCGATGGGCCCGCAGCATCAGGCCCTCGCCCTGGTCGGGATAGAAGACGATGTTGTTCCGCACCTGGACGCCCATCATCGTCGTGCCGTCCGAACTGAAGGCCGTCTCGTTGTCCGGCGCCTGGGCCAGGGCCGGAT
Organism: Kiritimatiellia bacterium; assembly: GCA_051884915.1. Taxonomy (GTDB): domain Bacteria; phylum Verrucomicrobiota; class Kiritimatiellia; order RFP12; family UBA1067; genus RUG572. Next base: position 676 of record JBJEWF010000077.1, read on the forward strand.
GGCGAAGCCAGCGCGGGTCCCGGTCGACAAGGCGGTGGTACTCGTTCGAAATCGTCGCCCGGCGGATGTGGACGAAATAGCCGTTCGTCTGGCTGTTCCAGGTCTGGAGCGAGAGCTGCGCGGTGTTGGGTCCCGGCGGCAGCGCGCCGTTGGACACGAAGACGTTGTTGGAAATCGTGATCCAGCGCCCGTTGTGCAGGTGCATCGCCACGTGGTGGCAGGACTCGATCAGGTTGCCGTACACGGCAAGGCCGCCGCAGCCTTCATCGGGATAGATGCCGCAGGCCCCCTTGTACAGCCGGTAGCCGCCATCGCGCTGGCGCTGGAAGCCGATGGAGTCGGAGATCCAGTTGTAGCAGACCTTCGTCCCGATGCCGCTCGTCCAGCCGCCGCCGTAGATGGCGCCCGTGTCGTCGTTGATCGTGTTCGTGTGCCGGATCCGGTTGTAGGAGAGTTCGCAGAAGCGTCCGTAACCGAAGAGGCCGCAGCGCGGCGTGTCGTGGACGAGGTTGTGGCTCACCCTGACGCCCTGCCCCGTGATCCAGATGCCGATGCCGTGGGAGTTGACCTGCCCCGTGTGGTGGACGTAGTTGTTCTCGACCACCACCTCCAGGCGGTCGTCGACGCGGTCCTCCCCGGGATAGCCCTGGACGAAGACGCCATGCCCGCCGATGTTGAAAACGTCGCAATCCGCCATCCGCACGCGATGGCCCATGATCCAGACGCCGTTTCCCCCGTGGAAGCCGATGTCGTGGATGGAACAGCCCAGCAGCTTCACGTCGTCGGCATGGTCGATCTTCACACCCGCCGTGCCGCCCGTCAGCTCCAGCCCCACGATGGACACGTTCGGCGCGGCGACGCGCAGGATTTCCCGCCCGCGCTCGATCGTCACCGTCGCGGCGTTGGGGTCGCCGCCGTCCGGCGTGAGGAGATAGAGTTTCCGCGCGCGCGGGTCGAAATGCCATTCGCCGGGTTCGTCCAGTTCCTCCGCCATGTTCTCGACGCACCAGCGGTCCCAGGGGAACAGCCGGTCGGCGATTTCCCGATGCGGCGCCTCGACGTGGACGACGCCGTTGGAAACCGCGCGGATCGGCAGCGACCGGTTCCACCAGTTGTGGCGCGGATAGACGATTGTCCAGGCGTCTTCGGGCCGGGCCCAGCGCCTCTCGTCGCCCGGACGGATCTGGATTTCGTCCTCGAAGAGTCCCGTCGGCGAAAACCGCGCGCCGCGCGCCGCCAGGCCGCGCGCGTCGGCAAAGGCGTAGCCCGACGTGTAGGGGCGCCGGGGATCGAGATTCGGCCACCGTGCCGGCTGCAGCCGGCGGCCGTTGTGGAACACGAGCCGCAGTTTTTTCGGCACCGCCAGCCCGGACATGTCGGCGCACCAGACGTCGGCGCGGCCGTTGAACGCCGTCCGCGTCCAGTTCGTGACGGCCACGCCGCCGAAAATGCGCGGCTTCCGGGCGAAATCGGCCGCGCACAGGACCAGTTCGCCGCCATTCGTGGCGGCATGCGCCCGCGTCACGTCGATGACGCCCGCCGGAACGTAGTCGCCCGGCGCAAGACGCACGACGACCGGCGACGCCGGATCCGCCTTCCGCAGTTCGGCCACGCGCGCCAGGGCCGATTCGACCGTCGGCAGGGCGGTCCCATGCCCGGCTTCGAGAATCGTCGCGCCGGCGGGGACGGGAATCTCGACGGCCGCGCCGGCCAGGGCAAGCGCCCCGCAGGCGGAAAGGATTGTTGCTGTTTTCATGTCGACTGCTGTCCTTTTCGGAATGGGAAAGAATCCGTGTCCCGCAGGGCCGACGCGCCGCATCCGCGCGCCACGCCGGCCGCGGAAGCTAGCGGAAGACGAGCGTCAGCCCCCTGCCGTCGCCGCGCACGAGCAGCGTGCCGGCGCCGGCGATGCGGGCGGTGCGGCAGGAGACGGGCAGGGACTCGTTGTCCAGCGCGCCCCAGACGCCCCGCGCAATCGGCTTGTCGCCATCGTCGAGCCACAGGTAGCGCGCCTTCTGCGTGGCGCCCTCGTCCAGCTGCAGGACGCCCGCCGTCAGATGGTAGTCGGCTTCGGGGCTGAGCTGGTTGGCCTGCGTGAGGCGGAACGTGCCGCCCGAGACGACGACGTTCGTCGCGCCCGGCCAGACCGCCCCCGCCCAGAGCGTGAACGGACCTTCCGCCACCGTCACCGTGCCAGTCGCCTCGATGACGCGGTTCGTGATGCCGAATTCGATCGGGCCGGTCTTGCAGAGGCTCACTTCGCCTCTGATCCGGCACTGCGACGGCGGAACCGGATAGGCGCGGTCGGGGAACAAGGAGTTGACGTAGGGATAGGACGCGTGCCATTTGTGCTGGTTGACGTAGAACGTGGCGGGGCCGTCGTAGCTCTGGATGACCGCCGCCGAAGTCGCGAAGAACGCGCCCACGCGCTGCGGATGGCCGTGAAGATCCCATAGCCCTCGGATGCAGGTCCTCGACGTGGGGAGGTCGAATCCCCAGTCGCACCGGAAATCGACGCTTACGGGCATGGGGCTGTACGGGTTGTAGGACGTGGTCGTGTTGTCGGTCCAGCCGACCATGTTCCCGTAGACGTTGCCGGGGCAGTGCAGGCGGAGGTTCTGCGCGTTGCTCTCCCAGGTGCTCGCGTAGAACGGCCGATTGGAGACGACGACCGTGCCGGCCGCGTCCCAGTTGACGTAGAACTTGTTGTCGGACCTTCCGTAGCCGCCGGCGAAAACGACCGTCGAGGAGGCCGGCAGCGAGAATCTGTCCACGCCGCCGCCCGCCCATGTCACCGGGCCGTAGAAGACGTTGGTCGTGTGCGCCGCGAAACCGAAAGAATAGCGCCCGCCGCTCCCGCTCGTCAGATGCAGCACGACCGGCTTGGAGATTCGCGTGTTGGCGAGCATCAGGCGCGTCGACGTCTTGTTCAGGATATGCAGGGCCGCCGTGCCCGTCCGGTTGGACGGCCCGAACGGTTCATCGCCCCAGGCGTAGGCCATCGCGTTGGAAATGGAGACCGAACCCGTGTAGGTGGAATTGGCCGAACGGAAGTTGACGGTGCCGCTGCCCATCGTCACCACCGAGGCCGCGCCGTTGGACGACACGTCGCCCAGCGGGCCGTTCACGTCGAGCGTGGTGTTCGCGTTCGTCACGTTCCAGACCTGGCTGCCCGTGCAGATCGCCAGCGGCGTGTCGAACGTGATCGTGCGCGCCGTCGCCTCGTCCGGAAACGAAAGGCCGCCGCCGGCGATCGCCAGCGACGAATCCGCCCCCGTGGACTTGAAGGTGAACGCCGTGATGTCCGCCGTGAACGAAATGCCGTTGAAACCGTAGCCCGCGCCAACCTCCATCGTGCCGCCGTCGTCGGAGGCCGCCGCAAAGACCGGCGAGAACAGGCACGCCGTCAGCTCCGGCGCCGCGGACAGGTCCTGCCAGTTCCCGATTTTCGCCGCGTCGTCGTCGACCGCGCCCGTCCAGAGCGCCGAACTCGCCACCACGGTAATCGTCCCGCCGCCCGTCAGGCCCGCCAGCGCCTCGGCGTTTTCGGCCGAACCCGAATAGGACGCGTTCTCGGCGCCGTGCGTCCCGCGGACGTCCAGCGCGCAGACGCATATCGCCACGCCGGACGCCAGATCGAGCGTCGCGTCGTCCGCGACCGTGACCGCCGCCAGCGTTCCCAGGGACGCCCCTTCCGCGACGGACACCTGCCCGGCGGACACGCGGATGGTGCCGCGAAACGCGGACGCGCCGAGCAGCGTCAGCGTCCCCTGCCCGACCTTCTCGATCACGCAGGTCATGTCGCCGGTCACGCGCGACAGGTCCAGCGTCCCGTCCGCATCGCCGCCGACCTTCAGCGTGCCGCCTTCGGCCAATTCGAAGTCGCCCGTCCCCGAGGCGGCAAGGTCGAAACCGGCCGGCGGCGCGAAGACGCCGCCCCGGACCGCGAAGACCGTGCCGGCCGCCATGTCCAGGGTGCCGAACCAGACGTCGCCCAGGCTGTTCGTCACGACGACGCGGCCCGCCCGCACCGAGAACGCGCCGGGAATCGGCCGCGAAACCACCATCTCGCCCGTGCCCAGCTTGTTCACGTCAATGGCGGACTCGGGACAGATCTCGACGTCGAATTGGCAGTTGTTGCCGTTTTCGCCGATGTTCAGGACCGCCGTCGCGGCGGAGGTGTTCGTGACGAAGCCGCCGCCGAAAAGCGAGTTGCAGTTCTGCGTCGTGCCCATGAGATTGACCAGAAGCTTCGAACTCCTCTGCACCGCCACGCCGCCGTTCTCCGGATTGTGCGGCAGAAAGCCGTCCGACTTGATCTGCAGGCGGGAAAAATTGGCATAGCCCGAAGCCGGCTTGAGCAGCAGATCGCCCGTCTGTTCCCACACGTAGCCCTGGCCGTCCGCGCGGTTCGAGAAGATGGAGCCTTCCAGGATCTGCGCGTCGTACGGGTCCTGCGCATTGAAGTCGCCGCCGTACAGGTAGACGTTGGAATCGCCGCGGAAGATCAGGCGGCCCGTCGCGGTCGAATTCCAGACGGCGAACTGGGCGAATTTGTTGAACACGACGTCGATTGGCTTGCCGTTCTGCCCCTCGAAGATCAGATCGCCCGAGGCGTTGTTCTCGAAGTTGATGAAGTTGCCCCATCCCTGGCTCAGGATGGCGCCGCCGTTGAACGCGATCTTCGTGTCGCGCGCGCCGTACTGGTGGAAGTGGAGCGTCAACAGGTTGCCGCCGTCGAGCTGGATCAGATTGGGAACGTCTTTCGCGCCTTCGGCGGGCGCGGGCACGTTCGCGCTGCCCATGTAGACGCGCCAGGACGAGACGGTCCCGCCCTTGACGTGGAGCGTGCCCGACGAGACGCCCATGCCGGACGCCGAGGCGGCGCCCAGATAGATCCGGGCCGTATCGCGTTTGCCGAGTCCGGCAATTTCGGTCCCGTTGCTCCGGCCCAGGCCGGAGCGCGTGACGACCACCGTGCCCGTGCCGCCGTCGCAGCCGATGCGCACCTCATTGCGCACGTAGAACGTGTCGTTCGTGACGGTCCAGACGGCCGGTCCCTGCCGGGACGACACCGTGAGCGAGTCGAGCTGGACGCAGGTGGCGTCCCAACTCAGGACCGAGGGCGGCGTCGTCTCGTCCACGTTCAGCGTTTCGCCGTCGAAATAGGTCGTCGCCGAACTCGCGCCCACGACGCGCAACGGCACGACGCCAAGGAGACCGGCGTCCTTCAACGTCAATTTGGCATTCTCCGTGCCATTGGAGATGACGAACGGATGCCCCGCCGAGAGGTTCGCGGCGTGCGTGACCGCGCCCGTCACCGAAACGAGCGCGTCCGTCGCCGGACCGCGCAACGCGTCCGTCGCCCAGCCGCCGCCCACGAGATCGATGCCGCCCGAGGCGACGGTCTCGTTCACCTGGTAGGCGTTGTCCCAGGCATACGCATCCGCTTCCGCGGCCGCCGCCCCCGCAACCGCAGCGACGACCGCAACGGCCGCCATCCGCACCACACCCTGTCTGCCCATGCGTTTCCTCCCTTGCCGCGAACGTTCACGACCATAACCGAAGATGCTGACATCATACCCCCCTCCCCCTTATTTTGTCAATTGAAAACGTCGGCAAGCTGAAAGTTCCCCGTCCGGACGTCTCCACCCGTCCCCACCCGTATCGCCTGGAGCCGTTCGCGGAGATCGACGCCGTCGCCGGCGGGCATCGGCGGGAGACGGTCCTGCGCGGCCTCGACGCGCCGCTGCGCCGTCGCGTCGGGATGCGCGTGCAGAATCCCGCGCAACGCGCACAGCGCCGTCGCGAGCGCCTGGAAGCGGCACATCATCGGGCCGGCAAACGCCTGCGCAGACGCGAGATCGCGCGTAAACGCCTGCGCGCCATCCTCGACGATCGCCACCAGCGCCGGCACGCTGGCAACGTCCGTGAAGCGCCCCAGCAGCAGCAGCGCCTTGATGCGGTTGGGGTAGGCGCGCGGCACGACCGGATCCTTCGGGCCGCCCGGACGGGCCACGAGTTCGCGCAAAACGGGCAGACACCGCCGATCTTCGAGCAATCCGAGCGCCACGGCGAAATTGCCGGCGAAACGCGGATTCTCCTCCAGCCCTCCGGCCAGGACGTCGGCAAGCCGCCGCTGCGCCGCAGGTTGTCCCGACAGGCGGCATTTCCAGCAGGTCCAGAGCGCATAGGCCGCCTGCTCCGCGGGCGAATTCGTCGCCCGGCCGACCGCCCCCTGCCACCATTCGTGCGTCCGCGTGATGTCCTGGCGCAACGCCGCCGCGGTCTGTTCGTTCGAGTAGGGGTCGAACTGGTGCCCGGAGCAGGCGTTGACCCGATTCTTGCGCGCAGGTTCGAGCGTTCCCGCCCGTTCGAGCATCGGTTTCAGCTCGCCGTAGGGAACGTCCCGCGCCGCACAGCCGCGTCGCGCCATGATGGCGGCGGCGCAGGCGGCGACGATGCCCGTCTTGCGCATTTCGCCCTGCATCCGCAGACCGCCGCCCAGATCGTGCGCCACGCCGAAATGCTTCGACGGCGTCAGCAGATTGTCGACGCCCTTCGCGACCAGCGTCCCGTACGTCAGCGTCGACGGATAGCCGAACATCGGCAAACCGCAGAGGACCTTCCAGTTCTGGATCTCCTCGGACTCGAAGACGTGGTCGCCGAAGAAGACCGGCAGATCCTCGGGTTCCCAGGCGTAGAAGACCGGATCGGGGAAGACGCGTTCACGCAACGCGTCCGCCAGCGTGAGGATCTCCTCCGTGACCACCCGGGACTCCTCGCGCGCGTTCACCAGCGCGGACGCCCGGAGCATCCGTTCGCGCCGGGACTGCACCTTCCAGTTTTCGTGGCGCGCCGAGTCGAGTTTCGTCACCGTCGCGGAATAGGCCGCCGCCGAACCGGCAAGTCCGTCGGGATAGTTGCGGTAGGTCGGATGGATCCGGCCGGAGGGATCCAGCCAGGTCTCGCCCCGGGAACACGGCGCCATCACGCCGTCGAACGACCGCCCCTGCCGCACGGGCAGCCCGCAGAGCCGGGCCACCATCGCATTGCCGCTCGCGTCGATCACGACCTTCGCGGCGACGTCCGCCAGCACGCCGTTGCGCAGATAGCGCACGCCGGCAAGACGCGTTCCCTCCCGCCAGACGCCGACCACGACCGACTCGTAGGCCACGGTCCCCTTCCGGGCCGCCTCCTCGTACTGTCTGAGCCGGGAGAGCAGCCCGCCGCCAAAGCAGATGCAGCCGATCGTGCCCTGTCCGCCCATGCCGGCGCACTTTTCAACGCCGAACGTCCGAAGGCCCTCCGCCACCGACGCGGCGAAAGCCGCGGCTCCCGCCGTTCCCAGCCCCACGACCACGACGTCGCACCGCATCGCGAAAGACGGAGTGGCCGCGCGGACGCGGGCTTTCCCCGACACGACTACATGGAGGTCCATTTCAAGCCCTCCTCGAAAGCCGTGATGAAATCGGGGAATTGGGCGGACGGCACCCAGGTCGTCCCCTGCGGCGTGGTACGGACGATGACGCGTCCGTCCGCCGGCCGGCGGACGTACCGGACGCCCAGGGCGTTCGTCTCGGCAAGAAGCGTCGCGCCCGCCGCCGCCGCGTCGTCATGCAGCTTCAGGCGTGCGAGATGGGCGTCTGCCGCAGGCGGCAGACGGACCGTGAACAGGCCGCCCTCCGTGATGCCCGAAAAGGTCCGCTCGGCCACGTCGGCCAGGCCGACGTCGCGCCAGCCCGTCGCCGTCGTGTCGAGGAAGGCCGCCGCCCGAAACGGAACGAAGCCTTCCGTGCCGCCGCCGAAGACCTCGCCCGACCAGCCTTCGCCGTCGCGCGCGAGCGCGGCAAGCTCCACGTTCATGAAGGCGCGTCCCCCGCGCGCCGCGAAGAAGGCCGCCATGAAGTCGGAAAGCGGCGGCAGTTCAAGCCGGTCCGCCTTCAGGAGTCCCGCGCGCGCGAGTTCGGTCCGCAGGTCGCGGCCCAGGTCCGTCGTGGCGTTTCCCGGCGCCGCGTAGTCGCCCACCATGCCGTAATCGGCGGCGAGATGAATGCCGCGCTCAAGCACGAGAACCTCTCCCGGGCGCGCCAGCGCATGGCCCAACGCGAAGGCGCCGCCGCCCAGCACGACCGTCTTCGGCGCTTCGCCGCGCGCGGCCGCCGCAAAGGCGCGGGCGCCGACGAGCGGTCCCACGCCGAAGCCGAGCGCGCTTTCGAGAAATGTCCGCCGCCGCATGCCGTCACCGGAAGACGAGACGCAGTCCCGTCGGCGCGTCGTGTTCGAAGTCGGCGGGTTACAGGACCTTCGACGAGAAACGGATCTCGTCCATCCAGCCTTCAAAGCCGCCCGTCGTCGGGAAGCGGCAGAAATAGTAGGCGAACGGGCCGTCGTAGAGCGCGTTCGAGTCCTCCGTCCCCTGCAGCGGCTGGACGAGGACGCACGCGCCGTCGACATGGAGGGCGAAGCGCTTCTCCGCCGCGTCGTAGGAAAGCGCCACGTGATGCCACTTGAGGTCCTGCAGGAAGGCCGTCGGCGTCGTGACCTTCTTGAAATAGGACGAGCCGGCGGCGTAGTCCGCGTAATCGTCATGCGGCCGCTCCGTCCACTCCAGCACGAGATTGCCCGTGCCGTTGTAGGAAAGCAGCCAGGCGGAGCGGGGCCACTTCGTGTTGTCCAGCGGCGTTGCATTGCCCGCCTTGCCGAAGATCAGGCCCTGTTTGACCTGCGCCTGGGGCAGGCCCGCGCGCTCCAATTTGACAAAGGCCTCCATCGTCCAGGAAGAGGGATTGGACCGGTCGTCCGTCCGCGCCGGCACGTTCAGCATCGCACCGTAGTAGACGGCGTTGGCCGCCCCTTCGGGAAGATGGGAGGCGGCGGGAAACCACAGGCAGAGGCGGTTCGTCCACATGGAGAGGCGACCCCATTTGAGGAGGCGTCCCGCCTTCTCCGTGTCGGCGTATTGCGGACGGCAGGCGTCATGCAGATTGTAGCCGACCTCGCATGTCGTGAGATCGGGGAAGACGCTGACCGACGTCGCGCCCGTCCGCGCTTCCGACACGACGGTGCCCGCCGTACCTTCGTCGAAGTTCAGCGCGAAGACGGTTTCCGCCGGCACGGGCCGTTCGGTCGCCGTCATGAAATCGCCGATCGGCAGGGCCCGCGGCGTCACGCGCACGCAGGAGATCCAGCCGCCGAAGGCTTCCTGGGCCTGTTTGAAAGCGAGGGCCGAATTGCCGAGAACGAACGGATGCTGCGTCGTCGGCAGGGCATTCGTCAGCGCCGCCGACGCCGTCGAGCGGATCCGGTCGATGTAGATCCACGCGGCATTGTCCGCCCGTGAATGGACGACGGCGAAATGGTGCCACGAATCGCCCAGCGGCACGTCCACTCGCGCCGAACGGGCGCATGCGTCGACCGAATTGGCGGTGGCATTGGTCAAAACCTCGAACGTGGCTGCCGTATACTGCGAACCGTCGCCGGTCAGATTGATCTTGACCGCGGACGCGTCGCCCGTGCGCCACCCCACCAGCGAACGCCAGTTTCGGTAGACCGGCTGGTCGATTTTGAAGAAGAACTCGACCGTGTAGGCGTCCAGGCGCGTCAGCGCGGTCGCCAGGGACGCCAGTTCGATCTTGCCGCCCACGCCATAATCGTCCGCCGTGCCGAAGTAGGCGGACTGCGGGTTTTCCGCAAGCAGCCGGCCGCTGGCGTAGACGAACCGCCCCGGACGCTCCGCCGAGAAAGTCGGCGTCCGTTCCGTCGTGGCGGCGGCCGTGCCCGGAAACAGCGCCGCGTCGACGGTGTTGGACAGCGCCGCGATCGTCTCGCCGTCCGCGCCCTCCTTGAAATCCCAGAATCCCGCCGTCTCCATGTCCCCGACGTACGGCGTCGAATCGATCTTCATGAACGCATCCGCCGAAAGCGCGGACCCCGTCACGCGCAGACAGGCCAGCGAGGCGTGAATCGATTCCGTGGCCGTCTTGTCCTGCCCGGCGGCATTCAGATACCCCGTTCCCAGGCGGAACTTCAGCCCCGTCCCCGGAATGTTCGCATACGTGCCCGAGCCGACTTCCACGCCATCGACGAAGAGCGAAAGCGCGCCCAGGCGTTCGGTGGCGTTCGTCTCCGCATAGACCGCGGCGACGTGATGCCAGAGACCGTCGCCATAGTCGGTTCCGCTTCCGAAGACCTGGCTGGCCACGCAGTCGTTGGCGTATGTTTCCAGGCCAATTCCCAGCGGATTCCCCGAAGCCGTGCTGCGGTACCTGGGCGCGATCAGCTTGTAGCCGACGGCGCCGGACTGGACGTAGAGCGGCGTTTTGGAAATGAACGCGTAGTAGGCGTCCGCGTCGTAGTAATTGAAGTCCGGATCGAACCGGATGAAATACTCGATCGTGTAGGCGGTCAGTTCGGAGAGCCGGTCGGCCAGTCCGGGAATGTCGAGATAGCCGCTCTGATGCGAAGCGCGGTCCGCGTAGAAGAAGTCGATTGCCCACGGATCGTCGCAGAGGCTGCGCCCGCCGCTGGAATCGACTACCCGTCCGGGTCCGTTCGCCGAGAAGGTCGGGACGCGCCCGGACGCGTCCTGCGACTTTCGCGCCGCGTCCGACGTGTAGACCGCCTCGCCCTGGACGTTGGCGATCGTCGTGACGGCGGCGCCGTCCGCCCCGCCCTTGAAATCCCAGAATCCGATCAGGTCGGAACCGGACGATTCAAGCCCTGCCAGCAGCGGCAAAAGCGCCGTTGCGAGCCGTTTTCCCAGTGCGGCATTCATCACCATGGAGACTCCTTTCTTCCGTTCAGCGGTCTTCAACGAGAATGCGAAACCCGACGTCATGGACTTTCTGCCAGGAGCGGTAGGTCACCGACACGTCGAACGTCGCCTCCTTGGGCCGGCTCCAGCAGGATCCGCCCCGTGCCACGGCGCGCCCCTCCCGCCCCGTGTCGGCCGTCCATTCCCACACGTTGCCGTGGACGTTCCGCAGGCCCCAGGGGTTGGGGGCGAACGCCGAGACGGGCGCCGTGACCCGGTATCCGTCGTCATACCGGACATCGGCGGGACGCCATTCGGGCACCGCCATGCCCGGCACGTTGGCCCGGAACCGGTCCTGCCGGCGGAACGTCTTGTCGGCCAGGTTGGCGACCTTCGAGAAATCCGTCTCGCGCGAACCGAACCACAGTTCGTTGGTCGAACCGGCCCGGGCCGCCCATTCCCACTCGGCGCCCGACGGCAGACGGACCTGAAGGCCCAGCCGCCTGCCCAGGCAGGCGCAGAACGCCGCCGCCTCGTCGCGCGAGACGCGCACGACGGGCTGGCGCGGCCCATTGAGCGGATAGCCGCGTTCCTGCGCGGTGAACTGCATGAATTCGCCGCGCTCAAGTTTGCTGTCGTGCGCGGGCACCAGCCGGCGATACTGTTCGTTCGTGATCTCGTCCACGCCCATCCAATAGGAGCGCCCGCCGGGGGCGGGGGGGATCTTCGCCAGGACGATCGAAACGCCCGCGCCCAGATCCAGCGTGCGCAACCGCGTCTCGTGCGCGACCGGCGCCGCGGGAGGTGGCGCCGCGCGCGCCGGGACGGGGAGCCGGGGAAGCGCGGGCGACTGGAGCACGGCTTTCCCGAAGGTCTTCTCGTGGTCTTCCTCCAGGTTCGCGTAGCGGCGCTGGAGATCGGCCCGGCGTCTGGCGTAGTGCGCGACGCGATTGGTCCCCACGGTCTCGCTCCAGGTTCCATGTCCCATCCGGTTCAGATCGATCCAGGTGTTGATGCGGTCCCAGGACTCCGCGTCGAGCTGGACGCCGTGGTGGCCGCGTTCCAGCATCTGGACGAGCAAGGTGGTATCGGCCGCCACGTCGCAGGGGGAGAGCACGTCGTTGTCCCCTTCCTGCGTGTGGTTGCGCACGTACGAGCAGAGTTCGAGATAGCTCGGCGGGAACAGGCCGTCCGTCAGGTAGTAGACGTCCTTCGACTTGATGCAGACGTCGGGACGGTCGGTCAGGACGGGCTTCGCCAGTCCGCCGCGGAACGGCGTCGCCGGCGGCGGCTGTCCCTTGCCGTCGTGGCACGAGACGCAATAGCGATCCAGAACCGGCTGGACCTCCCGGCGGAAACTGAATCCGCGCTCCGGGCCGTACCATGGCCTGATTTCCGAGGGCGGACGCTCCATGGCCATCAGCCGGCGGTTGGGTCCCGCGCTCGCCTGGTTCTCCTCGTGGCAGCCGCTGCAGGAGGCCAGCGTGCCCGGCATCGCCTGCGTCCAGCTGCGCATCAGCTGCAGCGCCCGGCCCTTCTCGTCCAGGGGCTGGATCGAGATGGGCAGATTGGCGGGGACCACGAAGTAGGCGGAGCCGTCTGGCTCCACGGGGACGGTCCCCAGAATGCGGTTGATGTCCCACGGCCCGTCCAGGCCGTGATGGTCGGTCTCCCCGCCCATCCAGCGGTAGGCGAAGGAATAGGTGAAGAGGCGCAGGGCCTTGACCGTGCCGCGCGGGACGCCGGCCAGTCCGGGGCCTTCATAGATGTCGGTGATTTTCATGCGGGCCGTCTTTTCGCCGGGGACCGTCCGGTCGGCGATGACGGGCGGCACGGGGGAGGGCTGGAGCGGCCGCGCCTCGAAATAGACGTGCGCCGCGTCTTCGACGATGGGCGTGAGGTTGTCGAACGCGTCGGCCAGATAAAGTCCCCAGCCGTCCTTTTCCGTCGGGCGCGCCGTCACCAGCACGTAGTTCTGGGAGAGCGGCCAGGGGTGGCAGAACTTGGGCCACGAATAGTCGGTCAGGCGGTCGCGCACGATCGGCACGACCTTTTTCCCGCGTTCGGGGAAGCGCTGGACGACGCCGTCGGCGTGCTTGCGCCCCCGGTTCACGTCGAAGAGCACGAGTTCGCCCATCCGCGACTGTCCATGGTGGCCCGACACGGTGGCCGTGAACCGGTCCGGATTGTCGGGACACGTCCGCGCATCGAAGAGCGCGTTGGGCCAGTAGGAGTTGCTGCCGTAACAGGCCCGCTGCGTCGTGCCGTCGGGATTCATCGTGAAGAGGATGCGCGAGGCGTAGTGGACGATGCCGGCATACTCCCAGTGGAGGAACATCACGCGGCCGTCCGGCATGACGTTGGGGCACCAGTTGTTGTCCTGGTCGAACGTCAGGCGGCGGATGGCGCCGTTCGCCTCCCGGCGGTAGAGACTGGCCACCCAGCTGCTTCCGCGCACGCAGGGCACGCCGACCATCGACGCGTCCGACAGGAAGATCAGCGCGCCGTCGGGCAGATAGCAGCCGGCATAGCAGTTCACGTCGGCATCGGGAATCAGCTCAAGCTCCCGGGGGCGGGCGCCGGTCCGGGTCAGATCCAGCTCGAACACGCGGTGGACCGGCTCGTCGGCGCGGCTGTGCGCATTCACCTTCGGCGGATGGTCCATGCGTTCGGTACGGCGCGTGTACATGGCCCGCCGCGCGTCCCAGTGGAGGCAGACCTCGCCCAGGTAGCCGTGGGCCGGCGTGGCGTCCAGCACCCGGAAGGACGGCGTGCCGCGGAGGTTGGCGAGGACGCCGAGTTCGTTCGTGCAGCCGGCGGCGTCGCGCGGCTGGTTCCAGTTGGCGTAGAGGCCCAGGGCGTCCGGCCGGCGCCGGATGGCGAGAATGCGCCCGGCGTCCAGCAGCGGATTCTGCAGCAGCTTCCCGCGCAGGTCGGCAAGGAACGCCTCGCCCATCTCCACCGGCGGAAGTTCGCCGTAGTTCGCGCCCCAGTCGCCCATGATGGCGTTCAGCAGCCCGTCCCGCCGCGCCTCCAGGCCGGCCAGCCAGGACGGATCTTTTGCGAATCGGTCCGGCCAGCGGGCGGCCATGTCCGCCCAGGCCGCTTTCACATTCGCCACGTTCACGGCCTGCAATCTGCGGATGACGCGGTCCCTGCGGTCCTCGGCCCGGGAGGCGAGAGCGGCGACGGCGCAGAATGCAAGCAGCAGGCCTTTCATCGGCGGAACCCCTCCAGCAGCGCCCGTTTGCGCGGATTGTCCTGCGACGGGACCTGCTGCCACGGCTCCGCGGCCTCGTGTTCGACGCTCCAGCCGCTCCACTCGCGGTAGGCGTGGAAGGTCCAGTCCCACCGGTTCTCCTCGAAGAGCGCGATGCAGTCGCGGATGTAGGCGTCGGCGCCCTGGCCCCAGACGATCGCGGAGAACTCGCCCACGTAGATTTTCGCGTGGTGCCGCTTCTGGAACGCGACGACGGGCTTCAGCGCATTGCGCAGATAGCCGATGTCCCACTTCCGGGCGGGATCGGGATAGACGGTCCGCGGCGCGTTGCGGTTGAACACCTGCTGGTGGGTGAATTCCGCCGGCAGATACATGTGGACCTGGTAGATGACGTTGGTCAGCGCAAGCGGACGCAGATACGCGAACGCGGCCGGCGCGTCATAGCAGTTCGATTCGACGACAATCGGCGTTTTCGGGTCGATGGCGCGAATCGCCTCGGCCGCGCGGGCCTGAAGCGACCAGTAGTCGCAGCCCGGGAGCGCGGGCTTCGTCTGCTGCGGCTCGTTGATCAGGTCGAAGCCGTAGATTTCGGGGCGGTTGGCGAAGCGCGTGGCGATGCGGCGCCAGGTCGCGACGAAATGGTCCGCGTATTTCCGGTCGTGGCACATGAACAGATCCTTGTCCGCGTCGCGCGCGCCCGGCGCGGCATGGAGGTCCACGACGATCTGGAGGCCGTAGGTCTTCGCCCACCCCAGGATCTTCTCCAGATCGTCCAGTTCCCCGTCGATGTAGCGGTCGTACGCGGCCAGATCGCGATTGCCGCCGACCGTGTTCCACTGGTGCGACATCTGGAAACGGGCGAGCGTGGCGCCCCAGTCGCGCAGAACCCTGATGTCGTCCTCCTTCAGCCGGTGCCCCAGCATCACGCCCCGGCGCGGCGGAAGCGACGCGACGTCGGGCGTGTAGACGCACCGGTGGGTCGCGTTCGTCGCCGGCCAGAGCGGCGGCAGTTCGCGGACGTCCAGGGTGGACAGGTCGAACTCGACCTTGCCGGTTCCGGCCTGGATGCCCAATGTCAGCGTTCCCTGCCGCCGGGAGACGTCCGTCTGGTTGTCGACGAGACGAACCGTCTGCCAGTCGAAGTCGCCGGCCTTCTGCGCGGCGCCCGGCCAATGCGGCAGCCCCGTCCGCGCGTCCTTGTAGGACACCATGAACTTGAAGCCCAGCCAGTCCTCCGGCGGTTTGGAAAGGCCGAAGCCGCGCGCGCGGATGGTCGCCACGAAGGGCTTGCCCTCGAACGGCGTCAGATCGAGGGGCAGCGTGGCCTGGCCCGACTGCGGCGCGCCCGCCGGGATGTCGACCGTGACCAGATCCCCCCGGCGCGACGCGTGCGGCCCCAGCCGCACCTCGCCCGCCGGCGGCGTCCGCGGGGCCTTCCGCCACGCCTCAAGTTCGCGGTAGAATTCGCCGGAGACGCCGTGTCCCATGCCGATGCCGTGGAGGATCTTCTTGTCCCTGGCGGGAATGCGGTTGTACGCCGCATAGACGCCGCAGGGCGTGCAGACGCAGTCGGCGAAGCCCGCGACCACGCGAATCGGGCAGGTGATGCGGGCGGCGAAGTTGGCGCCGTCGAAATAGGGCGCCCACTTCTCGGCGGCGGCCCTGTTCTCCGCCCGCTGGGCCTCGACGAGGCGCGGCCAGCCGCTCTGGCGGTCGTCCTGGCGGAAGCCCAGCAGGTCGGTGATCGCCGGCACGAAGACGCAGCTTTTCGTGAAGTGGCCGTTGAGGGCCGTCAGCATGAGGCCGAACCCGCCGCCCTGGGACGTGCCGGTGTAGGTGAAGCGGGTCCGGTCGACTTCCGGGCGCGCCCACAGCCAGTTCACGGCACGGTTGATGCCGAGCAGCGACGCATAGTAGAAATAGGCCTCGCGCGATTCGTGGATGCCCGCCTGGCAGTAGCGCGCCACGCCGCAGGGCGCGGCATATTTCAGATCCTGCGCCTGGTAGGCGGCCTTCCGCGCCTCGTCCGTGTCCGGCTGCGGATAGCTGTGCACGTTCATCGTCAGCGAAATCCGGCGGCCGTCGCCCCCGGTGCCCAGCGCGCCGATTCCGGCGCCCGGCACGCTCACGTCCACCGGGAACGGGCCCGGCCCCTTCGGCAGCGACAGCCAGCCCCAGACGCGGCGGCCGCCGGCCGAGGCGAAGCTGACGCGGTAGTACGTCCGCTCCCGGTTGGACTTCGCGGGAATCTCCTCAAGCTGCGCGTCCACCGGCGTCGTGGCGTCAAGCTGCTTCACCGCGTCGGCCCAGAACGCGTCGAAATCGTCCGGATCCGGCGCGCCGGGCCGGATCTTCTCCGGCTCGCAGGCGACTCCCCACGTGTAGGGAGCGCCCTGCCCGCGGTTCGGCGCGAAGACCAGCTCCCGGGACGGGCAGGCGAACTGCAGGCGCAGGAAGCCGGGAACGTCCGTGCGCGCCCGGAGCGTGAAGGGATTCTCCGCGGCCAGGTCGATCGTCCGCTCGGAAATCTTCCGGTTGCCGAAATTGTCGAGCGTCGCCTTGAGGCGCCCCGCCGTCACGGGCGTTCCCGTCTCGCCCGTGACGGTCACGGTAAACGCGACCTCTTCGCCGCACCGGTAGACGCAGTCGGGACGATTCGTCTCGATCTTGAACGACACCTTCTCCGCCGCGACGGCGAGAGCCGCCGCGAAAACCGCCATGGCCGTCAACGTCCGTTTCATGTCCCGTCCTCCCGCGTCTGCGCCCGCTGCCGTCACTCTTCCATCGCCGCCTTCTGCGCGAACTTCTCCCGGACGACGGACACGACCGCCTTGGGGCGGCGGAAGCCGTCGTAGAGGCCGGCGAGGTTCTGGGCGAAGGGTTTCGCGCGGATCGACGCGCCGCCGCGATGGTAGCTGCGCGCGTCCGTGAACTGCCACAGGGTGAGTCCGGCGATTTCGCGGTTCGCGAACACGGTGTCGATGACGACGCCGTCGTATTCGGCCTCGAACTCCTCCGTCCACTGCGCGCCGGCGGGGTCGTGGTGGCCCCAGACGCCGCACGTGCCCATCTCGGAGACGATGATCGGCTTTTCGGGGTAGAGCCTGCGGAAGCGCGCGACGTTCTTGCCGACGCCCTCCTGGATCATCCGGCGGAGGTTTTCCGGCGTGCCGGCGTCGGACCCGATCCAGCCCGGATAGGTGTTGAAGGAGACGAGATCCGTGTGCTCGTTCGCGATGTCCGTGTCGTTGTGGCAGCAGGCGTAGGTGACGAGACGGCCGGAATCCTCCGCCCGGATGGCGGCGATCAGCTTGTCCGCCAGCGCCTTGCCGGGCTTCGAGCCGCTCGCGAACTCGTTCATGAACGCGAAGATGATGACGGACGGGTGGTTGAAGCTCGCGCGGACCATCTCGCGCGTCTCGTGGATCTGCTCGGCGATGAACGTCTCATTGGTCAGCTCGCAGGCCGAGAGCTTTCCGCCGTGGCTGCCGTTCCCCCAGCCCAGGGACTCCTCCCACACCAGCACGCCCATTTCGTCGCAGTAGTCGAGGAAGCGCTGCGCCTGCTGGTAGTGGCAGCCGCGGAAGAAGTTCCCGCCGAGCGACTTGAGGTTCTGGATGTCCTCGACCATCAGCGCGTCGGGCGTCGCCGCGCCAAACTGCGGATGCGATTCATGGCGGTTGGCGCCCTTGAGATAGAGCGGCTTGCCGTTCAGCCAGAGGCGCCGGTCGGCCGCCCGGATTTCGCGGATGCCGAAACGGGCCGTCACGGCCGGACCCGGCGCGGCCACCGACACGGTATGGAGGTTCGGCGTCTCCGGCGACCAGAGCCTGAAGGCGGGCACCTTGACCGTCGCGCGGGCGTTCCGGAACGTCGCCGGGACCCGGTTCGCGCCGTCGAACACGAGCGTCGTCTCGAAATCGCCCGAGGCGAAGCCGACGGCCTCGATTTCGACCGTGCCGGTAGCGTAGTCGCGCGTGCGCACGCGGAGGCGGCGCCCGTCGAACGCCAGGGAGACGCCGTGGTAGAAGCCGCCGAAACAGTAGAAGTCGTAATAGGGACGCGCCAGATGGAGCGTCTCCCAGTCGAAGCGGTTGTCGAGCGCCGCGAAGACGGTGTGGGTTCCAGCGGCGAGCGGCCCGGTTTCAAGCTCCAGGCGCGCATAGGGGTAGGGATGGACGCCCAGATCCCTGCCGTCGATCTTGAACTGCCCCACGAGGCCCATGCCGTCGATGGTCAGCCAGGCATTGGGGACGTCCCGGTCCAGCGTGAACGTCCGGCGGTAGAGGCCGGTGCCGCGCTTGCAGAGCCACTGCGGCATCATGTCGTAGCACCCCGGCACGGCCATGCGGTCCGTTGCCGCAAACGCCTCGCCCGCGCTCTGGGCGATGGACTTGCCCTCCTCGAACCGGAATTCCCACGACCCGTTCAAATCGAGCGTCGCCGCCCGCACCGCCATTCCCGCCGCGACCAGCGCGCCGAGCAGAACCATCCCGTTTTTCATCTCCGATGCTCCTTTCACTTTTCAGATCTTGACTTTCATTCGCATTTGCTGCACGCGACGGACCGGATGCGAATCAGTTTCGTCGCGTGTGCGGGGACTTCGGCGACGTAGGACCCCGAATGGCGGCCCTCGCACGTCTGCGTCCAGCAGTCGCGGACGATCTGCTCGCCGTCGCCCAGCCCGAGTTCCGCGAAGGACGTCTGGATTTCGCGGGCGAACGGATAGCGGTTGACCAGCGCGACGGCCAGGTCGCCGTTGGCGAGCGGACGGACCCAGACGCTTTCGGCATCGAGATGGCGGATCCGCCGGGCCGGCCGGCCCAGGCGGTCCTGGCTAATGGCAATCACCTCGTCGTTCGCCAAAAGCGCGTAGGTGAAGTCGTCCAGCGCCGTCAGATCGCAGCCGATCAGAAGCGGCGAGCAGATCATCGCCCACAGCGAAACATGGGTGTACTGCTCGTTCGGCGTGAGGAAGGTCGCGTGGTCGAAGCCGTACGAGAACTGCCGGCCGACGACCAGCATGTCGGGATCCGCCCAGAAGCCGGGGCCCGCATGCTGCCAGTAGTCGCCGTTCACCCGCGACTCGACCGCCAGCTCCAGCCAGGTCCAGCCGTCCTTGAGGTCCTCCCAGCTCCGCCAGCAGTTGGCGCCGACGTCCCGTCCCCACGCCTCGACGTGCGCCATGCCGTACTGGCAGAGCGAATAGACGATGTCGCGCTTCTGCCTCTTCAGGCAGTCGCCCATCAGGCGGTAGGGCCTGACGTAGGCCTCGCGGAGCGCAGGATCGTCCCACGTCGCCGCCGCATGGCAGGATTTGCCCGTCTCCTTCGCGAAGACCTCGCCATACGAGCACCAGTCGTACTTGACGTAGTCGAAGCCCCAGTCGGCCCAGCTTTCGGCATCCTGCGCCTCGTGCCGGTAGCTGCCTTCGCACTGGCCGCAGGTCCGCGGCCCCGGCGACGAATAGAGGCCGGCCTTCAGTCCGAAGGAATGGATGTAGTCCGTCAGCGCCCGCATGTCCGGGAAGGAACGGTTGGGGAGGATCTTGCCGTTCGCGGCGCGCGCCGGCCCCTTCACGTCTTCGCGCCCGCCCAAATGCTCCTGGCGCAGGCGGACGCGCGGGTGCGCGGAGTTGTTCATTTCCCACCAGTCGTCGAGATTGACGTAGGCCCATCCGTGATTGGCCAGTCCGCTCGTCTCCATCGCCAGCGCCGCCGCCTTCGCCTGCTCGGCCGTCAGCCGGTAGCAGAGCGTGTTCCAGCTGTTCCAGCCCATCGGCGGCGTCAGGGCGATCGTCTCGCCGACCGCCAGGCGAATCGTCCGCTCGGCCGTGCCCTTCGCGTTCCGGGCCGTCACCACGATGTCGTAGTCGCCCGCCTTCGCCGGCGCCACGCCCCCGAGGATGCCCTTCGCGGCGTCGAGCGTCACGCCGGCCGGCAGATTCCGCGCCGTGAACGCCATCGGGCGTTCGCCGCTCACGGGAATGCGGAAAACGATCTCGTGTCCCGGCCGGACGCCCCAGATGTCCGCGCCGTTGAACTGCGGCGCGGGCTTTTCGGCGGGCGTCTGGATGCCCAGCTGGCGAATGGCGTTCGCGTCCACGTCGCTCGTCAGGCGCGCCCCGTCGGAAACCGTGAAGCGGGCGTCCGCCCAGTCGCCGTTGGCCGCGTCAAGGGCCGTCCACTGCGGACCTCCGGACGTCTCCAGCACGATTTCCTTCGCCCCCGTCACGTCGACGTGGACGGCGACGGGCTGCTGCCCCAACTTGAGCGGGCCGCTCGTCCAGACGACCGTTCCGTCCGCCCAGACCTTGAAGATCGCGGTCGGCTTGCCGTAGCTCTTCCCGGAACCGGCGGCCGCCGCGTCGTCGTCGATGCCCACCAGCGCGTCGAAGGCCGTCGCCTTTCCGTTGGACCTGAACCGGATGGCGCTTTCGGGACGCGCGCCGAAACCGCGCGCGTAGACGCGGCCTCCCATCGTCAGCGGGTGGCCGTCAACGGACGTGCGGACGCCGAGCGTCCGGCCCTGGCCGCAGCTGGCCCCCGCCAGATCGAACGCATCGACATACGCCGTGCCCGCCGCACGCGCCGGCGGCGTCGACTCGCAGCCGGCGGTCGCGCCCCCCAGCGCCAGGAGGGCGGACAGCACGAGGGGGAAACTCCGCGCCAGCGCGCGCGAAACGGCAGTCTTTTCCATTTGGACGTTCCTTCCCGATCAAGTCTTCCGGTTCAGGCGTTCCCCGCCGTCAGCGGACAAGGCAGTCCACGGACAGTCCCGCGTCGAAATACTGCCCGCCGCAGGTCTGGATGACCTTGACCGCCAGCACGTTGTCGCCGTCCCGGAGCGCCGACATGAACAGCTCGCCCGGAATCGCATGGGGATTGTAGCGCTGGCTGTAGCCCGTGCGGCGGAGGATTTCCACGCCGTTCAGATAGACGACGACGTCCTCGTCGTGGAACATCTCCATCATCGCATGGGCGATCGTGTCCTGGCGGCGGCAGTTGAAATGGCGGCGCAGCCAGATGGCGCCCGTCGTCCACGGCGTGACCACTTTCGCCTCGGCGAACGTGGCGATCTGCTGGTTGCCGAAACCGCCGGCCGAGCGTTTCCAGCCGGAATCGTCGAACGCGGGCTTGGTCCAGTCGTCGGCCGGCGCCTCGAACGTGTAGGCCCACGCCTTCGGGTCGGCGTCGTGCTTGGGGAAGAGCGAGAGGGTCTTCACCCGGTACGTGGCGCCCTGCCGGGCCATTTCCAGCACCCGCCGGTGCGCTTTCGCCAGCGTCGCCGCATCGTACTTGAGGACCTTGCGGTCGTAGGTCAGGTAGCCGTTGATTTCAAGCTCGACGTCCGACGTCTGGGTATAGACGGCGCCGCCCAGGCCCCTGAACGCGAGATCGCCCAGGTTGACCATCAGGCCCAGATACGCGTCCGTGAGGCCCTTTTTCGTCGCCGTGTCGCCCGTTCCGCCATAGCCCCAGGACCGGGAATCCGCGGACCAGACGTGGCCGGGGACCTCCTGGCCGAGTCCGCCGAATTCGCCGAGGAAGCTCACGCGGCGCGGATTGAGCGGCGGCATGCCCGGCCCCCGGTAGAAATGCATGTCGACGGCGTCCGCCGCCTCGCACTGCGGGAACGGCTTGTGCCCCGCACCGCGGCTGCGAACGAGGGTCGACTTGCCGTTGACGCGACGATGGAAATCGCCGCCCTCGTAGTCGTCCCAGCCGGACGGGCCGTCCACCAGGCGCGTGGGATCGTAGCGGCGGATCCAGTCCAGCGTGTTGTGCGTGAAGAACGCGCCCGGCTGGCAGCCCCAGTTCTCGTTGAACGGCACCCACATCACGATCGACGGGAAGTTGTAGAGCCAGTCGACCATCTCCTTGAATTCGCGGCGGTAGAAGCCGTAGCGCAGATTGCGGTCGCCGCCGCCCGCCGCCATGTCCTGCACGACGAGGATGCCCATCGTGTCGCAGAGATAGTAGTAGCGCGCCGGCTCGTCCTTCATGTGCTTGCGCATCATGTTGCAGCCGAGTTCCTTGAGCGTCTTGATGTCGAACGCCATCGCCTCTTCCGAAGGCGGCGTGAGGAAGCCGTCCGGCCACCAGCCCTGGTCGAGCGGGCCGAGGATGAAATACGGCTCGTTGTTGAGGAAGAAGCGCAGCACGCCGTTCGCGTCCGCCCGCTTCTCGAATTTGCGCATGCCGAAATAGCCCCGCACGTCGTCCGCACCGTACTTCGCCGTGAAGTTGTAGAGATTCGGCGATTCGGGGCTCCACAGCTTGAAGCCGGCCGGCATCTTGATCTTGACGCGGTCCGTGCCCGTGAACGTGCCGACGCCGTCGACCGTGACGACGACGTCGTCCTTGGTCTTCGGCCCCGCAAGCTCGAAGCGGATGTCGACCGTGCCCTGGTCGATGTCCGTCACCACGCGGTAGTTCCCGATGCGGCTTTCCGGCACGCTTTCCGTCCACACCGTCTGCCAAATGCCGCTCATCCGCGTATAGTTGCAGCCCGACGGCTTGAACGTCTGCTTGCCCTTGGCGCCCAGCGAGTTGCCGGTCGGGTCCCACACGCAGACGATCAGCTCGTTCGGGCCGTCGGCCACGAAGTCCGTCAGGTCGACCGAGAACGGCGACAGCCCGCCCTCGTGGGGGACGTCCGTCACCTCGTGGTGGCCGATGAACACCTGGCAGCGGAAGTCGACCGCGCCGAAATTGAGCAGCAGCCGCCGGCCGGGGACCTTCTTCACGTCCAGCGTCCGCCGGTACCAGAGCAGTTCGCCCGGCTCCAGCAGGCGGCCCACGCCGGACAGCGGCGTTTCGACCGCGAACGGCACGAGGATCTCGCCGCGCTGGACCACTTCGCCGCACGTCTCGTATTGGTCCCACGGGCTGACGGAGGTGTAGGTGGCGTTGGACGTGATCGCATACTCCCACAGCCCGTTCAGATTCGTCCACTGCGCGCGGACCATCTGCGGACGCGGGTAGGACCGCCACGCATTCTCCGGTGTCACCTTCTCGCCCCAGGGCGTCATCATCTTCGAGCCCGAACCCGGACACGGCACGGGCGCCCAGGCCGACGCGGTCGCAACCGCCCCCGCGGCCATCAGCAAGCCAACGAATTTCGCTTTCATTCCATTCCTTTCGCTTTTGTTGTTCAAATCCGATTCCTATTTCATGCTCGGCAGGACGATGCCGCGGAGAATGACGTTCTGGCAGGCGAGGAAGACGACGGCCGTGGGAATCGAGACGAGCACGAAGCCCGCCATGACGCACCAGGGCTGTCCCCCCATCTGCTGGCTCATCTGGTACATCCAGACGGCAAGCGTCCATTTGGATTCCTGCTGGCAGACGAGAAACGCCCACTCCCAGGAATTGTATGCCGCGACAAAACTGTTCAGCGCGTTGACGGCCAGGATCGGCGTCGTCATCGGCAAGGTGATCTTCCGGAACACCGTCAGCTCGGAGGCGCCGTCGATTGCCGCGGCCTCGTAGAGCTCGCGCGGCAGCGCGTCGAAGAATCCCTTCAGGATGAAAATGGACATGCCGCTGGCCACCGTGGGCAGCACCAGCGCGGCTAGCGTGTTGAGCAGCCCCAGGTCGCGCACGAGCAGGAAGCCGGGAATCGCCGTGACCGCCGTCGGGAAGGCCATCGTCGCCAGCAGGAACAGAAGGATCTGCTCCGTCCCCTTCAGGCGGAACCGGGAAAGCGCGTAGGCGGCCAGCGGATTGACCGTCAGGTGCGCGAGAACCGTCAGCACGACGAGCAGGAGCGTGTTGAAGAACGCCTGGCCGCGCTGGAACAGATACTGCCCGACCAGCCGGTAGTTCGCCGCCAGGGAGCGGCAGAAGTCGCGCGTGCCGTGTTCGATGAACTGGACGGCCAGGGCCTCGCGCAGCCCTTCGCCGCCCGCGCCGGCCAGCGGATACGGCATCGTCGGGCACACGTAGTCGCCCCGTTCCGCCATCCGCCGCCGGTAGTCGTCCTTGAACATGAGCCACATCCGGTACTTGGGGTCGTCTTTCGGCGGCGTCCAGGACGCGTGACCCAGGGCGAGCTTCGACTCCGCCGTGAAGGAGATGTCGAAGAAACTGCGATGGCGGACGGGCCACGTCCGGTTCAGCTCGTCCAGCGTGATCCGGGACGCGACGAACGGCGCCACCTCGCGCGCGTCGTAGGCGCAGGTCGTGTAGTCGAGATTCCAGTCCAGCGTCCGCTGGCGGAATGCCTGCGCCTTCGCCTTCCACGCGGCGAAAACGGCCCGGTTCGTCCTGGCCGGCTCAAGGTGCCGGGCCGCGAACCGGTCGACGCCCGCCGCGTCCTTCGCCACGGAGATCCAGCTGCCCCAGGCCGGCGGGGCGTCCGGAAAGACGTCGCGCGGGAACCGGGGGAAATAGGCGGCAATCGAGCGCATGAACCGGTCGTTGCGGTCGAAGAGCGCCTTGACGACGGGCAGATGCCGGTTGTAGTCGTAGGCGGAGGACACGCTGGCGGACAGCATGACCAGGAACGGATACACCATCGTCAGTCCCCCCAAGACCAGGAGGGAGTAGACGATGGCGAGGAAAATCCGGCCTTTGCCGGTCCGCCGCTCCGACGGCAACAGAACGCCCATGGCCGGTCACTTCAGGGAGGCGAGCAGCCCGCCGCAGAGAATGAGGCGCTTCTCGCGCGCGGACAGGGCGGCCGTCGCCGTGAAGGTCCCCCGGGACGCCTTCACCACCACCTTCCCGTCGCCTGCGATCGCGGCCTTGAGGTTCGTCAGCTCCAGCGTTTCGCCCGCCGTGCGCGCGTCGTACGCCTTCGGATCGTCGAAGATCAGCGGCACGATGCCGAAGTTGATGAGATTCGCGCGGTGGATGCGTTCGATGGACTTGGCGATCACGGCCTTCACGCCCAGATACATCGGGCAGAGCGCGGCGTGTTCGCGGCTGGAGCCTTGTCCGTACGACTCGCCGGCCACGATGACATTGGCCAGCCCCTTCGCCTTGTTGGCCATGCAGACGTCGTGGAAATTCGCGTCGCACGGCTCGAAGACGAACTTGGCGTACTGCGGGACGTTCGAGCGGAATTTGAGGCGCGCGCCGGCCGGCATGATGTGGTCGGTCGTGATCTTGTCGCCGACCTTGATGGCGCAGACGCCCTTGCAGGCGTCCGGCAGCGCCACGCCCTTCGGCACCGGCGCGATGTTCGGGCCGCGCACGATCTCCGTCTTCCTCACGCCCCGCCCGGCCGTCTTGCGGTAGAGGAACATGGCGTCGTCAACCGGGAATTTCTTCGGCGCGGGGACGGCCCGCACGGCATGCGCGCGCGGATCCTCGACCCGGCCCGTCAGCGCCGCCGCCGCCGCCGTTTCCGGCGACACGAGATAGACCTGGGCGGACTTCGTGCCGCTGCGGCCCTCGAAATTGCGGTTGTTCGTCCGCAGCGAAACCGCGCCCGTGCGCGGACTCATGTGCGCGCCGATGCAGAATCCGCACGCATTTTCCAGCAGGCGGCAGCCCGCCTGGATGAGAATTGCGAGCGAGCCGTCGGCCGCCAGCATGTTCACGACCTGGCGCGAACCGCAGGCGATGCCCACTTCGACGTCCTCCGCCACGTGCCGGCCCTTCAAATGGAGCGCCACCGTGCGGATGTCGCGATAGGACGAATTGGTGCAGGAGCCGATCATGACCTGGTTGACCTTCGTGCCCTTCATCGACTTCACCGTGACGACGTTGCCCGGCGAATGCGGCGCGGCCATCAGCGGCTCGATCGCCGAGAGGTCGATCGCGTAGACGTCGTCGTAGGTGGCGCCCCTGTCGGCCACGAGCTCCGTCCAGTCCGCCGCGCGCTTCTGCGCCGCGAGGAACTGCTTCGTCACCGCGTCCGACGGGAAGACGCTCGTCGTCACGCCGAGTTCGGCGCCCATGTTCGCGATCGTCGCGCGGCTCGGCACGTCCAGCGTCTTCACGCCCGGGCCGAAATACTCGAAGATCCAGCCGACGTTGCCCTTCGTGCCGTACTTTTCGAGGACCTTGAGAATCACGTCCTTCGCGCTGCAGCCGCGGGGAAGCCTGCCCGTGAGCCGGATGCCGCGCACCTTCGGCGTCGGGATGTGGAACGCGCCGCCGGCCATCGCCACGGCGATGTCGATGCCGCCCGCGCCAATCGCCACCATGCCGATGCCGCCGCCCGTGGGCGTGTGGCTGTCGGAGCCGAGAAGCGTCTTGCCCGGCTTGCCGAACCGCTCCAGATGGAGCTGGTGGCAGATGCCGTTGCCGCACTTGGAATAGACGATGCCGAACTTCTTGGCGACGGACGCGAGGAAGTCGTGGTCGTCGGCGTTCTCGAAACCGATCTGGACCGTGTTGTGGTCGACGTAGGAGACGGCCAGCTCATTGCGGACGTGCGGAACGTCCATGGATTCGAACTGGAGATACGCCATCGTGCCCGTCGCGTCCTGCGTGAGCGTCTGGTCGATGCGGATGCCCAGTTCGGCGTCCTTTGCCGGATCGCCCTCCACCAGGTGGGCGGCCAGAATCTTCTGCACGACGTTCAACGGCTTTTTTTCTGTCTTTTTCATGTCCTTTGTCTTCCTGCGTTTTCCAAGGTCACCAGTATACCAAACTCGCGCGACGCCGGTGGCGCAAAACCGCCGGGCGCGCGTTCAGCGCGGAGGGCCGATTTCCTCCACGGGGATGCGCGGGAAGCGGGGGAACTCCCGCCGGAAGGCGGGGGCGTCCTGCGCCGTGCGCGGGCTGTCCGCCAGGCTCTCCACCTCGGCGTTCGTCTCAAGGCGCAACTTGGCCCGCAGCGCGGCGTTCGTCTGCGCGAACCACTTCGCCTCCTGCGCGTTCGGCGGTCCGACCAGCACGTTGTCCGAACAGACGAGCCGGTCGTTCAGCACGTTGAAGGTGTCGCCCCACATCCTGAAGAAGACCCCGCAGCGGATGGCGACATTGCCCGTGAACTCCGTCCCGATCGGAAGTTTGGGATCGTTTGCCATCACGTCCACCAGCCAGGGGTAGCGCGTCGACCACGGCGGCCGCTGCCAGTTCAGGTCCTGGAGCTTCTTCAGCAGATCCCAGCCGTCCTTCGTCCCTTCGCCCGGCCGCGCCCGCTTCAGGCCGCGGATGTCGAGCTGGGCGGCGGAGGTGCAGTCGATGCAGAGGTTGTCGCGCCACTTGTTGTCGCGCCCGCCGCCGCAGAACATCGCCCACCCCGCCTTGTAGAAGAGGTTGCCGTAGACGGTATCCCCCGAATCGCAGTCGTCCAGGTACAGCCCCATCACCATCACGCTCTCCTTGAGGGGTTCGTACTCCGGCGCCACGCCCTGGGAGCGCCGCCAGGCGACGCCGTCCGCGCCGAAATGGTGGAAGTAGTTGTAGCGGATCACGTTGCCCTGGCTGCCCCAGTCGCGTCCCGTGTACACGCCGCCGCCATCGCCGCTTTCCATCATGGCGCAGGCCACGTCGTTGTATTCGAACACGTTGTCGTTGCCGCCGTACGTCACGGCGATGTAGGGCGTGTCGTGGAAACTGTTGTGGTCGATGCGGTTGCCGCAGCCGCCGAAAGTCAGACACGGCCCCGAAATCCGCGACAGGCGGGCGCAATGGTGGATTTCGCATCCCGTCACGCGGTTCTTCGACGGCGTCAGCGTCTTGCGGTCGCCGCCGTGGATCTGCAGGCCCGTGCCGCCGATCTGCCACAGCCGGCAGTTCGTCACCGTGCTCTCCCGGCAGTCCCAGAGTTTGACGCCCGTCTGGGACACGTAGGACACCTCCACGCCGTCCAGCACCACGCCGCGGCTCCGCGCGACCTCAAGCGCCAGGCCGCTCGTGTACGTGAACGCCAGCCCCCGCAGCGTGACGTTGGTCGCGCCGCCCACCGCGATCAGCGGCTGCTTCTGCACGGAAAGCGCCACGTCCTCGAACCGGCCGCCGATCGGATAGAAATAGAGAAGGCGCGTTTCGCGGTCGAGGAACCACTCGCCGGGCGCGTCCAGCTCTTCCAGGAGATTGTAGACGTAGTAGCGCCGCTTGGCCGTATGCCACTTCGCGTGGTTGCCGATCCCGTACGAATGGATCCCTTCGCTGGTGATGTGCCGCTTCACCGTGTCGATTGACGCCACGCGCAACGTCTCGCTGCACCAGTCGTGGCACCAGAATCCCTTCATGTAGACGCCCTTGGACACGTCCCAGCGCGCCGGCTCGTCGCCCTCGTAGGCGAACGTCCCGCCCTTGTAGCCGTGCTCCCATTCGCCCGTCTTGCGGTCGACGGGCTTGACGCCGCGGTCGACGACGTGCGGAATCCGGATCCAGCCCGTATTCGGATAGCGGGCGATCGTCATGTCCCGCCCGTAGGCGAAGAGTTCCATTTCGCTCCACTGCGTGAACTGGCGCGGCAGCGGCTTCAGGGGCCCCAGGCCGAATCGCTTCAGATCGCAGACGACGACGCGGCCCCGCGCCGACTCGCGCAGACGCCCCAACGTCGCCGGATCGGCAACGGGCGCGAAGTCCCGGGCCGTCAGCCGATAGGCGCCCGTGAAACGCGCCCCCCGCGGCCCCGCCTGCCAGGTTGTGCCGCTGTCGCGCCAATCGAGGAGAAGGCGCTGCCGTTCGTCCGTCACGGCAAAATCGCCGGAGATTTCGATGACGGCCGCCTCCGCCGGTCCGCCCGTCCGCGACGCCCGCACGGCATCGCGGGCGCGGGTCAAGGTCGCAAAGGGCCGCTGCGCCGTTCCGTCCTGGTCGTCGCGCCCGTTCCCGGCGTCGACGTGGAATGTCAGCGCCGCGGACGCCTCTCCGATCAGGATGCCGGAGAGGAGAATTCCGCACGTCAGTCTTGGCAAGCGCTCCATCGTCTTTCCTTCCGTCAGCGGGTGATCGCGCGCAGGGGATACGCGCGGCAGTCGATGTCCGTCGCGCCGCCGGAAAAGGCCGCCGCGAACGTGCGGTTCGCCGGGTCGGGAACGACCGCCGCCGGCTGGAGGTTGAGTCCGTCCTGCGAGACGATCTCGATTCCCGTCCGGTCCAGATAGGCGCGCAGGGCAAGGCGACCGTCCGCAATCGGCCACGGCACCTTCTTGCCGTTGATGGCGAGCGTGGCATCCTTGGCCGCGTAGACGACTTTCACGCCGCGCAGGTCGAAGGACGCCGTGGCGTTGGCCGGCAGCGTGCAGGCGAGATGGACCTCGACCAGTTCGTCCGCGCATTCGGCGAGCGGGACCGCCGGGCCCTTCCGGAGCGCCGCAAGCTCCTTTGCGGGCGTGCGCACGAGCCGGAGGCCGTCCTTGGTCCGGCGGAGCGACAGATCGAACGGAAGGCTGTAGGACTGGCTGAAGGTGTTCCGGTTGTCTTCCGGCTGCCTGAACCAGGCGATCCACACGCTTCGGCCGTCGGGCGCATTGGCGAAGGTCTGCCCCGCATAGTAGACGCCGGACCCGTCCTGGACGGCGGCGAGGCGTTCGTCGGCCGGCTTGAACGCGTAGCCGTCGAACGATCCCACGTCGTACCAGGGGCCGGCCCCCCACACGACCCAGGCCGTCCGGTTCTCGCCCTCGACGCGGAGTTCCTCAAGCCCCGGACATTCGTAGCGCCAGTTGCCCTTCCCGAGTTCATCGCCGGCGAGCGTCGAGGCCTTCGTCCAGTTCTTGAGGTCGGGCGAGCGGAAAATCCAGAACGCGTGGCGGCCGTTCTCCGATCCGTAGAGAATCATGATCCACGCCGCGGACGGCGCGTGCCAGAATATCTTCGGGTCGCGATTGCCGGGCGAAAGCTGCCCCATGACGGGATTCCCGTCGTACTTCACGAGCGTGCGGCCGTCCGTCGAGTAGGCGAGGCACTGCGTAAAGGACGGCGTCCCCGCGGCCGTATAGGCGAACACGATCGCGTTCGTCCCGAAACCGGCCGTGCCGGCGCGGTCGACCACGCCGCAGCCGCTGAACATCGTCCCCAGGGCGTCGGGCGCCAGGGCCGTGCCGAGTTCGGTCCAGTGGACGAGATCCGTCGAGACGGCATGGTTCCAGTGCATGTTGCCCCACGTGATGCCGTAGGGATTGTGCTGGTGGAAGAAATGCCATTCGCCGTCGCGGTAGACCATGCCGTTGGGGTCGTTGTTCCAGCCGTAGCGCTGCGAATAGTGGAACTGCGGGCGCAGCGGCTCGTCGGCCAGCGACTTCGCGGGCGGCGGCGCGTCGGCCAGCCGGATGCCGTCGAGCAGTCCCGTCTGTCCGGGCGGACACGCCACGAGCGAGAACGTCAGCGCGCGTCCCCGCAGGCGGCTCACGTTCCACGGCGCCCACCAGTCGGCATCCGCGGCGGGACAGAGCTGAATGTCCTTGGCGGGAAGGCTGGCCGAACCGTCCCCGATCTTGACGTTCAGCTTGACGCCGCCGTTCTTCACGGGGAAGAGAAGCCAGTCCGCCGTCACGTCCACCGTGCGCGTCGCGTCTGTCCAGAACCGGACGGGCGCGTCCGCAAAGCAGATGTGGTCGACGTTGATATGCCCCCAGCCGCAGGAAAGATGGTCGTAGACGCGAATGGACGCCGTGCGGCCCTGCAGGTCGGAGACGTCCCAGTGGACGGGCGCGAGCGCCTCTCCGACGCCCACGCCGGCGTTCGGCGCGTTGCGTCCCGTCGCCGTCCGGACGGTCTTCCCCTCCACGACCAGGTCGACGCCGAGTTTGCCCGCGCAGGCGCCGCCGCCGACGAGCAGGCTGATGAACGGCCGCCCGATCCTGAATTCGGGCGACGTCAGCGTGCCGGTCGCGCGGTCTTTGCCGCGATAGGAATTGACGAGGCCGCGCCCCAGGAAGCGCGTGACCGCCATCTGCCCGGGCAGCGTCCCCTGCGCGGGGCCCGCGCCAAAGGCCGTCCCCGTCGTCCGCCAGCCGGCAGGATAGGCGTCGCCCTCGAAATCGGCGAACACCTCCGTTTCCGCCGAAACGAGTCCCGCCGCCGCGACAACCGCCAGCATGCCTCTCAACCGCGCAGGGATCATGTGCTCTCCTCCATGTGCTCGCGTTCGCCGCCAACGCCCCAGGCGCCGTTCAGTCCGCGGCGCGCGCGATCTCGATTCCGAAACAGCAGCCCGGGGCGAAGACCAGGGGCGCGGCGATCTCCGCCGGCGTCATCGGCGTCCGCGCGCCCTCCGCGTCGACGCGCGTGAACGCGGCGGTCGAGAGGTCGACGCCCAGATCCCCGCCATCCAGCCGGACGCGGGCCGTGGCCGTTTCGCCGGACGAGAAGTTCGTGAAATAGACGAACGCCTTCCGCACGCGGCCCGACGCCCAGATGCGGCTGCCGTCGGCCGCATAGTCGTAGTCGAGAATGCGGCGCGCGGCCGTCTGGACGATCGGCATGCGGACCGGACGCTTGTGGCCGAAGATGTCCCAGGCCTCATCCCAGACGGGCACCGCGTCGAGAAGTTCCGGCGGACGGCGCATCTCGCCCCGGTAGAACCAGGCGGCGTTGCGCTGCCGGAAGCGCACGCAGGCGCGCAGATAGTCCTTCATCGCCGGCGACGTGCAGTAGGTGGCCGGCCACCAGCCGATCAGATGCCCGTCCACGAGAAGATTCGCGAGCTTCATCCGCATCTGGCGGCTGTCCCGGTCGGGGTGCATGTAGGAGCGGCAGTAGACGGTCACGGCGCCCGAATAGCAGATTTCGAAGGCCGGCACCGTGTCGACGCCGCCCGGGATGTTCCAGCAGACGAACGCGTCGATCTGGTCGAACGTGTGCTCGGCGTTGCCCTCCGTCGCGAAGAACACGGGCTTTCGGCAGCTGGCGCGGGCGTCCTTGAGCATCTCGCGGTAGCTCTGCTGCCACCAGCTGCCGCCGCCAAACGGATGGCCGTGTTCCGGATTGCGGCAGTCCACCGTCGAGAACGCGCCCACCTGGTCCATGTAGTAGCCGTCGAGATCCGCGCCATTCACGACCTTGCGGCAGTTGTCGACCACCTTGTCGTGCCACGTGCGCGAGGCCGGACACATCGCCGCGAAGACGACCGGCTGCCCGTTCGTCTCCATCGAGCCGTATTTCTCCGTATAGACCGACCCGTCCCGTCTGCGGCACGCGCCGTAGGCCCCTTCGGACGTGAACTTCCAGTCCTCCGCCCCGCGGTCGTGGAGATCCCACAGATGCCCGTTCGTGTAGGGGACGGCGCGGGCGTCCAGCCGGTGGATGTCCCGCACGCCCTCCTCGAACCCCGGCTTGCCGGGGAAGTAGTGGGGATAGTCGTTGTCGAACGGCTGGCGGTGCCACGAGTACCAGTGCGCCATCACGGGGACGCCCAGCCAGTCCTGGCAGGTCTTCACGTCGGCCACGGCGTTGGAGGCGAAACCGTACGTGCGGACGACGAAGCCCAGTTCCTTGAACCACTGCGGCGTGGACACGCGCCCTTCCGGACCCATCCGCGGATACCAGACGGCGTGTTCGCGCACCCAGTCGCGGTACAGGAGCGCCGCCGCGTACCAGTCGCCCGCGAACGGACGCCAGGCGATCGTCCCCGACATGACGCTGCGCGCGCCGGGCGCGCGGCGGTCCCAGGACAGCCGGTGCGACAGTTCGAGACGGACCGTCGAATCGGAGGTGCGTCCCTGCAGCTTCACGCGCTTCGCGCCCCCCTGCGGATCGTGGGCCGCCACGTAGAAGCCCCGTCCCGAAACCTCGTCCCACACGGCCTCCCACGGCATCACGCAGTGCATCGACGGATACGAACCGTCGCAGCGGACGGAATCGGAACACGGATTGGCCTTCACCTCGCCCATGCAGCCCGGGTAGAGCGCGCGCATGCCGCGGCCCGCGGACAGCAGTTCGAGCGCCCCCACCGTCGCTTCGGCCAGCGCGAAGCCGTCCGACCCCGTCTCGCCCGCGAACGACCAGTCGAGGCCGCCGCCGTCAGCCGACGGCCGCGCCCGCACGGTGACGGTCAGGTTGGAAAGCGCGCCGCCCAACGGTCCCGCGAAAGTCCAGCTGCGGCCGGCCGCGTCGCCCGCCGTCGTGACGGAACGCCAGGCGTCGTCGGACGCGAACGCCAGGCGCCGCCCCGTGGCGAGGTCCTCAACCGCCACGGAAAAGAGCTGCTGCCGGCCGGCCGCGATCAGGCGGTCTTTGACGCGAACGGACCGCAGCTGGGCTTTCGCGCCGTCGCAGACGCCCACGCGGACGGACAGGTCGCCGGCCAAGACGGTGGCGATTTCCTCGCCGGGTCCGGCCGCGTCGACCGCGGCGTCCATCCCCAGCCGGCGCAGGCCGCCCGGACTCCGCACGGGCGGTTCCTCCCTGAACGCCACGTCCGGGGAAGCCGACGAGCCGAAGCGGTAGAACGCCCGGCGCACCAGCGGCTTCCCGTCCCACGGCTGCCGATAGGACACCCGGTTCGATCCGTGCAGATAGTCGATTTTCCGCTTCGGGTCCGTATAGGCGCAGACGTCGGGCGAATGCACCGCGGCAAAATCGTTTCCCGCCAGGAAGGCGATCCAGGAATTTCCGGCCGGACGGTCCGGCTTGCCGGTGCGCGGCAGATCGTGGACGGACAGGCCCTTGCGCGCGTCGGGCACGGCGCACTGCTGGAAGACGCTAAACGGAAACTCGGCGATGCCGGCCTGAAGCTGGGTCCACGTCCCGCCGTCCGCGGTCCGGAACGACATGTGCAGCTGAACCCATTCGGAACCGGCGCCGAAGAACAGCCAGTCGTAGGTCGCGCGCGGCTCGCCCGGGCAAGGCCCCTTGGCGTGGGAGAAGACGCCGTCCGTGCGGATCTGGCGAAAGAGCGGCCCCGCCCCGAAGTCGAGGATCCGGGCGCTCCTGCAGGCCGACAGATGCCCCCCCGTCCGCCCCTCGGCATAGACGCGGTCGCCCCAGCCGAGGTTCGCGACGGTCTTGCCGGACGCCCAGACCAGGCGATTGGGCAGTCCGCCGCACCTGTCCGCGTCGAACGCCAGCTGGAACGCGGCATTCGAGACGACCAGCCTGTCGACCGGACGGGGCACGGGAAGCGGGACGTCCTTCTGCCGCCTCAGCGTCACCGTCAGAGCCGCCTGGCGGCTCCGCGCCCGCTGTTCGGACGTCGGGTCCAGCAGACACACGCCGGCGCCGCAGACCTCCTGCGCGCGCACGGAAACGCCGTCGACGCCGACCGCCAGACGGCCCTCGGCGCCAACCGCGTCCGGCACGGCCACCTGCACCAGCCCCGTCGCCGGCAAATCCCAGATTTCAAAGGACGCCACCGCGTCCGCGTTTTCGCCCGCGCTTGCGCAGAGCGCCAAGCGGCACAGCGAGACGGCCAAACCGATTCTGAATGTCATGCGGACATTCTACCACATCGGCATCCGCGCCGCAATCGCGTCCGGAGTTTTGGAGGTTCCCCAATTTTTTCTTGGCTGGCGAAGGGTTGCGGAGGCCTGCGCGGTTTTTCGCCGATTTTGGGAAAAGAGCGTCGCCTTTCAGGTTCGATTGCCATCGGTGAGACCCTGCCTGTTTTCAGACAGGATCGACAGGATTGGTTTTTAGCCGCAAGGAACGCAAAGAGGCATGGACGCGCTTCCCGTTTCAGCCGGGTGTTTTTTAGCCGCAAAGAACGCAAAGGACGCAAAGAGGTGTTGGGCAAGCCCACGCAATTGTCATCACGGCAGTGAAATTGCATTCTCCGCATCCTTCACATTCTTTGCATCCTCCGCACCCTTTGCGTTCTTTGCGTTCTTTGCGGCTAAAACATATTTTGTGGCTCAACGGCCAGAGCCTATTTTCTTTGTGTCGAGAACGTGGTTTGCTCTGCCATGTCCTGCCCCTGTTTTGCGTGCTTTGCGGCTAAAATATACCAACAAGCCTACTCGAAGAATTTTTGCAGCAGGCCGCGCCGCCAGAGGAAAAAGAGAATCACGCCGCCCGCCACCAGACCTGCCGCCAAAGTCGGCAGAAGACAGCGCTTGAAAAAGGTCAGGTGCGACACGACGCGCATGCCGTCGTCCGAATCGTCGGCGGAATCGATGCCGACAATCTTCACGGCGCCGCGCGCCATGACGGCGGCAACGGCCTCCTCGTGGTTCGGCGCCCACACGATTTCCTCCTTCAGCGTCTCGCCCGCGCGGTAGGCGATCGCATACGGCTTGAGGCGCCCCGATGCGGCCATCTTCAGATCGGCCAGAACACGGCAGAGATCGCCCACGCTCTGGCACGCCGCCAGAGCCGAGTCGCTGACCGACAGTCCGACCTTCGACTCCAACTCGGCCGTGAAGTCGTGGCGCACCGCCAGATCCGCAGGCAGGAACCGCCCGAGCGGCATCTCCATCTCGACCTCACGGGCGTACAGCCGCCCATCGGCCGAGAAGATTCCGGCAACCGTCTTCAGATACTTCTTCGCCAGACTCTCTTTTCTGCTCTTGTATGACATTGGACGCCGACTCCATTTTCATCATGCAACTCCGTTCCTCCGCGGAACTGAAGCAGACGCAAAGCCACATGGACTTCCCGCTGAAAACACTTCTATTCTATCCCCCCCCCCCCCCCCTTTTCAAATACAAATTTTCCTTTTTTTTCTGTGAAAGAGAAACGGCGAACCGGGATGCACGGCGGGGTCCGTTGTGGTAGAATGGAGCCATGCGACTCTACGATTCCCACGCGCATTTCGAACCGGACGAATCCGGAACGGCGGCTCTTCTCGAACGGGCCCGGACGGCCGGCGTCGAGCGCGTGCTGGCCGTTGGCGGCAGCGCGGCGCTCAATGACGGCGCGCTGCAGGCGGGAGCGATTGGCGCGGGAGCCGTCCGTCTGGCGCTGGGCCTGGACCGGGACCAGTGCGCGCGGCCCCTCGACGCGAACCTCGCGTCGCTCCGGACGCTGCTCGCCGGACGCACCGACCTTGCCGCGCTCGGCGAAATCGGCCTCGATTTGCACTATTCGCCCGAAACCGCCGACCGCCAAGGCGAACTGTTCGGGCACCAGCTCGCCCTGGCCGACGAATTCGGCCTTCCCGTCGTCATCCACACGCGCGAGGCGGACGACATGACGCGCGGCATTCTCGATGCCGTCCCCTGGCACGGCTCCGGTCTCCGCGGCGTCATCCACTGCTACACGGGCGCGCCCGGATTCGCCGGCGCCCTGCTCGACCGCGGGTTCATGGTCTCGTTCTCGGGAATCGTCACCTTCAGGAACGCCGAAACCGTCCGCAGTTCGGCACGCTACGTTCCCGACGACCGTCTGCTGATCGAGACGGACGCGCCCTTTCTGTCCCCCGTGCCCCTCCGCGGCCAGCCCAACGAGCCCGCGCATCTCGTTCACACGGCGGCGTATCTGGCGGCCCTCCGCAAGGTGCCGGAAAAACAATTGGCCGCGCTGACGTACGCCAACGCGGTCGAACTGTTCGGCTAGCGCGCCTGGACGCGCGTCCGCCGTTCCTGTCTGGCGGTCAGGGAACCAGGAATTTCGCCGTCAGGGCCTTGGCTTTCGCCTTGACCCGGGCCTGGACCTTGACGTCGGTGATGTCGTCGAGGACGTCGGCGATCCATCCGCCGATTTTCGCGGCTTCCTTCTCCTTCATGCCGCGCGTCGTGATGGACGCGGTGCCCACGCGGATGCCGGAGGTCCGGAACGGCGACTCCGTGTCGTAGGGAATCGTGTTCTTGTTCACGACAATGCCGGCGGCGTCGAGCGCGGCCGCGGCGTCCTTGCCCGTGATGCCCCGCGTCGTCTTGACGTCGACGAGGAACAGATGGTTGTCCGTCCCGCCGGAGACGATCCGGTAGCCGCGGTCCTTCACCGCCTTGCACATCGCCTTGCAGTTCTTGACGACCTGCTGGGCGTAGCCCTTCTTTTCGGGCATCATCCACTCGCGGAACAGGACCGCCTTGGCGGCAATGATGTTTTCGAGCGGACCGCCCTGCATGCCGGGGAACACGGCGCTGTCGAGCGCCTTCGCCCACTTCTCCTTGCACAGCACGAGGCCGCCGCGCGGACCGCCCAGGGTCTTGTGCGTCGTCGTCGTCACGAAATCGGCATACGGGACCGGGGAGGGATGGGCGCCGCCGGCGACAAGCCCCGCGATGTGGGCCATGTCGACGAGCATGATGCAGCCGACCTTGTCGCAGATCTGGCGTACGCGCTTGAAGTCGATCGTGCGCGGATAGGCCGAAGCGCCCGTGAGGAGGATCTGCGGCTTCACCTCCAGCGCCTGCTTCTCCAGGGCGTCGTAGTCGAGACGCTCGGTCTTCCGGTCGACCGTATACGGCACGATGTTGTAGATCTTGCCGGAGAAGTTGACGGGCGAACCGTGGGACAGGTGGCCGCCCTGGTCGAGCGAGAGCGACAGAATCGTGTCGCCGGGCTTGATCGTGGCGAAGTAGACCGCCATGTTGGCGGCGCTGCCGCAATGCGGCTGCACGTTCGCGTGCTCGGCCCCGAAGAGCCGGCAGGCGCGCTGGCGGGCGAGTTCTTCGGCCGCATCGACCGGCAGGCAGCCCGAATACCAGCGCTTCCCCGGATAGCCCTCCGCGTATTTGTTCATCAGCACGGAACCGGCGGCGAGACGGACGGCGCGGCTCGACGTGTTCTCGGAGGCGATGAGGTTGATTTCGGTGTCTTCCTGCACGACCTGCGCCTTGATGGCGGCGTAGATTTCGGGATCGGCCTTGGCGAGTCCGCTGAAATCGGCGAGGCGCCGGGCGCGTTCGAGCTTGGCCCGGCGGCGCGCATGGCGGCTGGCCGGATCGATCTTCGTCGTGACGAACGTCTTGAGGATGCGGATGGCGGCGGCCGGTTTCGTGCGGTCCTGCCCCAGGCAGAGCACGTTCGCGCCGTTGTGGGCGCGGGCCAAGGTGGCGTCCTTCTCGTCGCGGCAGAGCGCGGCACGGACGCCCTGGAACTTGTTGGCGGCCATCGACACGCCCATGCCGGTCGTGCACACGAGCACGCCAAAGTCGGCCTCGCCAAGGGCCACCGCTTCCGCGACGGCGTCCGCATAGTCGGGATAGTCGCACGGGTCGGCGGTTTCAGGGCCGGCGTCCACAAACTCCGCCTCCGCAAAAGAGGCCATGATCTTCCGCTTCAGTTCGAAGCCGCCGTGGTCGGATCCAATGACGATTTTCATGAGTGCCGTATTCCTTGGTTAGGGGTGGAAATTTCCGTGTATTGTATCACATCGCACGCCCGCGTGAAACGGCAAAGTGACGGGGCGGAACGCGCGCGCGAACCGTCCCGCCGGGCGTCACTTGCCGCAGATGGCCTTGAAGACCGGACGCGCCGCATCCGCCCAGATCCGGTAGCCCGCTGCCGTCGGATGGAGGAAATCGGGCATCATGTCCCGGGAGATCGTGCCGTCGTCCTGGAGGAACCTGTCCGTGAAATCAAGCCAGATGACGTCCTTGCCGTCGGCATAGTCCTTGATGAGCGCGTTGACGGCCGCATTCTGCCGGCGCATCTTGTCCGTCGGCTTCTCGCCGCGCGGGAAGACGGCCACGAGCACGATTTTGGCGCCGGGCTGCTTCGCGCGGATGTCGGCAAGCAGCTGCCGGATGCCGGCGGCGACGTCCCGGGGGGAGTCCCCGTAGTTGTTGTTCGTGCCGATCATCAGCATCACGGCCTTTGCGGCGTAGCCGCTGAGTTCGCCGTTGCGCACGCGCCAGATGTTGTGCTGGACGCGGTCGCCGCCGATGCCGAGCGGCAGGATCTTGTAGACCTTGCGCAAGTCGGCCAGCACCGCCGCGCCGGGTCCCTCCCAGCCGTGCGTAATGGAATCGCCGAGGAAGACGAGATCGTACGCGCCATCGCCCGCGCTCGTTTCGGCACGATGTTTCCGGAGCGCATGAAACCACATCTCGGGGTCGCGCCACCAGCTTTCGCGTTCGCCGATCAGCGACGCCGGCCGGGCGGGCGCGGGTCCCGGCGCGTCGAACGCGGCGTCCGCCACAGGCGCGAAACGCTGCGGGCAGAGCGCCGAAGCGTCGTCCGCCAGCGCGAAATTGACGTAGGGGATGACGGCCGCGGCCCAGACCTCGTAGCCGTAGGCGCCGGGATGCAGACGGTCGGGCATCACGCCCGCCGGCAGCGTGCCGTCCGGCAGCAGGAACTGGTCCGTGAAGTCGCACCAGAAGACCGTGCGGCCGTCGGCGAACTTGCGGATCTCGCGGTTGACGACGGCGTTGCGCATGCGGTCGCCGTCCTGCGGCGTCGCGCCGCGGGGGAAGATCGGGCAGAGCACGATTTTCGCCTTCGGCTGCTTGGCGCGGATTTTGTCCAGCACGGCGCGGATGCCGATGATGGTGTCGATTGGCGTCTCCCGCTCGAACGGGTTGTGTCCCGTGTTGTTGGTGCCGATCATGAGGATGACGCACTTCGCCTCGTAGCCGTCGAGTTCGCCGTTGTCGAGACGCCACAGCACGTGTTCCGTGCGGTCGGCGCTGTAACCGAGGTCGAGCGCGTTGTAGGGCGCGCCCGCAAAATACCGCTCCCACTGCCGCCGGCCGTTCGATTCCCAGAAATGCGTGATCGAATCGCCGATGAAGACGACCTTCGATCCCCCCTTCCGAACAAGTTCCATCTTCTGGGCATGGCGTTTCATCCACCAGCCGTTCGGATCGGCGTTTTGCGGAACCGGCGTCACCGCGCGGATGTCGGCATGGACCAGGCCGGCCGCCCCGACCAGAAACGTCAACAGCGCTTTTTTCATTTCAGTGTCCCTTTCAAGATTCTTCCGCCGCCGGCCGACGCGCTCAGGCCTGCCGCCCATAGGGGAACGCGCAGACGTCGCCCTCGGCCTCCCGCATGATCTGGTCCCACGCGGCGGGACGCTTCCGTTCCGGCGCCAGCGGCCGCGGGAAGAAGAAGTCGTTCTGCACGAAGGCGAGCGTGGCGCGGTCGGCCTGCGTCCGGAAGGTCGCGAAGCCGATGTTGCCCCACCACCCCGTCGAAGGCAGGCAGGCGGAACGGACGATGTGCGCCTTCGAAAAGCCGTAGTGGTGCCACTCCTTGCTCCAGCGATGGTTGTGGCCGTGGACATAGCCCGCAAAATTCGGGTTGTCTTCCAGCAGCTGCAGCAGTTTCGCGCCCCGCACGACGAGTTCCCGCGACGGATGGTGCGCGCCGCAGAAGAACGGGCGCCTGGCCGCCTTCGCGAAATCCAGCAGCCAATCGGCCTGCGCCTCGTCCAGCGCGCCATTCACGGCGTTGCCCGTTCCCTCGCCTTCCGGATTTTCCCGGAGCGTGTCGAGAAGGACGAAATCCGCCGTGCCGAGATCCACCACCGAAACCAGTCGTCCCGGCACGGGCGTCAGCTCCTTCTGGCGGGGATGGAAGCGGAGCAGGGGTTCGCGGTGGTCGTGGTTGCCCGCCGTGAGGAAGACGTCGATGCCGGCGTCCGCGAGCGTCCGGATGAGCGGCGCGGACTCCGCATAGTCGCGGGACCATCCGTTCCAAAGCGCGATGTCGCCGAAAACGAGGGCGTTTTTCGGCCGCGGATTCATCGCGAGGACCTGCCGGACCACCTTCGCGAAAAGCGGGTTCTGGTAGGTCGGCTGTCCCTTGACGTCCTTTCCGCTCACGTGGATGTCGGAGAGGAAGACCGAGAGGTTGGGGTCGACGGCCACGGCATCCGCCGCCGCCGCGCGCCCGACCAACGCCCCCGCGCAAGCCGCGAGCGAACCCAGCGAGAGAAACGCGCGGCGGCTGAAACCGCCCCCTTCAAGTTCCGTCCCGCACGGCGCGCGGCGGACGGCGTTCCGATCAGTTGTCATCGGCGGCACTCCTTTGCTCCGTCAAAACCGGAAAGTCCTGCCGCTCAGCGGCGCGCGCGCGGGCGCTTCCCCATGCCGAACAGGCGGAGCACGGAGCGGAAGTCGGCCGGCAGGGGCGCATGGGCCTTGATCTCCTGGCCCTTTTCCGTCGGATTGGGCAGAACGAGAGTCGAGGCGTGCAGCATCTGCCGCGGTACGGTCATCAGCCGCGGATCGCGCGCGCTTTTCAGGCCGAACGTCCGATCGCCCACGATCGGGAAGCGGATGCCGGCCAGATGGCGGCGGATCTGGTTCGTGCGCCCCGTTTCGATGCGGACGCGCAGAAACGAGGCGTCGGGCGAAACCGCCTCGCGGTGGACCCGGGAGAGCGCCGGCTGCCCGTCGAGCGGATCCGCGATCTGCTCGAACTCATGGGGGAACGGCCCCGCGACGATGGCGTGGTAGATCTTCGTCACTTTGCGGACCTTGAAGACCTCCACGGCCGCCAGATAGGCCGCGTAGGATTTCGCGAACAGGAGACAGCCCGTCGTGTCGCGGTCCAGCCGGTGGACCGCCTGGAGGTTCGGCTCGTGCTGCTGCTCCCGCAGGATGGATTCGGCACTATGCGCGTCGTCGCAGGAGAGCAGACCGCAGGGCTTGTCGGCCACGATGAAGTCTTTCGTCTCCACCAGCACGCGGACGTGCTGGCGCGTCTCCGGCGCGACTTCCGTGCGGACGCTGCCCGCCTGCCGACGCGCCGCGCCGACAATCGCCTTGGGGACTTCGACGGCGTCCCCCGTTTTCAGCACATGGTTGGCGATCCAGACGCAGCGGCGATTGACCCAGACGCTCCGGCCGTCGATCACGGCCTTGGCCGCGCGGCGCGAGACGCCGATCCAGCCCGCCAGAAAGTCCTGCAGCGTCTTGCCCGCGTCGGCTTTCGCGACGAGACGCGACTCGACGTTGGCGGCGAACTGCGGCGCCCGCGGCCCGGCGGCCCGCGGCGTGAAAGGAGCCGGTTTTGGCGCCGCGTTCGGCTTCCGGAAAGCCGGCGCGGACTTCCGGGAGGAGGTTCGGGATGCGCGCGCGGACGAACGCCGTCCGCGAGAAGAGGAGGAAGGAAGTCTCATGGTCAAACACGAATGATCGAACCGACGATGCCCGTCGTTTTCTTGCCTTGCACATTGGGTCCCAGCTGGATTTCGACATCCTGGCTCGCCGAATCGTCATTTTCGGCGGTGATGCGCAGCGCCGTCCGCTCGCCGGCCAGGGCCTGCTCGAAAAGCGCCGCCAGCGGCTCGTCGTCGAGGAGCTGCGCGAACGTCTGCTTCAGGGCCTCGTCCTCGTCCGCGAAACCGAACATTTCGAGAAACGCGCGGTTGACCAGCGTGAAGCGGCCATCCGGGTGGCAGGCGAACAGCGCGGCCTGGGACAGGTCGAACGCGTTCTGCTTGGACCGGAAGACTTCCAGCTGCCGGCGGCGGCGTTCCGTGTTGCGGATCGTGAAGACGAGATCGCCGGGGTCCATCAGGTCGATCAGCGACACCGTCACTTCGGCCGCGAACGCCGTGCCGTCCCGGCGCAGGCAGTTCGCGTCGAGCATCATGTGCCGGGCCTGGGCCAGCCCCGTGCGGATGCGCTGGACGATTTCGGGCGTCACGCCGGGAATGAACCGCCCGATCGGGCTGTCCATCACCTCTTCCGTGTCGAACTGGAGAAATTCTTTCGCCCGCGGATTGAGCGAGAGGAGATGTCCGCTCGGATCCGTGATCAGAACCGCGTCGTACATGCCCGCCAGCAATTGGCGGAACAGCGAACGGTGGTCCTTCATCGTATTGACATTCGGCATGCGTGCTCCTTTCACCGGGATGCGAGTTCCAGCAATTCGCGGGCGTGCCGGTCCACCACGGAAGTCAGCGACGAGCCGCCCAGCATCCGGGCGACCTCCGAAACGCGCGCCTCGCCGTCCACCGCCTTCACCGTCGAACGGGTCCGGCCGCCCGAAACGGACTTGGACACGACGAGATGGCGTTCGCCGTACACCGCGCTTTGCGGCAGATGCGTGATGGCGATGACCTGATGGAGGCGGGAGACGGCCCGCAGCCGTTCGCCGACCGCCCGTCCGACTTCGCCGCCGATGTTCGAGTCGATCTCGTCGAAGACGAGAACGGGAATCGCGTCGTGCTCCGCCAGAACGGCCTTGACCGCGAGCATCACGCGCGCGATTTCGCCCGTCGAGGCGATCTCCCGCAGCGGGCGCGCCGGCTCGCCGGGATTGGGGGCGAACGCGAACTGGACGGCGTCGCAGCCCGACGCGTCGGGTTCGCGCCCGGCGAGGACCACGCCGAAGCCCGCCTTCAGGAACCCGAGGCCGTGCAGTTCCTTCGTGATCGACTTCGCCAGCCTGTCCGCCCCCTTCTTCCGCCCGGCGGAGAGCAGACGCCCGGCCTGTTCGACGGCCGCGAACGCGGCGGCGATCTCGCCGTCGAGGCTCCGCAGACGGGCGTCGCGGTCTTCAAGGTCGGCGAGACGCGCCCGGCGCTCGGCGCACAGGGCCAGAAGCGACGCGACGGTGGGACGGTTGTATTTGCGCTTCAGGCGCTGGACGAGCGACAGCCGCTCGTCCAGCTGGCGCAACAGGCCGGGATCCGCGTCGACCCGCGCCACCGAATCGGCAATCGCCCGCGAAAGCTCCTGGAGCTGAATCGTCAGGCTCTCGATCTCCTCCGTCCAGGCCCCTGCGGCATCGTGGTATTTGGCCATTTCGCGCACGCGGGCATTGGCGGCGACCAGCGCGGCGGCGGCCGAATCGTCGGCCTCGGACAGCGCGGCGGTGACGGCGCCCGCGCAGTCGAGAATCTCCGCGGCATGGGCCGCCAGCGCGTGCCGCGCGGGAAGGTCGGTCTCGTCTTCGGGAACCAGTTCGGCCGCGTCCAGCTCCTCCACGGAGTAGCGCAGCCGCTCGATTTCCTCCGCCACGCCGTCCGAATCGCCCTGCAGGGCCGCCTGCTCGGCCTTCAGGCGCTCGTAGACCGCCCAGGCGGCCGCGTAGGCGGCGCCGTCCACCCGCCCGTAGGCATCCAGAAGCCGGCGCTGGAAAGTCTCGTCCAGCAGCGACTGGTGGTCGTTTGGCCCGTGGACGTCGACGAGCAGCTTGCCGAGGGCCCGCAGCGTCTGCACCGTGGACGCGGCGTCGTTCACCGTCACGCGGCCCCCGCCCGAGGCGGAAATCGTGCGGCGCACCAGCAGCACGCCGTCTTCGCAGGCCGGAAGTCCGGCGGCGTCCAGCAGGGATTCGAGCGCCGCGATCCAGGCGGGACGGTTCGTCGGGGCGTCGAATCCGCTCAGGCGGAACTCGGCCTCGATCCGGGCCTCCTTGGCGCCGTCGCGAACGGCGGAGGCGTCCGCGCGCGCGCCCAGGACGAGTCCGAGAGCGCC
Source organism: Kiritimatiellia bacterium (assembly GCA_051884915.1). GTDB lineage: Bacteria > Verrucomicrobiota > Kiritimatiellia > RFP12 > UBA1067 > RUG572. The sequence goes on from JBJEWF010000077.1 coordinate 44,776, forward strand.
CATGAGGACGCTTTTGCCGGCCCCCGTCTCGCCCGTGATGACGGTCAGGCCACCGCCGAAGACGGCTTCCGCCGTCTCGACGATGGCCAGGTTCCTGACTGACAGTCGCGCCAGCATCCAGATCAGGCGCGGCCCTTGCTGCGCAGGAACTTGAAGGATTCGGTAATGGCCATCAGCGTATCCTCGTGACGCTCGCACTCGACCACATACCACTTCACGCCGTCGGCGTCCGTCACGGGGAAGAGCCCGTCCCAATCCACCGGCGTCGCCCCGGGCTTGCCCGGCTGGCCGAGGATCGCGTCGAACGACGTGACGCCCTTGCCCATGCCGTTCTCCTTGGCGTGGAGCGTGGGCGAACGATGCGGATACTTCTTGTACTGCTCCTTCGGATCGACGCCCGCGCAGGTCGTCCAGCCGACATCCTGCTCCATGCACACGTTGGCGCTCGTATTCGAGAAGAAGTAGTCCCAGTAGGTGGTCCCGTCCGCCATCTTCATGTTGAACTCGCCCGTGTGGTTGTGCAGGCCGATCTTGCACCCGAACTTGGCGGCCGCTTCGGCGGCCGTGTTGTAGTAGTCGACAAGCATCTTGAGGAAGTCGTCGAGCTTTTCGCCCTTCTTCGGGAAGTTGCCGCCGCCGGGGCAGATGATGAGGTTGTTGCCGTAGCCGAGATTGAACTCGCAGGTCCGCTTCACGTTGTCGGGCGAGAACGCGTCGCGGCCGACGTGCGTGCCGCACGCCACCAGGCCCGCGTCATCCAGCATCAGCTTGAGCGTCTTCGCGTCATTGCCGTAGTAGCCGGCGAACTCGACGGCCTTGTAGCCGATCTTCGCCACGTCCTTGAGCGCCTGCGCAAGCCCCACGCCCTTCACGAGCTCCTGGCCCGTCTTCTTGTCCCGCTTGCCGCCGATGTAGGAGCGGATGGAATAAAGCTGGACGGCCGGCTGCCCAAGCCCGCACTTCGAACAGCACGACTGCGCCGAACACGTGCCGGAAAGGAAGGCCGCCGAAGCAAGACCAAGAAACTCACGACGATTCATATTCATGGATGTGTCCTTTTCTTGTTGAGGTTTGAGTTGAACGAAAGATGCGGTTACTTGGCCGCAGGCGCCTTTGGCGCGGCAGGTTTCGGAGCGGCGGGCGCGACGGCTTTCGGTGCCGCAGGAGCGGCGGCCTTCGGCGCGGCGGGCGCGGCGGCCTTTGGCGCGGCAGGAGCCGCAGCCTTCGGGGCCGCAGGTGCCGCGGGCGCGGCAGCCTTCGGAGCGGCGGGTGCCGCGGGCGCGGCGGCCTTCGGAGCCGCAGGGGCGGCGGGTGCCGCGGGGGCGGCGGCCTTCGCCTCGGCGTCAACGGACGCTGCCGCCGCATTGGCGGCGTCGAAGAGCGAACGCGCCGCGCGCGACGGATCGTGACGCTTCACGGCATCGGCCATCCGGTCGATGCGCGTCTTGGTGAGTTCGTCCTTCGCCGTCGCCTTGAGCGCGTCGAAATCCTTTGCCGCGCCGTCCCTGTCGCCCGCGAGCGCCTTGCAGCGGGCCGCGCCGAGCTGCGCGGTGAGCAGCAGATAGGAGTTGGTGTTGGCCGCGGCGAAATCGGCGAACGCCTTCTGCGCGTCCGCGAACTTGGACAGGCCCTCCAAGGCGTATGCGCGGCCGACGACCGCGATGTCCGCGAATTCGGGACCCGTCTTCGCGATAAGCGCCTCGTACGTGTCGAGCGCGTCCTGATAGCGTTCCACGTCGTAGTAGGACTTGGCCAGGCGCAGCTTCAGCGCCGGGCCGACCTTGGTCGAGCCGAAGCTGGCGACGGCCGTTTCGAGCTCCTCCGTCGCAAAGGCGTTCACCAGAGCCTGGTTGGCCGCCGCATCGCGGTTGCGCAGCCAATTGCGGCCACCGTAGAAGCCGCCCACGACGACCGCGGCCACGGCCAGCATCATCAGCGTGGAACGTCCTTCCTTAACCCACCAGTCCCAAACGGGCAGCAGTTCTGGGGCCGCCTTCACGAAGGCAGGGAGTTCTTCCGGGGTCTTCACTTCATCGCTCATTCTTTTTCACCTTGTTTCTTGCGCATTTGACGGGACAATTCATCCCATTCGTCCAGGATCCTCTCGTCACGACCTTCCGCCCGCGCGACAATCCGGTTGAAGTCCAGCGCGTCGGGGAAATCGTGGTTGTGGACAAATTTCCTTTTCTTCTTCTGCTCCGTCGGCGAAACGGAAAGGGTCTTCACGGATTCCAAAAGCGTCACCGCGGTAAAATAGGTCGTCTTCGGCACGTTGAACGCCTTCGACAGCGTCCCGACGACCTCGTGCGCGTGCCCGTCGTGCGCGCGCGCCATCGCCGCGTAGAGACAGGCGGCGCGCAGCCCGTTGGACACTTCGACGCCCCGTTCGGCCATCGCCTTTTCGTAGCGGTCCAGGACTTCCAGATAGGTCCACGTGGCCGATTTCCGGCCGCCGTCGGCGTCGATGAACGCCGCGAGTTCGGGCAGCAGGTCGCCCAGCAGACCATACTCCCACATCATGCGAAAGGCGGGACACGACGCGCCGTACGGGAACAGGCGGAAGATCTCCTCGCAGAGGCGCGGACGCGACGCCGTGACGATCCCCGCGTGGAGCTGCCTGATCGCCTTCAGCGTTCCCCGCTCGATCGTGAAGCCAAGCCGGCTCGAAAACTTGATGGCGCGCATCATCCGGACGGGATCCTCGCGGAAACGGATCATCGGATCGCCAATCGACCGGATGACCTTCTTCTTGAGGTCCCGCAGACCGCCGACCCAGTCGATGACGGCGAATGTCTTGATGTCGTAGAAAAGGCCGTTGACCGTGAAATCCCGGCGGTAGGCGTCCGTCTCCGGCGTTCCGTAGGTATTGTCCTCGAAAGGCTTGACGCTGCCGGCCGACTCCATCATCTCGGCGGCGTGCTCGATGATCTCGCCCACCGTCTGCGAATTCTGGCGGAACGTCGCCGTCTCGATGACCTTGAAGCCGTGCGCGCGGCTGCCGAACGTGACGTGCGCCAGTTTGAAGCGGCGGCCGACGATGTAGCAGTTGCGGAACGCCCGCTTGACCTGCTCGGGCCGGGCGCTCGTCCCGACGTCGAAATCCTTCGGCCGGCGCCCCAGCAGCAGATCTCTCACGCCGCCCCCGACCAGATAGGCCGTATAGCCCAGATGGGAAAGCCGGTAGAGAACTTTGAGGGCTTCGGGATCGATGTTCTTCCGGGAAATGCAGTGGTCCGCACGCGCACACGTGACGGGCGTCCGCTTCGCTTCCTTTTTCTTGCCGAAAATCCTGAACATAAATTTTGCACATTATGCCAAAAAAACCGCGCGGGGTCAACAAAGGAATCTGGCGTCAAATGGCCCGGGACGGGCCGTGCGCCGATCCAGCGCGATCGGACGGGGAATTCCCGACCGGGTCGCTTCGCGTTGACGCGGCCGCGCAGGGCCGCCCGCTCCCGGGCCCCGGCCGCGCCGCGCGAACACGCGGCGCCGCGCCGGGCAGGGACGGCGGCCGGATTCCGCCAGCGGCCCGGACAGGACCGCCGGCGGCGGAAACGCGACACCGGCTCCGGTCACTTCGCGGGCACGGCGAAGCGGAGAGCCACCGGGCCGAGAATGCCGCTCGGCAGCAGTTCGTCGTTCTTGTCCCAGTGCTT
>JBJEWF010000078.1:0-12011 GCA_051884915.1 Kiritimatiellia bacterium
TCCCGCGGCCAACGGGAACAAGCGAGAAAACGTCGAGCCGCGTTGCCCCAAACTGCATCGCCTTGTCGTAGATGGCGTCCAGCCGGTCGAGATTGAGGGTTGAGACCGTCGTGTTGACCTGAAACGGCATGCCGATGTCACGGGCCACGGCCATGGCGCGGACGACCTTGTCGAACGCGCCGACAACGCCGCGAAATGCGTCATGCGTCGCCGCGTCGGGTCCGTCCAGCGAGAAGGAACAGGCCGTGACGCCGGCGTCCTTCAGTTCCTGGAGGCGTTCTCGCGTGACAAGCAGACCGCAGGGCGCCATGACGCTGCGCAGTCTTTTCCCGGTGGCGTAGCGGACGAGTTCGACGATGTCGGACCGAAGCATGGGTTCTCCGCCCGTCCAGATGATCAGCGACGTGCCGCCTGCCAGCGAATCGACGATGCGCCGGCACTCGCCGGTCGAGAGTTCGTTTTCATAGAGGACGTCGGCCGCCCCCGCACGGCAATGCCGGCATTTGAGCGGACACCGCCGCGTGACTTCCCACGCGAGCACGCGGGGCAACTGGAAGGGGACGGTTTCCACGATCCTAGAACTTGGCAAGGTCGAGCATGCTGCTCGTGCCGAGCGCGCGCAGATAGATGAAGAACACGATGCGGTTGTCGCAATCGTGCTTGGACCCGTCGATCCGGCGATAGGAGGTTTCGTGTTCGAACTGGAAACGATAGCCCAGGCAGTCCGTCAGATAGTCGAACCAGGCGCCCACTTCGTCCACCTCGTTGTAGCGGCAGTCGTAGCGCAGATAGGGCGACCAGGCGAGCCAGTCGCAGATCTGATGGCGGAATCCAAACGAGAGGATGTTCGAGTATTCGTAGTTGTAGCGGTCGTATTCTGACGGAAGGTAGTCCCAGAGGCGGTGGTCGCGGCCGATGTAGCCGACCGTATAGGAGAAGTTGTCGGCAAGGCGATGGACCATGTGGATGTCCGCATAGGCGACCTTTTCGTTCTGGCAGTCGTATTCGGCGCGGGTCGTGAAGGTGATCTGCCGCGACGGGTGGAAGCGGATCCGCGTGCCGGGCACGACCTGGTTGCGGTGGCTCGTCGAGTAGTTTCCGTCCTCGTCGTCATCCGGATAGCCGGCCAGATAGCCTTCTTTGAGGTAGTCGACCTGTTCGAACGGAATGGCGGCATAGATGTCGGCGTCAAGGACGGAACGGAGAAAGCCGTTTTCGTCCGTACGCTGGAAGATGTTGCGCAGTCCCGGCCGGATGCCATGCCAGTTGTAGGGGAGGCCGCGGCCTTCAAAGCCGAACTGGTCGAGCCAGTCGACGGACCGGTCGTAGTTGTCGAACATGTAGTAGCGCTTGCCGCTTCCCGATGAAAGATCGACAATCTGGTACGAGTAGTCGAGATAGGGCTCAACCACGTGACGCCAATTGTCGTCGATGATGCCCGAGCCGCGGGCGGCGAGCGTAAAGCCGAACTCGGCGATATTGCGGTACATCGCGTCGCCCGACGCCTTGGTGTAGCCGGCCTCTTCATCGCCCGAATCGCTCCAGAACGTGCCGCGGTAGGAGGCGCGCGGAACGAACGAGAGCACGTCCCAGAATTTGAACGGAATGGAAATCCGGTGGTAGGTGTCGGCGCGGAACGCCTGGTAATCGGCGCCGCGTCCATTGTAGCCGATATACGGCTTGTAGCGGAACATGTCGGATTCGGCGTTGCCGTACTTGGCGTAGTCGCGGTTCAGATAGCCGGCCCGCGTCTGGGATTCATAGTTGACGGGCAGGTCCCAGATGGGCTGCGGCATGACATTGACCCAGGCTTCGGGCAGGCGGGCCGTGCCGCCATAGAAGTCGTTGACGGGTCCCGAAACCGACGCGCCGCCCGCCCAGCTCAGTTCGCGGTGTTCGTACCACATCTCGTTGGCCGGTATCGATTCGTTGCGCAGATTGCGCAGGTCGAAGTCGTTCAGGAAATGCGAGTCGGACAGATAGGTGACATGGGTACGGAACGAATCGCGTTCGGTGAAGTCGGCCGCATGGTCGAGCGACACGCGATAGCGCCGGCGGTCGACCTCGCTGCCCCAGTTCCGGTAGTGATGCCGGCCTGAATCCCAGTGGTTCTCGTAGCGGTCGTAGTCGTTGTCCCATGCGTTGTAGAGGCTGACCTTGCCCTTGCCGAAGTCTTTCAGGCCCCAGCGAATCGTCTGCCCGAGGCCGAATCCGTTCTTCGTGCGGTAGTCGGCATAGGTCGAGCCTCCGAGCGAGGCTTTGCCTTCCTGCCCTTCGTTGACGATGTCGTAGACGTATCCGGAAAGGAAGTAGCCTCCCCAGCGCGAGGTATAGCCGGGCATGAAGCGCCAACCGTAATCCGTGTTGAGCGGATAGTACCAGTAGGGGAGCCAGGCGACCGGAAGATTGTGCCAATAGAGCCAGGCGTTTCTGATCTGGACGGAACGGCCTTCTTCGTAGGTGAACGAGCCGTCGGCGATGCAGGAGAACGGCGATCGGGCTGAAAGATACCAGTGCAGATGGTCCAGCTCGTTGGTGCAGGACGACATCGTGGTCTTGCCGCCGAGCGTATGGATGCCGGCGGGGCCGGGCGTTCGCTCAATGCGGTCCGAGAAAAAGCGATAGGGGCTGGAGGTGGCCTGGACGTTGCCGGTCGCGAGAAGTTCGCCCGTCAGCTTGCTGGCGGAAACGTAGGTGCCCGTCACCTTGAGGCCGTTGGACCCCGGCGCAACGGGACGTTGGCTGTCCTTGTCGAACTGTTCGAGATCCTGCAGCAGCTGCGCGTGCAAAGCGCACGAGCAGGCCAGGAGAAAGAGCGCGGATGTGGTTGTTCTCATGTCTGGAATTCCTCTCCGGAAATTTAGATGCCCGGAAGGTCGCGGCCTCTTGAGTATAGCACTTGTCCCGACTCCGCATCAAGGATCGAAAACGATTCGGGATGGCGATGCGGTTCGGCGACGAAACGCAGTTGCGTCGAATACTGTTTCTGAATCGCGGCGAGCATCTTCGAATCGTCCGTCGACCGCAGACGTTCGAGCACGGGCGCCGCCACGAGAATCTTGGGCATGAAGGGCTTTTTCTCGAGTTCGGACTTCCGGAGCAGCGTGACGAGCTGGCGCTGGAGTTCGATGGAGATCGCGAGGGGCGACTTGATGAGTCCGTGGCCGCTGCAGCAGGGGCATGTGGAGGAGAGCTTGGAGAGAATCGACTTCTCTTCGCGCTGGCGGGACATTTCCAGCAGGCCGAGCTGCGAAATCTCAAGCACGTTCGTCCGCGCCCGGTCGCGTTTCAGCGCTTCCTTGAGGGCCTTGTAGACCTGCTTCTGGTGCTTGCGGCTCTTCATGTCGATCAGGTCGAGCACGACAAGGCCGCCGATATTGCGCAGACGCAACTGGCGGGCGACTTCGTCCACGGCTTCCAGATTGACGGCGAGAATGGCCTCTTCCTGCGAACCGTTGCCCTTGTGGTGTCCCGTGTTCACGTCGACGGCGATCAGCGCTTCCGTCTCGTCGATGACGAGATAGCCTCCCGACTTGAGCGGAACCTGGCGGCGGAATGCCTCGTCCAGTTGGCGCGAAACGCCGGTGTGGTCGAAGATATTGGCGGGGCCGTCGTAGCGGCGCAGCTTCTTCTGGGCGCGGCGGGAGATCTTCGAAGTCAGGACGCGCATCTCCTCGAAGCTCTTCTCGTCGTCGATCAGGACGTACTCGATGTCCTCCGTCAGCCAGTCGCGCACGACGCGCTCCACGAGGCCGGGCTCCTGGTAGACGCAACAGGGAGCGCGCAGATTCTTGACGTTGGCCTGCAGTTCGCTCCACGATTCCAGCAAGTTGCGCAGGTCGCGGGCGAAGGCCTTCGGCGAGGCGCCGATGCCCGCCGTGCGGGCAATGACGCCGACGTCGTCCGGCAGCATCAGCCGGTCCAGAATCTTCTTCAGGCGTTTGCGCTCTTCCGCATCGCCGATTTTGCGGGAGACGCCGCGCACCTTTTCGCCCGGCATCATCACGAGATAGCGGCCGGGGATGGACAGGCAGGCCGTCACGCGCGGGCCTTTCGTGGAGATCGGATCCTTGGTGACCTGCACGATGATCTCCGAACCTTCGGGGAAGCGCTTGTGGATTTCTTCGTTGGTGAGGCGCTTGCCGTTGTTCTTGCGGTTCTTTTTCTTGCCGCTTTTGCCGTTGTCGTCGTCCTCTTCGTCGAGGATCGCATCGCAGTCCGGAACCATGTCCCAATAGTGGAGAAACGCGTTCTTCTTGAGACCGATGTTGACGAACGCCGCCTGCAGATCGTCTTCGAGATTCTCGATCCGTCCCTTGAAGATGCACCCCACAAGCCGTTCCACCTCGGGAATGTCGACCATGTATTCCTCAAGCCGCCCGTTTTCCATGACGGCGACGCGCGTTTCGAGATTCTCGACGTTGAGAATGATCTCCTTCTTGATTTTCTTTTGTCCGAGCCAGCCGGCAATCTTGTCCACTACAGTTTGAAGAATCGACATGCTATTACGTTCCTTTCGGTTTAGAGTGTTCTGTCAAGTGTTTGTTCCGTTCTTAAAACCCGCGGGTTGTGCGTCTATCTCCCGTCATCCCGGTGAATGCCGACGCTCTGGACGATTCCCAGCGCGGCCAGAACGACGACGAGAAAAGTCCTGCCTGCGCTGATGAAGGGAAGCGGAAGCCCGGTGATGGGCATGAGGCCGACGTTCATCGCCACGTTGATGTAGACATGGCAGAAAATCAGCGTGAGGATGCCGATTGCAAGCAGCCTGCCCCGGTCGTCGGTTGCCGAGAAGGCGATGCGGAGTCCGGGCAGCAGGATGCCGAGAAAGAGCAGCAGCATGCCAACGCAGCCCATGAATCCCGCCTCCTCGGCGACGACGGCGAAAATGAAATCGTTCATCGCGACCTTCGGCGGCAGATAGCCCAGGCGCATCATTCTGCCGCGCTTGAGTCCCTGGCCCCACATCGAACCCGAACCGATGGCGATCTTCGCCTGGTTGAGGTTGTATCCGTCGCCCTGGACGTCTCGGTCCGGGAACAGGAATACGCGAAGGCGCTTGATCTGGTGGGCCTTGAACGGCATATACCGGTAGATTCGCTCGCGTTTTTCGGGAAGGGGTTCGTTCTCCGCCACATAGACGGTTCCAAGCGTCAGGCCCGCCGCGAGGAGTCCCGTCAGCAGCAGGGTCACGACGCCCCTCGTCCAGACGCGTGCCGCCAGCAGCAGCGTGAACACGGCCGGCACCAGGGCCAATGCCGTACCCAGGTCGGGTTCGGCCAGAATCAGCAGCGCAGGCCCCGTCAGGATGGCCAGGCCGATCAGAAACCATTTGAAGCTTTCCCGTCCCGGGCGGCCGAAGACGTGGACCGAGAACAGGATGACGGCGAGTTTGGCGACCTCGCTCGGCTGGAAGAACCAGAGCCAGCGCCTTCCGCCATACCGTTCCGAGCCGATGAAAAGGACGAGCACCAGCAGCACGCAGGACACGACGAAGGACGGCAGGGCGGCCCAATCGAGAATCTTGCGGTAGTCCGTCAGCGCGAAAACCGCGTAGAGGACAAGTCCGGCCAAGGCCGTTCCGATGTGGACTTTCCACAGGTTTCTGAGCGTTTCGGACGAACGGGCGCTTCCGGACGACCAGATGAAGAGCGACCCCATGACGATGAGGCCGAGCATGCTGAGGAGCATCGGCCAGTTCATGCGTCTGAATTTGTCGAGGAGGACGTTCGGCATGTCAGTCTCTCCTTTCCAGATTGGGATCGCCCATTCGGACGGAGGAAATCTCGCGTTCGCCGAAAACGCTTGCCAGGATCGCGTGAACGCGCGGCGCCACGGTGAACCCGCCCGATTCGCCGCGTTCGACGATCATGGCAACGGCGATCGTCGGCGCGTCGTAGGGGGCGAAGGCGATCACCCAGGTGTTCTTCCGCTTCGTCTCGCCGCGGCCGATCTCCGCCGTGCCGGTTTTGCCGGCGCAAGGGACGTTCAAGAGGAACCGCCGCCACCGGGAACTGTCAGGGGCGATGCGTTCGCGCCGTTCGAGAATGCGTTTCCCCGTCCCCGTTTCCGCGACGTCGCGCATGCCGCGGCGGACGAGCTCGAAGTCTTCGGCGTCGAATGCGAGGACGCGAACGGGCTGGGGCGTCTGCATGCCTTCCGTCAGATGCAGATAGGGGGTATAGATTCTGCCGCCATTGGCCAACGCGGCGGCGACGACCGCCATCTGCAGCGGCGTGACCAGAAGCATGCCCTGTCCGATCGACATCTGGCACGTGTCGCCCGGATACCAGGGTTCATTGTACTGCCGCCGTTTCCAGACGTCGTCAGGCACGACGCCCGGGGTCTCGCCGCCGAGGTCGATTCCCGTGCAGCTGCCCAGCCCGAACGACCGCGCCGCTTCGATGATGGCATTCGTGCCAACGGCCGAACCGAGATTGCAGAAGAACGTGTTGCAGCTTTGCTCCAGCGCTTCACGAACGGCGATCGGACCATGTCCGTAGCGGTCCCAGCAGTGCAGCCGCAGATTGCCGAGGCGGTAGACGCCCTGGCAGTCGTATTCGTCGTCGGACGCCCACCCCGTCGCCAGCGAGGCGAGCGCGGTGATCGGCTTGAACGTCGAGCCGGGCGCGTACGATTCGCTCATGGCGCGGTTCTGCCCGCATTTGGCCGGCGCATTCGTCAGGCCGGCATAGATGTCGGGCGAAAGCCGCGGGACGCAGCGATTGGGATTGAAGGTCGGCGCGCTCGCCATCGCCAGCACCGCGCCGTCGCGCGGATCGAGTACCACGCAGGCGCCCGTGACGCTGTGGAGTTCCCGTTCGACGACGGCCTGCAATGCGATGTCGAGCGTCAACTGCAGGTCGAGGCCCGGCGACGGATGCTCGATCCACTGGATGCGTCCGTCGAGGGCGTCGCCCTGGCTCTTCCTGGGGCGGAACCCCCGCGCGTCGACGAGCAGCCGCATCTCGCCGCAGCGTCCCGTGAGATAGGAATTGTAGAAACGCTCGATGCCTTCGCGACCCTTCATCTCCGGCTCGCAGAAATGGACCGGGTCGTCGGGATCGGATTCGGGACTGCCTCTTCCCGTGTAGCCGAGGACGTGCGCGGCGAGCGAACCGTATGGATACGTTCGCTCCGCATTCGTGAAGGCCTCGAACCCGGGGAATTCATCCGCCCGCTCGTGGAACTTCGCGAAACTCGCGTCGTCGAGGTCCTGGAAAACGGTAATTGGCATGGCGCTGGCCGTTCGGACGTGGCGGGCGATGGTCTCCCGCCGCAGCGTCCGCGGCAGTTTCAGGACCCGCGACACGCGTTCAACGGCTTCGTCGACGGCCTGGACGGTGTTCGAGGCGTTGCCTCTGCGCTGAAATTCCTCAAGGTCGCAGCGGATGCAGTGGCTGGGCCGGCAATCGGCCAGGACGCGCCCCTGGCGGTCGACGATGCGTCCGCGCATGCCTGGCACGCGAACGCGCCGCGTGGCCTGGCGCGTACCGTCTTCGATGGAGAGGGCGACGTCGCTGACCTGCAGGCGGAACAGCTTGACGCTGAGGATGAAGAAACCGAAGACGTAAAGCGCCGCCAGGGCCAGGACAAACCACGGCGAGGTCTTCATGACAGGCCTCCCTCCGGGCCGGCGCCCTTGAATCCCGTGTGAAGTTCGAGAAAGGCGAGAACGGCAAAGAGCAGCGCTCCGGCCGGCGCGGCCGGCAGAATGCTGGCGAAGAAGCGGACCAGCGGCGAGGGCACGTCGCCGACAACGCCCCAGACGGCCAACCAGAGCTCGTGAAGGGGCGCCGCGAGAATGGCGGCGGCGAAACCCAGCCGCGCGGGCGGCATTTCGAGAACGGTCATGCGCATGAACCGCGCCGCAAACCCCGCCAGGACCATGAAGCCAACGGCGCACCCCAGAGGAAAGCCGCTCAGCGCGTCTTCGAAAAGTCCCGCAAGAACCGCGGCGGGAATCCAATAGGGCAGTTCGGGCGGGGCCGACCGGCGCTTGTTGCGTCGTGGCTCGGTGAAAGACCAGTAGAGGACGGCCAGCAGCAGCAACGGAGGCTTGGCGCCGCCAAAGGACGGCGCCATGTCCTGAAACGCCGCCGCGACCAGAACGGCGGCGAAGATGAACGCACTCTGGAGGACGCTAGTTCTCACGACGGACAAACACTTCCTTCAGCGTGGTGAAGTCGACGGCCGGTTCCACGTCGCCTTCCCGCTCCAGTTGCGTTTCATCCTCGCGCGTTTCATCGATCAAGGAACCGATCCGGAGCCCGCGCGGATAGAGTCCGCCGAGTCCGCTTGTGATGACTTTGGCACGCGGGGGAATTTCAAATCCCCGCTTGATGTGACGCAGACGATAGGGGTTGACAAGATAAAGTACGGGAACGGCGGTTTCGGACGTGACGATGTGGACGCCCCCGCCATTGAGGATGCCCTGGAGCCGGCCCACGTCAGGATCGTTCGTTTCGATTTCGCAGGCGATGCGCAAGGTCGGAGAGGTCAACAGCTGGACGATCGCCGTGCGGGGCGTCACGTCCACGACCCGGCCGACCAGCCCTTCGGGAACCGCGACAACCGCATTGGTCGCGATGCCGTTCAGATAGCCGCCCTTGATCCGAAGCCGAGTCCGGTCGCCCGTCGCCCCGCCATGGCTGAGTACGGCCGCGCACCGCCACTGGCTGGTCGGGAACTGCGCGCGCGTCTCCAGTTCGAGCAGACGGGACAGGCGCGTGTTTTCTTCGGCAATGCGCATGGCATCGTCCCGCACCATCTTCAACGCATTGATTTCCCGTCTGAGATTTTCGTTTTCCTTCGCCAGAACTCCACGCGAAAAGAACCCCTTCACGGGCGTGCCAACATGGCGCTGGAACCAGCTCGCGCCGTTCTCAACAGGATAAATGGCCTCGGATACGGCATGCCGACCGCAGAAAAACCACAATGCAATCACGCAGATGATCGCAAGAATGTAGAATCTTCCAGTCTTTCCCTTCAACGTTTCCTTCTCCGGCATTCGCCGCGAAGGATTGACTCAGCCGCCCCGATCAGGTTCTCCTGTTACGCGCAAGGAAATCCAGTTCGCTCATCACCTGCCCCGTCCCCTCGGCCACCGCCGACAGCGGATCGTCAGCCAATGTCACGGGCAATTCCGTTTCATGGGCGATCAGCCGGTCCAAACCGCGCAGCAGGGAACTGCCGCCCGAAAGGACAATGCCGCGGTCGACCAGGTCGGCCGCCAGTTCCGGCGCGCAACCGCCCAGCGTTTCCCGCACGGCCGCCACGATATTTGAAACGGGTTCCGTAAGAGCGTCGCGAATCTCCTCTGAACCGATGCGAATCGTCTTTGGCAATCCCGACACGATGTCGCGTCCGCGCACTTCCATGCTCAGCTCGTCGCCGATGGGGAAGGCGGACCCGACTTCCATTTTAATCTGTTCCGCGGTACGTTCGCCAATCAACAGATTGTAAACGCGTCTCATGTGGCTCACGATGCAGGCGTCCATGGCGTCTCCCGCCGAACGAACGCTTCGCGCGTGCACGATCCCGGCCAGCGAAATGATCGCCACTTCGCAAGTGCCGCCGCCGATATCCACAATCATGCTGCCCGCCGGTTCGGAAACCGGCAGACCCACCCCGATCGCCGCCGCCATCGGCTCTTCGACCAGGAACACCGAACCAACGCCGGCCGCCCGCGCCGCATCCTCGACCGCACGCTTTTCGACCTCGGTGATGTCGCCCGGAACGGCGATGACCACGCGCGGTTTGGCGTACTTGCTCCAGAAGCGCTTGGGGCAGACCTTGTTGATAAAGTAGCTCAGCATCGCCTCCGTAATGTCGAAGTCCGCAATGACGCCGGACTTCATCGGACGGATGGCCATGATGTTTCCAGGGGTGCGGCCCAGCATGCGCTTGGCCTCAAGACCAACCGCGAGCACGCGCTTGGAGCCTTCTTCAATCGCCACGACAGACGGCTCGCGCAACACAATGCCGCGATCCTTCACGTACACCAGCGAGTTCGCGGTGCCGAGATCGATGCCGATGTCTGTGGAAAACAGGCCTTTTAGCTTGGAAAACATAGCGACATTATAGCCGAATTGAACGCAAGACGCAATACCCCCGCCGATGAATTATTTCGGCCGTCTGGAAGTATTTTTCCTGAACCGGGAGAAGTCCCGTGGCCGTTTTCACGACGCTCAGGCATACGCCACCCGGTTTGAGCGCCCGGTAGGCCGTTTCAAGGAAGACTTCCGCGATCCTGTACTCGCTGTAATAGGGCGGATTGCCGACGAAGAGATCGTATTCGCCGACGCGTCCGCGCGGAAGGCCGTCGTCCGCAAGAATGCATTCAGGCTCGACGCCAATGCGTGCGGCGTTGAGTTGCGCCGCCGCAATCGCGCGCGCGTGCGAGTCGATAAGCGTGAGCTTGAATGCCCTTTGGGGATGGAACCGCCTGAAGGCGTCGGCGGCGAGAAGCCCCACAAGACCGCATCCGCAACCCATGTCGAGGATGGAATAGGGGGCGGTCCCACCGTTTCCGTTTGCCGGGAGAGCCGCCAGCCGCCCGATTTCGTCGTCGGCGACTTCCGCCAGGGAAAGTCCACCCATGTCAGGCCGCCGATGGCAGAAGCAGCCTGGCAGACTGGTGAAGGCGATTTTGTTTCCATGCGGAACGCTGGCCTCCCAATCCGACGCGAAGGAACGGATCTTGACGGGATCGCCTCTCTTGACCGCGCGGAAGAGAATCGCGTGCTTCTCCTTCCGCGCGACATGGACGGTCCGCCACACGAGACGGAGCGTTTTGAGCGCATCGTCCGGGTCGCCTTCGAAGGCCGCCCAGAATTCGCCGCCCTCGTCAAGGTTCAGGTAGATGTCCTGCAGCTGGTCGAGCACGAGTTCGGCGGACATCGACCGCGGTGTCGTCATGAAGAAGGCGCGGCAGTATGGCCCGCCGACCCGCGGCGTGCAGCGGACGATCTGCTCGATGCGGCCTTTTCGCTCGCCGCCCTCGGCCAATTGCGCCGCAATGGCGTGGGCATGATGGATGTCGAACGCATGGGCGGTGACGAAAAGCGACGTCTGCTTCAGCAGCTCCAGCACGAACCGCCCGCTTCTGTTGCCCGCTACGAGAACCCGTCCTTCGGCGGGAAACTTCGCCACCGCATCGGGAAGGGCGTCTGTCAGAATCTGTTCCGCATACGTGAGTTTTCGTACCGGCGTCTCTTCCCGCCTCTTGAAATTCGGTCTCATGTCAGTCTTTCTGTCTGTGGAGAGCCTCTGAATCACGGCAAGGCCAATGCCTCGGACCCGACGACGACGGCGCCCAGCCTTTCCGCCTCGCGTTTGAAATCCCTGTCATCCGTTGCGACCACGACGTTTCCGCGCGGCCCCGCGAACCGCCGCATGCGCAGATAGTCGCAGATGAAGCGGTCGGCCCGATGCGCGCCGGAACCTCCCGTCCAGCTGACGCGCAATCGCTCTTCGGTTTCTCCGCCGGGCCGCGGGCCGTCCAGGACGATCCATGCCCTGTCGTTCAGGTGGACGGACGCGGCCAGCCACGCGCGCACGCGGGCGCGCAAGGCGTCCGATTTCCCGTCAAGCGGAAGATGTTTTTCGCCGGACGAGAGAATCGAATGGCTGCCGAGAAGGGCGTTCCAGCCGTCGACAATCAAAAACGTCCCGCCTTCCGGAATGGTTTCGGCGTCCCGCACGGCCAATAGCGCCTGGTCGAGATGCCCGCGCAAACTCGCGAGTTCATCGCGGGTGCGGACCAGTTCCGCATTGAGCCGGGCCACTTCGGCTTTCAGTTCGCGTACATGGGCAACACGCGCATCCCGGATGATGTCGTTGGCGGTCATGCGGCCCAGTATATCAAAATCCGCGAAATGGCCCGGGAAGTGCGAAATGAAAAAATCCAATTTTCCCCCTTGCATGACACCGGGAGAAGTGCTATACTGCACGGCGTTTTCACGACACCATGCGAGCTTAACTCAGTTGGTAGAGTGCCACCTTGCCAA
>JBJEWF010000079.1:0-46577 GCA_051884915.1 Kiritimatiellia bacterium
ACTAAACGGCCAGGCTTCTCCGCCGCCACTGCCCACTTACTTCTTCAATCGACAGAGTGCGATGCGGCGGCGAATTGTGCAACTTGCACTTGCGGGATTCTCCATTAAATGCGATAATGCCGGTGTCGATGATACTCGTCTTTTGATTGCAAGTGGGGAGGCGCGACATGAAGAGGTTGATGTTAACGGGCCTTTGGATGGCCATTGCGGCGTTGGTTTCGGCGGATACGGTCGATTCCGACCATGTGGTGACTTGGCTCGCGGACGTGACCAACGGTGTCTACAACGATCCGGACTGCTGGACGGGCGGCGAGGTGCCGGCGAACGGCATCGACGGCAAATACGGCCTCGTCAATTCCCAGTCGAACGACGTCACGATCCGCGCGCCCGCAGATGGTCTGGTGGAGAACTCCGGCACGATATTCCTCGGCGCGGGCAATGGCACCCATACGCTGACCATCGACACGCGCGGTACCTTCTGGGAGAAGAAAGGCGTGAGAAGCGTCAACAACTGGTGGTGCTCGCCGTTTACGAAGAACCTGCTGACCGCGCATTACTTCAATTTTGAAGGTTTGCAGAGCGTTGACAACTCGGACCGGGTCTGGATGTTCACGGACGCGCTCTTCACCTGGAAGTCGACCGGAGAGTCGATGCAGGATTTCGACCTCTGGTCCGGCACGCTGTCCCTTGCGAAGCCGCTTTATCTGGGTTCGGCGAGCGGTTCGATGAATTTCAACATCCACCCGGAATCCACGATCTTTTCCACGGCCGAGATCCAGCAGCGCGGCAACGCCGTGACGCACACGACGTTTCTCGGCGGCCGCCACCAGTTCAACGGCATCACGCTCAAAGATGCAAATTCCGGTTCGGGCCGGACATGGCTCCACGTGACGAACGACGCCGTGGTGATCGATTCCGGACATCTCAGTCTGGGCGGCCGCTCCGCGGCCAACAATCCGCAGGTGGACGGGCGCTCCACGGGAATCCTCGAATTGTCCTGCACGGCGCGGATGGAGGTGACGAACGGCGTCTATCTGGGTTCGGGCAACACGTCGCGGAGCAACCTGTGCAATTCGGGGTATGTGACGATGTCCGGCGATTCGGCCTTCTATTCCCATGGAAGTACCTTTCTGGGGTATACGCAGATGGCGACGGGCGTGGTGACGATGCTTGACCGCGCCGTGTTCGAGACGGGCGGCAACGTCTACTTCAGCTACTCTTCGAATGCGTGGGGGCGGCTGGAGATGTCCGGGGACACGGTCTTCCGCGCCGCCGGCATATTCCGTCCGGGCAGCGGCCTGGACGGGCAAGGCTTCGTCTTGCTGCGCGACCGGGCGCAGCTGGAGGTCTCGCTCCAGAAGGGGAATTGGCTCTCGCTTGGCGTCGGCGCGGGAGATTCCTACGGGCGCTTCGAGGCGACGGACGACACGGTGACGCGGCTGGGCAACGCCTCTTCCATTGAAATGACGCTGGGCGGCACGGCCCGTGCGGATCTGCTGCTCTCCGGCAATGCCCGGATTCTCGGCGGCGGCGCAACCTGCGTCACGAACAAGAGCGAAATCGCCGGCAACACGTCCGTGTCGCTCGCGGACGCCGCCCTGCTGGCGGTTCGCGGCATCTATGGCGCAAATCCCGCGTCGGGCGAGGCGTGCATGGCGTTCGTCGCGGACGGCGGCACGCTCGCGCCGTCTTCGACGTCGCCGGGAACGCCGTTCATGAGCGGCTGCGCGGCGACGCTGAAGGCGGGCGGTCTGACTCTGGACACGCGTGGCGCCAACCTGACCATCGACCAGGCTTTCGCGGCGGACGCGACGGACGCGACGTTCGTGAAGACGGGAAGCGGCGAGTTGACGGTGCTGCGGTCGTCCGGCCATCCCCGCACCCGCGTCGAAAAGGGCACGCTCGTGTTGGGCGCGGGCGTCACGGCATTCGGACGGAAACTGGAACTGGCGTCCGGCGCCGTGCTGGCGCTGACGGACGCGTCGTCCGCCGTCACGGCGGACGAAATCTCCTTTTCGAAAGCGCTGGCGATCCGTCTTCCCGCCGACTACGAGCTTGGCGTGGCGTATCCGGTCCTCGTACTCGGCACGGCGCTGACGGCGGAACAGTTCGCGCAGGTGGTCGTGGCGAACCCGGTTTTGGAACGGGACTATGCGTTCTCGTTGAGCGAGGACGGCACAACGCTCCGCGTCACGGTTTCGGCGGCGGAGACCGGCACGCGCACCTGGACGGGCGCCGCCGGCACCTCCTGGAACACGGCGGCGAACTGGACGCCCGCCGGCGTGCCGACGCACAACGACGAGGCGGTCGTCGAAGAGGCGGCGGCGATTACGATGGATGGCGTCGGATCGGTCGGGACGCTGAACGTGACGGCGGCCGCGGCGGTTTCCGTGACGGGTTCGGACGTGCTGCAGGTCGGTACGGGCGTCGCGGTGGCGCCGGGGGGCGTGCTGACGCTGGCGACGCCGATCCGCGCGGCCGGCGACACGGCGGTGAAGAAGGACGGCAGCGGCACGCTCGTCGTCGCCGCCGACAACACGGGGACGATGTCCGGCGACTGGCATCTGGAGCGTGGCGTGACCGAGTTCGCGTCCGTTGCGGCGATGGGGTCGGACGTGGAGAGCGCGTGCGCGCTGGCGCTCAGCAACTGCACTTTCCGCTACGCGGGCGAGGCCGCGACGGTACGGCGCCCGTGGCGGCTTGACGGCGAATTTCCGGCGGTTTTCGACATCGCCGGCGGTTTTCGACATCGCCGGCGATTTGACGTTCGACGATTTCGCGGTCAGCTTCCTGCGCGGCGACGCGGGCATCGTCAAGACCGGCGCCGGCACGTTGACGCTGGACTTCCCGGCGGGCACCACGACGATCTCGGTCTGGAAGGAGGCGCCGCGGAAGGGCAATGCCGATCCGGCCGGCAGTTTTGCGCCGGTGAACGGCGAAGTGAGCAGCTGGGACGGCCTGGGGCAGCTGTCCGTGCTGGAAGGCCGCTTGACCATCCGGGGGCAGGGCAAATCCGCGACGACGGTCAAGCAGGAGCATCACGGCGCGCTGGGCGGCGGCAACTGGGCGGCGACGGCGCAGCCGGAACTCTATCTGAAGGACGTCACCATGATCCAGGGCAGCGGAAACGGCTTCCACCTCCATGTGACCAGCAGGTCCGGGCGGGATGCCCGGCGTCGCGCCTGGTGCTCGACAATGCGGATCTGACCTGCAACGGCATCAACCTCGGCTACAACAAAGTCAATGGAAACGCGGACGAGATCCGTCCGTTGCTGGCGATCACGAACGGCACGCTCGACATCATGTGGAACATGAACATTCCGGCCGACGTGGGCGGCTTCAGCCCGATCGTGCGCGTCGGTGCGGGCGGCGGCATCCGCCGCAACTCCATTACGGTTGCCGGCGGCATCGTATTCGCGCGGAAGATCGACGCCCGTTTCGAGGACGGCGGTTTCCTCGAAGTGGCGAAGCCCCAGAACCTCCGTTTCAGCAGCACCGCCAACGGCGAACTCGTCTTCGCCCGTGGCGGCCGCATGAAAGTGACCTGCTTCCTCGCCGCGAACACGGGCCTGTCGCCGGCGGTGGTGGCTTTCGACGGCGGCTCGGCCGAGTTCACGCTGAACGGCGGCATCTCGACGGCGAACGCTCCGGACCGCACGTCGTTCCGCGCGGACGCGGGCGGCGGCGAACTCATTGTGGGCGCGGGCCTTGTCCATGCGCTGGCCGTGCCGCTTCGGGGAACGGGCGTGTTCACCAAGTCGGGCGCGGGCACGCTGGTGCTTACGAACGACCTGAAGGTGACGGTCTCCTCGTCCGAGAGCCCCAGCTACGGGGAAATGGGCACGTGCACGCTGAAGGCGGGGAATGCGGGCGGCATTCGCGTGGCCGAAGGCACGCTCGTCTGCGTGGCGGGCGCGACGGACACCTCCTCGCGCTTCTCCGGCACGGGAACGCTCTCCGGTTCGTTCGGCACGTCGTTTACGCTGGACGTGCCGAAGGAGGCGACGGACGGCCTGACGTTCGCGGACGTCGAGGTGCAGACGGTCTTCATGGACTTCGGCTATTCGGATGAATGCCCCGCGCCGACGGGAACATCCGCCGTCGTGGCGAAGGTGCCTACGGCCGAGGCGTTCGGCGCGATCGCCTGGAAGGCGCGCAATCTCGGCGCGGGCAAGGTCGCCCTGTTGGACCGCGATGCGGAAACGGGCGTCGTGACGGCGACGTTCAAGAGTTCGGGCCTGGCGATCTACGTGCGGTGATGGATGCAGGGCGTTAGGAGGGAGCAATGATGAAGAAAACGGCGGTGCTTTCGTTGATGTTGGTCGGGTTTGTCGCGCCGGTGGCGGCCTATGAGACGAACGTCTGGCAGACGACGACGGTCGGCAATACGCCGGAGACGGCGCTGGATTGGCTGGATTCGGCCAACTGGTCACTGGGTTCGCCGCCGGCGGCGGGCGATTCCGTGTCGTTTGCCAGCCGCTCGGGCGTGCAGTACGTCCGTCTGCCCGAGAACCTGACGCTCTGCGACTTGCGGCTGGTCGAAAACACGTATCTTGTCGGCGAACGGCTCGTGTTCTCCTCGGCGGGAGCCGGAACGAATCCGCGCGTCTACAACGGCTGGATCTTCGCCGATGTCACGATGACCACCGTCGCCGACGAGAAGTCGCCCTGGGTTGGCGGCAACTATTTCTGCGGGCGTCTCATCGCACCCTACGATTCGATCATTCCCGCGTCCGGTATGGTGTGCCATCGCCTGGACCGCTATGCGACATCGTCCAATCCGCTGCGGACGGACGATCTGCAGGGCGGCGAGACGGCCGTCGTGCTGCATCCCGGCAACGCGAGCTATGCCGTCTACGCGGCGGGCGCGGCGGCGTCGGCCAGCGCCTGGTCGCAGACCGAAGGTTCGCCCTACCTCTCCCTGGCGGATGCCAGCGCCGCGCCGGTCGCCGTGGGCGCGACGGTGACCGGCGCGGGCATTCCCGAGGGGACTTTCGTGCGCCGTCGGTTTACGGACCTGACGCACATCGAGCTGTCCCAGCCGGTCGCGGAGACGCTGTCCTCGAACGTCCTTTCCTTCGCGGCGTTCAACCCCGATGTGCGGCTGCACGTCCAAAGGTACATCCGGCAGGGAAACTCGGGATCGGCGCTGATGCTGTGCAAGTATCTTCCGGACGACAACCTGCAGCTGGAGATCGACACGTTCGGAAATGCCGCCAACGGCACATGGTGGGAAATCGGCCTTTCGTCCTCGCAGTCGCCGTGGCTGCCCGGCACGCTGGTGCTGCACACGGTCGGGGGCGGACACCGGCAGGGACCGAGCGACAAGCTGCACGACTGCCATCTCGTCTTTGCCGGTACGGACGCCGGCGGCAACACGGTGTTCGGCGAGTCGCGGATCATGGCATTCGCCGACGCGGTTTCGACGGCCCGCCTGGACGTGCCGGAGGGCGTGGGCGAGATCGCGAACTTCACGAACCTGATCGGCACGCTGGTGAAGGAGGGCGCGGGCACGCTGAAGATCGGCCTGGCGGATGCGGTCAACGCGGGCGCGCTCGTGGTCGCCGCCGGCACGCTGGAACTGGCGGCGCGCGGGACGGCCGGCGTCGACGGCGTCTCGTTCGCCAGTCTGACCATGGCGGCGGGGACGACGCTCCGGCTGCCCGAGACGGGCATGACGGTCTCGCGCGTGGCGCTGGAGGACGGCGCGACCGTCTGTGGCCCCGGCACGTTGAAGGTCATGGGGCCGATGAGCGGCCGCGTGACCTGTCTTGACGGCGCCCGGATCGTCTACGCTCCAGGTTCTCCGGGCCTCTACGCCTACCGGCCGGAGGCCCAGGTGGCGGGGCATCCGGCCTTCTGGGTGGATGCGTCCAAGTCCGCGTCGCTTGAGACGGTCGAGGAGGATGGAATCACGTATGTCACGCGCTGGAACGACTGGCGCGACGGCGAACCGATGTTCTGCACGAACGTCGTGCGCCGTCCGCAGCTCGTCACGGGCGAGACGCCGGAGAAGACGTACGTGAAGATCTCATACGTGGACACGCTCCTGTACACGAACACGGAGTGTCTGGTCTGGTCCCAGCCGATCGACCACATCCGCGCCATCTTCCTGGTGCAGGATCCGAGCGACGGAGGCGGCGAGATCCTTGGCCGGACGACGCGGTTGCCGGACTCCTGGTATGGGTCGCAGGGCGGGCCGTTCTACCGCGCAACGGCCTCGGACTGCAATGTGCCCTTCATCAGCCCCAATTATGCGACGCCGTGCGTGAAGTTCGGGCGTTTCTTTCGCAATGGCGAGGAAGTCAAAGGGTACCAAAAAGGCTATCTCGGCAATTTCATGCAGCTGGTCGAGCATCACGTGAACACGAACTATGCGGCGAGCACTTCACGCCAGGAACTCTGCTGCGACGCGTTCGGTTCCGGCGGCTATCAGGACGGGCATGTCTACAATCACGCCAATGGACGCCAGCGCATTGCCGAGTGCCTGATCTACACGAACTCGCTGACGCACGCCGAACGGGTCCAGACGGCGCTGTACCTGTCCCGCAAGTGGCTGGGGAAGGACATCGTCTATTCCGACATCGACGAAGCGGCGTTCGTCGAGGAGGCCTGCTGCGGGCCGTGGGAGGTCGTGCATGTTCCGGCGGACTTTGCGGCGGGCGTGCGGCGCGTCGAGAACGGCTCGGCGCTTGAGAAAACGGGCGGCGGTCTGCTTGTCGTCGATTCGCTCGATGCGGGAGAGGTGACGGTGACCGCCGGCGAATTGCGCGTCAAATCCCTTTCGCTTGCCAACACGTCCGTGCCGGACGCCGCCTGGGTGCACGTGGACGCCTCGGACGCGGCGACGCTGTCCGTCGAATCGGACGGCGATGTGGTGACGAAGTGGCGGAATCTTACGGGAGACGGACAGGAATACCGCCCGCTTACGGGTTCGCCGAAACGCGTTGCGAACGCCTTGAACGGGTTGCCCGTTGTCGATTGCGGCACGCTGAACGGGGCGGACAAGGCGGCCCTGATTCTCCATCGTCCGGACGGGACGCGCTATACCCATGCGGATGGCGACGGATTCATTTGGAGCGCGCCGTATTTCAAGAGCGTCTTCATCGTCTACGGTTCGCAGGGCGGCGGCAACTCGCTGCTCGGCTGCTGGGGCAACGGCTATCCCTGGCAGGGGCTGGCGCAGATGCCGAAGGAGGCCGGACTGCCGCTGTTCTCGCGGGTGACGGGATCGTACACCGCGTGGAAGGACGCGGAGTCCCAGGCGATTTCGAACGAAACCATTCGCGTGCGCCTGAACGGCGTTCGCATCGATCCGTTCACGACTCCGTTTTCCGGCGGCTACGATATGCTGTCCGTCAACGGCGCCCTCGGCCGCAAGAGCGACACGCTGGCGACCTTCGGCCAGAACCTGGCCTACGCGGGCGGCCTTTCATACGGCGAGGTGCTGGTCTATTCGAATCTGCTCGACGTCGCCGTGCAGTCCCGGGTCGAAGCCTATCTCCGGAAGAAGTGGTTCAACGCCGATTCTTCGGGATGTCGCCAGTCGGCCTGTGCGGCCCTGCGCGTGGCGGCGGGGGCGCGGGTGTCGGTCGGCGACTGGGCGGCGGCGAAAGGCGAAAGCGCGTATGAAGTGGGAACGGGCGTGCTGACGACGGCTTTGCTCGGCGGCGGCGGGACGGTGTCCGGCCGGGTGGAACTGGCGGCCGGCGGCGTCTTCGAGGTGGTTGCGGCCGACGGGTGCCTGCCCACGCTGACGGTTGAGGGTTCGCTGGCGGTGCCGGCCGACGCGACGCTGCACGTGACGGGCGACGTGGAGAATCTGCCGGTCGGGCGCTACACGCTCGTGTCGTGTTCGGTCCTGGACGGGCCTTCGCTGGCATGGACCGTCGAGGCGCCGGCGCGGCCGCACCATTCGTATGCGCTGACACGGGAAGGCGGCGATCTGGTCCTTTCCGTCGCCAACGCCGGCACGCTGCTGATTTTCCGGTAGGCGAGGCGGTCCGGGCGAAATGCCCGTATCGGATTTTCAGATCAAGAGCAGAGAAGATGATGGCGATGGAAATGCTGGAGAAGACGGCCGTGCGCCGAGACGGGCGTCTGCGGCGACTGCGACTCGCCCGACCGCATCTGCAAGGTGACGGCGATCTTCGACCGCAAGCCCACGGGCGTGGCCGCCGACGTCGTTCTGGTAGATGAAGACCTGGGCTACTGATTGCGGGCGCGGAGTCGGCGTTGATTGCGTTTCAAAACCGGAGTGGGAGTCATGAAAGCGAAAGTGGGAGTCATGAAAACGAAAGCTGTGGTACTGTTGGCCGCCGTGGCGGGCGGGGTGTTGGGCGCGGAATACCACTGGTATGCGAAGCCGGCGGCGTCCGGAAACGCGGACGGAAGCGATTTCGCCAATGCCTGCACGCTCAACACCGCAATCGGCAAAATCCCGGCCAAGAACGACAATGCGGACACCTATGTCATCCACATGGGGGCCGGGTCCTATAACCGAAGCGGCTGCCATTTCGGCGGCGACCGGTCCGGCACGGTCGTCTTCCGCTCGGACGACGGCTACGGCAACTACGACACGACGAACGTGGTCTGGCATGGCGGAACGGACAAGGGGCGCACGATCGTCGTGCAGAACAACGCCAACGCGGACACGCTCTACGTCAGCCTTGAGGGCATTACCTTCACGAACAGCGCGCCGGCCCAACACGCGGGCGGGTTCATCCACAACCAGCTGCCCAGGAGCGACACCCGGGGCTGCACGATCCGGAGCTGCCGGTTCATCGACGGGACGAGCCAGACAGGTTGCGGCGGCGCGGTCAAGCTCTACGGCGCGAACGTCTACGACTGCTGGTTCGAGAACTGCACGGCCCCCACGAGCACGGGCGGCGCCATCTCCCCCGATGGCGGCGTGGCGTCCGTCGTGTCGAACTGCTGGTTCGTGAACTGCTCGGCCGTCAAGGGCGGTGCCGTGTTCATGGACAAGGAAGGGTCGGTTCTCGTCGACTGCGTGATCTCCAACTGCTTCACGTTCCAGACGGCCAGCGGCGGGGAAGGCAACGGCGGCGGGGGCTACGTCGCCAATGGGCGCGTCGAGCGGTGCCGGTTCATCGGGAACGCCGGCGTCGCGTACGGCGGCGGTCTCTATCTGTCGAACGCGGAGCTGATCGACAGCGAGATTTGCGGGAACCGGACCACGGGCGCATACGGCGGCGGGCTGTTTGTCGACAACATGTCCCGGATCCTCAACTCGACGATCAGCGGCAACATGGTCACGAACGCGCTCCATGCGGGCGGAGGCATCGCCGCGCGGAACGGGGTTCTGATCTCGAACTGCGTGGTGAGCGCGAATTCGGCCTACATCGGCGCCGGCGTCTACGCGTACGACACGAAGGGGGAGGAGTACAAGGAGGCCGAGGTCGGCGAATTCCCCGAGTACCGCGTGACCGTGCTCGACACGAAGATCTTCGAGAATGTCGCGCGCCTCCCGGTCGACGCGGAGACGGCCGCCCAGACCTACACCAAAAACGACACCTACTACGGTCGTGGCGGCGGCATCTGGTTCCAGCACTATCTGACCGTCGACGGCTGCGACATCTATTCGAACCGGGTCTACAGCTTCAACCGCAAGTACGCGCACGCCGGCGCGGGCATCGGCACCGAGACGCCGAAGCCGTCGTTCAGGATCCTGAATTCGCAGATCTATGCCAACCTGTCGTTCCGGTCGAACTATTGGGACTATGCACTCGGCAACCAGGGCGGCGAGACGTATGGCGCCGGCATCTACATCTCATCCGGCGCCGCGCCGTCCGATGCGTACGAGCCGGTCGTCTCGAACTGCTGCATCCACGGCAACCGCGCGCAGTTCGGAAACGAGATCTACTGCGGATCCGGACATCTTTCGGTGCGCGACTGCGTTCTCGGCAATCCGGCCGAGACGCGGGCGCTCAGCGCGACGGGGAACAGCGCGCTCTTCCTGGAGAACGCGACGAGCTGCCGGGTGCGGAACACGCTGTTCGCCGACAGCGCCCAGAGTTCGCACGTCCAGTTGTTCCGCAGCTTCGTGCCCAATGCGGACGGCTCCGCGAACGGAATCGGCGTGTTCGAGAACTGCACGTTCCTGGGGGCATCCACGGCCGGCATGTCGTATGAGGGCAGTGTGCAGACGGGCACCGGCCTCGCCCGCGGCCTGGTCTGCGTGAACTGTCTCTTCGAGAACACCTGGAATGCGACCGCCTTCGCCGCCGTCCAGGTCACGAACGTGCAGTTCACGGCCTGTTCGACGAAGGCGACCGTCGACCTGAACGCCTATCCCGGATCCACGAAGAACATCCGCACGACCGACTACCGCTTCACCGACGCGGCCCGCTGCGACTACACGCTGCGCGGGTCGTCGCCCTGCGTGGACAAGGGCGTCGTGCTGGACTGGATGGTTGGCGCGAAGGCCCTCAACGGCGAGAACCGCATCATCGGCCAGCCGGATATCGGCTGCTACGAGTTCCGTCCGAACGGCACCTTCCTGCTGTTCCGCTGAGGCGGGCGAGCCGCGCGACCGGTCCACCCATCTCCCTCACGCGCGCCGGCAGTGTGGGATGCCCGACATTTTGTGGTATACTGTATGCACTCTGCAGATTGAACAAGGAGAGTTGAGAATGGCGATGGAACAGATTCGGAAGACGGGTGCGGCGTTGGCGAAGCGCGGGTTCAACGTGGTGTGCTGCGCGACGCGGGCCGAAGCGGTGGCGCATGTGATGAAACTGGCGGAGAATGCGGCGACGATCGGCCAGGGCGGGAGCATGACGCTGAAGGAGCTGGGACTCCCGGATGCGCTGGCGGCCGCGGGCAAGGCGCCCGTGCGCAGGGCGGACGTGGATCTGTTTCTGCTGAGCGCGAATGCGCTGACGGCGGACGGCCGGATCGTCAACATCGACGGCAACGGCAACCGCGTGGCCGCCTCGATCAACGGGCCGCGGAAGGTCTGCTACGTGATCGGGCGCAACAAGATCGTCGAAGGGGGCGTCGACGACGCGATTGCCCGCATCAAGAAGTGTGCCTGCCCGCCGAACTGCCGCCGCCTGGGGAAGAAGACGCCGTGCGCCGAGACGGGCGTCTGCGGCGACTGCGACTCGCCCGACCGCATCTGCAAGGTGACGGCGGTGTTCGACCGCAAGCCCACGGGCGTGGCCGCCGACGTGGTTCTGGTAGATGAAGACCTGGGCTACTGATTGCGGACGCCGCGACGGAAGCCGAATGGCAATCCGACTTTGGAAAATCGAATCGACTCCAAAAAAGGAAAAACGATGAAAATAAGAATGGCGATGGTGGCGGCGTGGGCCGCGTCGGCGGCCGTGTGCGCCGCCTTTGCGGCGACGCCGGATAGCTGGGATGCCCGTGACGACGCGGCGGCGACGGCGACGGACCTCGCGCCGGTCTTTGGCACGGGGACGGACACGCCGGAGGAGCTGGATCCCGACGGCCATGGGTGGCATCGTCTGGGAGAGACGGACTGGTACGACGTGTTCCGGATTGCGGGACGCAAGGACGTGACCTACGTGCTGCGCGTCACGCGCAGTCCGGACACGGCGGTCGTCAACAATCTGGCGGCCGAGGTCTTCACCCTGAGCGGTTCGACGGAACGCGCGGTGGCGACGACGGGCGACATCAACGCCGGTTCGGAGACGCCGCTGACCTTCACGGCCGCGGCGCACGCCGTCTACTACGTCCGCCTCTCCGTGGCCGAGGGGACGGGTCGGGATTGTTCGGACTACAAGGTCCACGCGATGGCCTACTCGGCGACCGGGGCCGCACTGCGCACGATCACCGTCAACACGCTCGGGACGACGCAGGGCTCGTTCTCGCTGGGCACGGAGACAATCCGGTATCCGGGGGGCGCATCCGTCCTGGCGGCGGGCACGCAGATCGTCAAGTTCGGCGCCGTGGCGGGCTTGGCGACGCCGGCGGCGCGGACGGTTCCCGTGACGGACGGACAGTCCGTCGACCGGATCGACGTCTACTATTCCGACACGGCGGACCCGAAGGACGATGACGCGAAGACGGCGACCGCCTGGACGCTCAAGACGGCCGAGACCTCCTTCCGCCGCACGCTGTGGCCGGGCGACCCTGCCGACCACTTCGCGTTCGCGGGCGCCGACGGTTGCTACTACGACTTCGCGCTGCGCGACGCGACGTGCGACGCGTCCTTCTCGATCACGAACGCGGAGTTGGGCGTGGTCGTGTCGGGCATGCGGAACATCAGCCGGATCGCGTTCCCCAAGACGAAGTCGAAGTACATCCTCAGGGTGGTGCGCGGCGCCTCGGACGCGGCGGGCGGCACGTACACGCTCGCGGGGCGCTTCGCGAACGTGGGCGCGGTCAGGTTCGCGCGGACCGCGGTGACGGCGCGGGAGGACGCGCCCTCGGTATCGCTGACGGTGAACCGCACGGCGAAGGAGGGGATGGTGCGCGTGCGCTACGCCACGGTCGCCGGGACGGCGGAGCCGGGCGTCGACTACGTGGCGCAGAGCGGCGTCCTCGAGTGGGCGGCGGGGGACAACCGGGCGAAGACGATCACGGTGAAGCTGATCCCCGACCTCGTGGCGACCTGGGAGGGGAACAAGACGTTCTCGGTGAGCCTGGAGCCGGCGTTGGGGAGCGAGTACTGGGCGCAGATCCTCGGCGGCGACGCGTGCACGGTGACGCTGACGGAGGTCTCGCGGGCCGGGACGACGGCAGCGTCGACCTACGCGGCGAAGGCGCCGAAGGCCGCGACGACGAAGACCGAGGTCGGCGCGCTCCGCGGCGGAACGTTCTACGGCATTGTGCAGGCCGCTGCGGGCGGGCTGACGAACGGTCTGCCCGAACTGGCGTCGGTCACGCTGACCGTGTCCGCCAAGGGCGGCGTCGACGACAGCTCGAAGGACACGATTTCCGCCAAGGTCCTGCTCGCCGGCAAGACCTACGCCTTCAAGACGGCGAGCAAGGAAGCGGCCTGGAACGAGGAGGATCCGCAGGCGAATCCGAAGACGAAGACGCTGGTCCTGACGACCAAGGTCGCGAACGTCGCCTATGCGAACACGCTGGAGCTTTCGGTCTTCGACGGTTCGACGACGGACGCGACGGCGTGGATGGACGCCCTGGCGGAGGTGCGGCTGACGATGAACGTGCCGGACGCGAACAACAAGGGCGTTCAGCGCGACGTCGTCTACACGGGCCGGCTTTATCGGCAGAATGCGAAGATCCAGGACTACCTGAACGCGGTCACGAACTTCACGGGCTACTACACGGTGGCGCTCGCGCCGGGCGCGGCGGACGGCGCGCCGGCGGGGAACGGCTACCTGACGCTGACGGTCGACAACAAGGGGACGGCGAAGGTGGCCGGGGCGCTGGCGGACGGCGCGACGAAGCCGTCGTTCTCGGTGCCGGCGTGCGCGCTCGTGCCGGACGAGGCGAGCGCCTGCGGCTACGCGCTCCGCGTACCCGTCTTCTTCGTCAAGTCCCCGCAGGTGTTCGGCGGCGAATTGCGCCTGGTGTCCGTGCCGGCCGCGGATCTGCCGAGCGGCGCGGAGTCGCAGGTCGTGGTGGACGCCGCGTCGCCGCTGGTGTGGAACAACGACAACGCGGCCGCGACCTACGACGGGGCATCCGGCTTCAGTCTCTCGCCCGTGCCGTGCGGCGGATGGTACGATACGGTGTTCAACCTTCAGACGTACTATCTCGGGTCCGAGCTGTCCGTCGGAACGGTGGGCGTGGCCGAATTCCCCGTCGAGGCGCTGCCCGCCGGCTACCAGTGGGCGACCGCCGCCGGGCCGGATGGCTTTGCGCTTGCGTTCACGGGCAACACGCTGACCTACGACAAGAAGGTCCTGGTGAAGCAGGACCGCCTGGTCGACCTCGCCGCCAGCACGAACGTCTGCAACGTGGCGGTGAAGCTCGTGCGGGCGACCGGAATCTATTCGGGCACGTGTTCGCTGTGGAGCGAGAACGAAGCGGGAACGGCGCAGAAGGAGATCACGGGATTGAAGCACGCGGGCGTGCTGCTTCTCTCGTGCGACGCGCAGGCGCCGCTGCCGTCGGACGTTCTGGGCGCGGGCTTCGTGACGCAGGCCGTCAAGCTGCCGTCCGTCAACCCCGTGACGGGCCGCACGACGACGCGGGCGTGGACCTTCTCGGCGCCGTTCAACATCTGCTGCGAGTAGCGTATCCGGGGATTGCGAGGCCGCGATGAAGAAAATCTTCCTCTCTCTGCCGCCGGTGGCCGAGGCGCTCGGCTACTAGGGCCGGGCGCCGCAACGGAAGCCGAATGGCAATCCGACTTTGGGAAACCGAATCGACTCCAAGAAAAAGGAAAAGATGAAAATACGAATGGCGATGGTGGCGGCGTGGGCCGCGTCGGCGGCCGTGTGGGGTGCCGAGCTCAAGACGGTGGGGAATTGGAAGATCTCCTTTGACGAGGGAACGGGCGGACTCGTTTTCGAGAATGCCGCGCGACGGGTGAAGCTGGCGGGCACGGCGGCGTTCAGCAGCCGCGGCAGCGCCTGGAAGGTCGTGTCCGCCCGCGATGCGGCGCAGGGGCGGCTGGCGCTCGCCAATCCCGGCAACACGGTGCTGGGCTACGTGTCCTTCCGCGGCGAAGGCGACCGCGTGACGGTGGAGGTCTTCCACCGGGCCGGCGCGAACTTCTTCCCGGGCCGCCTGACCTATGACGCGACGGCCAGCTTCCGGGACGAGTCGTTCCCGTGCCGCACGTTCCCGGCGGCGGGCGAACAGGTCCTCAATTTCGCCGACGGCGCGGGCGATTCGCCGCTCAACGATTCGATCTTCGCCCGCGAGGAGGATCTGGCGCTGCGCTTCTCGTCGCTCGCGACGCGCGTGACGACGCTGAAGCGGGGCCAGTACGCCGTCCATCTTGAGGCGGACATCGACGAGCCGGCGCACCAGTCCCTCGTGATCGAGGCCGATGGCGCCTACTTCAAGAACCGCTGGGCGCCGGGCTACCATCCCATCGACCGCAAACGCTGCCCGAAGGCGCCGACGGGCTGGATGAGCTGGAACAGCTACTTCGACAAGGCCGGTTCCGCCGAGAATCTGGCCGAGGCGCGCATCGGCGCGAAGTACCTTCTGCCGTTCGGCTGCGACATCTGGTCGATCGAGTCCTGGCAGGACAACTCGCTCTGGCTGCCGGTTGCGGGGTTCCACCACCACGAGAACCGCTGCTACGCGCGCCAGTTCCCGGAGGGGATGAAGGCGCTGGCGGACGAAATCCGCAAACTCGGCTTCAAGCCCGGCATCTGGATGTCGCTCTACGGCGAAGGCGACGAGAAGTTCTACCAGGCCCACCGGGACCTCTATCTCCACGACAAGAACGGCAAGCCGATCGACAACTGGGCCGGCCGATACATGCTGGACACCACGAAGCCCGAGGCGCTGGATCTCATCCGCAGGCTGGCGCGCCAGGCGAGCGAAGAGTGGGGCTACGAGTTCTTCAAGTTCGACGGCATGGCCAATACGCCCCGCAAGTTCGAGCGCCCCGACATCCGCGCCTGCGCGGCGAATCCCGGCGACACCCGGTGGTTCGACAACTCGGTCAAGGCGCTGCGCGAGGGCATCGGCGGCGACAAGATCTTCCTCGGCTGCATGGGCGACTTCACGGGCACGGAAGCGCAGTATCTCGACGCCTCCCGCCTGGGGGCGGACGTGGTGGGCTGCTACCGCGGCGTGGGCGACAACTACAACCCCGGAGGCAACTCCTCCCTGGCGCAGATGCCGGTCAAGTGGCAGAACGTCCTCCACCAGGCCGAATGCACGTTCACGCAGATCTTCGTGAACAACCTCATGTTCTACACCGATCCGGACACGCTCATGGTGGGCTATGCGCTTGAAACGCACGAGGCCGAGGTGATGGCGACGATCGTCGGCCTGCCGGGGCAGCTGATGTTCGCCGGCGACAGGCTGGGCACGCTCCGTGCCGAGCGCATGAAGATGATCCAGCAGGTGCTCCCGGTGGCGGACATCCATCCGCAGAACCTCTATCCCTATGCGGCGTCGGCGATGCTTCCGGTGTGGAATCTGGCGGTCACGCGCCCGTTCGGCAACTGGCGCTGCGTGGCGCTGTTCAATTTTTCGGATGCGCCGAAGGACTTCGACGTGCCGCTCGCCTCGCTTGGCCTCGATCCGGAGAAGACCTACGTCGCCCATGAATTCTGGAAGCAGGATTTCGCGGGCGAAATCGGCAAGTCGCTCGTGGCGTCGGAGGTGCCGATGCGCTCGGTCCGGCTCTACGCGATCCGCGAGGCCGCCGATCATCCGCAGTTCGTCGGCGACGACCGCCACATCACGCAGGGCGCGGTGGAGCTGAACGATCTCCGGTGGGACGCGAAGGCGGGCGTCTACACGCTGGACGTCAAGGCGATCGGCGGGTTCCCGTTCGTCTACAAGGTCCGCGTGCCCGCCGGCTACGACTTCGTGTCCGCCACGGCCTCGCGGGGCACGGCCCGCGTGAAGACGGCGGCGCCGGGCCTGCTCGCGGTTACGGTTGCCGCCGAGACGTCGGCCGACGTGGCCGTGAAGCTGGCCTTCGCGAAGAAGTGAGCGTCCGCCGGCCGGCGGGTCGGCGAGGAACACGGCGGGACGAGGGGGCCGCGTCGGTTGGGATGCGGTTGTCCTGCCGGCGTCGGCGCCCCTCCCCGCGCCGGCGGGAGCCCACGGGCGGGGGCGCGCGTCTTTCCAAGATAGCGTATTGACATTTCCCCGCCAAAACGATAATATCTGCTTTCGTTTCACGGTGGTTCAGCGGAGTCACCGAATGGTTTTGTTGTTTTTTGACAAGAGAGGAGCGATTGGATATGGCCATGAACAACGACTTGCTGGCGATCGTAAGTTATATTGAGCGCGAGCGCGGCGTCGAGCGCGAGATCGTGCTGCGCGCAATTGAGCAGGCGATTCAGCAGGCGGCGCACCATAACCCGGACGTGACGAACGATCTGCGGGTGACCATCGATCGCAAAGACCTCTCGCTCCACGTCTACGACACGATGGTCATTTCGGACGAGGACGTCGGCACGGGCTTCATTTCCGTCGCCCGCGCGCGCCGGCTGAAGCCGGACGCGAAGGAGGGCGACACCATCGAGATCGAGATGCCCGCGGCGCGGCTGGGCCGCATTGCGGCGCAGACGTCGCGCCAGATGATCATGCAGAAGATCCGCGAGGCGGAGCGCTCGAACGTGACGACCGAGTACAAGAACCGCGTCGATGAAATCGTCAGCGGCACGGTGACGGCCGTGAGCCGCCGCGATCTCTACGTTCTCGTCGGCAGAACGGAGATGATCCTGCCGGGCAAGGAGCGCATCCCCTCGGAAGAGTACAAGGTTGGCGATCCGATCCGCGCGATCATCCATTCGGTGAAGCCCGAGTCGAACGGTCCGGCGGTGACGCTGAGCCGGGCGTCCGGAAAGTTCGTCAGGCAGCTGTTCCGTCTGGAGGTCTCCGAGATCGGCGAAGGCGTCGTGGAGATCGTCAATGTCGCGCGCGATCCGGGCTATCGCTCCAAAATCGCCGTGCGGACGCTGGACGAGAAGGTGGATCCCGTGGGGGCCTGCGTGGGCCTGAAGGGCGCGCGCGTGCGCAACATCGTCAGGGAACTCAACGGCGAGAAGCTCGACATCGTCCGGTGGTCGCCGGACATCAAGACGTTCGTGACGCAGGCGCTGTCGCCGGCAAAGCTCGAATCGGTTGAAGTCGATCCGGACGGCGAACAGCTGGTGCGCGTGACCGTGGCGCCGGACCAGTATTCGCTGGCGATCGGCAAGCGGGGCCAGAATGTCCGTCTGACGAACAAGCTGACGGGGTGGCGCCTCGAAATCACGAAGGCGATGGCGCTGGCGAGTTTCGAGGACCAGAAGGCCGAAGCCATCAAGCATCTGGCGGACATGTTCTCGATTTCGACGGCGGTTGCCACGCAGGTGGCGAACGCCGGCTACCTGACGGTCGAGGACATCGTGGAAAGCGACGAAGTCGAATTCATCGCCTCGACGGGACTGGACGAGGTGACGGCTAAGGGCATCTACGCGGCGGCGGTGGCGGTGAACGAACTCACGTCCGGGGGCAATGCCCAGTAACGGCAGGCGCGCAAAATTCTGAAGTTGGGACAACACATGAGAGTCTACGAATTCGCGAAGCAGACAGGTACGACCTGTGCGACGGTCATGCGCATGGCCGCCGAGAACGAGGTGGAGATCTTTTCTCCGCTGTCAGAACTCGAACCCGAAGACGTCCAAACGCTGAGCACGAGTTTCCACAAGGCCGGCGTCGAGGCGCTCAGGGCCGAGACGATCGCCGTTGCCGAGAAGCGCCGCGCCAAGGCCGAGAAGGCCGCCGCCATCCGCATGGCGAAGGACAAGGTCCAGGCCGACGAGCTGGAAGCCGCCCGGCAGCGTGCGCTTGCCGTGCACAACGGAAAGCCCCTGCCGGAAATCGCTCCCGCCGGGTCCGCCCCCGCGGTCGAGCGGCCCGCCGCGGCCAAACCGGCCGCGAAGCCCGTCGTCGAACCAATTGAAATCAGGGTCACGCTGCCGGAGATTCCGAAAGTGTCCATCCAGGTCACGTCCCCGGACGAGCGCGTGGAGACCGTTGACGACGATCCCGACGACGACGCCGACGAGCGCGACTATCTGCACGGCAAGGATCTGCAGCGTCCGACGGGCAAGGGGCAGACGAACATGAAGCCCCAGCAGCCCGCCCAGGCGAAGAAGGCGAAGGCGGCGAAGGCGGCCGAACCCGCCGCCGTCGCGCCCGCGCCCAAGCCGGCGGCGGTTCGTCCCGCCCCGCCGCCGCCACCGCCGCGCGTCGGCGGAACGCGCGCGGGGTTCTCGTCGGTTTCCATGCGGGTCAGCCGTCCCCAGTCCCAGATCACGATTGGCGTTGGCGGGCCGCAGACGGCGTCCGCCGCCCCGGCGGCGCCTGCCAAGCCCACCATCTCGCTGTCCGTCAACACGCGCGAGATCTCGATTCGCGGCGCCATCGTCGTCAAGGAGCTGGCGCTGAAGCTCGGCATTCGCCCGAACCGCCTGATCGCCGACCTGATGGGGCTCAAGATCCTGGCGTCCATCAACCAGCGCGTCGAGCCGGACGTGGCGACCAAGGTCGCGCAGAAGTACGGCTACAAGGTCAACATCGAACACGCCCGCGACGCGGCGAACAAGAAGCCCGTCCTCAAGGCGATTGACGCGGATGACGAGATTCCGCAGGACATGCCCGAGCAGATGAAGCCGCGCGCGCCGGTCGTGACCTTCCTCGGCCATGTCGACCACGGCAAGACCACGCTGATGGACTATATCCGCCACGCCCATGTCGCCGCCGGCGAAGCGGGCGGCATCACGCAGCAGATTTCGGCCTATCAGGTGGACGTCCAGGGCCGCAAGATCACGTTCCTCGACACGCCCGGCCACGCCGCGTTCAACGCGATGCGCCAGCGCGGCGCCCAGCTGACGGACATCGCCGTCATCATCATCGCCGCCGACGACGGCATCATGCCGCAGACGGAAGAGGCCATCAAGTTCGCCCGCCAGGCCGGCGTGCAGATCATGGTGGCCATCACCAAGTGCGACAAGCCGACGGCCAACGCCCAGCGCGTCAAGCAGATGCTCCAGAAGGCGGGGCTCACGCCGGAAGAATGGGGCGGCGACGTCGTGTGCTGCGAAGTGTCCGGCACGACGGGACAGGGCGTCGACAACCTGCTTGAGATGATGCTGCTGCAGGCCGATATGCTGGAACTGACGGCCAATCCGAACCGCCGCGCGAACGGCTACGTGATCGAGGCCGAGCTTGAGCAGGGCTTCGGGCCGTCCGCGACGCTGCTGGTGACGGGCGGCACGCTCAAGGTCGGCGACGCCATCCTCATCGGCGAGCATTTCGGCAAGGTCCGTTCGCTGATCGACGACTGCGGCCGCCGCGTCAAGGAAGCCGCTCCCTCGACGCCGGTGAAGTGCACGGGCCTGTCGGGCGTGCCGGAGGCGGGGGCCGAGTTCCGCGTGATGCTGGACGAAAAGCGCGCGCGCACGCTCGCCGAGGAAGCCGCCCGCCAGCGCAAGGAGCAGGAACTGTCCACGACGAAGGCCATTTCGCTGGACGACCTGATGAGCCAGATGAACGCGGGCGAGAAGCGCGAATTGAGCGTGGTCGTCAAGTCCGACACGCAGGGGTCGCTGGAGGCCATCGTCGAGGCGCTGCGCGGCATCAAGAGCGAGAAGGTCTCCCTCAAGATCATCGGCACGGGCACGGGCAACGTGTCCCTGACGGACGTCAAGAGCGCCGCCGCCGGCAAGGCCGCCATCGTCGGTTTCGACATCGGTTGCGATTCCGGCGTTCAGCAGCAGGCCCGCCACGACGGCGTGCGCATCAGTTCGTTCCGCATCATCTACGAGCTGCTGGATCATGTCAAGCAGTGCATGCTCGACCTGCTGCCGCCCGAATACAAGGAGTCGGTCAAGGGCCATGCCGTCATCAAGGCCGTGTACGACATCGGCAAGATCGGCAAGATCGCCGGTTCGCAGATGCAGGACGGCGTGCTCTCCGCAACGGCCCGCTACCGCATTCTCCGCGGGAAGGACAAGATCTGGGAGGGCAAGCTCCAGACGCTTCGCCACTTCAAGGACGAGGTCAAGGAAGTCACGGGCCAGCAGGAATGCGGCGTGTGCTTCCAGAACTTCGAGGGCTTCGCCGAAGGCGACGTGATCGAATGCTTCATCCTCGAAGAACTTCCCCGGACGCTCTAGCCCATGCCCGTCGACCGTCTAGAAAGAGTCAACTCCCTGCTGAAGCGCGTCCTGGGCGAAGCCATGTTCCGCGTGCTGCAGGGGGACGACGTCAACCCCGGCGTCATCACGATTACGGGCGTGGCCTGCGCGAAGAATCTGCGCAACGCCACCGTCCGCGTTTCGGTGTTCGGCGAGGCGGCGGAGCAGAACCGCGTCCTGGCCCATGTCGTCCGGCGAACGCACGAGTTCGAGCGGATCGTCAACCGCGAGGTGCGGATGAAGTTCACGCCCCAGCTGCGCTTCGTCCTGGACCATTCCCTTGAGAAGGGCGACCGCGTGCTGTCGCTGCTTGACCGGCTCTCCATTCCTGCCGATGCCGATACGGTGGATTCCCATGGCGAAACTTGATTCGATTGCGATGCTGGCGGATCTCGACGGGCTGCTGCTCGTCGACAAGCCCCTCAACATGTCCTCGCACGACGTCGTGAAGGCCGTCAAGTCCCATTTCAACCTGGTCAAGGCGAGTCCGGGCGGGACGCTGGAGCCGAACGCCTCGGGACTGCTGGTTCTTCTCCTGGGCGACGCGACGCGCCTGGGCGGCGATCTCATGTCCGCCGACAGGGGGTACACGGCGGAACTCGTCCTTGGCCGCGAGACGAACACCTGCGATGCCGAGGGCGAGCTCGTCGCCGAAGCGTCCGCCGACGGCGTGACGCGGGAGGCCCTGGAGGCGGCGTTGAAGGAGCTGCGGGGCGATGTTTTCCAGACGCCGCCGCCGTTCAGCGTCATCAAGATGCCGCAGCATCCCGGCTACGACGTCATTGCCGTGGACGCCGCGGAGCGAAAGCCGCGGCTCGTCCATTTCTACCGTTCCGCCGTCACGGAGTTCGCCGCTCCGAAGGTCGTGTTCGATCTGCTCTGCGGGAAGGGCGCCTCCATTCAGGCGTTTGCGCACGACCTTGGCGCGTTGCTGGGCTGCGGCGCCTCGGTTGCCGCGTTCCGCCGAACGACTTTCGGAAAGTTCTCCGTCGAGCAGGCCATTCCGTTCCTCGACCTGCTGAAGCTGGACGCCGTCGATTTCAGGAACCGGCTTCTTCCGATGGCGGGGGCGCTGATCGGATGAATCTGGCGGTCGGGTTCTTCGACGGCCTCCACCTCGGGCACCAGAAGATTCTGGAACGGGCCGATGCCGTCCTGACGTTCCGCAACCATCCCCTGACGGTTGTCGCGCCCGCGCGCGCGCCGGCGCTGCTGATGACGCGGGACGACCGCCTGGCGGCCCTGGATGCGTTTGTCGCTCCGGGCGCTCCGGGCGACGACCGGGTGGTCGCGCTCGATTTCACGGCCGAACTCGCCGCGCAGTCCCCTGCCGGCTTCGCCGCGTGGCTGGAGACTCGTTTTCCCGCGCTTCAAACGCTCTTCTGCGGCCCGAACTGGACGTTTGGGGCGGGCGGCGCCGGGACGGCGGATTTTCTGCGGGCGCGCGGTTTCGCGGTGGAGACGGTTCCGTATGTGATCGACGCCGGCGAACCGGTCTCGTCAACCCGCATCCGGACCGCTCTCGCGGCGGGACGGATGGAACTTGCGTCCCGCCTGCTGGGGCGTCCCTGGCGCGTGGCGGGGCCGGTTGTCCGCGGGAAAGGCCTGGGACGGACGATCGGCTATCCGACGGTGAACGTCGAATGGCCCGCAGGGCTGGTCAGACCGCCATTGGGCGTCTATGCCGTCGAAACGGCGCTGGGCCGCGGCGTCGCGAATTTCGGCCGTGCGCCCACTCTGGCCGGGCGGTCGTGGCCGGAACCCGTGCTGGAAGTCCATCTCCTGGCGTGCGGCGACAGCCC
Source organism: Kiritimatiellia bacterium (assembly GCA_051884915.1). Classification (GTDB taxonomy): domain Bacteria; phylum Verrucomicrobiota; class Kiritimatiellia; order RFP12; family UBA1067; genus RUG572. Next base: position 22,592 of record JBJEWF010000079.1, read on the forward strand.
CCCCGCGGCGGACCGGCTGTCCGTCTCCTTCCTCCGCTTCCTGCGGCCGGAGACGGCGTTCCCCACGGTCGGCGACCTCCGCCGCCAGATCGCGGACGACGTCGAACGGGCGAAGTCCGTTACTATTTGATCCGGTCGAGCAGATTCCTGTTGTAGGACCAGTCGGGATTTTCGAGCGATCCCGTGATTTTGAAGTCGACGAGAATCTTCGTGAGATTCGAGAACGGCCAGGAAACGACTTTCCCGAGCAGGGAATTGAACCTGACGAGTTTCAGCTGCGCCGCGAAATCCAGGTCGTTCGCGACCATGTCGTACCGTCCTTGCGCCTGGACGGAGAAGACGTCCCCCTCGACGCGCAGGTTGGAGGTCCGGAAGACGCCGTTGGATATCGTGAAGTCCAGGGACGCCTCGGATTGGTTCACGAGGGAGGAGACGCCGGGGACGTGCTTGGAGAGGAAGTCCGTCAGGCCGGCAAAGACCTTCATCTGGGCGAGATGCCCGTTGCGGCAGACGAGATGGCCGTGTCCGTTCAGGCGGTTGAGGCTGTTGGTCTGGAGCGGACCGGAAAGGCTCAGGTTCCCGGAAACGGAACCGTGCCGGGAGCCAATGTCGAAGCTGAACAGATCGGCGAGATCGACGAGGGGGAGGTCGGCGCCTTTCAGATTGACCGTGTAGGTCGCATGCTCCTGCTTGAAATCGGGGATCCGCAGAAAGGCGTCGCCTTCGAGCGTCCCCCCGTGCGGCCCTTTGGCATGCGCGCGGGGAAAGATGACGTCCGTCCCCCTGACGTGGAAATCCGCCGCGGCGTCGCGAAGGGGGATCGAGAGGAAGGAGCCTTTCCCGAACGCCAGGGTTCCGTGAAGGTCGTTGTGGACTCCGGCGAAACGGGGATCGACGGCAAGACGGCCCTTGAGGCTGATGCGGGGCGTCGTCTGGAACGACAGGCAGTCCAGCGTGCCGTCGTTCAGGACGTCGGCGATTGCCAGGGCGTTTGACAGCGAGGTGGCCGACCGCACGTCAAAATCGACGAAGCCGACGTCGTTCGTGTTTTCGTAGACGAGCGTGCCGTCCATCGTCGTCCCGTCCGCCAGCCGGACGTCGAGCGGACCGATGACGATTCGCGCGTTCTGGTAGACGTCGCGCACGAAGACGCGGATGTCGAGCCGGCCGCGGGTCTCCTTCAGCGGCACGCCGTTGTGGCGGCCGCCGTGGGGCGACAAGTCGAGGAAGATGTGCAGATCGTTGTTGCGCAGGTTGACGTCGAACCGGCATACGGCGTCGACGGGCTTCTCGATGTGCGAGAACGACGCGATGAACGGCAGCGCGTTGGTGATGTCGATGGTCCGCAGCATCGGCACGATGTTGTCGGGCCGCGCGTGTCCGCGGACTTCGCCCCGGACAAACTGGGCGCCGACGTCGAGTTTCACCTCGCCGTCCAACGCCATCGGCACGTCCGAATCCGCCCATTGCAGGTGGATGTCCTTCACGGCCAGCGTGTCCTCCGTGAAGGCGACGCGGCCAATTTCGACGTATTTGGGCGTGACGCCAAGGATGTCGGGACGGAGAAGCGTGACGGCGAACGGCCGGATGTCCGCCATTTTCAGGACGACGGGCTCGTTCGTCTCCTTGAAGTCCGGCTGGCCGGGAAATTCGATCGAGTCGGGAATGTAGTAGCCCTCGGGCAGCCGCGGATAGACGCACTCCGTCAGGGTGACTTTCTTCAGCAGGGAGGCGCGTCGCCAGGGGATTTTCGCGAGCCGGAGTTCAAAATCGGCGATCTGCGCGGCGAGGACCGGCTGCGCCGTCGGCCGCCTCCGGTCGAGAACGCGAAGATTTCGCACCGTCAGCCCATGGAAGAACCGGAACGAGGCCGATTCCGCGCTGACGATGAAATTCGTGCCGGAGCACGCTTCCGCGAGACGGGAAATGACGCATTGCGGCACGGGCTGCTCGAACAGCAGAAGGGCCACCACCGAACAAAGGACGGAAAACAGGAAAAAGAAGACGAAATACTTCAAGCAGCGAACGACAACTAAAAGGCAATTGAACAACTCCGGACCTCTCCAAAAAAATCGCCGCCAACCGCACTGGCAGCCCCTAGGAGAGTCGAACTCCTCTTACCTGGATGAGAACCAGATGTCCTAGCCGATAGACGAAGGGGCCTGTTGCTGGTGCACCCGAGTGGACTCGAACCACCAAGCCTTGCGGCACTAGAACCTGAATCTAGCGTGTTTGCCAATTTCACCACGGGTGCAACGGTCGTGTATTATCCCATAATTTATCCGCCCCGTCAATCCCCCACTTTGCTAAAATTTCATCCGGTCCGGGGACGCGCGAAAGGCATTGTGCTATACTTGTGCCGGTTGGCGGTTTTTGAAGGAACATGATCAACATGATTTGCGATACGGTTTTGGAAGCGATTGGACATACGCCCCTGATTCGGCTGCACCGGATGTCGGGGCCGGACAGTGCCGACGTCCTGGTCAAGTTCGAGGCGCTGAACGTGGGCGGCTCCATCAAGACGCGGACGGCCTTCAACATGATCGAGGCCGCGGAGCGGAAAGGTCTGCTGAAACCGGATTCCATCATTGTCGAGCCGACGAGCGGGAACCAGGGCATTGGCCTTGCCCTCGTGGGCGCGGTCAAGGGCTACGAGACGGTCATCGTGATGCCCGACAGCGTCAGCGAAGAGCGGCGCAAGCTGGTTCGGCACTATGGCGCGCGGGTCGTGCTGGTGCATGACGCCGGCAACATCGGCGACGCCATCGCCGAATGCGGGAACATCGCCCGGCGCATGGCGGCTGAGAATCCCCGCGTCTACGTGCCGGAGCAGTTCTCGAACCCGGCGAATCCGGCCGTCCACCGCCACCACACGGCGCTGGAGATCGTCGAGCAGGCGGCCCGCCCGATTCATGGTTTCTGCTCGGGCGTCGGCACCGGCGGCACGCTGAGCGGCATCGGCGAGGTGCTGAAGGCCCTGAACCCCGGAATCGAGATCTGGGCCGTTGAACCCCGGAACGCGGCGATCCTCGCCGGCGGCACGGTCGGCACCCATCTGCAGATGGGCATTGGCGACGGCCTGATCCCCGACAACCTCAACACGCAGATCTATTCCCACATTTGCGTGGTGACCGACGAGCAGGCGCTCCGCACGGCGCGCGATCTCGCGCGCAAGGAAGGTCTGCTGGCCGGCATTTCGGCGGGAACGAACGTCTTTGCCGCGCTGAAGCTGGCGAAACGCCTGGGGCCGGGCAAGACGGTGGTCACGGTTCTGCCGGACACGGCCGAGCGCTATTTCTCCACGCCCCTCTTCGACGAGGGGCCGGAGGCCTGACATGGTTGCGGCGGGCTGGAATCTGGCGGGTGGCGGATTGGCGGGGACGGCGACGTCCGGCGCCGGAGCAGAGCGGAGGGAAAGCGATGGGCGGGACTGAAGGGCACGCGAACGCCGCGCAGGCGGGCCGGACGAACGGATTCACGCTGATTCCGTTTCTCGTCTTTGCCGTCTTCTACGTGGGGCTGTCCGTCTGGGCGCAGGACTTCTACAAGGTCCCGATGACGATTGCCTTCCTGGTCGCCTCCTCCGTGGCGTTGGCGATGGGGCGCACGCGCCCCCTGGACGCGCGGATCGAGACCTATGCCCGCGGAATGGGCGAGGCCAACATCATGGTCATGTGCCTCATCTTCATCCTGGCGGGCGCCTTCGCGACGGTCGCCAAAGGCTGCGGGGCGGTGGATGCCGCCGTGACGATCGCGCAGGCGCTGATCCCCTCGCGGCTGATGCTGGCGGGCGTCTTCCTGATTTCCTGCCTGATCTCGCTGGCGGTGGGCACCTCGTGCGGGACGATCGCCGCCGTCGCGCCCATCGCCCTCGGCTTTGCGGAACCGCTGGACCTGCCGGCGGCGCTCCTTCTGGGGGCGGTTGTCGGCGGCGCGATGTTCGGCGACAACCTGTCGATGATTTCCGACACGACGATTGCCGCGACGCGGACGCAGGGCATCCGCATGCGCGACAAGTTCCTGGCCAATGCCGGCATTGCCGCGCCGGCCGCGCTCGTCGCCCTTTTCATCTATGCCGTGATCGGGATCGGCCATGCCGGGACGCCGGCCGTTTCCGCCGCATTCACCTGGCGCCATCTGGTTCTGGTCGCGCCCTATCTGCTGATCCTGGTGCTGGCCCTGGCCGGCCTGAACGTCATGCTGCTGCTGTTTTCGGGCACGTCGCTGGCGGCCGTGCTGGGCGTCTGCCTGGGCAAATTCACGTTCTGGGGCGCGATGAAGTTCCTCGGGGACGGGACGCTGGGCATGAGCGAAACGCTGATCGTCGCCATTCTGGCGGGCGGCCTTTTCAGGACCATCCAGGCGAATGGCGGCATTGCCTGGCTGACGGAGAAGATCTCGCTTCTGGTGCGCGGGCCGCGGACGTGCGAATTGGGCGTGTTCTGCCTCGTCTTCGCCGTCAACCTGTTCACGGCCAACAACACGGTGGCCATCGTCATCGCGGGACCGATCGCCAAGGCGTGCGCGGAGCGATTCCAGGCGAGTCCGGTTCGGATCGCCTCCGTTCTCGATACCGCCTCGTGCGTCGTTCAGGGGCTGATCCCCTACGGCGCCCAGATTCTGATCGCCATTGGCGTGGCGCGGGCGTCCAACGTGGCGTGCGGGTCGCTGGAACTCGTCGGGCGCCTGTACTATCCGCCGCTGCTGGCGCTGGCCGTGCTGGGGGCGATGCTCGTTCGCCGGAAGAAACGGGAGAACAGGTGATTGATTATGGAAACGACGCTCAAATATCTGAAGGTTGTGGGTTCCTGGCGGGACGTCGGCGACGCCGCGCGTACGACGATCCGGATGCCGGAGGGACGGAAGGAACCGTCCGCGAAATGGAAGAAGCGGATCCTGCTGGCGGAACATTCGCCCATCCGCAAACTGCTGGTGGGCTGGAAGTGGAGCAATCTGCCCTATTGGGTGAGCGTCCATTTCGTGCGCCACAAATACGGCATCGAGCATTTCGTGTCGACGCAGCGGACGGATCGCACGGGGACGGACCGCACGGGCATCCGCCAGGACGCGCCGGTTGAGCACGAGTGCTTCGCGAATGCGGCCGAGGTGATGTTCATCAGCCGCCGCCGCCTGTGCGCCCAGGCTTCGCCCGAGACGCGCGCCGCGTGGAAGCTCGTCGTGGACGGACTGGCCGAACAGGAGCCGGAACTCGCGGCGTGCTGCGTGCCGGAGTGCGTCTACCGGGGATTCTGCCCCGAGTTCGCGTGCTGCGGGTTCGTCAATACGCCCGCGTTCGCGGACGCCGTGAAGAAGTACCGGACGGTCGAGTGATGGACGAGCGGCTGCAGGCGATCCTGAGCCACGCCGGCGTGGCCTCGCGGCGGCATGCGGCCGAGCTGATCGCGGCGGGGCGCGTCCGCGTCGACGGCCGCCGCGTGACGGAGCCGTATTTGCGCTTCGACCCGAACGCGGTCGCGATCACCGTGGACGGGCGCCCGGTCGGCGCCGCGGAGCGGACGCGGACGGTGATGCTCTACAAGCCCGCGGGCGTGCTGTCGACGCTGCGCGATCCGTTTGGCGGCCGGACGGTCGCCGATTTGATCCGGGGGCGGATCCCCGAGCGGCTCGTGCCCGTGGGGCGGCTGGACCGGGATTCCGAAGGGCTGCTCCTGCTTTCCAACGACGGCGAACTGGCGTTGCGCCTGACGCATCCGCGGTTCGAGCACGCGAAAACCTACATCGTCCGCGCGGCCGGACGCTGGAGCGAGGACAAGCTGCGGACGCTTCGCTCGGCGGTCGTCATGCCGGACGGCTATCGGATCCGCCCGGTACCCGTCGAGGCGCTGCACGTGGGGCGCGACAATGTCCACGTGCTGAAATTCACGCTGCGGGAAGGGCGCAAACGCCAGATCCGCCACATGTGCAGCGCGGCGCACCTCGTGGTGCTGTCCCTGAAGCGCGTGGCCGTGGGCGCGCTGGAGTTGCCGGACGACCTGCGCCCCGGCCAGTGGCGGGACGTGACGGCGGACCAGATCCGTCAGGCGCTCGGCGCCCCTCCCTGCCCGCGGCCGGAGCGCTGATTGCATGCGCTGGCGCCGGAACGCCGGGGCCGGGCGGGACGCGTCGCGACGCCCGCCCGCCGGATTTTTCTCTCGCCTCACACGGGCGGCTGTTTGTGCTATAATAGAGAACCCAATTTGGAGAGAAAGGCAAGATGGCAGATCCGATTTCATTTGAACCGCCCCGGGGCATGCGGGATTTCTATCCCGAGGACATGGTGTGGCGCAACAAGGTCTTCGACGCGTTCCGCGCGGCGGGCGCCGCGGCGGGTTTCGAGCCCTACGACGCCTGCGTGGTGGAGAGCTACGGACTGCTCGCGCGCAAGGCCGGCGAGGAAGTGGGCGAACAGATCTACCATTTTCTCGACAAGAGCGAGCGCCATCTCGCGCTCCGGGCGGAAATGACGCCGACGTTGGCGCGCATGGTCGCGCAGCGCCAGGGCGGTCTGTCCTTTCCGATCAAGTGGACGACGATCGCCCAGTGCTTCCGCTACGAGCGCATGACGAAAGGCCGCAAGCGCGAGCACTACCAGTGGAACATGGACATCGTGGGCGAAGAGAGCGTGCTGGCCGAAGTCGAGGTGCTGGGCGCCGCCTGCGACGCATTGCGCCGCATGGGATTGTCGAACGCCGATTTCCGGGTCCACGTGTCCAATCGCGCGCTGCTGGCCGAACTGCTGGCCGCGAGCGGCATTCCGGCGGATCTGCACGCGCAGGTGTTTCTGGCGCTCGACAAGCGGGGCAAGATGCCGGACGAGGAACTGGCGCGCATGATGGCGGACAACGGCCTGACGGACGCCGGCGTCCGGGCGGCCTTCGCCATCATGGACGTGAAGACGCTGGACGAGGCCGAGGCGCTGGCGCTGAAGGCCGCGCCGGACGGCGCGACGTCCTCGCCGGCGGTCGCCAACCTCCGCGAACTGTTCCGCCTGGCGGAGATTGCGGGCTTCCGCGACCGTCTCGAATTCGACATTTCGGTCATCCGCGGCCTCTCCTACTACACGGGCATCGTGTTCGAGTGCTTCGACGCGAAGCGCGAGTTCCGCGCGATCTTCGGCGGCGGCCGGTACGACAATCTGCTGACGGCGATTGGCGGGCAGCCGGCGACGGCCGTCGGCCTCGGGTTTGGCGACGTCGTGGTGACGGAATTGCTGAAGGCGCGCCTGGGGGCGGACGCGGCGGCGCCGAAAAAGGGCGTCTGCGTCGGATTCATGCAGCCCGGGCAGCGCGACGCGGCGCTGGCTCTGGCGGCGAAGCTGCGGGCGGCGGGGGAGGACGTGAACCTGGTCCTGAAGAAAGCGAAGCCGAAGCAGTTCTTCGCGCGCGCGGGCGCGTCCTCATGCGCGAAAGCCGTGTTTCTGGGACCCGACGACGTGGCGGCCGGGAAAGCGAAGCTGAAGGATCTGGCCACGCGGGAAGAGACGCCGATTGAACTCTGATCTGGACAAGCACGAGGCCGCCGTCCTGGCGGAGATGGAGAACCGGCTGCCGCGCGTCCGCGCGGGGCTGGACGTCGGTTTCGCCAATCCGGCGGCGTCGCGGCTGTTCCGGGAGTCGCGCGGCGGCGTCTGGATGACGGTCGAGAACGGCGTGCATCTGCGGAGCCGGACGGCCGCGTCGATGGACCCGAAGACCGTCCTGCAGCTGGGCGACGCCTGCGAACTGCCGTTCGAGGACAACCAGTTCGAGGTGGTCCTGCTGTCGGCGGCGATGCTGCGCCAGCATCCGGCGCGCGTCGCGTCGCTGGTCCGGGAGATCCATCGCGTCCTCCAGGGCGGCGGCTGCCTGATTTTCGCCGTGGACGAGGCGTCTTCGGGATCGGAGGGCTATTCGCAGCGCCGCATCTACGAGCTGCTGCGCGACGGATTCGACGTGGTGGGGCTGAAGCGTCCGCCGTGGTGGCGCTTCGGCCGCGCGGGACGGCTGATGACCGTGTGCGCCCGCCGGAAGAACTGGCGCAACCGGGGCCGGTCGATCGTCAACGCGAGCATGCCGGTGTCGGCCGCCGTGCTCTCGCCGCGCGACCGCCAGAGAAGGGGGGCGTCGTGAAGGCCGGCCGGTTCCTGGGCGTCCTGCTGCTGGTCCTCGCCGCCGGACTGTCCGTCCATGCGGATTCCGCCCACGCGGTTCTGCGGCTGCTGAACTCGCGGGCGTCGGGCTCGGTGCGCGGCTACGCGGAAGCGGCGGCGGAGGTCGCGGAGGAGGCGCGCCGGGGGCGGACGGTGTGCGAATTCCTGATTGCCGTGATTTCGCGCGACCCGGATGCGCCGGCGGCCGCGAAGCTGGACGACCAGACGCGTGCGCGGTATCTGGAGCGATCGCGCGCGCCGATCCGGAGGCTGGCGGAGGAAAACAACAACGCGATGGCGCTGTATCTGCTGTCGCTGGAGGCCGGCGACACGAACCTGCTGCGCCGGGCGGCGGACGCCGGCAGCGTCCAGGCCGAGAACGCCTGGGGGTCCTGCATCTTTTCGCAGGCGATGGTCCAGGCGCGGACGACGAACGAGGTCGAGACGGCCCTCGGCAGGGCGTTCGGCTACTTCAAGCGCGCGGCGGGCGAGGGCGACGCCAACGGCCTCTACAACATGGGCATGTGCCACTGGCGGGGACTGGGCGTGCCGAAGAACGAGCGGCATGCGTTCGACTGCTTCCGCGCGGCGGCGGAGAAGGGGCATCCCGAGGCCATCAACAACATCGGCGCCTTTTTCCGCGACGGAATCGTGGTCGAGAAGGACGTGGAGCTGGCGACGAAGTGGTTCGCGAAATCGGCAAGCTACGAGAATGCGTTCGGCCAGTTCAACTACGCGCTGGCGCTGCGGCGGGCGGAAGGGTGCGCGCGCGACCTGAAAACGGCCGCCGGACTGCTGAAGAAGGCGGCCGACGGGGGATGCGTCGAGGCGATCAACGTCTACGGCGTGGCGCTTTGGAAGGGCGAGGGCACGGAGCCCGATCCCGCGGCGGCGTTCGGGCTGTTCCTGAAGGCGGCGGGGACGGGCTACCCGCCGGCGATGGAGAACGTGTCCACGTGCTACGAAAAGGGCGTGGGCGTGAAGGCGGACGAACGGAAGGCGCTGGAGTGGAAGATCCGCTCGAAGGCCGCGCAGGGGGACCGGAACGCGCAGGTCTGGTTGCTGCAGAACGGTTTGAGGTGACGAAGAGATGACGACGAAGAAGAAGAAAGAGAAGTCCGGGGCGCAGACCCTGGTGGATTCGCTGGCGAAAGCCGGTACGGAGATGCTGTTCGGCTATCCGGGCGGCTCCGTCCTCGACATTTTCAACTGCCTTCCGGAGGCGCCGTTCCAGTTCGTCCTGGGCCGGCATGAGCAGGGATGCGTTCACATGGCGGACGGCTATGCCCGCGCGACGGGCCGGCCGGGCGTCTGCCTGGTGACGAGCGGGCCGGGCGCGACGAACACGATCACGGGGCTGGCGACGGCGAATATGGACGGCGTTCCGATGGTGTGCATCACGGGGCAGGTCCCGCTGCCGCAGATCGGGACGGACGCGTTCCAGGAGGCCGACATGAACGGCATCTGCCGCGCGGTGACGAAGCACAGCTTCCTCGTGCAGAATCCGGACGAGATCCCGGAAGTCGTCGCGGAGGCCTTCTACATCGCGACGCACGGCAAGCCGGGTCCGGTGGTCATCGACATGCCGAAGGACGTGCAGCGCGCGATGACGACGGCGTTCTATCCCGAACGGGTGTCGCTGCGGGCCTACCATCCGGAGTCGACGGCGACGCCGGCGCAGGTGTCGCGCCTGGCGAAGCTGATCAACGAGGCGCGGCGTCCGGTCATCTACGCGGGCGGCGGCGTGCTGGCGTCCGGCGCGGCGAAGGACGTGGCCGCTTTGGCGCGCAAGGCGCAGATTCCCGTGGCGACGACGCTCATGGGGCTGGGCGCGTTTCCCGAATCGGATTCGCTGTCGCTGCGCCTGGCGGGCATGCACGGCACGGCGGCGGCGAACTACGCCATCAACCACTGCGACGTGCTGCTGGCGTTCGGCGTGCGCTTCTCGGATCGCGTGACGGGGCGGCTCGCGGCCTATGCGAAGCGGGCGAAGATCGTGCACGTCGACTGCGATCCGAGTTCGCTCAACAAGAACGTGGCCGTGGACCTGGGCATCGTGGCGGACGTGAAGGACGTGCTGACGACGGTGTCGTCGCGCGTGAAGGCGGCGACGCATGACGACTGGCTCGCGCAGATCGCGGAGTGGTGGCGCCAGCGGCCGATGGCCTACAAGCCGATGCACCCGGGCGTCATCATGCCGCAGCGCGTGATCGAGACGATCGACCGCGTGACGAAGGGCGAGGCGATTCTCGTGACGGACGTCGGCCAGCACCAGATGTGGAGCGCGCAGTATTTCCGCCATGGGCACGCCCGCCACTTCCTGACCTCCGGCGGCATGGGGACCATGGGCTTCGGCATTCCGGCGGCCATCGGCGCGGCGTTCGGCAAGCCCGACCACAAGGTCGTGGCCGTGTGCGGCGACGGCGGCGCGCAGATGACCTTCGAGGAAGTCGTGGTGGCCGTCGAGCACAAGCTGCCGGTCACGTTCGTCGTCATCAACAACGGCTGCCTGGGCATGGTGCGCCAGTGGCAGGAGCTTTTCTACGCGAAGCGCTACGCGGATTCGATCCTCACGGTGAAGGGCCGTTGCGCGAACGAGCGCCTCGACCAGGATCTCGCCTACGACTACCTGCCCGACCTGGTCAAACTCGCGCAGGCGCACGGCGCCGAAGCGTATCGCGTGATCGATCCGGCGAAGCTTGAGGCGACGCTCCGGAAGGCGGTGCGCGCGGAGAAGACGACGTTCGTGGAGGTGATCGTGGAGCCGCGCGCGAACGTGTACCCCATGCAGCCGGGCGGCCAGCCGGTGGAAGGAATGATATTCGAATGAAAGAGGAATTGCACAGACTGAACTGCTTCGTCGAGAACAAGCCGGGCGTGCTGGCGCGGATCGTGGGATTGATCTCCGGGCGCGGGTACAACATCCAGACGCTGAGCGTGGGACCGACCGAGGACGGGACGGTGTCCCGCATGAAGATCGACGTGCTGGCGGACGACAAGGCGCTCAACCAGGTCGTCCTCCAGCTGGAAAACCAGGTGAACGTCATCGAGGTGACGTGCCGCCGCGCGGTCCGGAAGTGAGGAGGCGGAACCATGGCGACGCGCAAGTTTGCTGTCATCGGCCATCCCGTGGCCCATTCGCTTTCGCCGAAGATGCATGCGGCGAATTTCGCGGCGATCGGGTTTGACGGAACGTACGAGAAGTTCGACGTGGCGCCCGCGGACGTGGCGGCCTTCGTCCGCGCGAAGCGCGACGAGGGGTATGCCGGGCTGAACGTCACGGTGCCGCACAAGCTGGCGGTGATCCCGCTGCTGGACCATGTGGACGAGAGCGTGGCGCGCTACGGCGCCTGCAACACGATCCGCTTCGAGCCGGACGGCACGCTGACGGGTTTCAACACCGACGTCATCGGTTTCGTGGCGGGCCTCGCGGCGCACGGCCGCACCCTGGCGGGCAGGAAGGTCTTCATCGTCGGCTGCGGCGGCGCGGGCAGCGCGCTCGCCACGGCCTGCTGCTACGAAGGCGCGGCGGAACTGACGGTGGCGGATCTCGATGCGCCGCGGACCGCCGCACTGGCGGAGAAGCTGACGGCGCTGGCGACCGGAACGAAGGTGGTGGCGCTGCTGCCGGTTCCCGCGCCGGCGCCGGACGCGGGCGTCTGCGGCGCGGACCTCGCGGCGTCGAAGGAACGTTGGGGCGCGGCGGCGGAAACGGCCGACATCGTCGTCAACGCCACGCCGATGGGGCTTCACGAGGGCGAGCCGAGCGCCTTGCCGCCGCAGGCCTTCCATCCCGGCCAGTTCGTGCTGGACATCGTGCCGACCGTCCGCTTCCCGCCGACGGCGGCCGCCGCGAAGGCCGCCGGGGCGGACGCGTGCGACGGACTCGAATTCCTCGTCGGACAGGGCGCGAAGTCGTTCGAGCTGTGGACGGGCGTCGCCGCCGACCGCGCGGCGATGCTGGCGGCGATCCGCGGGCGGGACGGCGCCGGTCCGCAAAACGGGGCGCCAGACCCGCGCAAGGCGGATGCCGGCAACTGATCCGGCGATCCCCAAGGGGTGAAACGGTGGAACTCGTTGTCTGCAAAACGAAGGAAGAGGCGAGCCGCAAGGCCGCCGACCTCGTGACGGCGCTGGTGCGGGCGAACCCGAAGGCGGTGCTGGGGCTGGCCACGGGATCGACGCCGATCGGCCTGTACAAGGCAATGATCGCCGACTGCAAGGCGAAGAAGGTCTCCTTCCGGAACGTCAGGAGCTGGAACCTCGACGAATACTGGGGCCTGCCGCCGACGCACGAGCAGAGCTACCGGTTCTTCATGGACCGGAACCTGTTCGATTCGATCGACATCGTGAAGCGGAACACGCACGTGCCGAACGGTCTCGCGAAGGACTGGAAGAAGGCAGCCGCCGCGTATGAGGCCGCCATCAGGAAGGCCGGCGGCATCGACCTCCAGGTGCTGGGCATCGGTTCGGACGGCCACATCGCGTTCAACGAACCGGGCAGTTCGCTGACCAGCCGCACGCGCCTCGTGTCGCTGGCGCCGCAGACGGTCAAGGACAACGCGCGCTTCTTCAAGAACGCCGCCGACGTGCCGCGCCAGGCGCTTTCGATGGGCGTCGGCTCGATCATGGAGGCCCGGCGCATCGTGCTGCTCGCGTTCGGCGCGAACAAGGCCAATGCGGTGAAGCGGATGTTCGAGGGCGGCGTTTCGCAGTTCTGCACGGCCAGCGCGCTCCAGCTGCACGCCGACGCATGGGTCTTCTGCGATACCGCCGCCGCGGCGAAACTCAAGCTCGGCGCGTACTACGCCTGGCGCGGAGAAGAGGCGCTGAAAGCCGAAATCGGCGGATGATTTTTTCGATTTGCCCCCTTGCGTCTTCCGCAAAACTAATGTATACTGTTCGGGCTTGTCGAAAAACAGGCGCCACTATAGCTCAGTAGGTAGAGCACTTCCTTGGTAAGGAAGAGGTCGTCAGTTCGATTCTGATTGGTGGCTCCAGTCAAGGCAAACGGAAAACCTAACTCACAGGAGTCAAAAATGGCTAAGGAAACATTCGATCGCGGCGGCAAGCCGCACGTGAACGTCGGCACCATCGGCCACGTCGACCACGGTAAGACCACGCTGACGGCCGCCATCACGCACGTCCAGTCCCTCAAGGGTCTCTGCGACGAAATCAAGTACGACCAGGTCGCCAAGGCCTCCGAGTCCGCCGGTCGTCGTGATGCCACCAAGATTCTTACGATTGCCTCTTCGCACGTCGAGTACGCGACCGCGAACCGCCACTATGCGCACGTCGACTGCCCCGGCCACGCCGACTACGTCAAGAACATGATCACCGGCGCGGCGCAGATGGATGGTGCGATTCTCGTCGTGTCCGCCGTCGACGGTCCGATGCCCCAGACCCGTGAGCACGTGCTGCTCGGTCGTCAGGTCGGTGTTCCGAAGATCGTCGTCTTCCTCAACAAGTGCGATCTCGTCGACGATCCCGAGATGCTCGATCTCGTCGAGATGGAAGTCCGCGAGCTCCTCTCCAAGTACGAGTACGATGGCGACAATGCCCCCGTGATCCGTGGTGCGGCCTATCCGGCGACCCAGGCGGCTTCCGCCGACGATCCGGCCTGCAAGTGCATCGACGAGCTCATGGACGCTCTCGATACCTACATCCCCGAGCCGGCGCGTGAACTCGACAAGCCGTTCCTCCTCCCGATCGAAGACATCTTCTCGATCGAAGGCCGCGGTACGGTCGTTACCGGTCGTGTCGAGCGTGGCGTCGTCAAGGTGGGCGATGAAGTCGAGATCGTCGGTCTCAAGCCGACGGCCAAGACCGCCGTCACGGGTGTTGAGATGTTCCGCAAGCTGCTCGATCAGGGTCAGGCGGGCGACAACATCGGTACGCTCCTGCGCGGCACGAAGAAGGAAGACGTCCAGCGCGGCCAGGTGCTCGCGAAGCCGGGTTCCATCACCCCGCACACCGAGTTCAAGGGCCAGGTCTACGTCCTCACCAAGGAAGAGGGTGGCCGTCATACCGCGTTCATGAAGGGCTATCGTCCGCAGTTCTACATCCGCACGACGGATGTGACGGGCGACATCCAGCTCCCCGAGGGCGTCGAGATGGTCATGCCGGGCGACAACGTCGAGATCACCGTGAAGCTCATCTCGCCGGTCGCTCTTGAAGAGAAGATGCGTTTCGCGATCCGCGAAGGCGGCCGCACGGTCGGCGCCGGCACGGTCTCGAAGGTTGTCAAGTAACATTGGAACGTCTTCTGTGAGATGTCCGCCCCCCTGCGCACCCGTAGGGGAACGTGCGAGGGGCGGACGATTTCCCGTTGACGGAGACGGAAGGGTTTGATACAATGCCTCGCGATTTGGCAATATTGGCGTGTACCGAGTGCAAGCGCCGGAACTATACGACAACGCGCAACAAGCGTACGATGACGGAACGGATTGAGAAGGTGAAGTATTGCCCGTTCGACCGCAAGCGTACCGTGCACAAAGAAGTCAAGTGATTTGCAGGTTAGGGTAGTAGCACAATGGCAGTGCAGCGGTCTCCAAAACCGCCCATGGGGGTTCGATTCCCTCCTACCCTGCCAACTTTTTTGAGGGCAAGATGAAAGATTTTCTGAACAAGGTCCGGGGATTCTTTGGCGAGGTCAAGGGAGAGGCCCGTCGTGTCACGTGGCCGGACAAGCACGAGCTCTACGAGTCGACGCTTGTCGTCATTGCTTTCATCTTCATCTTGGCGGTGACGACGCTGGTCTGCGACAAGGCGATTCAGATGTTCATCCAGCTCGTCCATGCGGGCGCGTGAGGAAGGTCGGTCTGAAATGAAGATGGAATGGTTCGTCCTTCATTGCCTCGTCGGCCAGGAAGGAAAAGTCAAGCGTTCGATCGAGGCCCGCATCAAGCAGGAGGAAATGCAGGGCTATATCGGCAAGTGCCTGATTCCGGAGGAGAAGGTCGCCGAAACCAAGAACGGGAAGAAGCGGATCGTCAAGAAGAAGATCTTTCCGGGCTGGGTCATGATCGAGATGGCGCTTTACGAGGATGGCGGCGCCATCGACAAGACGACCGGAAAGCGCGTTGTCGTCAACAAGACGTGGGATTTCCTGCGCATGACGCCGGGCATCATCGGGTCCTGGCTGTTGCAGCGGCCCCTGCCGCTGCAGCAATCCGAAGTGGATGCGATTCTTTCGAACAGACCGGTCGCGCAGGTCGAAAAGCCGCGGCCCAAGATCACGATCATACCGGGTGAAACGGTAAAAATCAACGACGGCGCGTTCATGGGTTTGACCGGCGTCGTTTCCGTAGTCGATCCCGACAAGGGCAAACTCAAGGTTGAGGTCAACGTCTTCAGCCGCAAGGTCCCTGTCGATGTCGAATATTGGCAGATCGAGAAGGTGGAACAGGAAGACCTGTCCGACCTGTCGCCTGCCAATTGAGACGAATCTCGCGTTCCGTCTGCACCAGTTGGATTGCTGGGAGGAAACGCAGAAAGTGAAAGAGAGCAATGGCTAAGAAAGTCAAGGGAGTC
The DNA here is from genome assembly GCA_051884915.1 of Kiritimatiellia bacterium. Lineage (GTDB taxonomy): Bacteria > Verrucomicrobiota > Kiritimatiellia > RFP12 > UBA1067 > RUG572. The sequence goes on from JBJEWF010000079.1 coordinate 38,253, forward strand.
GTCAAACTCCAGATTCCGGCCGGTGCGGCGAATCCGGCACCGCCGGTCGGCCCCGCCCTGGGTTCCGCAGGCGTGAACATCATGCAGTTCTGCAAGGAGTTCAACGCCAAGACGCAGAAGCAGGCGGGTCTTGTGATTCCGGTCATCATCACCGTCTACCAGGACCGCAGCTTCTCGCTGCAGTTCAAGTCGCCGCCCGCGAGCGTGCTCCTCAAGAAGGCGGCCGGTCTGGCCAAGGGGTCGGGCGTTCCGAACAAGAACAAGGTCGGCAAGGTCACGAAGGAAGATCTGCGGAAGATTGTCGAGATCAAGAAGGCCGACCTCAACACGACCGACGTCGAAGCGGCGATGCGCATGATTGCCGGTACGGCCCGCAACATGGGCATTGAAGTCGTGGACTGAAAGGAACGGAAGCATGGCCAAAGGTAGCAAAAAGTACAGAGCGCTGGTGAAGGCGGCCCCGAAGGCCCCGGTCACCATCGAAGAGGCGGTCAATTTCATCAAGGCCCATCCGGGTTCGGCCAAGTTCGACGAGACGGTTGACGTTTCGATGCATCTTGGCATGGACACGAAGAAGACCGACATGCCCGTGCGTGGCGTCGTGAAGCTTCCTGCCGGCTCCGGCAAGAAGGTCAAGGTCGTCGTGTTCGCGGGCGGCGACCACGCCGAGGAGGCGAAGGCCGCCGGCGCCGATTTCGTCGGCATGGACGACCTGATCGACAAGGTCGTCGCCGGCTGGACCGACTTCGACGTCGCGATTGCCACGACCGAGGCGATGAAGAGCGTGCGCAAGTGCGCGCGCGTGCTGGGTCCGCGCGGGCTGATGCCGAATCCGAAGACGGGGACGGTGACGGACGATCCGGCGGTGGCCGTCAGGGACGCGAAGGCCGGCAAGGTCGACTTCCGCATGGACAAGACGGGCAACTGCTGCGTCATCGCCGGCAAAGTCTCCTTCGAGGCCGACAAGCTCGTTTCCAATATCAAGGCCGTTGTCGAGGCCGTTCAGGCGGCTCGTCCGAGCGTGGTCAAGGGCACGTTCATCAAGTCGCTCACGATCTCTTCCACGATGGGCGTTGGCGTTCCCTGCGTGCTCGGCACGGATGCCCAGTAAGGAGTGTTGAACCATGAGAATCGAAAAGGTTGCAATCCTCAATGAAGTCATCGAGCGCGTCAAGGCCTCGGACTACTGCTTCATTCTGAACTATGGCGGCGTTTCCGTGGCCCAGCTTACGGGGCTGCGCGCGGCGCTCAAGCTCCATGATTCCCGTCTTCTCGTCGTCAAGAACACCTACCTCGCCAAGGTCGCCCAGGAAAAGGGCTGGTCTGACGACGTCAAGGCGATGCTGGGCGGCCCGACGGCCATCGTGACGGGCACGGGCGAAGTGACGGCCGTCGCGAAGGACATCATGGACTTCTGCGGCAAGACCGACGGCAAGGCCGCGGTCAAGGGTGCCGACTACGACGGCAAGATCGTCGACGCCGCGATGGTGGAGGCGCTCTCCAAGATTCCCGGCAAGGACCAGCTCCGCGCGACGCTGCTCATGCTCCTCAAGGAGCCGGCGACCCGCCTGGCCCGCGTCCTGTCCGAGAAGGCCAAGAAGGACGGCGGCGCGCCCGCCGAAGCGTAAGGGAATTTGGGCGTCCGGTGAAGCGCGCGTCCATTCGTAAAAACCAAAATCTCCGGCGGATGGAATACGCCGTCGGTTGAAGAAAGAGAAAGAAATGACGAACGAAGAACTCATCAAGGAACTGTCCGGCAAGACGGTTCTCGAAATCAACGAACTCGTGAAGGCCCTCGAAGAGGCGTGGGGCGTTTCCGCCGCGGCCGCCGTGGCCGTCGCCGGTCCTGCCGCCGCCGCCGCTCCGGCCGAGGAGAAGACGGAATTTGACGTCGTCCTCAAGGCCGCCGGCGCGAACAAGATCGCGGTCATCAAGGAAATCCGCGCGATCACGGGTCTCGGCCTCAAGGACGCCAAGGACCTCGTCGACGGCGCGCCGAAGACGGTCAAGGAAGGCGCTTCCAAGGAAGACGCCGAAAAGATCGCCGAGACGCTCAAGAAGGCTGGCGCCGAAGTCGAAATCAAGTAGGCTTTTCGCCTGCAGGATCCGAAAGGCGGCCGCGTGTCCACGTGGCCGCTTTTTCTTTTCCGCTTGTTCTTCGTTTCCCGTTCGTGTATAATAGCCCAAACGTTTCAAAGCAAAGGAGAGAGTTAAGATGGGCGAAGTCATTGGCGCAGGCGAATTGCACAAGGGGGTCAAGCTTCTGATCGACGGCGAGCCGTGGGAAATCACCGAATTCGATTTTTCGAAGCCCGGCAAGGGCCAGGCGATCTACAACTGCAAGCTTCGCAACATGATGACGGGCGGCGGCATGTCGAAGAGCTACCGTTCGGGCGACAAGTTCGAGAAGCCCGAGCTGGTCCAGACCTCGGTGACGTACTCCTACGACGACGGCACCGCGTTCGTGTTCACGGACGAGAATTTCGAGGAAATCCGCGTGTCTCCGGACGTCATGGGCGACAAGAAGTATTTCCTGATGGACGAGATGGAGGTCAAGGCGCTGTTCTTCAACGACCGCGTGATTGGCGTCCAGCTGCCGCAGCTCGTCGAGCGCAAGGTCATCAAGGTCGAGCCGGGCGTCAAGGGCAACACGGCCTCCGGCAAGGTGACGAAGCCCGCGACGGTCGAGGGCGGCTACGTGTGCGCCGTCCCGCTCTTCATCAATGAGGGCGACACGATCCGCATCAACACGGAAACCGGCGACTACAACGACCGCACGGCCACGAAGTGACCCGGCCGTCTGTCGCGAAACCAAACCGTTGAACCGTTTAACGCCTTGTTCGCATAGGGGGGACCTGTTATGAAGATTCTGGTTACGGGCGGCGCGGGCTACATCGGCAGCCACACGACGCTTGAGCTGCTGAAGGCCGGACACGACGTCGTCGTCGTCGACAACCTCTGCAATTCTTCCGAAGCGTCCTTGGCGCGCGTCGCGGAACTCGCGGGGAGGAAGCCGAAATTCCACAACCTCGACATCCGCGACGAGGCGGCGTTGGACGCGGTTGTCGCCGCAGAGGCGCCGCTGGACGCGGCGATCCATTTCGCCGCGCTGAAGGCGGTCGGCGAATCGACCCGAATCCCGCTGCGGTACTACAACAACAATCTGGGCGGCACGTTCACCCTGCTCAAGGTCCTGGCCGCCCACAACTGCAAGAATGTCGTCTTTTCGAGTTCGGCGACGGTCTACGGCCAGCCGCAGAGCGTTCCGATCCGCGAGGATTTCCCGACGCCGGGCTGCACGAATCCCTACGGCTGGACGAAGCTGATGATGGAGCAGGTCTTCCGCGACGTGCAGAAGGCCGATCCCGAGTGGAACACGGTCATCCTGCGCTACTTCAATCCGATCGGCGCGCACGAAAGCGGCCTGATCGGCGAAGATCCCGCGGGCATCCCGAACAATCTCCTTCCGTATGTGGCGCAGGTCGCGGTTGGCCGGCTCAAGGAATTGAGCGTGTTCGGCAACGACTATCCGACGCCCGACGGGACGGGCATCCGCGACTACATCCACGTGGTCGATCTCGCGATCGGGCATCTCCGCGCGATCGAGAAGCTGGCGGAGAAGCCGGGATTCAAGGTCTACAATCTGGGAACGGGCAACGGCTATTCGGTCCTGCAGATCGTCAAGGCCTTCGAGGCGGCGAGCGGAAAGCGCGTCCCCTACGTCATCAAGCCCCGTCGCCCGGGCGATATCGCCGAGTGCTGGGCCGATCCCGCCCTGGCGGCGGCGGAACTCCACTGGAAGGCCGAGCGCGGCATCGAGAAGATGTGCGAAGACCTCTGGCGCTGGCAGTCCATGAATCCATACGGCTACGGCGGGCGGAATTGAGCGGCCGAGGCGTCCGAACGTTGGCGGAACTCCCGGAAATTCTCGCGGCGTTTGAACAGGCGCTGACGCTCGAAGCCGAGCTGGGAACGCGCATGGTCGATTGCGATCGTGCGCTTCTCGTTCCTTTGCGTCCGGCTCCGCCGCCGGCGGCGCCAGTTCCGTCTGCCGCCGCCGCGCCCGCCGGGCGCGAGTCTGCCGTTTCGCCGGCGCCGCCGCCGTTGCGGCCCGCGGCCGCGGAACAGGCGGCGGACCTTCCGACGGCCGAGGAACTTGCGGCGTGCACGAAATGTCCGCTCGCCCGGGCGGGGCGGACGCACGTCGTCCCCGGGCAGGGAAACGCGAACGGCCCCGACTACATGTTCATCGGCGAGGCGCCGGGCGCGGAAGAAGACGCCCGGGGATTGGCTTTCGTCGGCGCGGCCGGACAGTTCCTCACCAAGATGATCGCGGCGATGGGGTACGAACGCGACCAGGTCTTCATCGCCAACGTCTGCAAATGCCGTCCGCCCGGCAACCGGACGCCGAATCCGCAGGAGATGGCGGCCTGCCTGCCCTATCTTCGCCGCCAGATCGCCAGAATCAGGCCCAAGTGCATCATCCTTCTGGGGCGCACGGCCATGACGGGGCTGTTTCCGGCAACGCGCATCCGCCGCGATACCTGGTACGCATACGAAGGCATTCCCGTCATCGCGACGTTCCATCCGGCCTATATTCTGCGGTTTGACTCGGCGACCGATCCCGCAGGCCTTCGCCTGGCGAAAGTCGCGGTCTGGAACGTCCTCAAAATGGCGCTCGCGCGCCTGGGCAAGACGCCGCCGCCGCTCGGGCGGAAGTGAAAACCGCCTCCGGCCGCCTCCCGGCCCCGGTGCGGCCGCCGCCTGGGCGGGAGATTTCAGGGAATGGACGGATGCGGAAAAATCGCACGCCGCCACTTTTCAAACGTTCTTGGCGCAGAATGTTGCAATTCCCGTCCGCTATGGGGCGCGGAAATGTGGTATACTTTTTGAGGTTAATTTCCGTGCGGTGGGTTTGTGTCCTGCCGGGCGGACGCGTGAGCGGAATTGATCTTTAATAGATGCCGGCGGGCACAAGACGTCGGCAGCCGTTCTCCCCCGTGCCGCAAGGCGCGAAGGAGAAAGAACCCCGCAAGGCGACTTCAAGCAAGTTTGCCGACCGGGGAGCCAGCAACCCCAAATGTGGTATAATGTTCGTGTCGTGCGGATAAAGGGACAGTTGCTTTTGCATCAAATTCAACCATCATCAAATACAGAAAGGAGTGGAAATGGCCGCGAAGAAGCTGAAGGTCTATTGCGAGACGACGGTGATTAGCGACATGACATCGCGGCCATCTCCGCTCGTCAAAAACCTGGCGCGTCAGATGATGACACGAGAATGGTGGGAGTGGGCTGCTGACGGATGGGAGTTTTATGTTTCGCAACTTGTTGCTGTTGAGTGCAGTCGCGGAGACGCAGAAGCGGCTCAACGACGACAGGCATTTTTGGCCCCGCTGAATTGGCTGGAGTACGGCGTAGATGCATTGCATCTTGCCAAGCAATTTCTCGCGGCGGCGGCAATTCCCGAGACGTCGTTTGATGATGCGACACATGTGGCTATCGCAACGATTGCAGAGATGGATTGCTTGGCGACGTGGAATTGTAAGCATATCAACAATCCGCAGACCTTGCCGATTATCTCCAAGGTTTGCGAGGCGAATGGATTTCGGTGTCCGTTAATCGGAACGCCGGAGCAATTGAAGGAGGTGCATCATGGATGAAGAGCTTCATGACACGCTTGATGAGGTATACAAGACGAAGAAGGCGTTGAGCGATTCGTTCGCGACTTATGACGAGTTCGCCCAATGGCTGATGAAAGAGCAGAGTGCGGCCAAGGAACAGGGACGACGTTTCGTCCGTGCATAGTTGATTTTCGTGCGGTGGGTTTGTGTCCTGCCGGGCGGACGCGCAAGCGGAATTGATCTTTAATAGATGCCGACGGGCACAAGACGTCGGCAACCGTTCTCCCCCGTGCCGCAAGGCGCGAAGGAGAAAGAACCCCGCAAGGCGACTTCAAGCAAGTTTGCCGACCGGGGAGCCAGCAACCCCAAAAGGGGCTGGCGCGTACGCAATCTTGCGTATTTGGCTTTGATTGAAAACCGCCAAAATCTTCAACGAAAAGCCGGATATGTGAGATGCGCTACGTGGTACTCACGTGGCGTGTCTTCTATTCGTTGTTTTTCGTAAGGCGCTTGGCGGTGCCTCAATCAGAACATCGAGGTGAAGGCACGCCACTCCTTTTTCTGCGCCGGGTGGTGGGGTCCTTGGTGAATGGGGCGCGGGAAGAAAAGAGGGTTCAGTATGGATATAATTGTCGGCACAGGCGTTGCAATCTTGTGTATGGGATCGATCAAAGATTGTAGCCAAAGACGATTTTCCGCACAGACGGTTTTGGCGTGCAATCCCTTGTGATGACGGGTTGCACTATGTCGTAGGAATGTTTTCTTGGAGATAAAAGAACGCCTGTAATGGCACAACAAAACCCCGATACGGTCTTTACAGGGCATTAAAATGGAGCGTCAGAACAAGATGATGCGGTGTAGGAGTGTTAGCGATATTGTGAAGAAGGCTGATAGGATACTGTTTCACGAATTGGATTGTCTGCATTCCAAAGATGCAGAGTTCTACTTTCGCGGCGAATCGATGAATTTTGCCCGTCAGAAGGAGGGCTTCTCATTGCCGCTTGGTACGAGTTTCCCTTGCTCTTTGGATCGTGATGAGGCGTGGAGAAAGAACGAACGAGAACTATATCACGAAGCGTTGCGATTGAACATCGTTTCCTTTGACGAAGACAAAACGATGGTCGAGCGGGTGGCGAGAATGCAACACTATCAGCTGCCGACTCGCTTTTGCGATATGACATCGGACGTCCTAACCGCCACGCAATTTGCTTGTGGCACTGGAGATGTGAATATCGGTAATCGCGACAACGGGCATGATGGGTATATTCGCGTTATAAAGGTCAAGCGTGAGCGTATGAAATCGTTTACCAGTGACATAATTACGGCGATTGCACATTTGCCGCTTGTCCGCTGGAACAATGTCAATCCGTCAAAAGAGAATGGCCTTGACTATTTACGTTATGAGGTGACAAACAGCCGTCCGGGTTTTTCGATGGAGGTTGCCGAGTCAACTGGGAGTGACCGTCTTCGCAGTGCTAAAGAGCAACTACGGGAAGAAATCCAGCATGTCTGGGCGTTCAAACCGATCTTGAATACGCCACGAATAAGATCACAGTCCGGCATTTTTCTGGTGTTCGGCTGCCGTGATGGCAAACAACCTCTGAATCCATCGTTTTCGACAGCAGATTACGACAAGCCTGATGCGCCAAGTTTTGGTATCGCGCAGGTTGCCGTGATTCAGATTGACGGATCTTGCAAGAAACGAATACGCGATGAGTTGCGTTACTTCGGAATGCCAACAGAGGGCCTTTATCCAGACTTGTCAAACGTCTGCATGGAGATATCTCAACGGATAAGAAAACTTTAAACCAAAGAAAGAGAAAGTCATGTCTAAAGGACATTCCAACGGCACAACAGACAACGCCTCTACCAAGAATCCTGTTGAGAGATACTACACCGAAGGCGTCATCAAGGAGCTTTGGATAAAATCCGCTAAAGAAGTTTGTTTCACAGTGATGCCGGATTCAGAATACTCAGTTGAAGTTGAGCATAAGGGCGAAAAGAAAACATGTGCAGTATTTCGGCCAGAAAACTTCTCGGAGCGTGTCTTTGGTGGTGCAGTCGCTGATTTGTACGCAGGCGAGTTCACATTTTCGGGTTTAATGTGCATGACATTTGATCGACTGCTACGAATTAAGATCAATGGCTGCCATATTCGGATTTACGTCGTCAGTAAAGATCCTATGATGAAGTACGGCGGAGAGTCTAAAGTGCCGCTTCAAGTTTCAGAGATTCGCCTAAAGCAGAAGTGACACAGGGAGCAGGCAGATGAACTTCAAAAAACTGGTAGTAGCGGGAATTATGGCAGTTGCCGCGCGTGCGATGGCGCTCGATTGCGAGGTGACGGGGGTAACCGCCCAGCAGCGATATCCGTGGAACGGGCTGGTGGATATCACCGTGACACTTTCGGGCGCAGAAAACGACGTCGCCAATGCCGACTTTTCGTTTGTGGCGACGAACAAGGCGACGAAGACGGAACTGTCAATCGCGAGTTTGACGCGCAATGGCAAGCCGTCGGGTTCGGGCACTTCATGGACGCAGAAAATCATTTGGAATGCTGCCAATGACGTTGCGGACGAGATGGTGGCCGACATCGAATTGTCGGTCGCGGTGACGAGTGGTGTGCAGCTGTGGGAAGATGGCCCCTATTGGGCGGAGTGCAATGTGGGCGCGACAAAGCCCGAAGAGTCTGGCTACCACTTCT
>JBJEWF010000080.1:0-118102 GCA_051884915.1 Kiritimatiellia bacterium
GCGACCTCGTCCATGGCCGCTTCCATCCCCTTTACAAAAATCCGGGATAAGGGTGCAAACAGAAAGAGACGACATGGCGAAAAAAGTTCTATTCGGCGTCCAGAACGACGCGAAAACCGACGTCGAAGACCGTCTGCCACGTTTCGTACGCCAGGCGGAAGGAGCTTGTCGCGTCGCGCGGGCGCGACGCGTACGAACCGCCGCGGACGACCTTTTTCGCCTTCGGGTTGCCGGCATTGCGGCCGTCACCGTCGACATACGGATACGGCGCGTAGTCGGAGCGCGTCCATTCGCTGGCGTTGCCGTGCATGTCGTAAAGCCCCCAGCGGTTGCAGTTCGCGCGGCCGACGTAGTTCAGGTTGAACCAGTCGTCGAGGAACCGCTCGTCGTGAAGCGGATAGTTCTGCTCGATGCGGTACGGACGCCGGTTGCGGATGTTGCCGCCGCCGTCGAAGCCCACGAGCTGATAGCGCGTGTCGCGGTCGGCGAGGTTGGCGAACTTCGAGAAGTCGTCGTCGAGGCCGCCCCACGGGAACGGCGTGTCCGTCCCGGCGCGCGCCGCCCATTCCCACTGCGCCTCCGTCGGCAGATCCGCCTTCACGCCGCAGGTTTTCGACAGCCAGGCGCAGAACGCCTTCGCGTCGTTCCACGACACGCGCACGACCGGCATGCGGCGGTGGTTGCCGACGTGGCCCGGGAAGACGTGGTCCTTGCCGAACTCGTCCTGGTAGCGCGAATCGTGTTCCGGATCGAACACGTTGTACTGGTCGTTGCGGATTTCCATTTCCGAGATCCAGAACGGCTTGGCGATTTTCACGACGGCCTGCGGACGCTCGTCGGGATAGCCGGTCGCGCTGCCCATGACGAACTGGCCGGCCGGCATGCGGCGGAACGTGAGCGACTGCCCCTGGCCGAGAATCAGCGTCTTCGTGGTGACGGGGGCGATCTCATGGATGGCGCCCAGCTGCGCGGCGGAGCTCTGCAGCACGGACATCGGCCAGCCCGCCAGCTTCGGCGCCGCGGCCGGCGCCGGCGGCGGCTGCGGCGCCACCGCCTTCACGACGCGCGAGGTGACAAGCGCGTAATGGCGGTCGAACTCCGCCTCCGGATTGTCCGGCACGTTCGCGTAGCGCTTCTGGAGTTCCAGCCGGCGCGCCACCTGGTCGTCCTGGTCGGCCCACATGAAGCCCGTGCGCTTCTTCGGATTCTTCGGATCCGGCCCCTCGCCCTTGTAGGCCGGCGGGTTCCACTTCCCGATGAACGGGCAGTTGAGGTCGATCCACTCGTAGATCTTCAGGTAGTCGGCCTGTTCCATCCGCACGCCGTGGTGCCCCTTCTTCAGCATCTGCACGAGCGGACTCGTGGACGCGTGGTAGTCCATCTGCGGCAGCATCGTCTCTTCCGATTCGGGGCCGGGACGGCGGACGTACGGATGCAGCATGCGGTATGCCGCTTCCGCGGAGTCCATCACCAGGCGCCGGCCGCTCAGCTCGTACTTCGTGAAGACGTCGACCTTGACTTCCTTCGCGCCGCCCTGGTCGTACTTCGCCACCGGCGCCTTTTCCCGGTCGCCGTGGCAGGAGAGGCAGTACTTCTGGACGACGGGATACATCTCCGCGGCAAAGCCCCACGGCCGCACGCCGTCGGCGTCCAGCGGCACGATCTGCTGGATCTGCCCCTTGAAATACTTCTCGTCGGCAATCGTGCGCTTCGTCTGGACGGACGAGCGGTTGTCCTCGTGGCAGCCCGTGCAGGACACGCGCTCGCCCGGCATGCCGACGATCCAAGAGCGCATCAGCTGGACGGCGCGGCCTTCGCCGTCCAGCGGCTGGACGGACACCGGCACGTTGCACGGCATCTCGAAGCAGCAGCTGCCGTCGGCCTCGATGTCCACCGTGCCGAGCGGACGCTTCACGTCCCAGCTCGACTCGACGCGGTCCTGGGACGTGCGCTTGCCGTCCTCGCTGGCGATCCAGCCCGTCGACGAGTGGCCGCCCGTCCTGTGGTAGTTGTAGTGGTAGCTGAAAAGGCGCAGTTTCTTGACCGTGCCGCGCGGAATGCCCTTGAGGCCCGGACCGTTGTAGATGTCGGCGATGTGCACCGAACAGGTCTTCTTCGTGGGGTCGCTGCGGTCGGGAATGATCGGCGGACGCTTGCGCGCCTGGAACGGAATCGCCTCGCAGTAGAGGCCGTCCTCGCACTCGGCGATGCGCACCACGTTGTCGAATATGTCGACGAGATAGATGCCGATGAGCGCATCGGGGGCCGCCTTGACGCCCGCCAGATGGTATTTCTCGTTCAGCGGATACGGATGCTGGAAGTAGGGCTTGCCGCGCGCGAACTGGTTCATCGTGTAGGGATCGGCCATGTCGCCCTCGACATCCTGGCCGAAGCCGGGGAATTCATGCACCAGGCCCGTCTTCTCCTTCGGGAAGACGACCGTGGGAATGCGCAGCGTGTGCCGGCTCGGACCCCAGTCGCGGTCCGGCGGGTCGTACTTGAACGGATAGGCGCGCGCGAGCGTGGGATCGAGCATGAAGAAGCGGCCGATCTCGGCGCGGTCGTGGTGGCCGCCGCCGATCATCGTGATCTTGTGCGGATCGCCCGGAACCGTGCGGGCGCTGTAGAAGAACGTCGGCACGAACGAATTGGACCCCCACACGGCCAGCTGCCCGATGCCGTCGGGATTCATCGTCATCAGCACGCGCGACCAGTAGTGCGGCTGGTCGGAATATTCCCAGCGCGTGTAGAGGATGCGGCCGTCGTGCGTGACCGTCGGCGTGTAGTCGGAATCCTGCTCGTAGGTGAGCTGGCGGACTTCGCCCGTCTTGCGGTCGATGCGGTAGGCGACCGCCATCGGCATGTTTCCGTCTTCGCACGGCAGGAACTGGTATGCCGCCGTCCCCAGCAGCACCACCTGGTCCCGGTTCGGCAGATAGCAGGCGTCCCACCACTGGATGTCGTACTTGCCGTCTTCGGGGGAGACGAGCGTCGGCTGCTGGTAGGGCGTGTCCTTCGACAGCTTCGAGAAGTCGGCCGAAATCTCGTACACGCCGAAAAGGTTGTTCGTCCCCTTGTAGCCCGTGAAGAGAATGCGGGAGGCGTCGAAATCGAGGTCGATGTCGCGGACGATCGACGTCTTGTCCGCCGGCTTGTAGAGCGGCGTGAACTTCGGCGTGCCGCGCAGATTGCTCAGGACGCCGATTTCGTTCTCGAACCCCGTCCGCGGCGCCACCATGTGGTTTTCGGCGTTCAGACCGGTCATGCCGCTGCCGCGACCGCCGAAGGCGTGCCGCGCGTAGCCGCCGTTGATCTTGCGGTGGACGCAGAGGATCCGGTCGAAGTCGAGAACCGGGTTCGCCAGCATGGCCGCGCGGTAGCCCTCGACCAGCTTCACGGCCTCGGCCTTCTCCGCGTCCGTGCCCTTCGCGAGCGCGGTCTGCGCGAAGTCCAGCTTCGCGATCAGCGCCTCGACGGCGGCGTTGTGCGCCGCGTAGTCGTAGCCCTTGCTGTTCTTCAGGTCGGCCAGCGCCCGCCGCGCGGCCTCGGGCTTGAACAACGCCAGCTGCTCACGCGCGGCGCGGACGGCGGTTTCTTCGGGAGTCGCGGCGGCAAGGATCGCCGGCAGCGCGCACGCAAAAGCGGCCAAACGGATTCTCATGGTCTCTCTTCCTTTCAGTGGTGCGCCATTCTAGCGCATTTCCGCCGTTCCGTCCACCAGTTTCGGCGGCGGGCGGCCCGGGGTTCAGCGGCCGAACGTCAGATTCGTGTACTTGCGGGAAACCGGGTGGACGACCGGCCAGGACGCCCGTTCCGGCGAACGGTAGACGCCGATCGCGGCGAGCGGCGGCAGGGCCTTGAGGCCGTCTGGCAGGGCGCCCGCGCCGACCACGTTCCCGCCCACGTCCCAGGTCGCGGGGGAATAGGCGTACTTCGCCCCCATGAACGCGATGAGATTCGTCGTGCCGCCGACGGCGGCGTTCCCGCGGATGACGGTCCGCGTCGCCGGGTCGCGCGGCCGCCCCGTCCGGATCGCGTCGTCGATCATGCCGAGATAGGGGTATTTCGTCTTCCACGGCTCCTCGTGGACGGGTAGCCGGGCCAGCAGTTCGAGCAGCTGGGCGTGCGTGTAGCGGGGATTGGCGTAGTCTTCGGCGTGCTCCCACTTCTGCCAGGCGCTGATGGGCGGGAAGTTCGAGATGAACAGATTGTGCTCCACGCGGTTGCCGATGGCGGAGAGCGAGACGCCCTCCGCGACGCGCTCGAAGCGGTTGAGGGCGATGGTCGCGCCGGCGCTGCCGTCGTCCAGCATGATGGCGCGGTTGCGCTGGCTGCGCGGATTGTAGATGTCGTGGAACCAGTTGCCGACGATCGCGTTGCCGCAGAGCGTCCAGTCGCGGCCGTTGTAGACCGCGCCCATCTCGCCGCTTTCGATGCAGACGCTGTGGATCTCGTTGGACGAAATCGTGTGCTCGCGCCCGCTGAAGACGAGCGCCGTGTGCGGGCCGTCGTGGATCGTGCACCGCGTCACCGTGACGCCGCATCCGCCAAAGCCGACCGCGCCGCAGTAGGTGAACTCGTCGACCGAATAGTGGTGGATGTGGCAGTTGTCGACGACGACGTCCGCATGCCGCAGCGCGTCCGGGTCCCCGCCCCGGACGGAAATGCCGCCCGCGCCGCAGAAGAAGATGTCGCAGCCCGCGATGCGGCTCTTCACCGTCCGGCTGAAGTCGACGCCCTTCATGCCGACGTTGCGCACCGTGCAGCCGATCAGGTTCACCCCTTCGCAATCGACGGCCCGCACCGCCGTGCCCCGGCAGTTCTCGAAGACGAAGCCCTCGAACGAGACGTTCTTCGCCCGGACGAGCGCGAACAGGTCCGCCGTCATCGTCAGGGCGGACGCGTCCCCGCCGCCGTTCCCCGTCGGCGGCCAGAAATAGAGCCGCCCCGCCGTGTGATCGATGTAGTATTCGCCCGGCGCGTCCAGTTCGCAGAGAAGGTTGATGCCGCGCCAGAAGCCGTTCTTCGAGTAGCCGTAGCCGGAGCCGCGCCCCTTCTGCGTGATCGTCTTCGTCGCCGGGACGATCGCGGCGAACGCCACGCGGGCCGCCGCCCAGTTGTGGCAGAAGAACCCGTTGCCGTACGGTTCGGACTCGTCCGCCCAGGCGGAGACGCGGTCGTCCGCGTAGACGAACGCGACCGCCCTCTTCGGCCTGCCGTTCGCGTCCGTCCCCGCGGGAACGGGCGCCGCGATGCCGGTGAAGCCGTCGTTCGGCCATTCGGCCAGCGTCTGGAACCGCCCGCCCCACACCAGCGCCATGCCCGCGACCCGCAGGCCGGAGTCCCTGACGCGGCCGTAGTCGGAGATGCCCGCGGCCTTCAGGTCGGCGACCCGGACGTGGCCGCGGGCCTCCGCGGGGATGCGGCCCCACGCGGGATCGTCCGCCGCGAGCGGAACCAATCCGGGAACCGGCACGCCGCCCGTGATCCGCACGCCGCCCCTCGTCTGGGCCCGCCACCGCACGGGACGCGCCGCCGTTCCCGAATCGTCCGCGCCGAACGAAACCGTCTTCGGCAGAAAATACGCGCCGTCCGCGAGCGTGACGACGAGCGCGCCCGCCGGCGTCTGCGGGTCGGCCAGCGCCCGCCGTGCGGCCGCCTGCGCCTTCTCGACCGAATCGAAAACCCCAAGATCCAGCCCCCAGACGGAACCGGAGAGTGCCGCCAAAGCCAGCAGTGCGCGCGTTCGCATCGTCTTCGCCTTTCCCGCGTTCCGTCGCGCCCGCGTCAGCGGCGGACGCCCCAGGACTTGTCGGGGCGCGCGCCCATCTTCACGACGACGCGGCCGCCCGCGGCGATGTCGGCGTGGGAGATGGCGGTGCCGTCGCGGACGGCGCCGTTCACGGTGACGGCGTGGATGTACTTCGCGTCCGCCGAGGCCTCCGGGGCCTCGATGACAAAGCGGCGGCCGTTTTCAAGCGCGATGGACACCTTCCTGAACACCGGGCTTCCCCACTGGTATTCCGGCAGGCCGGGCGTGACGGGGTAGAAGCCCATCATCGAGAAGACGGCGTAGGCGCTCATGCCGCCGCCATCCTCGTCGCCGCACATGCCCATCTTGTCGTTGCGGAACCAGCAGTCGAGCGTGCGGCGCACGAAACGCTGCGTCTTCCACGGCTCGCCCGCGATGTTGTAGAGGTAGGGGACGTGGAAGCTCGGCTCGTTCGCCATCGTGAAGCAGCCCATCAGCCCCGTGCACCCGTCCGGCATCTGCGCCGCGAACGTGAAACGCCGGCCGACGGACGTGGTGAGCATCCGGTCGAGTTTGGCGGCCATCCCGGCCGCGCCGCCGAAGAGCTTCACCAGTCCGGGCAGATCGTGCTGCACGTCCCAGATGTAGGTCCAGGCGTTGTTCTCCGTGTAGTAGTTCCGCGCGCCGTAGCCGCCGCAGATCATGTAGTCGAACGGCTCGATGAACGCGCCGTCGTGGTCCTTCGGGTGGAAGAAGCCCGTCTTCGGATTCCAGAGCGTGGCGTAGCCCTTCGCCCGCGCGTCGTACTTCGCGAGCCGCGCGGCGTCGATGCCCAGCTCCCGCCCGAACTCGGCGATCGCCCAGGCGTCGAGCGCGGCGCCCTGGGGCACGGAGACGCACTGGCGGCGTTCCCAGCCCGTGTCGACCTCCGGCACCCATTCCTGCTGGTCCGGACGCAGTCCCGGATAGTAGCCGTGCCGCTTGTAGAAGCGGTCCAGTTCGGTCAGCGGTCCGCGATACCAGGGGATCAGCGACTCCGTCTCCTCCGTGTGGTCCGTCAGCTCGAAGGCCCTGCGGGCGTCGAAGTTCCGGATGCCCTTGCGCCACGCGTCGAGGAACATCGCCGAGGTGTGGCGGTTGACCATGCTGTGGCGGTCGCCCGCGATGCCCGGAAAGACGGGCATCCACTTCTCGGGGTTCTGCTCGGCCATCCGCACGTAGCTCTGGAGCTTCTCGCCCTGGGCCTTCGGATGGAGAATCGTCATCAGCGGATGCGCCGCGCGCCAGGTGTCCCAGGTCCAGTCGTCGACGTAGTAGGTGACGCCGTCCGCGTCGTGCGCGGCGCCGTCGAAGCCGAGGTAGCGGCCCTCTTCGGTCACGTCCACCATCCGTTCGTGGCAGCGCCAGAGCGCGGTGTAGAAGACGCTCTTCTCGTCGTCCGTGCCGCCCTCGACCCGGACCTGCCCGAGCACGGCGTTCCACCGCGCCCGCGCGCCCGCCGCCAGCGCCGCGAGATCGAAGTCCCGCACCTCGGCGGCGAGATTCCGCGCCGCCTGCCCGTGGGAGAGATAGGAGACGGCGAAGCGCATCCGCACGGTCTCGGCCGTCTCGCCGAAGAAGAGGGCGATTTTTCCGTCCCGGGTCCTGACGGCGGACGGCGCGACGTCGAATTCGGCGCGGAGATAGACGCGGGCCTTGCAGCCGCGCGAGCTGTGGAAGACGTCCTCGCCTTCGAGGGCGCCGTTTTTCATCGCGTAGCGCCCGTCCCCGTCCCGGAGGCCGAAGACGAGCGCGTGGCGCCCCGCCCGCTCGAAGTCGAAGCGCGCGATGGCCGCCTTTTCGCCCGGGGCGATCTCGAAGCGCACGCCGGGCTCCTCAAGCCACACGTCGTAGCGATGGGGGCTGGCGTGGGACTGGTCCCACAGCGACGTCCAGCCGCCGAACGCGTCGTCGGGATTGCCCGTCCGGGGGCGGACCGAGAAGACCGCCCGGTCCCGATGGCCGGGATTCTGCAGCCAGAGCGGTCCCACGCGGTCCTCGGTGACCTGGCCCGCCGGCGCGTTGAAGCGGTACATCGCGTTCGGGCGCTGCACGGTCCGAAACGTGGGCACGAGCATGTGGCTCACGCTCCCGATGTAGCAGTTGACCCAGTCGACCGGCTCTTTCGCCGCCCCGCCGGCGGCCAGCGCCGCCGCCATGCCACAGGCAATCAGTCTTTTCATGTCGTTTTCCCTTTCAGCGCAGTTTCCATTCCAGCACGCCGCCCGAGAACGTCGGGCGGAGCGTGACGGCCAGCCGCACGAACTTCGCCCGGACGGGCGCGAAGGAGACGCTGTCGTAGGCGTCCTTCGCGGCCGGGAGATCCGCGGTGACGTCCCGCCAGGGCGCGGCGTCGGACGCCTTCGCCTGCACCTTCCAGCGTGCCGGCAGCCGGCACTCCCCCGCGCCCGTGTCGTCGAACCAGTAGACGTCGACGCCGCGGACGTCCTCCGCTTCGGGCAGTTCATACGCGACCCACTCCTCCGTGCCCCGATGCGGCCAGAACGTCATGCGGGGGATCTTCCTGTCGGCCAACTCGCGCGGCTCGACGCCGTCGCACATCGCGCGCACGGCGTCGCCCGCGTGGCAATGGCTCGCCGTCGCCACGAAGCGCGCGTCGGCCCCGACCGACGCGACGGAGGTCGGGAAGAAGGTCTGGAGCTCCCCGGCGCCGCGGTGGCACCAGGCGAAGTAGGGAATCAACTTCAGCGTGCAGGGGACGGTCGCAACGGCCCGAATGCCGCAGACCGCCGTCCGGGCCGGCACGGTGAACGCGGGATAGACGTTCCCCAGCACGTCCACCGTCGTCCGCGCAAACGGGGCGTCGGCGGACACGATCTTGTCGCGCACGCGGCCGGCGTTGTCCGCGCCCTCGGCGCAGTAGAGGACCGGGCCGCATTCCACCGCCAGACGCCCCCGGTCCGCCGCCACGGCCGCGTGCGCCCGGATGCGGCGCACCGGCATGTTCATCGTCACGTCGACGGTATCGCCGGGCCGCCAGACGCGGTCGATCACGCAGTACCCCTTCGCGGGCCGGACGGCAACGGATTCGCCGTTCACCCTGAGCGCGAAATCCTCCAGCCGGCCCGGCTCGGTCTGCGCGTAGAGGTCGCTGGGGACGGGACGTCCCACGCACCAGCCGGGAATGCGCACGTGGAGGGCGAAACGCCGGGCGCCGCCCGAAGGCGCCACCGCCAGACGGACCGCGCCCGCCCAGGGGTAGTCCGTCGTCTGGACGATCTCCACGTCGCCGCCCGCGAGGTTCAGGCGCGCCGCCGTGGCCACGAACAGGTTGACGTACGCCGCGTCGCCGCGCGTCGCGTACGCGAACTGCGCGATCTGCGGGATGAACCGCACGACGTTCACGGGGCAGCACGAGCAGCCGAACCAGCGCGAACGCCCGTAGCCCCCCTTCGACGCCTGCGGATTCGGGTAGAAGAATTCGTCGCCGCCCAGCGAGACGCCGCTCAGGAAGCCGTTGTAG
Source organism: Kiritimatiellia bacterium (assembly GCA_051884915.1). Lineage (GTDB taxonomy): Bacteria > Verrucomicrobiota > Kiritimatiellia > RFP12 > UBA1067 > RUG572. Next base: position 9,276 of record JBJEWF010000080.1, read on the forward strand.
AGCACGCGCTCCAGCACGTCCACGTACTTCGCGTCGCCCTGCAGGAGGAACATCCGCTGGTTCCAGAGGGCGTTCGCGATGGCGGCGCAGGTTTCGAGGTAGGCGCCGTCGTTCGGCAGTTCGTAGTTGGCGCCGAACGCCTCGCCCTGCGGCCGCGCGCCGATGCCGCCGTTGAGATGCAGCTTCTTCCCCACGACGTTTTCCCAGATGGCCGAAATGGCCGCCGCGTAGGCGCCGTCGCCCGTCAGGGCGGCGACGTCGGCCATGCCGCAGTAGAGATAGCCCGCGCGCACGGCGTGCCCCACGGCCTCGCGCTGCCGGACGACGGGCAGATGGTTCTGGGAATAGGCGCCCGCCATCGCCATCTCGTTCCCCGCGTCGCGCGCGCCGGCCCCGGCGCCCCGCCGGTCGAGGAAGTGCCTGGCGAGCTTCAGGTAGCGCGCCTCGCCCGTGACCCGGTAGAGCTTGCAGAGGGCGAGTTCGATCTCCTCGTGCCCGGGGACGGACGCGAGCTGCGTCGGGCCGGGTCCGAACACGCGATCGACGAGGTCGGCGCTGCGGACGGCCACGTCGAGCAGCGTCCGCTTGCCCGTGGCCTGGTAGTGGGCGACGGCGGCCTCGTACATGTGGCCGACGTTGTAGAGCTCGTGGCTGGACGAACAGCGGCTCCAGCGGGTGGGGCCCATCATGCCGAAGTCCGTCCTGCCGTCCTTCCTGCCGGCGGTGAAGCCCAGCGTGCGGGCGGTGTAGAGGTAGCCGTCCGGCTCCTGCGCCCGCGCGATGTGGGCGATGAGGTCGTCCAGATACGCCTCCAGCTTCGGGTCCGGATGCGTGGAGAGCGTGTAGGCCGCGCCCTCGATGATCTTGAAGACGTCCGAATCGTCGAACGGAATGCCCTTGAACGCGCCCCAGTCGCGCGCGCCGGCCGCGATGAAATTGGCGATGCGCCCCGTCTCCTCGCTCCGGCGGAAATCGGTCCACACCGTAACGAGGCGGTTCGTCTCGAAGCGCGGCAGCCAGAAGCCGGCCGTCACCACGACGTTCGTCATCTCCGCCGGACGGAACGGGTAGTCGCCCGCCCAGCAGACGCCCGCCAGCAGCGCCAGCCCCAATGCCCTCTTGCCCTTCATCTCTCGCCTCCGCCTTTCCTTTTGAAACGGGGCCCGGCGCTCGTCGCCGGCCCGCCGACGGCCAGTATAGCATATCCCCGGACGAAACGGGCGGCGGCGGACCCGGCTCCGCCGCGTCACCGGCGGGAGAGCGAATAGAGCACGATGCCCGCCGTCATCAGGAACGCGGCGAACGCGCGGCGCAGCCACAGCGCGCGCGACACGGGCTCTTCCACGCGGTCCTTCAGGAACCGGCAGGCCAGGAATCCGACCAGCACGGCAATCAGCGCCCGCGTGCTCTGGACCACGTTGCCGAACACCGGACCCAGTTCGCCGTAGCAGAAATAGACGCTCGTCATGGCCGCAAACCAGAAGACGGCGAACGGCGAGGCGTCCCTGAACCGGCGGAGCGTGAGGGCCGCGCCGTCGCCGCGGAGCATGCGCCAGCCGGCGAACGCCGCCGACGCGACGCCGAACGTCATGTACCCCAGCGCCAGCGTCAGCAGCGAACTCCGGAACGGCGTCGCCCCGTGCTGCCGGAAAAGGCCGATGATGACGACCTGCTGGCGGTCGCAGAAACTGGCCAGCACGATGAACGCCGCCAGCCAGAAACCGCCCCGCCAGCCCGGATTCATGCCGCCGGAAAAATTCAGCGCGAACACGGCGGCGAGCATCAGCGCGATGGCGAACCACTGGCCCCCGCCCACGGTTTCGCCGTTCAGCGGCCAGCAAAGGGCCAGCAGCGCCAGCACAACGATCTTCAGGCCGAGCCAGGTGGCGATCTTGCTCGGCTCGACGTGCTCCTGGGACTGGAACATCGAGAGCTGGGTGATCGAGAAGACGGCCAGCCAGCAGGCGTTCGCCCGCCAGATCTCGGGCGCCGCCAGCGCCGAGGCGGGAACGAGGAGAAAGTAGAGCGGCAGCGCGAACAGCGCCTGGACGCCCTGGGAATAGAACAGCATGTCACGCGGATTGGCGTGACGCTTCAGGAACAGCGCGCTCGCCACATACGAGCAGCTTTGGAGGACGGCGGACGCCAGCCCCGCGAGAATGCCGAGCGTCGACATGGCCAAAAGCGGCCGGACGGGCTTGCCGTCCGGCCGCTTCCTTTCGGGAGAAGCCGCGGACTACCGCTTCTTCATCGCGACTTCGACGGCCACGGCCACCGCGACGGTCGCGCCGACCATCGGGTTGTTGCCCATGCCGATGAGACCCATCATCTCGACGTGCGCCGGCACCGAGGAGGAGCCCGCGAACTGCGCGTCGGAATGCATGCGGCCCATCGTGTCCGTCATGCCGTAGGAGGACGGACCCGCGGCCATGTTGTCCGGATGGAGCGTACGGCCCGTGCCGCCGCCGGAGGCGACGGAGAAGTATTTCTTGCCGTTCTCGACGCACCACTTCTTGTAGGTGCCGGCAACCGGATGCTGGAAGCGCGTCGGGTTCGTCGAGTTGCCCGTGATGGACACGCCGACGTTTTCGAGCTTCATGATCTCGACGCCTTCCGGCACGTTGTCGGCGCCGTAGCAGTTGACGGCCGCGCGCGGCCCGTCGGAGAACGCCTTCTTCCGGACAACGCGGACCTTCTCGGTCTTGTTGTTGAAGGCGGTCTGCACGTAGGTGAAGCCGTTGATGCGGGAGATGATGTAGGCGGCGTCCTTGCCGAGGCCGTTCAGGATCACGCGGAGGTTCGTCTTGCGGACCTTGTTCGCGTTGAGCGCGATCTTGATGGCGCCTTCGGCGGCCGCGAACGACTCGTGGCCCGCGAGGAACGCGAAGCATTCCGTCGCGTCGTCGAGGAGCATCGCGCCGAGATTGCCGTGGCCGCGGCCGACCTGGCGGTTCTCCGCCACGGAGCCCGGGATGCAGAACGCCTGGAGGCCGACGCCGATTTCGGCGGCGGCGTCCTTCGCCTTCACGCAACCCTTCTTGATCGCCATCGCGGCGCCCACCGTATAGGCCCACTTCGCGTTCTCGAAGCAGATCGGCTGGGTTTCCTCGACGATCTTGTAGGGGTCGATGCCGGCCTTGTCGCAGATCTCCTTGCACTCGAGGATCGACTTGATGCCGTAGGGCTTGAGGGCGGCGAGAATCTTCGCCTCGCGGCGCTCGTAGCCCTCAAACAGTTTTTCGGCGGCGGCCTTCGCCGGAGCGGCGGCCTTCTTCGCGCACTTCTTCGCACTTCCCATTTTCTGTTCCTCCTTATTCCTTGCGCGGATCGATGTACTTGGCCGCGCCCTCGAACTGCCCGTAGTGGCCCTTCGCCTTTTCCCAGGCGTCGTTCGGGGACATGCCCTTCTTGATGAAGTCGGTCATCTTGCCGAGCGAGACGAACTCGTAGCCGACCACTTCACCGTCCGCGTTGAGGGCCATCCGCGTGCAGTAGCCTTCGGTCATTTCGAGGTAGCGGGGGCCTTTCGCCTTCGTCGCGTACATCGTGCCGACCATCGAGCGCAGCCCCTTGCCGAGGTCTTCGAGGCCCGCGCCGATGACGAGACCGTCGTCGGAAAACGCGCTCTGCGTGCGGCCGTAGACGATCTGGAGGAAGAGTTCGCGCATCGCCGTGTTGATGGCGTCGCAGACGAGATCCGTGTTGAGCGCCTCCAGAATCGTCTTGCCCACGAGGATTTCCGACGCCATGGCGGCGGAGTGCGTCATGCCCGAGCAGCCGATCGTCTCGACGAGGGCCTCCTCGATCACGCCGTTCTTGACGTTGAGGGACAGCTTGCAGGCGCCCTGCTGCGGCGCGCACCAGCCCACGCCGTGCGTATAGCCGCTGATGTCCTTGATCTGCTTGGCCTGGACCCACTTTCCTTCTTCGGGAATCGGCGCCGGACCGTGGTTGCACCCCTTTGCCAACGGGCACTGGTGCTCAACTTCGGTGGAGTACTTCATTGGTGTTCCTTCTACTTTGTGGAAGATAGGGCGAGATTATACCATTCTCGGAAAAGGGTTTCAAGTGATGGCCGCACGAAAGGCCGGCGCGCCGGAAGCGGCCCGCGGCATCCGGCCGGCGGATGACGCGATTATACACATCTTCGCCCCTTTCATACAATTCAAGCCTTGTCCCGTATGCGATAATGGCCCGCATGCGGAGTCAGAATCGTATGAACATCTCAAGACGGAGCTTTCTGGCCGCCGGGGCGGCTTTCGGCATCGGCGGGGGCGCCTTCGGGCGGAGCCGCGCGCGGCAGATCGCCGCCGGGGCGAAGATCCGCGTGGCGATCGTCGGCTGCGGCGGGCGCATGCAGCAGCTGGTCGAACCCATCATGGCGGAGCGGGTGGTCGCCCTCGTGGACCCCGATCCCCGGATGCGCGCCGCCATCCTGGCGCGGATGCGGAAGAGTCCGCACGCGGGGGATCTCTCCGGGATCCGCCAGTTCAGCGACTACCGCGAACTCTACGCGAAGATGGGGGACGCGCTCGACGCCGTCTTCATCGGGACCCCGAACCACCACCACGCGCTGGCCGCCGTGCTCGCGATGCGCCGGGGCATCCACGTCTTCGTCGAAAAGCCCATGGCGTCCACGGTGCAGGAGGCGCAGCTGATGGGGCGCGTCGCGAAGGAGACGGGCGTCGTGACCCAGGTGGGCAATTTCGGGCACTCCACCAGGGCGATGCGCCTGTGCGTGGATTCCATCCGGAGCGGCCTCATCGGCGAGATCCGCGACGTGTGGTGCTACGACGACCGCCTCAACTCGATGATGTACCGTCCCGCGGCCGCGCCGCCGCCCGCGGGCATGGACTGGGACAGCTGGTGCGGCCCGGCGCCGGTGTGCGACTACTACGCGCCGACGGAAGACCACCAGGGCCTCCACCCGCACGACTGGCACAGCTGGATCGGCTACGGCAACGGGTCCATCGGCAACATGGGCACGCACATCATGGACGCCGCGTTCTGGGCGCTCGACCTCGGCAAGGTCGCGCCCGCGACCGTCACCACGCGCGAGGCGGAATTCGCCTGCCCCGGGGCCTGGGCCTGGCGCGACACCATCGACTTCGCGTTCCCCGCCCGCGGCGACCTGTGTCCCGTCACGCTCCACTGGTATGACGGCGTCTGCCCGGGCATCCCGTACGACAAGGCGCACGTCGACCGGTTCGGCCACGCCCTGAAGCGCGAGTGGCTGAACCTGCCGCCCGTCCTGCTCGAAACGGAAAGGAAGTGGGGCATCGCCGACAAGGCCCCGTTCCTCAACATGGGCACGCTCTTCTGCGGCACGAAGGGGACGATCTGGTTCAGCCACCACAGCGCCATCCGCTTCTTCCCGAAGACGCTGGGCCGGGACATCGGGAAACCGAAGAACTTCACCTACAAGACGACCGAGCACACGCACGAGTTCTACGCGGCGATCCGCGAGGGGCGCCCGGCGAACACCGGCTTCGACTACTCCGTTCCGCTGGCGGAGACGCTGCTCCTCGCGAACGTCGCCGCCCGCGCGGGCAAGGGCGCCGTGCTGAAGTGGGACGGCCGGCGGATCCTCAACGACGCGCGCGCGAACGGATTCCTGAAGCGGGACTACCGCCCGGGATGGGAGCTGGCCTGATGGTTTCGCGGCGACGTTTCCTGGCCGCCGGGGCGGCGTTCGGCCTTGGCGGGGTCGCCTTCGGGCGGAGCCGCGCGCGGCAGCTCGCGGCGGGCGCGAAGATCCGGCTTGCGCTCATCGGCTGCGGCAACCAGATGACGGGCCTCATCTGCCGCATGGGCGGCGACCGGAACGTCGAGATCGTCGCGATGTGCGATCCCTACGACGTCCAGTTCGACCGGGTGAAGCGGGCCGCCGTGAAGTTCCACGGCTCCTTCGACTTCTCGAAGACGCGCCTGTTCGCCGACTATCGCGACATGTACGCGGCCTGCGGCGACGAGCTGGACGCCGTTTTCGTGGCGACGCCGAACCACCACCACTGCCTGCCCCTGCTCCTGGCCATCCGCCGCGGCATCCACGTCTACGCGGAGAAGCCGCTCGCGCTGACGATGGAGGAGGTCGATCTGCTGGCGCGCGAAGCGGAGAGGCACGGCGTGATCACGCAGGTCGGCAACTACGGGCACTCCACGACGGCGATGAAACTGTGCGTGGACGCCGTGGCGAAAGGCGTCATCGGCGACGTGACCGAGGTCTGGAGCTATTCGGACCGCGTGAACACGATGCTGGCGCGTCCGCCCAAGGCCGACCCGCCCCGGGGCATGGACTGGGAGATTTGGTGCGGCCCGGCGCCGGTGTGCGACTACTACGGCCCGCAAAACGGCCGCCCCGGCCTCCATCCGCACGACTGGCACAGCTGGATCGGCTACGGCAACGGCTCCCTCGGCAACATGGGCACGCACATCATGGACGCGCCCTTCTGGGCGCTCGATCTGGGGAAGGTCGTGCCGGACCGGGTGGACGTGACGGACGTCGCCTGGGGCTGCCCCGGCGCCTGGGCGAAGCGCGACTCGATCGACTTCCACTTCCCCGCGCGGGGAAATCTGCCGCCCGTCACGCTCCACTGGCGCGACGGCATGAACGGCGACCTGCCGATGGACGCGGAGCACTTCGGCCCGTTCATCAACGAGGGCAGGAAGCGCGAATACCTCAACTTCCCGCCGGAGCTGGTCGCGTTCGAGCGGAAATGGAACCTCGCCAAGGCGCCGCTCGCGCCCATGGGTTCGGTGTTCATCGGCACGAAGGGGGCGATCTGGCATTGCTTCCACAGTTCGCTGCGCTTCTTCCCGAAGACGCTCGGCCGGGAGATCCGCCGGAACAAGGTCGGCTACCAGGCGGAGGAGCACGTGATGGAGTTCCTGAACGCGATCCGCGAACACCGCGAGGCGAACACGAACTTCGGCTATTCGGTGCCGCTCGCCCGCGTGCTGATGCTCGGCAACGCCACGGCGCGCGCCGGCAAGGGCGCGTACCGGTGGAACGGCACGGCGTTCACGAACAGCGAGGCGGCGAACGGTTTTCTGAAAACGGACTACCGCCCGGGCTGGAGCGTGAGAGACTGAAAGGGACGGCATGAGGAAAACGGGACATGGAGTCTTCTGGGCGGCCGGCATCCTGGGCGCGCTGGCGGCGGCCGCGGCGCCGGCGGAAAGCGGCGCCGCATACCGGCCGCCGGATTCGGGGCTGTCCGTCGCGGAGGCGCTGCGGGGCCCCGCCTGGCGACCGACCCCGAACCGGAAGATCCGCGCGGTGCTGTGGGGCATCGTCCACAACCACGCGCGCGGCAAATTCGACGCGATGCGGAAGCTCAAGGACGACTATGAAATCGTCGGCTGGGTCGACGATTCGTCCTCGCCGGCCATGCGCATGGCGGAACCGCAGGTCGGCGCCTACACCAACTACCCGCGCTGCACGCCGCAGCAGGTCTTCGACGCGGTGAAGCCCGACCTGATCGTCGTGGAGGTTTCGAATTCCGAACTGGCGGACGTCGCGCTCGAATGCGCCAAGCGCGGCTACCCCATGCACATGGACAAGCCGCTGGGCACGGCGCTGGAGGCGTTCAAGCCGATCAGCGACATCTGCCGCGCCCGCAACATCCCCCTTCAGACCGGGTACATGTTCCGCGCCAACGAGGCGATCCAGTTCGTCGTGAAGTCGGCGCGCGACGGGCTGATCGGCGACGTGTTCGCGATCGACGCGGACCTGAACCACTCGTACGGCGGCGCGAAGTATCCCGCCTACGCCTCCGCCTATCCGGGCGGCACGGTCTACCTGCTCGCGTGCCACGTGATCGAATATGCGCTGCCGCTCATGCGCGACGTCATGCCGGACGCGTGCTACTCGATCGTCAAGCCGGCGCCGGGCGATCCCGAAGGCACGCCGAACAACACGCTCACCATCATGGAGTGGCCGCGCTGCCTGGCGACGATTCGCGTCTGCAGCCGCGGCACCCAGCCACGCCGGCATTTGCGCGTCGACGGCACGGACGGCACCCTCGAAATCGTGCCGATCGAAGATTTCTCGAAGGTGAAGCACGACCTGGGCGGCGTCAAGGCCGAAGCGATGACGGATCTCGTCGTCAGGCTCTACCTCAAGAAAGACAAGCCCGGCTACAAAAAGGGCCGCCACGAGATCCGGTTCGCGTCCGCGTCCGACCGCTACGCGGGCCAGCTCAGGGAACTGGCGCAGATCCTCCGCGGGGAGAAGCCGAACCCGGTCGGGCTCTACGACCACGACCTGCGCGTGCACAGGGTTTCGCTGCAGGCGTGCAACATCGCGGAAACGGCAGGCGGGAAATGACCGGGCGCATTCCGCCATCCTCGGGCGCGCAGACATGAACCGGATCGTCGCGGGGACGATTCTGCTGGCGGCGGCCGCATGGGGCGGCGTGGCGGATCCCCTCTACGTGAATTTCAATCCCAGCTGGCGGACGGGCTACCACGCGCGGGCCCGGCTGATCGAGGACCGTCCGATGTTCACGACGCTGACGCGGGCGGGGTTCGACTCGACGGCGCACGGGAATTTCGGCAAGCTGGGATTCTGGCATTGGAACGTCTCGTCGCTGAGCGGCCGGCGCGACAACATCCATCGCCGCGCGCTCAACGAGATGGACTACGGGGCCTTCTGGACGTACGTCTGGGACTTCGGGCAATACGGCGACGGCTGGACGGGGTGGCGTCTCACCTCCGACTTCATCAAGGACTGGATCACGCTGGAGGGCTACACGCACCCCTACCGGGAAAGCCGGGCCAACGCCTCCATCAACGAGTGGCGCTGGGGGCAGACGCTCGACACCCCCTACGCGAGCCCCTTCTATCTGCTGCGGCGCAGCTCCCATCCCACCGAATGGTTCTACGCGCGCGTCGGCGTCCGCCGCGCGTTCGCCCTGACGGACGCCATCGCCTTCACGCCCGAGCTCTTCGCCGAAAACGGCAATGAATTCCTCTTCGAGCGGCGCTACGGCGCCAAGCCGAACGGCGGCCACTACCACGGGGGGCTGATGGCGCTCAACCTCGTGCTGGAGCTGTCCTGGCGGGTTTCCGAGGAAATGATGCTCTACGCCAACGTCCACCAGTTCGACGTCACCAACGACGACGCCCGCGAACGCATCAAGGCGCGCAAGGTGGCGTCCGCCAAACGCGACTGCACGATCGGCACCGTGGGCGTCCGCTTCCGGTTCTAGACGGTCCCGGCGGAGGGGTCAGACGAGTTCCGCGAGGACGGCGTCGCAGACGTCGAGGCCGCGCGGGGTCAGGGCGTAGACGCCGGGCCGAAGCGGGCGGACGAGGCCCGGACCGGCCAGGGCGTCGAGAACGGAACGCCAGCTCGCGGCCCGGACCGCCAGAACGGGCCAGCGCCGGACCGCCGACGCCAGGTCCAGGCCCTCCCGGGGCAGGCGCAAAGCGAACAGCGCGCGCTCCAGCGCGTCGGCCTCTTCCGAGAGCGTCTCCGTACGGTAGGCGCCCTGCTCGCCGACGGTCCGGATCCGGTTCTCGCGGCCATGGGCGCCGTCGCCGAGACCGAGATAGTCCGCGCCGCGCCACACGGCCAGATTGTGCCGGCACTCGAAGCCGGGACGCGCGGCGTTCGAGATTTCGTAGCGCGCCAGCCCCGCCGCGCGCAGGGCCGCCAGGGCCGTGTCCATCTGCGCCAGGACGCTGCCGTCGTCCGGCAGCGTCCATTCGCCGCGCCGGACCATCAGGTCGAGCCGCGTCCGGGGTTCGCGCATCAGCGCGTAGACGCTGCAGTGGTCCGGCGCCAGCGCCGTCGCGCGGGCCAGGGTCCGCCGCCAGGACGCGTCGTCCGCGCCCGGCAATCCGGCAATCAGGTCGAGGCCCGCATTGCCGAAGCCGGCCGCCCGGATCGTCCGGAAAGCGGCCTCCGCCTCCGCGGCCGAATGGCCCCGCCGCATGGCGCGCAGGACCGCATCGTCGAGGCTCTGGACGCCCAGCGAGACGCGGTTCACGCCGCCCGCCAGGAGTTCGTCCAGCAGCGGCCGCGCCACATCCAACGGGTGAAGCTCGACCGTCCATTCGGCGCCGGCGGCGAGCCGCGGCCGCAGAACGTCCAGCAGCGGCTTCAGGCCGCAGAGCGCCGGCGTGCCCCCGCCAAAGTAGACCGTGTCCAGACTTGCCGGCGGAACGCGGGCGACGATTTCGCCGGCGAGGCGCGAAACGTACGCGGAACGGGCCGCCGCCGTCGATCCCGCGCGCGAAGGGAGCGCGCAGTAGGCGCATTTGGCGCGGCAGAACGGGAAATGGACGTAGAGGTTCACGCCGCCGCCCCGCGCAGGGCCTCCACCAGCCAGATCGCGATCCGGCCGACCGACGCGTAGCAGACGACCGCGGTGCGCCACAGCAGGTCGCCAAGGGACCGCAACGTCAGGGGCGACAGGACGACCAGGCCGAGGAGGAGTCCCGCGCAATTCGCGATCCAGATGAACGACCAGGAGAACAGCCGGCCGTATTCCGCGACGTCGGGCTGTTCGCGGGAGAGCGCCCGGACCGTGAAGGCCGCGTGGAAGGCCCACGTCAGGCCGATGGCGAACAGCCAGGCGTTGGGACACGGGAGCGGCGCGACGAACAGCCGGACGACGCCGGCCGCGAGAATCAGCGCGAACGTGTAGAACGGAAAGAAATAGGGCGCGAGCGTGATCCAGACGTTCGACTTCGACACGGCCAGCTCCCCGCCCCCCGCGCCGACTTTCAGGCCCGAGACTTTCGCGCCAAAACCAAGCGCCCAGACGGCGTGCGTCAGCTCATGGCCCAGGACGTAGGCGCGCGCGACAAACGGCAGACAGGCCGCGAGCGGGAAGAAGGCCAGAAATCCGCCCGCCAGCCAGAAGCCGCCTTCGGGAACGCCCGTGCCGGCGAACACGCCCTGGCCGGAAAAGACGACGAGATAGAGAACGCGCGGCAGCGCGACACACAGCGGAAGGCACGCGAGAGCCAGAAGAAAACGCGACACGCCCGCCATGGCTCCAGGCAATCAGTGGTCGAAGACGAAAACGAGCTCGCCGGGGTACAGCAGGCGATTGGCCCGGGCGAGGGATTCGACGAACTCCGGATCGGTGTTGAACCGGCGCTGCTTCTCGCGGACGGCGGCGATTTCGAGTTTCTTGTCCTCGATCCGCTGCAGGTGGCGGGTCTTCTCCGCCATGAGCCGGTTCATCTGGCGATACTTCGGGAACGACACGGAAAAGCCGAACACGACAATCCCGACGAAAATCGCGAAATAGGTGAACTGGAAGATTCTGGAAAACAGCATGCCCATCGACGGTGGCCATTTTATGATTATTTGGCCCCCACTGTCAAGGGCGTTTTGCTATAATTTTCCCGTGACCAGCATTCTGAACATTCTGCCATGTCTTGCCGTCCCGGCGCTGCTTCTCGGCGTCGCCGGCTGTTTCAGTCTGGAGTCCACGTCGCTGGCGGCCGACGGCGCCGGCGCCGTCGGCACGGTCCAGGGGGAGGCCGTCGCGCACGTCGTCGCCTCCAATTACGGATGGTATTTCTTCGACAGGTGGCCGATCGTCTGCGGCAACATCCTGCCCGGCAAGGAAGGCGGGTTCGTGTTTTTCCGGAACACCGTCGACGAGAAGCCGATGCTGGAGCGGTTCATCGCGCATGCGCGCGAGCGCGACTGCGACGTCGTCGACCTCCAGCTCTTCAACAATGCCGAAGTCCTCATGACGATCGGGTTCGGGGGGCTGTCCATTCCCCTGCCCTACGTCGTCTCCTTCCGGGACATGCAGTATTCCGGCGTGCTCGTCAGGCGCACCGCCCGGACGCGTCCCGCCGACGAGCGGGCGCGCCTGAGCCGCGAGATGAAATCGCTGCTGAACCGGCTGCCCGGCGGAGGTGCCGAATGAACCGGCTGCGCGTCGCCATCGCCACGGGCGTCCTGCTGTTCGCGGCGGGCGGCTGCATGTCCGTCAAGCAGGCTTCCGCCTTCAGGGACGTCAAGGTCGACGCGGGGAAGACGCCCGTCGCCGTGGTCGAGATCGAGAACTCGGTCTGGCTGCTGCTGAACTTCGTTCCGCTCGGCAGCGGCAACCCCGACCGCCCCAACGGGAACTCGTGCCGCTGGTTCCGCAACACGGTGTCGCTCGACAACAACATGAAAGTCCTCCGCGCGGCGATGGCCAAGACGGGCGTCCGGGACGTCGCCAACCTGACCAGCCGCTACACCGACGAGAAATTCCTCTTCTTCCTGCTGGCCCGGCGCGCCTGCCACACGAGCGCCGTGCTCGTCAGGCCGGACCGGGCCGACGGTGGCGCGGCGCGGCCGGCCGCCGGCCGGAAGTCCCTGAACGGAGAACCCTAAGAGATATGAGAATCGCCAGATCCGTCGCGGCGTTGACGCCCTACACGCCGGGCGAACAGCCCCGGGACCGCCACGTCGTCAAGCTGAACACCAACGAAAACCCCTATCTCCCGTCGCCGCTGGTCGAGCGGGTCCTGAAGGGGTTCGACCTTGACCGTCTGCGCCGCTATCCCGACCCCGTGTTCCAGGAACTCCGCGAGAAGATCGCCGGAATCTGGGGGACGACGCCCGAGCGCGTCTTCGTGGGCAACGGTTCGGACGAGGTCCTGACGCTGATGGCCCGCGCGTTCGTGGACGACGACGAGGCCATCGGCGCGTTCGACCCCTCCTATTCGCTCTACCGGACGCTGGCGGCCATCCGCAACGTCCCCTTCGTGCCTTCGCCCCTCGCGCCGGACTTCTCCTGGACGGAGCCGGTCGTCGCCGACGGGGCGCGCGCCGTCGCGCTGTTCCTGCTGACGAACCCCAACGCGCCGACGTCCATCCGCTATCCGGCCGCGCCAATCGCCGCCTTCGCCCGGCGGTTTGCCGGCGTGGTCGTCGTCGACGAGGCCTACGCCGACTTCGCGGACGGGAACTGCGTCGGCCTGGCGACGGCGGCGGACAACCGGAACGTCATCGTGATGCGGACGCTGTCCAAGAGCTTTTCGCTGGCGGGCCTGCGTCTGGGCTTCTGCATCGGGCCGGCCGATCTGATCGGCGCCCTGTACAAGGTCAAGGACTCGTACAATTGCGACGCCCTGGCCCAGGCCGCGGCCCTCGCCGCGCTGTCCGACCTCCCGTGGATGAGGCGGAACGTCGCCAAGGTCGTCAAGTCGCGCGAGGAGACGGCCGCGCGTCTCAGGGCCCGGGGGTGGGACGTGCCGCCGTCGCAGACGAACTTCCTGTTCGCGCGGCCCGCGCACCGCCCGGCCGCCGCGATCTTCGAGTCGCTCCGCGCGCGCGGGATTTTCGTGCGCCACTTCCCCGGCCCGCGGACGGGCGAGCGCCTGCGCATCACGATCGGCACGGACGCCGACATGCAGACGCTGCTGGCGGCGCTGGCGGACTTGGACGTTTGAACGTGAAGAACCCCCGAAACCGAAAAGGATTAACATGAACCCGATCTCGAAACCCGATTTCATGCCCCTCCCGGAACTGCGGGCCATGCAGCTGGCGAAGCTGCAGAAGCTCATTCCCTACGAATACGAGCGCGTGGCGCTGTTTCGCCGGCGCTGCGACGAAAAAGGCGTGAAGCCGCGCGACCTGGTGACGCTCAAGGACCTTGCCAAGTTCCCGTTCATGAAGAAAACGGACCTCCGCGACGAGTATCCGTACGGCCTCACCGCCGCGCCGATGGGCGAGATCAACCGGTTCCACTGCTCGTCGGGCACGACCGGCAAGCCGATCTGCATTCCCCAGACGAAGGAGGACGTCCGGATCTGGACCGAGGGCGTCGCGCGCTGCATGGCGATGTACGGCATCACGAAAGACGACGTCGTCCAGGTCTCCTACGGCTACGGGCTTTTCACGGGCGGCCTCGGCGCGCACTACGGCGCGGAGGCGCTGGGGTGCGCCGTGCTGCCGACGGGCGCGGGCAACACCGAAAAGCAGATCATGCTCATGCAGGACCTGGGCGTCACGGCCATCTGCTGCACGCCGAGCTACTTCCTCCACCTGGCGACCGTGGCCGAAAAGCTGGGCATCGACTTCCGCCGCGACACCAAGCTCAAGCACGGCGTCTTCGGCGCCGAACCCTGGACCGACGAAATCCGCGCCAAGATCGAACAGATCTCCGGCATCACCGCGCACGACATCTACGGCCTTACCGAGATCGCCGGCCCGGGCGTGGCGGGCAACTGCGAGTTCTGCCACGGCCTGCACGTGTGGGAAGACCATTTCTATCCGGAAATCATCGACCCCGACACGCTGGAGGTCCTTCCCGACGGCGAAGAGGGCGAACTCGTCTTCACGACGCTCGACCGCTTCGGCACGCCGATGATCCGCTACCGCACGCGCGACCTGTCCCGCCTCCAGGTCGGGACGTGCGCCTGCGGCCGCACGATGCGCGTGATGGACCGCGTCCACGCCCGCAGCGACGACATGCTCATCATCCACGGCGTCAACGTGTTCCCGAGCCAGATCGAGGCCTGCCTGATGAAAGTCCCCGAGATCGCGCCGCACTACATGATCGAGCTTTCGTCCACGGACACGATGGACCTCTTCGAACTCAAGGTCGAGGTCACCGCCGAGACGTTCTCGGATTCCGTCTCCGCCATGGAGGCGATCCGCAAGCGCGTGGCCGCGTCCATCAAGGAAATCGTCGGCCTCTCCCCGAAGATCTACCTCGTGGCGCCCGGCACCCTTCCGCGCAGCCAGGGCAAGATCAAGCGCGTCGTCGACAACCGCAGGAAATAGACCGTCGAACAAAGGAGTCCGCACATGACCATCAACCAAACGTCCGTCTTCATGGAGAACAGGGTCGGCCAGCTCGCGCAGGTCTGCAAGGTCCTCGCCGACAACGGCATCTCGCTCGTCACGCTCTCCACCGCGGAGACGCAGGATTTCGGCATCGCCCGCCTGATCGTCGACGACCACGACAGGGCCGAAACCGTCCTCCGGTCGAACAAGTTCCTCGTCAAGACGACGCCCGTCGTCGCCGTGACGGTCCCCGACCGCGCCGGCGGCATGGCGCAGGTCGTCTCCACGCTTTCCGAAAAGGGATGCGACATCGAGTACTCCTACGCATTCGCGTTCCACAACGGCGAGAAGGCCGTGCTCGTCTTCCGCTTCAAGGACAACGACCTGGCCCAGTCCGTTCTCGCCGAGGCCGGGTTCGCCACGCTGTCCGAAAGCCAGCTCCAGGAGGCCGCGAAATAGCATGAAATTCACCAGCACCCGTTCCGAAACCGAAAACGGCTCCCTTGCCTGCGTCCTCCGCGGTCTCGCCCCGGACGGCGGCCTGTTCGTGCCCCGCACGGTCGGGAAAGTCGACGTGTCCGCCTGCACGACGCTGGAAAGCGCCGAACGCGTCGCGCTCGGCGCGGTCTTCGACGACATCCCGGACGGCGTCCGCGAAGACGCCATCCGCAATCTGCTCGCGAAGTTCCCCGCCGGGGATCCGGTTCCGCTCGTCGATGCGGACGGCTTCAGGATCCTCGAACTCTTCCACGGCCCGACGGGCGCGTTCAAGGACGTCGCCCTTTCGGTGCTGCCCGTCCTGATGGTCGCGGCGGCGGAAGGCCGGCGCGTGCTCATTCTCACGGCGACGTCGGGCGACACCGGTTCGGCCGCCATGGCGGGGTTCGCCGACGTGCCCGGCATCGAAATCGCCGTGTTCTTCCCGAACACGGGCACCTCGCGCATCCAGCGGCTGCAGATGACGACGCCCGCCGCGAAGAACGTGCACGGCATCGCCATCCGCGGCAACTTCGACGACGCCCAGGCGGCGGTGAAGCGCATCTTCTCCGACCCCGCGATCCGCGCGGCGGCGGAAGCGGCCGGCGTGACGCTTTCCTCGGCCAACTCGATCAACATCGGGCGCCTCGTGCCGCAGATCGGCTACTATCTCCTTGCCGCGGCCCGGCTCGGCACGGCCTTCGACGTCGTCGTCCCCAGCGGCAACTTCGGCAACATCCTCGCCGCCTACTACGCGAAGCTGATGGGCGCGCCGGTCCGCAGGTTCGTCTGCGCCTCCAACGTCAACGACGTGCTGACGCGCTTCATCGCGACCGGCGTCTACGATCCGGGCGCGCGCTTCACGGTCACCAACTCGCCTTCGATGGACATTCGCAAAAGCTCGAACGTCGAGCGTCTGCTGTGGCTCGTCAACGGCGGGCTGGAGGACCCCGGCGCCGCGGCGGCCGAGACCCGGCGGCTCATGGAGGACTTCGCCGCCACCGGCACCTATGGGCTGAACGCCGCGGCCACGGCCCGCCTCCAGGCCGATTTCGCCGGCGCCTTTGCGACGCCGGAGGAGACGGAAGCGGAAATGCGCCTGATGCGCGACGCCTGCGGCTACGTGCTCGACCCGCACACGGCCGTCGCCACGGCGGTCGCCCGCAAGCTGGGCTTCCCCCGCGACGGCGTGCCCTGCGTGGTCGCGGCCACGGCCACGCCCTACAAGTTCCCCGAGACGTGCCGGCGCGCGTTCGGGCGCGACGTGCTCACGGACCCGCCCGCGTCGTTCGTGGCGATGGAGAAGGCGCCCGTCACGCAGACGCAGGTCGTCGACGTCGGCCAGATCGACGACGCCGTGGCCGCGCTGTTCACGGCCTGAGCGCGCCGGCCCGTCCATCCCGCCGACAGAAAAACCCGGATCGCGCGATCCGGGTTTTTCTTTGCGCGCGCGCGGCCGCGGCGCGTCACGTCCGGATCGACGCGTGGTAGCTCTGGAGCGAGCGGACCTCGCCCTTGCCCTCGCGGGCCGCCTTGATGCCTTCCGACGCGGCGAGCGCGGCGGCCACCGTCGTCAGATACGGCACGCGGTACTTGATCGCGGCCCGGCGGATCGAGTTGTCGTCGGCGCGCGCGTCGCGCCGGCCGGACGGCGTGTTGAGGATCAGGCAGACCTCGCGGTTCTTGACGAGATCGAGCACGTCCGGACGGCCCTGGCCGATTTTCGCGACCATCGTCGCGGCAACGCCCTTCTCCCACAGGAACTTGACCGTACCTTCCGTCCCCACGATCTCGAAGCCGAGATCCGTCAGCGTCTTCGCGGCGACGGCCGCGTCGTCCGTCTTCACGGAAAGCGAAACGAGCACCTTGCCCGGCTGAATCGGCAGCGGCAGCCCCGCGGCCTCCTGCGACTTGTAGTACGCCAGGCCAAAGGTGTCCGCCAGGCCGAGCACTTCGCCCGTCGAGCGCATCTCCGGCCCGAGGACGGGATCGACCTCCGGGAACTTCTCGAAGGGCATGACGGCTTCCTTCACGCCGTAGTACGGCACCACGTGGCGGCGGTCGAGGCCGAGCTGCTCCACCGTCTCGCCCAGCATCAGCCGCACGGCGATCGGCGCCATCTGCGTTCCCGCGACCTTCGACACCAGCGGCACCGTGCGGGACGCGCGCGGATTGGCCTCGATCACGTAGACCTTGCCGTTCTCGATCGCGAACTGCATGTTCATCAGGCCGACGACCTTCAGCTCCTCCGCGATGCGGCGCGTGTAGTCGAGAATGGTCGCCCGGTTCTCCTCGCTGATCGTCGCCGGCGGCAGCACGCAGGCGGAGTCGCCCGAATGGACGCCCGCGAGCTCGACATGCTGCATGATCGCGGGGATGAAGACCTTCTTGCCGTCCGACAGCGCGTCGGCCTCGCACTCCAGGGCGTGGCACAGGAAGCGGTCGAGATACAGCGGCCGGTCGGGCGTCACGCCGACGGCCTTGTCCACGTATTCGCGCAGCATCTGCTCGTCGTGGATGACTTCCATCCCGCGCCCGCCCAGCACGAAGGAGGGCCGGATGATCAGCGGATAGCCCAGGCTGTTCGCGACCTTGACGGCGCCCGCGATGTCCGAGGCCATGTCCGACTCCGGCATCGGGATGCCGAGGCGGTTCATGATGGAGTGGAAGAGGTCGCGGTCCTCGGCGGCGTCGATCGAGTCGACGCTCGTGCCGAGAATGTTGCAGCCGGCCTCCTGGAGGTCGCGCGCGATGTTGAGCGGCGTCTGGCCGCCGAACTGGACAATCACGCCGAGCGGCTTTTCCGCGCGGTAGATCTGCAGCACGTCCTCCAGCGTCACCGGCTCGAAATAGAGCCGGTCGGACGTGTCGTAGTCCGTGGACACCGTCTCGGGATTGCAGTTGACCATGATGGTCTCGTACCCCCGCTCGCGCATCGCCAGCGCCGCGTGCGTGCAGCAGTAGTCGAATTCGATGCCCTGGCCGATGCGGTTCGGACCGCCGCCCAGAATCATGATCTTCTTCCGGTTGTCCGAAACCGGGACCTCGCTCGCCGCGCCGTTGTAGGACGAATAGTAGTAGGCCTGGTTCTCGACGCCCGAAACCGGCACCGCATGCCAGGTCTCGACGCAGCCCAGCGCCTCGCGCCGCTCGCGGATCGCCTTCTCCGGAACCTTGAGGAGCTGGGAGAGGTACTTGTCGCTGAAGCCGTCCTTCTTGGCCCGGACCAGAAGATCGTCCGGCGGGAGCATGCCCCTGAACGCCAGGATCTTCTCCTCTTCCTGGACGAGCTCGCGCATCTGGTCGACGAAATACGCCTTGACGCCCGTGAGCCTGAAGATCTGCTCGTCCGTCGCGCCCTTGCGCAGCGCCTCGTACATCTGGAAGTGGCGCTCCGAGTTCGGAACCGACAGCAGCTTGAGCAGTTCGTCCAGCGACTTCTCGTGGAAGTCTTTCGCGAAACCCAGCCCCGCACGGCCCTTCTCAAGGCCGCGGATCGCCTTCTGCAGCGCTTCCTTGTAGGTCTTGCCGATGGACATCACCTCGCCGACGGCCTTCATCTGCGTGCCGAGGCGGTCCTCGACGGCGCGGAACTTCTCGAAGGCCCAGCGCGCGAACTTCAGGACGACGTAGTCGCCGCTCGGCGTGTACTTTTCAAGCGTTCCGTCGCGCCAGTAGGGGATCTCGTCCATCGTCATGCCGGCGGCGAGCTTCGCCGAAACGAGCGCGATCGGGAAACCCGTCGCCTTGGAGGCGAGAGCGGACGAACGGGACGTGCGCGGATTGATCTCGATGATGACCACGCGGCCCGTCTTCGGGTCGTGCGCGAACTGCACGTTCGTGCCGCCGATGACGCCGATGGACTCGACGATCTTGAACGCATCGCGCTGCAGACGCTCTTCCAGGCGCTTGTCGATCGTCAGGAACGGCGCCGCGCAGAAGCTGTCGCCCGTGTGGACGCCGACCGCGTCGATGTTCTCGATGAAGCAGACCGCGATCATCTGGTTCTTCGCGTCGCGGACGACCTCGACTTCAAGCTCCTCCCAGTCGAGAATGGACTCCTCGATCAGGCACTGGTGCGTCAGCGAGGCCTCAAGGCCGCGCGCGCAGATCGTGCGCAGCTCTTCCTCGTTGTAGCAGAAGCCGCCGCCGGCGCCGCCCATCGTGTAGGCCGGGCGCACGACGACGGGGTAGCCGATTTCGTCGCGGACGAGCCCGACCGCGCTCTCGACGTCGTGGACAATGCCCGAACGGGGCGTCTCGATGCCGAGCTTCTGCATCGTGGCCTTGAACACCTCGCGGTCCTCGCCGCGCTCGATGGCGTCCAGATTCACGCCGATGACCTTCACGCCGTACTTGGCGAGAATCCCCTTCCGGGCCAGGCTCGTGGAGAGGTTGAGGCCCGTCTGCCCGCCCAGGTTCGGCAAAATGGCGTCGGGCCGCTCCTTCGCGATGATCTGCTCCAGGCGCTCCTCGTTCAGCGGCTCGATGTACGTGGCGTCCGCCATCACGGGATCGGTCATGATGGTCGCCGGATTCGAATTCACCAGCACGACCTTGTAGCCGCAGGCCCGGAGGGCCTTGCACGCCTGGGTGCCCGAATAGTCGAATTCACAAGCCTGTCCAATGACAATCGGACCCGACCCGATGATCAATATTTTGTCCACGTCTGCACGCTTCATGAGCCTAAACCTTTCCTGCGACCGAGCGCAACCGATAAACTTCCGAAACCGGGGTTACATTGTACCGGAACGCCCCAGCGCCATCAAGTGAAAATGTGATAAAATACGGCCGTCCCATGAATGACATCGAACTGCTTTCCCCCGCGGGATCTTTCGAAACCGCGCTCGTCGCCTTCGCCGCCGGCGCCGACGCCGTCTATCTCGGGCTTGACGCCTTTTCCGCCCGCGCCGAGGCCGCGAACTTCACCGCGGAGCGGCTGCGCGACCTGCTTGGCCGCTGCCGGCAGGATCCGGACGGCGCCGTCCGGAAGGTCTACGTCGCGTTCAACACCCTGATCGACGACGCCGATCTTCCCGCCGCCGTCGAGCGGCTGGCGCTGCTGGACGACTTGCGCCCCGACGGCCTGATCGTCCAGGACCTGGGCGTCGCCCGGCTTGTGCGCCGGCATTTCCCCGCCCTGGCGCTGCACGCCTCGACCCAGCTGGCCGCCCACAATCTGGAA
This sequence comes from Kiritimatiellia bacterium, assembly GCA_051884915.1. Lineage (GTDB taxonomy): Bacteria > Verrucomicrobiota > Kiritimatiellia > RFP12 > UBA1067 > RUG572. Next base: position 29,693 of record JBJEWF010000080.1, read on the forward strand.
GGCGTGCTGGCGCTGAAGGAGCTCGGCTTCACCCGGGTCGTTCTCGCCCGCGAACTGTCCCTCGCGGAAATCGGCTCGATCGCGCGGCGCGCCGGCGTCGAAATCGAGGTTTTCGTCCACGGCGCGCTCTGCTATTCCGTGTCCGGCCTCTGCCTCTTCTCGGCCATGGAGCGGAACCGCTCCGGCAACCGCGGCCGCTGCGCCTACTGCTGCCGGCTGCCCTATCTCGACGCCCGGGGCCGCAGGTCGCTGCCCTTTTCGATGCGCGACCTGCGCCTGGACGATTCGCTCGACGCCTTGCGCGAAGCCGGCGTCGCCTCGCTCAAAATCGAGGGCCGCATGAAGTCGCCCGTCTACGTGGCCTCCGTCACCAGGCGCTACCGCGAATTGCTGGACGGCGGCCGCGTCACGGTCTCGCGCGCCGATCTGGAGACGGTCTTCTCGCGCCGCACCACCTCCCTCTACCTCCGGCAGATGCCGGCGGCGGCGGAAACGCAGGCGCGCGAACAGGCCGAGCAGGTGATCGATCCCGCGTCGCTGGGCCATCTGGGCACGCCGATCGGAACCGTCAAGCGCCTCACCCGGGACCGCGAGGGCCGGACGTGGCTCCGCTTCCACACCGCGCGCGCCCTCGAACGGCACGACGGCCTCCAGTTCCTGGCCGAAGGCGCCCGGCCCATGGGGTTCGGCATCGGCGACATGCGCACGGCCCTTTCCCGCGCGACCGTCTTCTCCGTCCGCGCCGGCAGCGACGTCGAAGTCCTCGTCCCGCCCGACGCCGGACTCGCCATCGAACCGGGCGCCACCGTCTTCTGCGCCGCGTCCAACGAAGTCCGGCGGCGTTTCCCCGTGCCGTCCTTCCGCCCATCCGACTATCCGGCGGGCACGCCCGTCGCCGTCCGCGTGCGGCTCGCCGCCGACGGGATCGCGGTGCGGACCGACCAGCCGGCCGCCGCGGCGGACCTGCCCTGCGCCCTGGCGCCGGCCCGGCATCCGGAACGGACGGAAGCGGCCGTGAAGCAGGCGTTCGCCCGTCTCGGCGGGACGGCGTGGCGGCTCGATTCGCTGACGCTGGACGACCCCGAACGCCTCTTCGTTCCGGCCTCGCTGCTCAACGACGCCCGGCGCCGGCTCGTGGACGCGCTCGACCGCGCCCGGGCGGAACGGCGGCACGCCCGGATCGAGGCGGCGCTGGCGGCGGACTGGCGGCACGCCGCCGCGGATGCGCCGGCCTCGACCCTCAAGATCCGGCTCGACCAGCCCCTCCCGCCGGACGTCTGCTCCTACGGCGAACTGGTGATCGGCGTCGGCCACGCCGCCGGCAGGGAAATCGAGACGAAACTGGTCGCGCTCTGCGGCGCGTTGCGCGCCCGGGCGGCCGAAGCGGGCGGCGAAAGCGCCCCGCCGCTCCGTCTCGCCCTTCCCGTCTTCACGCACGAGCCGGATTTCAATGCGCTGCGCGCGGCGGTGAAGCACATGGCCAAGGCCGGCATGGCGGCCTGGGAAGCCGCCGACCTCGCCACGCTCCGCCTCCTGCGCGAACAGGGGCTGGACGACATCACGGCCGACTGGACGATCTACGCCTTCAACCGCGCCGCCCTCGCCCAGGTCGCCGACATGGGGGTCCGGCGGATTGTCGCCTCGCCCGAATCGACGCCGGAAAATCTCGAATGGCTTGCCCGGCAGCCCGTCGCGGTCGAATTCCTGTCCGAGCAGTCGACGCCGCTCTTCATCTCCCTCACCCGCCCGGCGGTCGACGACTGTTCGCGGCTTGCGGACCCGAAGGGCGGCCGGTACGCCGCCTACGTGGTCGACGGGCTGTGGGTGACGTCGCGCGCCGGGCCGCGCACGTTTGCGCCGCCGGCGGCCGCCGGCTGCCGCCGCGTCGACAGGTCGTGGGACGCCTGAGGGAGGTTCCGCAGCCGGAGCTGGCCGCAGGCGGCGGCGACGTCCCTGCCGCGGCTCCGGCGGAGCATCGTCTGGATGCGCGCCTTCATCAGCACGTCAAGAAAGGCCATCAGCGTCGGCTCGTCCGGCGTCTCGAAGTCGGGACGGTGGTCGACCGGCGACAGCGGGATCAGGTTGACCTTGCACGACGGCAGACGCCGGAGACGGCGGACAAGCTCCTCCGCGCAGGCGCGCGAGTCGTTCAGGCCCTTCACGAGCGTGTATTCGAACGTGATCACCCGCCCCGTCGCGCGCGTGTAGTCGCGGCACGCCGCCAGCAGGTCCTCGATTGGCCACCGCCGGTTGACGGGCATCAGCCGCGTGCGGATTTCGTCGTTGGGCGCGTGGAGCGACACCGACAGCTCGAACTGAAGCCCCTCCGCGGCCAGTTTCCTGAATCCCGGCACGACGCCGCAGGTCGACAGCGTGATGTGGCGCGCGCCGAGATTGGGGCCCTTGCCCGCGTTGAGGATCTTGAGCGCGCGCATCGTCTCGTCGTAGTTGGCGAAAGGCTCGCCCATGCCCATCACGACGACGTTCGTCAGGCAGAGCCCCGAACCCTGGCGCCGGTTGTCGGGCGTGGCGAACAGGCGCTGCGCCACCATCACTTCGGCGACGATCTCGTCCGCCGTCAGGGAGCGGACGAGTCCGCGGCTGCCGCTCGCGCAGAACGCGCATCCCATCGCGCAGCCGACCTGGGAGGAAATGCACTGCGTCAGGCGCCCCCGGGCCGGAATCACGACCGTCTCGATGGAGTTCCCGTCCGCCAGCTCCAGCAGCAGCTTGGTCGTCCCGTCCCCGGACCCGTCCTTCGCCAAAACGCGCGGGACGACAATCGGGAACTCCGCCTTCAGGACGTCGCGGAGATCCCGGGGCAGCGTCGTCGCCGCGTCCCAGTCGGCGATGTAGTCGCGATAGAGGCTGTGGACGATCTGGTCCGCGCGGAACGCGCGCAGGCCGCGCGCCTCCAGGAGGGGTTTCCACTCGTCGGGATGAATCGACCAGGCGGGTCTCATGTCCGCTCCAGACCTTTCAGCACTTCGTTGATGCGCGCCAGCATGTCCGACAGCGTCGCGTCGCCCGACACCGTCAGCCGGAGGACCGAACTCTCGAACTGGGCGTAGATCAGGTCGGTGAAGAATTCCGGATTGACGTCCGGGCGGAATTCCCCCTTGTGGATCCCCAGCACCAGCAGCGTGTGGACGATCCGCTTGAACCCGATCGTGAACTTCAGGATGCGGCGCGTCGGGTCGAACCCGCCGCGCTTCAGCGACAGGATGAAATCGAGGATGACGTTCAGGAACTCGCGGTTGTCGAACATCAGCGCCGTCACCATGGCGCAGATCTCGCGCAGGCGGACGGCCACCGGCAGCTTGGAGTGGACGATCTCCTTGTGGCGCTGGACGATCGTGTCCATCAGGAACACGATGGCCGTATCGAAGATCTGGCGCTTGTTGCGGAAATAGCGGTAGAGGATCGTGCGGGCGATGCCGCACCGCTCGGAAATCTCGCGGAACGACACGTCCTTGTAGCCGACTTCGGCGAAGAGCCGAATCGACTGCGTGATGATCTCCTTCTTGCGCGCGTTGTGGTCGACGGACTTCTTCATCGCTCAACGCCCCGCCTTTCGTTCCGCGCAATGCCCGCAGGGGGCGGCGGACGCCTCCTGGCGCGCCGGCGCCACGGGACGCTTCTGCCCGATCAGACGGCGCCAGGCGTTCTCGCGGATGTCCGAGAACCCTTCGGCCAGGCGCCCGTCCGCGCCGGGCGTCAGGCGGACGAGCTGCGTCGCGTGGCCGAAGACGGTGGCCTTGTAGACGCCCCGGACGGGCGGCTCGTCCTTCTGGCGCCAGAGGTCGCGCACGTTCCAGGTTCCCTCCAGGCCGTAGGCTGCGAGGTCGAACGCGATGTCCGCGGTCGCGAGCCCGGCGTTCAGCAACCCCACCGCCACCGAGCCGTCGGCCAGCGGACGGGCCCAGATTTCGCCAAAGCCGTCCGTGCCGATTTTCGCCGCGCCGGCGCCGAGCGGATCCTGGTCGACGGCGAGCACCTCGTCGTTCGCGAGAAGATTGAACGTGAAGTCGTCCAGACGCGTCAGGTCGCAGCCGATCATCAGCGGCGCGCCGACCAGACACCAGAGCGAAAGGTGCGAATACTGTTCGTTCGGCGTCAGGCGCGATCCCGCGAACCCGTTCCAGCGCATCCTGCCGACGCAGAGCATGTCGGGGTCGTTCCAGGCGCCCGGACGCGACCAGTACCAGAGGTCCTGCTGGTGCTGGATGCTCCCGTAAATGCTTCCCCAGTTGTCGAACACGTCGCCCGTCGTGCGCCAGCACTGCCCGTGGACGGACTCGCCCCAGCACGACACGTTGCCCATGCCGTACTGGCAGAGCGAGAAGACGATGTCGCGGTTCTGGGCGCGCAGGGCCTGCCCCATCAGGAGATACGGGAGGCGCAGGCGGTCAAGGCCGCCGCCAATGGCCACGCGGTCGTAGCTGCACCAGTCGTATTTGAGGTAGTCGTATCCCCAGGCGGCGTAGGTCGCCGCGTCCTGGAATTCGTGCCTCCAGCTGCCCGCGCAGCCCCCGCAGGTCAACGGGCCGGGAGACGAGTAGAGGCCGATGCGCAGGCCCCGGGCGTGGACGGATTCGGCCAGTTCCGCCATGCTGGGGAACCGGGCGTTCACGCCAATCGAGCCGTCGGCGTTCCGCGCGGGGCCATCCGCCTTCTCGCCCGGGCGGTTCTGCCAGAAGTCGTCGATGTTGACGTAGGACCAGCCGTGGTCCGCCAGTCCGCTGGCGACCATCGCCTCGGCGGCCGCCTCGACCTTCTGCGCGGAGACGTTGCCGCCGAACGCGTTCCAGCTGTTCCAGCCCATGGGCGGCGTCAGCGCGATCCTGTCGCCCACCACCAGCGCCAGCGTCCGCGTCGCGCGGCCCTTCGCGTTCTTCGCCTCCACCCGCACCTCGTAGGTCCCGGGGCGCTGGACCGCGCCGTTGATGCTCTGGCGCGCCGCGTCGAAATAGGCCCCCGCCGGCAGATCCGAGACGGTGATCGCGACGGGCCGTTCGCCCGAGACGGGCACGCGAAAGAGAATGGGATGGCCGGGGCGGACGCCGAACACGGACGGGCCGTTGATGCGCGGCGCCGCGGCCGCGGGCGGCGTCAGGACACCCAGCTGCCGCGTCAGCTCCGCGGGCTTGACGGGGCCGGTCCCGTCCTTGAACGCGAAAAACGCCTCCGCCCAGTCCGCGTGGTCGCTGTCGTTTCCGTCGCCCGCGTCCGAAACTTCGAGAACGACGACCTGGACGCCCGCCAGATCGACGTCGAAACGGTGGAGGCGCTTCGTCTTGCGCAGAACGCCGGAAGTGGCCAGCAGCCGGCCGTCGCCCCACACCTTGAATTCCACGGAGGCTTTCGGCCGGCCCTTCACTTCATCGTCCAGTCCGGCATCGGCCACGAACCGCAGGGCGTTTCCGCCGACGGGAACGGTCAGCGAACTGTTCGCGTGCGTCCCCAGGCCGCGCGCGTAGGTTTTCCCCTTGATCGCCAGCAGCCCGCCTTCGACGGAACGGGCCACCAGCGGGGTGCGGTAGGAGCAGGTCATCGACGACCGGTCGAGATCTTCAAGCCAAATCCGATTTTCCGCGACGCCCGCCAGGGCCATCGTCGCCAGCGCCAAGCAGCAAGCAGCTTTGTCCATGGGCGTATTCTACCATATTTCCCGGGAAACGGGCGTGCCGGACCGCTACCTGCGGGTCCCGTTTTATGGTAGAATATCCCCCGTGTCGAAAACTGCGAACATCCATCTCATCGTCGGCGAGGACGACTACCTCGCCGAGGCCGCCGCCCGCAAGGTGCTGGAGGCCGCCGTGCCGCCCGCCCTGCGGCAGAGCGCCGTCGACGTCGTCGACGGCCGCGCGGACAACATGGAGGACCAGCTGAACGCCCTGAAGTCCTGCCGGGCGTCCGTGCAGACTCCGCCCTTTCTCGATCCGGTCAAGCTGACCTGGTGGAAAGGCGTCACCTTCCTGCCGGGCGGCGGCAAGGGCGGCCGGATCTCGGCGGTCGTCAAGACGGCGCTGGAGAAGTTCGCGGACGACCTCGCCGCCCATCCGCTGCCGGACAACCAGTTTCTCGTCGTCACGGCGACGAAGCTCCTGAAGACGAGCCTGTTCGCCAAGACGGTCGGGAAAGTCGCCGAAGTCGTCGAGTTCGCCTCCGCCGAGAGAAGCCGCGACCGCCAGGACGCCGCGCGGGCCCGGCTGCCCGAATACGCGGCGGCGGAGGGGCTTTCCTTCGAGCCGGGCGCCGCCGAGGCGTTCGTCGCGAAAGTCGGAACCGACACGCGCACGATCGTCAACGAACTGGCGAAACTGCGCACCTACCTCGGCGGGGACGGGACGGTTTCGCAGGCCGACGTGGCGGAGGTCTGCTGTCTGGGCGGCGAAGAGCCGGAAATCTGGGACCTGACCGACGCCATCGGCCAGCGCGACGCCCGGAAACTGCTCCAGACGCTCGCCCGGTTCGAGGACAAGCAGGGCAACGGCATCCGCCTGGCCAATCTGGCGGAGAAGGCCTTCCGCGACCTCGTCGTCGTCCGCGACGCCCTCGACGGCAAGTGGCTGACGCCGCACGGCACCTGGAACGCCCGAACGCCCCCGGAGGTCCTGGCCGACCTCGACGCGGCCGGCTGCGGCCCCCATGCGCTCAAAAGCCCCTACCTGCTCCGCCGCAGGATCGCCAGCGCCCGCAATTTCACGCTGTTCGAACTGCGCGTGGCGCGGGGACGCATGCTGAAGGCCCGCGAGCAGCTGGTCTCGTCCGCGTCCGCGACCGCCGCGCTCGTCTCCCAGGAGCTGCTGCGCATCCTGGGGAAACCGAAACGCTGATTTGAGCTCACCAACCAAAGGACTAGAGATGTTCACCAACCTGTTTTCCATCGAAACGAAGCCCGGCGCCTTTTTCCGCCGCATCGACTGGACGGCCTTCTGGAGCGCCACGCTCATCGCGTTTCTCGTCTACTTCTTCACGCTGGGCCCCAGCGTGGGGCTTGAGGATTCGGGCGAACTGGCAACCGCCGCCGACCACTTGGGCGTGCCGCATCCCCCCGGGTATCCGTTCTGGTCGCTCTGCTGCTGGTTCTTCTGCCGCCTGTTCAGCTGGGTCACCTACATGGGCCAGCCCACGCCGGCCTGGGCGGTTTCGCTCTTTTCCGCCGTTGCCGGCGCCTTTGCCGCCGGCTGCACGGCCATGCTGATCTGCCGCTCGGGCAGCGACATGCTGGATTCGATGGCGGCCGACGCCCTCGCCGCGAACGCGGCGGATGGCGCCCGGCGGAAAAACGCCGCCATGTCCCTCGCCGGCGGCCTGGGCGGCTCGCTCGTCTTCGCCTTCTCCCCCGTCGAATGGTCGCAGTCGACCATCGTCGAGATCTATTCGCTCAACGCGCTTTTCCTGATGGCGGTGTTTCTGCTGTCCTACCGCTGGATGCGCAAGCCGTCGGACAGGATTCTCTGGCTCACCTCCTTCATCTTCGGCCTGGGCCTGACGAACTACCAGGTCCTCCTGCTCGCCGCCGTGCCGCTGGCCATCATCATCGCGCTCAGCAACATCCGCCTGTTTCGCGACTTCGCCCTGATCATGATTCCCGTCGGCCTCACGGCGAAGGTCCTCCAGATCGGCTCCATGATGAAGGCCAGCAGCGTCATGAGCGCCGACGTCATCAACAAGTACGCCCCCGTCCTGGAGACGAAGGCCTGCCCGGACGAACGGGTCCTCTGGCTTGGCTGCGTTCTGCTGGTCGCCGCCCCGGTCGTCGGCGCGTTCCTCGCGCGCCGCCGGGACGCCCGGGCGCAGAAGGCCGCGCTGGCCACGGGCTTTGCCGGCGTCGGGCTGCTCGTCCTCGCCGCCACGGTCTTCTCCCACCCCGCGACCTGGTCGGGGCTGCACGAGACGCCGGTCGCGCCGCTGCTGGAACCCGCGCGCTACGTCTGGCTGGCCGCGTTTCTCGCCGCCGCCTGCATCTGCTCGCTCGGCGCCGTTTTCGCGCCGCCGGAGGCCACGGTCAGGGACAAGTCCGTCTGGCAGTGGTACGCCGCCGGCGGCGTCTGCGCGTTTCTCGCCATCTCGATCGCCGCCGGCCTGAAGGCGGCCGGAGCCGACGGCTACGCGGGCCCCGTGTTCAGCTACGCGAAGCCGACGCTGCTGCTGCTCGTCGGCGTCGTCCTCCTGTTCGCCCTGTCCGCGACGACCCCGCGCGGACTCGCTTTCGCGCTTCCCGTCTCGGCCGTCCAGATCACGGTCCAGATCCTTCTCGTCAAGGGCGCGATGAACGGTCTCACGAATCCGCACAGCTGGTGGTTCTTCTGGCCGATCGTCTGGAACTTCCTCGTGCTCGGCCTTGCCGCCGTCGCGCTGCCGTCGGGCCGCTCCATCGCCCCGGCGCTGTTCTTCGCCGAACTCGGCGTCTCCTTCTACGCCTACATGCCGATTGTCTCCGACCTGCGCAATCCGCCGATGAACTGGGGCTACCCGCGCACGTGGGAAGGCTTCAAGCACGCCATCATGCGCGGCCAGTACGAAGCGATCAAGATGCCCGACTTCTTTTCCGCGTCCGGCTTCCAGCTCTTCCTCAAGCAGCTGGGCTTCTACTTCCAGGACCTCCGCATGCAGTTCACGCTCGTCGCGGCGGCGCTTGCCCTGCTGCCGTTCACCGTGTGGAAGCTCACGCTCAGGACCGCGCGCCGGACGGTTCGCGTCAACGCCCTGACGATCGCGGCCGTGCTCTACGTCGCGGTGGCGGGCCTGGTGATCGTCTTCTCCGAACTGCTGGACGTCACGGGCGGCGAAGTGCCGCTGCGGCTCGACAAGCTGCTGCTGCTGCTCCTGGCGCTGCTCGTGGTCGTCGGCGTGGGCGCGATCCTCTTCGAGCAGGGCGCCGCCGTCTACGGCATGATCCGCGGCAGGACGGAGCCGGGCGCCCCCTCCGCGGACGCGAAATTCGTCCTCGCGTTCGGGGCGGACAACGTCTTCCAGCAGTGGCTGATCGCTTCGGGCGCCTGCTTCGCGCTCATGTCCCTTTTCCTCGTCGCGCTGGCCGGCGTCAAGGGCGACATCCAGGACGGCTTCATCCAGAAGGTGAAGTTCATCTCGTCGCACGGCATGTTCTCGATCTGGATCGGCTACGGGCTCGTCGTCGGCCTCGCCGTGGCGACCCAGCTGGTGGAGAGGGTCGTCCGGCCCGGCGAAAGGGCCCGGCGCGCCGCCTTCGCCGGCCTCTGCGTCGCCGCCGGCTGCATCGCGCTGATTCCAATTTACGAAAACTACACGAACAGGAAACTCGTCTTCGCGATGGGATCCGCGGAACAGAACGGCCACACCTTCGGCTGGCAGTTCGGCAACTACCAGCTCCGCGGCGCCAACGCCATCCGCGAGGAATTGGCCGACGACGAGGAACCGCTTCCCAACCCGATGTGGCCCGAGGAGATGGAGCCGCATTCGATTTTCTTCGGCGGCACGGATCCGGGGCGTTTCGTCCCGACCTACATGATCTACTCCGCCAACGTGCGCCCGGACGTCTACCTCATCACGCAGAATGCGCTGGCCGACGACACCTACATGTCGGTCGAACGCGATCTCTACGGGGACGAAATCTGGATTCCCGCCAAGGAGGACTCCGCCGAGTCGTTCAACATCTACGTGAGCGAGGTCCAGAGCGGCAAACGTCCCGCCAACGCCGATCTCCGCATCGAGAACGGCCGCGTCCAGGTGACGGGCGCGTTGGGCGTCATGGAGATCAACGGCGTGCTCACGAAGATGATGTTCGACCACGAGCGCCTGCGCCACGCCTTCTACGTGGAGGAATCGTACGTCATCCAGTGGATGTATCCGTATCTGAGCCCGCACGGCCTGATCATGAAGATCAACCCCGAGAAGAACCCGATAACCGAGTCCATCATCCGGAACGACATGGAGTTCTGGGACTGGTACCAGCGCCGCCTGCTGCGCGACCCGGCTTTCCGCCGCGACTTCCCGGCCCAGAAGAGCTTCTCGAAGCTCCGCGCCGCCATCGCCGGCCTCTACGCCCATACGGGCCGCATTTCGCTGGCCGACCAGGCCTTCCGCGAGGCCGTTCTGCTCTATCCGGCCTCGCCGGAAGCGACCTTCCGCTACGCCCAGGAGGTCCTGATGCCGTCGCGCAAGTGGAACGCCATCGACGATCTGCTCGACTACACGGATCGCGTCGACCCCAACAACTCGCGCACCGCCCAGTTGCGCGGCTACGTCCGGAAACTTCGGAGCGTCACCGAGACGATCTCCCGCCTTCAGGCCCAGTCGGCCCAGAAGCCCCTCACCGCCAGCGAGAACATCTCCCTGGCCCAGAACTACCAGGCCATTGGCCAGAGCATGAGCGCGGCGGCCGTGGCGCGCAAGGCCATCGCCCTTCCCGAAGGCGACCGGTTCGACATCCTCTACCTCGCCGCGCAGATCCTGGCGCAGTGCGGGCAGCGCGGCGACGCCGCCAATGCCATGAAGCGGGCCATGCCGAAGTTGCCGCCCGACGTCGACCCGCGCCTGAAAATCGGCATCTCGTCGATTCTGGCTGAAGGCGGACTGCACGCCGAAGCCGATGCGTGCCTGAACGACTATCTGCGCGCGCAGCCGCAGGACGTCGACGCCTGGCTGCAGCTGGCCGTCATCAAGGACACCCTTGGCCAGACGCACGCCGCCCAGCAGGCCGTCGTCCAGGCCTACCAGATCAATCGGGACGCGGCCGCCCAGCGTCTGCAGGCCAGTCCGGAACTCCAGCGCATCGCGGCCCCGCTCTTCCGGCGGCGCTAGCGGCGCCGCCCCCGCCTGTCGCGGCGGGCCGCGTCCCGGCGGTCTGGCCGCCGGCGGGCCGCAAACTGCGGTTTGGACTGCAAGTTCGCGGTTTGGACTGCGCGATGCCGCCGCGCAGGCTTGCCGCTACTGCGACGCGAAATCCAGATAGCCGGCGTTCCAGGGGCCGATTTCCGGAATCGTCACGAGCTGATCGGCGCCTTCGGCGCGGATGTCCAGAACCGCCACCGGACGGCGGAGCTCGTGCCAGCGCGCGCGTTTCGCCGCGCCGCCCCGGAAGCGGATCACGACAGGTCCCTGCGCGTCGATTCGCGTGTTCAGCAGCGCAACGGTCTTGAGCGCGCCGGCCGGCGTCAGACGCGGCACCATCAGTCCCACGAACGGCGACTCAAGGACGGCGGGCGCAGGATGGGCCGCGCGAGCCTCCTGGACCGTCTGTGAGCCCGCCAGGCAGACGTCCAGTTTGAGGGCGTCCGCCGACAGGTCCCCCAGGTTCCGTCCCCAGCCGGGCAGAACGGGAATGCCGCAGAGCGCCCACCGGTAGAGCTTAGCCGCCGACAGCCCGTCCGCCGCATACCCCGCGGGGACGGTCCCCTCGTTGGCCCGGACATATCCCTTCAGGACCGGCGCGGCGTCCGCAAGCGGCTTGAGAATCGTGCGCGCGTAGAGTTCGTCTTTCTCGTAGCGCGTATCCAGCAGCAGCAGGCTCGTGGCGTTGCAGCCGTAGGCAATCGACATGAAGGACTCCACCAGCGCGCTTTGTCCGCTCCGCGACCCGTAGGCGCGCGGCCAGCTCTCGACTTCCGGACACCAGACGTCCACGCAGGGCGCGTCCAGAACCTTGCGCGAACGGGCCGTGGCGAAGGCCTTCACGATCTGGTCGGCCGGATTGACGTCGTAGTAGAATCCGCCGCCCGGGCGCAGTCCGACCGGCCGGCCGCTCGCCGCATGAAGCGCATCGCGCAACGCCTTGACCGAAGCGACGGCGTGTTCGCCAAAGGCATGCTGGAGGGCCATGCGCGTTTCCGGCGAGTGGACGCGGAACTCGTCCGCGATGGCCCGCGCGACGTCGGCAATGGCCCGGATCGAGAACGCCTGCCACTGCGCCCGCCTGTCCGCGTCCTTCAGCGTCGCCGCCGCCAGCGTCGCGCGCGTCCAGTTCCCGCCCGTCTGGGCGTTGAACGCCGCCACGCAGGTCGCGCACCAGCATCCGTGCTGGGAGCGGACCGTGGCCGGCGCATGGTTGTCGATGCGCAAATCGTCGTCGATCCACACGCGCTCCGGCCGGAGCCGCGCATAGATGCGGGCCATTTCGCGGATGTAGGCGAGAAAAGCGGGCTGGCGCGGGCAGTTGCAGAACCGGTCCTCGACGCCCGTGGAGCCCGTCCATCCCGTCCAGGTCTTGCCCGAACAGTCCTCGCACGACGAGAGCGCGTCCGAATGGCCCAGCGTCGCCTGGAACTGCAGGCTCGGGACGATTCCCAGCGGACGCAGATCGCCGGCCGCCCGAAGCAAGCGCGCAACCTGTTCGCGATGCCAGTCCAGCGGCGGCACGCCGATGCCCGTCGAGAACCAGACCTCGTCGCAGCAGCCGGGATTCGCGGCGATCGCCTGGCGCGTCTTCTCCCACTGCTCGCGGGTGGCCGTATGCGGCCCCCGCAAGCGCAACGACATCACCGGCGGCGGCGCCGCCACCAGCGAACACGCCAACGCGCCAACCGCCATCAGACATTTCATTCTTTCGTTCCCCTTCCGGCCGGAAATCGCCGGGACGACGCCGGCTGGTCCGGCCTCAGTTCGCGGCCAGGCCTTCTGCAAACAGATCGATGCCCCGGAGATTCCGCTCGTTGTTCTCGGCCGTGTCGCACATGGCCCACGGCGCCATCATGAACCCCTTGAGACGGGCCGGGGAAATGTGCGCGCGGCCAAACGCGATCAGCTTGCCGATCACGTCGTCCGCATTCTTCTGGTTGCGTTTCCGCTTCCAGCCGACCCAGTTCGTCCCGCACGGGACCTGGTCGAAGCCGTGCTTCTCCAGCGTGATGAGCTCGCGCAGGCGGAAGGCGTCGGAATTGACCTTGTCGTCAAGCGAGAAGTCGCCATCCGCCTCGTCATAGTACCAGCTTCCCTGGAGGACGGACGTGGGGCACTTCGTGAAATACTCCGCGTGATGCCAGCCGTAGTCGGCCCAGTTCCAGGGGCGCATGCCGTTCTTTTCGCAGGTCCGGACGATGTGGAGGAAATCGTGCCACCAGAGCTCCCCTTTGCGCACGACCACGGCCAGGTTGCGCGGACTCTGCTCCTGGTGCCGGGTCGTCTCCTCGTCAAACCCGATGTGGAAGAAGCGCGGCGTCCCGAAGATCTCCGCGACGTCGCGGATGAGGTCTTCGCAGACCTGATAGTACGTGCGGGTCGCCAGCATGAACCGGTAATCGCCCAGCCAGCCGTTGTGCGTCGTCGAGAAATTGAGCTTGGGGATCGCTTCGAGTCCCATCGCCTTGAGCCGGGCGACCTCGGCTCTCATCCTGTCGGGGGACCAGGCCCCCTTGACGCCGAGTTCCGGGTGGCTCGGATAGGCCAGGGCCTCGCCGATGTCGATGACGACCATGTTGAGGCCCCTTGCGGCCGCCCGGTCCGTCGCGGCCCGCCACAAATCCTCCCGGCATTCCAGCTCCGTCGCCAGCGGTTTGAACCCCGCGGCCGCGACCGTCATGTCCGCAGGCGGCGTCCATCCCCACATGTTGCGCCCGAGATGGAGCAGCACCGACCGGATTTCCCCGGGTCTGGCGGGTTCCTGCGCGCGCATCCCCGCCGTGGCGGCACCCGCCGCGGCCACCATGAAATCACGTCTCGTCATCATGCGTCCAGCCTCACTTTCCGTTTGCAAACACGAAGACACGCACCGACTCGCCCGGCAGGTCGAGAAGCAGCTGGCGCGGCCGGTCGGCAAACGCCCGCCCTTCGACGCGCTCTTCGACGAGCGGGGCCGAAAACGACAATTCGGCGCGCTGGGGCTTGTCGGAAAGGTTGTACACGGTCGCATAGCCGTCGCCAAACTGCTCCGTCACGACCTGGGGGTTCGACGACCTGACGAGCCGATTGACGGGCCGCCATCCCGCCTCGGCCACGAGACGGCACAGCGGAACGTACTTCCGGAACAGCGGGCGGTCGCGATTGTAGAGGTCCGGCCGCGTGAAATAGTGGCCGGTTGACGCGTTGGCGCTGAAATAGCCCGGGAACATCCCGTAGGCCAACGCGCGCTGCATGAACTTGTCGCTGTATTCGTACGGGAACCGGTCGAAATCGGTGTTCATCAGGAAGCAGTACGGCTTGCCGCCGCAGAGCGCGCGCCGGTAGAGCAGCGCGTCGTCCGACATGGGCTGCCACGTCCGCGTGCCGTTCCGCAGGGGATTCCAGTCCGTCTCCGTCCCCATCACGTCGAGGTGGGGCGCCAGCCAGCACCAGCGGTTCGGCGTCGAGTTCGCCATCGCGAACTTCCCGAGCGCGTGGACGCGCGCGGCGATCCGCCGCACGTACTCGTATGCGATCATTCCCTTGTAGATGCCGGGCGCCAGCGAGTCGCGCGCGAAGGAAAGCGGCGTGTCCATGCAGCCGAAGTGGGCGCGGTTGAAGTCGAACGTCTCGGTCACGTACATCTCGGCGGAATCGACGTATTCGCCATCGTTCCCCTGCGGGAACGGCCGCTCCAGCCGGCGCGTAAAGGCCGGGTCGCCGTTCTTCGCCTTCCAGTCCGTCATCTCGCCGACGATGCCGGGGGCCGAATTGACGCTCCACACGACGCCCTTGCACCACGGCGTGTCCAGCAGACGGCCCCGTTCGCGCCCCCGCACGTCGAGAAAGCGGCTCGTCTCCCATCCGCGGGCCATGGGCACGCCCCGGACGGCCAGGCGCCGCGCTTCCGCCACGCCGTCCGTGAGGAGGTCGAGCGCGTTCAGATCGCCCTTCAGCGCCATCCACCACGTACACGGCTCCGTATAGCGGAAGGTCAGGAAGCCATGTTCGTCGTCCCAGGCCGTCTCGCCGTCGCCCTCCTTGAAGGCGAAGCCGAAATCTTCCCATCGCGCGACCTTGCTGATGGGCTTGAACGCCATCCAGACGCCCTGGCGCGGCACGCGGACCCGGAACGCCTCCGGATACAGGCGCTGGTAGCTTTCCAGGGCGCCCCGGAAGCCGTCGGCGGCGGTGAACGGGAACGACACGAACCGGAGATGCGCCTGCGGCCGTTCCGCCGTGAAGCCCAGATCGTATGCGAGCATGAGAACGCGCGCGTTGGCGTTCCCCAGCACGCGGAAACAGGCCGGGGCCGCGGGATCGATGCCAAGCGCCACGCCCGTCCCCGCCGCCGACACGGCGCCGAACGGCCAGCGCGACAGGAGACCCCGCCCCACGTCGACGGACAGGGCGTCCATCCGCTCGCCATGGTCCAGCGGACACGACGTGCGCAGGTCGTTGAACCACGTCAGTTCGCCCGCGCCCAGCGGAAGCGCGTAGATCAGCGTCAGCGCGCGGTCGGCGCGCGTGGTCTCCGTCAGCGTGACGTCATGGGACGTTCCGGCCGCCGCGCCGCCGACGCGTTCCGTCCGCACCGCCATCCGGAGCCCGAGGGCCTCGTCCGCCAACGCCACATACCCCGTATTCGCCTTGACGTCGCGCAGGAAGAACGCCGGCTCCCGGATCGGCTTTCCGACGACAACCGCGCATCCGTCGAACATCTGCGCGCCGCGGGCCGCCGGGAAGCGGACCGCGGGCCGCCGGAACCGGACGCAGCCCGGCCGTCCCCGCTGGAGCTCGTAGACGGCAACCGAACGGACGGGCTTGGCGGGCATGACCGTCACGGTGCGACGCTGCCAGCCGCTGGCGGGATCGGCGTCGAAACCGGCCTTCTGCCCGTAGAGATGGCTGCCGTCGGCGTACGCGACGTCGAGATAGAGGTTGAAGTCGCCGGACGCGCCGCCGTCCGTGACCGCCCGCCCCTCGGCCGTCACGGAAAAGGGCCGGGGTTCCGTCTGATCGAGACGCAGCGTCCACCCGGCGCCGCGGGCCACGCGATTCGTGCCGTTGTCGCAGACGATTTCGTCGCCGTCCCGGACAAATCCGTGGCCAAACCCGCGCGCGCGCTCCCAGGTCAGCGCGGTCGCCTCCGCACTGTCTTCGAGAAGCGGCATCGCCACCTCCGCCGCATGCGGACGGCCGCAGACGAGCGCGCCGCAGACAAGAGCCAGGATCATCTTCATGCCCACCATCCTCCGGGCGCCTACCGGAAACCGGACCGGCGCCGGACAGGAACCGCGACGCGCCGCCGCGCCGCCGGCGGCGACCGGACGGGCGAACGGGGCGGCTGGGATGCGTGTCATGCGGACTCCTTTCGGCGTGTCGTGCGGGAACGGGCGGCCGGGTCCGCGTCACGGCGGACGCCGGCGCCAGACGCTACTTGACGGAGACGATCTTCGCGCGTTCCCCGCCCGCGGCGTCCGTCCACATGAGACGGTAGCGTCCCCGGAAACCGCGGAACGCGACGGCGCCGTTGGCGCCGGCCTTCACGGACGTGCGCGTCTTCCACTCGTTGTTGATGAGGTCGTCCATCGCGAAATAGGCTGTCTTCGGGCGCATGTCGCGCGTGAAGAGGCCGCTGATCGACGGTTCGCCCGGCGCGCCGCAATCGTCCACCACGTTCCACCAGGTGATGCCGTTCATCTTCTCGACGGCGAACCAGGCGCGGTAGAGGTTGCGCAGGATGATGGCCTGCACCATCTGCCCGCGCGACGAATTGTCCGGCGCCGTGATCGTGATCTCGCTGAGGTGGATCGGCTTGTTCGCCTTCGAAAGGAGCGCGAAGCGCGCGGCGATGCCCTCGGGGCGCAGGTGCCCGGGGCCCTTGCCGGCGGCGATGTTCACCGATTCCGCCGGATTGAACAGGTGCATCTGCGAGCCGATCACGTCGATGCGCACGCCGTTCTTCTCCAGGTCCTTGATCTGGTTGAAGTAGTTCTCGTCCATCGCGTAGTCGTTGATGTTCAGCCAGGCCGATTTCGGCAGGTTGTCCTGCGCCGTCTTGAAGGCGTTGTAGCAGAGGTCGCCCGCCGTGACGCCGTAGCGCGGACTCTTCTGGAACGGCTTGCCCGTGACGGACTGCCCGTGGAAGTCGGGCGAGGACTCGTTGCAGACGTCCCAGCTCTGCACGCGCGTGCCGTACGTCCGCGCAATCTGCTCGACGCGCTTGAACGTGAACTCGTTCAGCTTCGCGAAGTAGGTCGGGCAGAGCCGGGCGACCTCCTCCTCGGAAAGCTTCGCGAAAATCCGCTTCCAGGACGCCTCCCAGGATACCACGCCCTTCTTCCAGCCTTCGTCGCGCCCGAATTCCTTGACGCCCATCGGCTGGTGCCAGTCGTGCGCCGGCAGCTTCACGCCCGAAGCGGCCTCAAGGGCCTCCTTCTCGGCCTGGGGACAGAATTCGTCCCAGATCCAGGTCGGCGTCTGCCACGCGTTGTTGCCCCAGCAGAGCGGATGGCCGTGGATGCGCAGGTCGCGCGAACGGAGGAAGTTGATGACGGGATCGACGGCGGGACGGCGCCAATGCGGCTGGTCCTTGGGCTGCGGGCACTGGTTCCAGAAGCCTTCCGTGTCCTGGTAGGCCTCCTGGAAACGGACCTGCCCCTGGTAGGGTTCCAGCGTCTTCCAGTAGAACGCCACGGTGGCGGAATTGAAGAGCGTGCCGTAAAGCTCCTTGTAGCGGTTGTTCCACTCCGTTTTGCCGAGCTGGTTGTAGTTGAAGATGTGCGCGCCGAAGAAGAACGCGTGGGAGATCTGCTCGACCTTCACCTCCGTCCCCGCAGGCGCGTCCACGGCGCCCGAAAAATCGGCCTTGCGGTACTTCTCGATGTCCTCCTTGAGCCGGGCCGTCACTTCGGGATTCCAGATTTTCCAGTATTCGGGCGACATGGCCCCCATGTCGGCATGCCATTCGGCGAACGCGGCAAGCGCCGTCACGGAACAGGCGCACAAAACGAGTTTCTTCATTCGAGAATTTCCTTCTATGGACAGGACACAACCGCCGGCCGCGGACGCGCAACCGAACACGAAAGCCGTGGAAACCTTCCACGGCGGCATTATCCCAAAAAAACGGCTGTCCGTCAAATGCGGCCGCGAACGCCCGGTCCGCGGCTAGCGGCACCCTTTGCGCCAGAGCACGGGACTGATCGGCTTTTCTCCCGCCCACAGCCCCCGCCCGGCCTGACGCGCCTGGTTCTGGGCCTCGGAATAGGAGGCGATCCGCCCCTGCGAAGGCAGATGCCAGGCCCAGCCCTCCCTGACCATCAGAAGGTTCACGTCGATGTCGTGCCCCGGACTGTCCGGCGGCTCGTCCGAAAAACGGGCGTTCGGCAAGTGGACGACGCCCAGGAGATGGCCGTCGGCGTCCTTTTTCGACCACTCGACGCGGACCATGCGCCCTTCCACCAACTGCTTCAGCCGTTTCATGGCCTCCGCGCCGAAGGGCTGCCCCGCCTCGGGCGCATCGATCCGCGCCAGGCGGACCCGCCGCGTGAAATTCCCGTCCGGCGTCACGCGCAGCGTGTCGCCGTCGAGAACGCGCGTGACCCTGCCGTCGAACGGCACGCCCGGACGAACGGGGACCGAACCGTCGCACACGTAGAACGAACCGGGCTTCGGACCCGGCACGCGCGGCTCCGAGGGATGGCGCGGAAATCCATGCTGGAAACTCCGGTGGAAGGTCGCGCCGCCTCCGGCCGCCGGCAGAAAGCCCAGAAGCGCGGAGACGACGAGCACGCCGGGTTTCGGGACGCGCGGCATCTTCACTCCTTTTCGGCGCCGAAGGCGCAGGACGCCGCCAGCAGCTCCTGGGCGGCGGATTCGACTTTCCGGCGCCTGGCTTCCGCAAAGAACGGCCGCCGGAACGGCGCTTTCAGAATGACCTCCCCCGTTTCCGCCTTCAGGCTTTCCCACGTCTGGAACAGATTGTCGTGCTTGCCGACGGCGATTTCCTTCCGGAACACCTCCGCATACAGCTGATCGACGGCGCCCGCCAGCTTTTTCCGCAGGAAGAAATCCGCCAGTTTGCCGACAGAGAACGCGATGGCCAGGACCAGGCAGCCGGACAGCGCCGCGCCGACGGCGGGCAGCCACGACCCCTGCCCCTGGGAGGAGCCGCGGAGCGCGAAGAAGACGGAACCGCCCAGCACCAGCGCCAGCAGGAACCCCGCGACCGTGTACACGAACTGGCTGCGCGCCCGGCGCGAGGCCGCTTCGTCCACGACCGCCATGCGCAGCGAAAGGCCCATGAAGTCGGCATAGGCCGCGGCGACGACGTTGTCCCGCCGGCGCACCTGCGCGTGTTCGAGGACGGACAGCAGTTCGGCGCGGTGGCGATTGAAGTCCGCGAAGTTCAGCGACGGATCTTCCGGCGTCTTCTCCCGGCCCGAATAGGTCGTGTAGATCTTGGGCAGGTCTTTCGTCTTCAGGACGCGCGCGAGATTCCAGCAGACGGCGCCGTACGTCCGCGCAAAATCGTACAGGCTTTTCAGGCAGTCGCACTTGTTCAGGAGGACGCGGAGCTTGAACTCGCATCCCCGCAGGGCCGTGGCGAAGACGTCGACGGTCTCGCCCGTCGTCCCGGGCTTGTCGGGATCGAAGAGAAAGAAGACCGTATCCGCCAGCAAGGTGAAGCGGCGGACGGCGCAGGCGAAGTCGTAGTCGCGCGAGACGCCCCCCTTCGCCGAATCGATCATGCCGGGGCTGTCGACGAGCGCGACTTTCTTCAGCAGCTCGAACGGACGGTACTTCACCGTCAGATGCCGCAGGAACGAGGGCCCCAGAACCTCCAGCGACTTGAATTCCTTCGGCAGGCGGGACAGGGCCGCGGGGCCGCAGACGTCCTCCGCCGATTCGCCGTGCAGGAGAACCGTGAACGCGTCGTCCGTCGGGGCGACGCCCGTGTCCTGGACGTCCGCGTCCCCCAGAACCCAGTTGATGAGCGAGGACTTTCCGGACGAGTGGTTGCCCAGGAACAGGACGACGGGGATGCCGCCGGCCGTCACGGACGGGCGGGAGAACGTGTAGTAGTAGCGCTGGGCCAGCGGGGCGAAGCGGAGGTAGGCCCTGTCCAGTTTTTCCTCGAACTTCTGGAGCGCGTCTTTCATCTGGACCCCCTTCGTCTAGAACTCCTTCATGCCGCCGAACGGCGAAAGCGTCACGCCCTCGCCGACGTTCGCGAACGCCGGCGTCCCCGCCGCGATGCGCGCGCGGGCGCCGACCGAAACGCCGGGACAGGTGCAGGCGTTGGTGGCGATCAGGGCATGCGGCCCCACCGTCGTGTGCCCCGACAGCGTGGCGCCCGGACACACCTGGGAGAAATCGGCGAGCCGGGAGTCGTGCCCGATTCCGGCGCGGGCGTTGACCAGCACGAACTTGCCGAGCTCCACGCCGACGGAAACGACGGCGCGCGGCCCGATGAACACGCCGTGGCGGATGTCCGCCGTGGGCGCGACCTCGGCCGAGGGGTCGATCAGCACGGGGAAGTCGTGGCCGCGCAGCCGGCGGTAGATCTTTTCGCGCACGGCGTTGCTGCCGATGGCGATGAAGACGGCGGCCCCCGGATAGTCGGCGGAGGCCTTCTCGACGGACCCCAGCAGCGGATAGCCGTCCAACGCGCCCTTCGCCTTCCCGGGGTCGTCGTCGGCAAAGCCGAGAATGCGCCACGTCTCCTCAAGCGCGTTGATGCGTTCCAGCGTCCAGGCGACTTCGCGGCCGAAGCCGCCCGCGCCGACGATCATGATTTCTCTTGCCATTGCCACCTCCGACAGAGTCCCGTGCGTTTTCGCGTCACCAGGGAGAGTATACCCGATTCGTCCCCGATTTGAAAGCGCGAAAACCGGAAAAAAAAAAACGCGGCGGCCCCTCGCCCGCGCGCGGCATGGCGGCCGCCGGCGGCGCCGTCCGGGCGGGCGCTAGCGGCGCGGCGCCTCGGCCTCGCCCCGCAGGCGCTCGCGGATGCGCTGGAAGACGCTGTAAAGCGCGGGCACGAACACGATTCCGACCAGCGTCGCCATCAGCATGCCGGAAAACGTCGTGATGCCGATCGCCTTCTGGGCGCCCGCGCCGGCGCCGGAGGCGCGGACCAGCGGGAAGACGCCGAACAGGAAGCTCCAGGCCGTCATCATCACCGCGCGATAGCGCAGGCTGGCGCCGTTGATGGCGGCCTCGCGAACGGGGACGCCCCGGGCGCGCTCCTGCTTGGAGAACTCGACCATCAGAATGGCGTTCTTCGCCGCCAGCCCGATGAGCATGACAAGGCCCAGCTGCGCATAGACGCTCATTTCGGTGTCCGTCAGGAACAGGCCGAGCAGTCCGCCGCAAACGGCGAACACGACCGACAGCATGACCGAAACCGGAATCGACCAGCTTTCATACTGGGCCACCAGGAACAGATAGGCGAAAAACACGGCCAGGCCCATCAGCCAGACGATCTGCCCCTGGTTCTCCTTCTCCTGAAGCGCCATGCCGTTGTATTCGAGATGGCATTCCGGCGGCAGTTTCATGCTCTCGGCAAAATTGAGGACCTCCAGATTCGTCATGCCGGGCGGCGTCTGGATGTTGATCCAGGCCCCCTGCATCTTGTTGAACCGCTTGATTTCGCGCGGGCCGACCGAATAGCGGATCTTGCCGATGGCGGAAAGCGGCACCATGGCGCCGTTGGATCCCGGGAAGCGAATTTCCATCACCTCGTTCACCGTCGAGCGGTAGTCGGCCTGGCTCTGGATGATGACCTCGTAGCTGCCCCCCTTCATGTTGAAGTCGTTGACGTAGAACGAGGCCAGCTTGTTCTGCAGGGTCGAGAAAACCGTTTGCGCGGTCACGCCGAGCGATTCGGCCTTTTTCCGGTCCAGGTCGAGATAGAGCTGCGGCGTATTGGCATTGAACCCAACGGCGCAGCGTTCGGTCTTCAACTCGGATTTCATCGTCTGCTGGATGGTGTCCATCGTCGCCGCCAGCTGCTGCGAGGTGAAGTCGCCGACGCTGCAGACCCAGAAGCCGATGCCGCCCAGCGAACCGAGGCCGCGAATCGGCGGCGGCGTGAACAGCGAGATCTTCGCGGCGTAGATGTCCGCCGTGCGCTTCTCGATCTCGCCCATGATGCTCTCGATCGAGAGTTCGGGCGATTTGCGCAAGTCCCAGTGCTTCAGGCGGATCAGCGAGCCGCCGTAGTTCTCGCCCGTGCCGTTGACCGGCGAGGACCCCGTCGAGCTGGAGACCGAATCGACCCCCGGAATGCCGCGGATCCGTTCGTTGAACTGCTCGACCACCTCGATTGTCCGCTGCAGCGAAGCCCCTTCGGCCAGCTCGATGTTGGCGCGGATGTAGCCGCGGTCCTCCTTGGGCAGCAGCGCTTCCGGAACCCGGCCGCGCAGCCAGCACATGGCGGCAGCGACCGCGCCGAAGAGCAGCAGCGCGAGGACGCCATGGTCCACGAAGAAACGGACGAAGAGCAGATAGCTCCGGCGGCAGAACTCGATTGCGCCGTTGACCGGCCGGAAAACCGCCGGCGCCCGGTCCGCCGGCTTCTTCAGCAGAAGCGAGCACAAAACCGGCGAGAGGGTCAGCGCGACGAGGGTCGACAGACACAGCGCAATGCACATCGTGACGGCGAACTGGACGTACATCTTCCCGACCATCCCCCGGTAGAAGGCGAGCGGCAGGTAGCACGAGAGCGTCACGAGCGTGGTCGCGACGATTGCGCCGGTGATCTGCCGCATCGACTTGCCGGCCGCCGCGCGCGCCGACAGCCCTTCCCGCGCCATCAGCGCCTGCGTGTTCTCCACCACGACAATGGCGTCGTCCACCAGCGAGCCGATGACGAGAATCAGCCCGAACATGGTCAGGATGTTCAGCGTGAAGCCCATTGCCCGCAGGAACAGGAAGGCCCCCAGCAGCGAAATCGGAATGGCGATGGCCGGAACGAAGGTCGCCCGCCAGTCCTGGAGGAAGAGATACGTGATCAGGACGACGAGCAGCAGGGCTTCGACCAGCGTTTTCGCCGTCTCCTTCATGAAGACCTTGGTGAAGGCCGTCGAGTCGTCGGCGAGAACGCAGCGGACGCCGGACGGGAGACGGCCGATCCACTTCTCGACCTCCGCCTTGACGGAGTCGACCGTGGCGATGGCATTGGCCTCCGGCGCCTTGTAGACGTGCATGAAAATGGCCATGTCGTCGTTGAACTTGTTCGTCGAGGAATAGGTCTTCGCCCCCAATTCGACGCGCGCCACGTCCTTCAGGAGAACCTGCGCGCCGGTGTCCGGATTCGAGCGCACGACGATGTTCTCGAATTCCTCCTTCGTCTTGAGACGCCCCTTGACGTTGAGCTTGTAGCTGAGGTAGCGGTTGGAATATTCGCTGCCGATGGTCCCCGCGGCGGCCTGGACGTTCTGGGACTGGATGGCGGTCTTGACGTCGAAGATCGACACGCCCATGCCCGTCATGCGCACGGGGTTGAGCCACACCCGCATCGCGTACTTGCGGTTGGACACCTCGACGAGCGAAACGCCGGGCAGGCGCTGGACGGCGTCCTTCACCTCGTTCTCGACGAAGTTGCAGAGATCCATGATGGAGACCTGCCGCCCGTCCGTGAGAAACACGTACATGGCCATCCGGTCTTCCTGGCGCTTGTTGACGGTCAGCCCTTTCGCCAGGACCTCGCTGGGCAGCTTGGGCTCCGCCCGCTTGACGGCGTTCTGGAGGTTGACCAGATTCATGTTGGAATCCGTGCCGCTGCGGAACGTCACGTAGCAGGCGTACGAGCCGTTGTTGTTGCAGCTGGACGAGTAGTAGATCAGATCGTCGACGGCGTTGATCTGGTCCTCGATCGGAATGGCCACCGTCTCGGCGATCACCTCCGACGAGGCGCCCGGATAGCTGGCCGTCACGTAAATCGTCGTCGGCGCGATTTCCGGATACTCGGCCACGGGAATCGTCCGGAGGCACAGCCATCCGCAGAACGCCAGCAGGATGGAGAGGACGAACGCGACACGTGGACGGTCAATGAAAATCTGCGAAAAGGACATCTATTTCTCTCGCCACCGCCGATGCATCCACAAATACTGCTCCGGATAGCGCCGGATGGCCTCGCCCAGACGGTCGTTGAGCACCTGCGTGCAGGCGGCCCTGTCGGCGTCGCGGGGGAACGACACCGGTTCGCCGCCGACCAGACGGTAGCGGTAGGGGCCGATCCGGACGAACGACCCCACGACGATCGGACAGCCGGACCGCATCGCAAGGCGCGTCGCCGACGTGAACGTCTTGGCCGGGCGTCCCAGGAACGTCAGCGGCAGACCCCTGGACGCGTGCTGGTCGATCAGAATCGTCATGGCCGCGCGGTCGCCGAGCCACTGGCGGATGACGTCGGGCGTGAAGCCGCGGTTCTTGTCGATGATCGTCACGGGGCCGCGGAAATGGTGCGTCTTCATCCAGCGCGCCACGAGCTTGTTGTTCATCACGCGGGCGACGGCGATCATCGGCCGCGCCAGCGACAGGAGGTTGGTCGCCGCTTCCCAGACGCCATGGTGCGAACTGACGATCAGAATGGGCTTGTCGGTCTCCTCCAGCAGCAGGCGGACGGCGGACGGCGCCCCTTCCGACACGTCAAGATGCGCGCGCCAATTGTCCTTCGTGATGACGTTCGGAACCCGCAGCGCCTCGCAGACGTGGCCCACCAGATGGCCGAAACTCGTGCGCGCGATCCGGTCGGCCTCCCCGGGATCGTCCGTGATCCCGGCCTTGAGGATGTTGTCGATCGCGAGTTTGCGCCGCTTCCGGAAAAAGGGATAGAGGAAACGGCCAACGGCGCTTCCCCAGTCGTACGCTTTGCGGTCCAGCAAGTTCATATCGAAACCCGAACGCGAACGGGCGGACGGACTCTTCCCGGCGAGATTCCGCCCCTCCCCGGCGACGCGCCCGCCCCGGCCGTCCCCCCGGCCGGTCAGCCGCGGAGGACCTTGTCGTAGTCGAGGCCGTAGCGCGCCAGTTCAAGACGCACGTCGTACTTGCCGCGCGAGAACGGCACCATCAGCTTGCGGGCCTCGGGACTGCAGGCGTCCTCCTTCTCCGCGCGCCACGCGACCGTCGCGCCGCCCTTCTTGCCGCGGCCGAGTTCCATGCACATCTGGCCCAGGCAGCAGGCCGTGGAGGAACGCTGCGCCGCCTCGGCGTTCGTGACCGTCAGGTCCGGATCGCCCGCGCGGATCGCCTCCAGCCAGTTGCGCCAGTGGTCGGCGGAGGTGCGCAGCCTGACGGCCGGGCTGGCGATCGGTTCGAGCAGACGGTTCTTCGAGGCCATCAGCGGCTGCATCTTGCCGTTCGACGGCACGTCGGGGTCGCTCGGCGTGACTTTCACGGTGCCGCGCATGCAGTAGAGCCACTCGCCCTTCTCGCCGATGAACTTCACGCCCATCGGGAACTTGTCGCACACGTGGACGTCGGTCCGGCCCCCGTTGTAGGAATAGTGGAGATCGTAGTGGGTGTGGACGTTCCAGAGCCTGCCGCCCGTCGTGTCCATCCAGCTGCACGTGCCCGAGACGCCGTCCGGACCCGAATCGTCCTTGCCGAGGCCCCACTGGGCGATGTCGATGTGGTGCGCGCCCCAGTTCGTGATCATGCCCCAGCCGTACGGCGCCATCTGGATCCAGCCCGGCCGGTCGCCGATTTTCCCGAGGTCCTGCTGGTGCACGCGCGTCCAGTTGTAGGGCGTGACGTCCGCGCCCGGCGTCGGCCCGAGCCACATGTCGTAGTTGAGGTTGGCGGGAACCGGCTCGACCTTCGAGCTGCCGCCCGACCGGTCGCAGCCGATGCCCACCTCGACGCGCCGGATCTCGCCGATGCGGCCGTTCGCCACGAGTTCGCACACGAGGTGGAACTGGGGCTTGCTGCGCTGCCAGGACCCGACCTGGACGACGCGATTGCGCATTTTGGCGAGATTGGCGATGATGCGGCCTTCCGTGATCGTCTGGGAGAACGGCTTCTGCAGCCAGATGTGCTTGCCGGCCGCGAGCGCCGCGCACGCGACGAGCGTGTGCCAGTGGTCGGGGATGCAGATCTCGACGGCGTCGATGGACGGGTCGGCCAGCAGGTCGTGGTAGTCGGCGTAGGGCTTGACCTGATAGCCCGGATCCTCCTTGTAGAGCTTCTTCACGAAGTCGACGCCATGGGCCAGGCGATTCGAGTCGAGATCGCACACGGCGGTGATGCGGCAGAGGTCCTTGTGCCGGGCCGCGAGCGGCATGTCCATCGTCGTGGAAATGCGGCCGATGCCGATTACGCCGACGTTGACCTTTTCGTTGGCGGCGAACTTGCGGACGCCGCCGACGCAGCCGGAAAACACGAACGGGGCCGCGAAAGCCGCAGACGCGCCGAGAAAGTGACGACGGTTCATTTGCATGGAAACGGAACTCCTTGTGTCTGAAATTGAATCAACATTGCGATTGTCTCAAAAATCGGCGGACTTGTCCAATGGAAACTGGCATTACGGGTTGGCGCCGTAGAAGCAGAGTCCGCCGTAGGTCCAGTTCGGCCGGGGCATCCCGGGGAAATTCGCGCGGTCCATCGTCAGCAGGACAAAGCGGAACGGATAGCCCTCCGGCAGTTCCGCCACGCAGGGCCAGACGCGCCCGTTCGCGCACGTCCCGTCCCACGGCGGAAAGTCGAACGCGAGCCGGCCCTTCATCTTCAGGTCGGGATAGGAATAGACGTAGCAGGCCCTCTCGGCGCTTCCGGTGAAACAGTAGCGAACGCCATCGATCCACGCAATCGTCGTTCCCGTCGAATCCTGTTCGACCGGCCCGGCGACGTTCACGAAAACGCCGTCCCAGGAGCGGGACTGGAGCAGCGACGCGCGGATTCCCCGCGGCGTGAATTCCGAGACGAACAGCGACCACCGCTTCGCCTTCCCGTCCCAGGTGGCGCAGGGATCTTCGTTCATCCCCTTGAGCCCCAGCGACTTCGCCCGCATGACGGAAAGGCCGTGCAGCGGGTTCGTCTCGCTCCAGACGGCGTTCACGCCGCCTTCGGCCCGCCGGCCCAGCTCGGCGGTTCCCGTGGAGAAGTTGCACGCGTAGCCCTTCCAGAACCCGTCCACGTCGTCGTAGAACAGGTGGCTCGCCAGATCGTTGCGCAGTTTGCCGTCGCCATAGTCGAACAGGACGATTCCCTCCAGCCGCACGTCGAAGAGCGAGGGATCGAAGCTCGCCACCCCCTGGCAGGCGCCGTAGGCCCGGGAGCTGAACGTGAAGAACGCGCGGCGGCCCTCCATGTACAGGCGGTTTTCGCGTCCCGTCGTCACGAAGCGGACGTCCGCCTGCCCGATTCCCGCCGTCAGCGACGCGGCAGCCGCCGTCACGTTGGTCGACACGCAGAACTTGACCGTCTGCAGATTCGTCTTGAGCGACGGCACGAAGCCCGCGGGAATCCGCGCGAGGTCCAGAAGCGCCGTCCGCCCCGCCTTCGTCGCCAGCACGGCCGGGCGCTGGTCGCCCGTCACCACGACGGACAGGTCGAACGGCACGGCGGGCAGGTCTTTCGTCGCCGCATCGACCGCCACGCGCATTTTCACGTCGCCCGCCGCCGTCGCGAAGGCGATCTCGGCCGGCAGCGACGTCACGCGCGCCATGTAGCGGGCGGCCGGCCAGAAGCCGCCGACGACGCGCAGGGCCGCATTGGTCAGCACGGGATACTGGACCGAAGCCGCGACCGCCGTCTCCGGCCTGTACGCGCAGAGCGTCAGTTCGTTGTCCAGCACGAACCGCCGCGAGGCGAGACGGGCGAACGAGAGCGCGCAGGGATCGAGCGCGGCCAGCGCGGACAGCGTTCCGAACAGCGCGGCGAGGAAACTAGAATGCCTTCTCATACTCGCCTTTCTGGACCTTCTTGAAGCAGGAGAAGCCGGCCCGTTTCGCCCGGTAGTGGAGGTCGCTCCGCGAATGGCCCAGCCCCGGCGCCTGGATGACGCGGACGATCGCCGCGCCGCAGGCGGGGCAGACGGCCAGCTTCGGGTCGTGGATCGACTGCATGATCTCGAAACCGGTCCGGCACTTCGGACACGACTTGTCCGCGGCCTTCGCCTCATAGACGTATGTCGGCATTCTATTTCCTCCCCAGAACGAGTTTGGCGTGCCGGGCGAACGCGCCGCGCGGGTCCGCGGCGTACGCCTCCAGCGTCTTGCGGCCCAGGCCCTCGGGCGTGTCGCCCAGGCGGTACAGCGCGCGCGCGATGCAGATTTCGCGCAGCGAAAGCGTGCGCTCCCAGTCGCCCGCCGCGTTCTTGTAGCCGGGGATGCCCGGCGGTTCGGGCCCCATCGTCTGCCAGTGCCCGCCGATGCCCGGGCGTTTCAGCACCGCGGCCAGCGCCGGCGCGGCGGAGGCGTCGCCCAGTTCCTCAAGCGCCTTGGCGATCGCGCGGAAGTGGGAATATTCGCTCGTCTGCGTCAGCAGGTCCGCCTTGGCGATCAGCGCGGGGACGGCGGGGCGGTATTGGGCGTGGCCGAGCGCGATCGCATAGCTGTCCATCCAGCTCACGCTGCGGTTGAACTGCCCCATGCCCCGGTAGTTCCAGCCCTTGTCCCAGTCCGCCGCCTTGAATCTGGCGAGAACCTGTTCCGCGCCGTCCGGCCGCCCCAGCATCGCCAGCACGTGCGCATAGATGAATTTCCCCTCGCCCTCGGCCGTCTGCCAGGCGGCCAGCAGGAGCGGCAGCGCGCGGGAGCGGTCCGTCATCAGCACCGGCAGCCCCCCGTATCCGTCGGCCAGATCCGCCGTCGCCTGCCGGAAGGCCGCGTCCGGCAGCGGGAACGAATCGGCCGTCGCCGTGTCCTCCTCCCGCAGGATCCCCTTCTCCACGAGGTGGCGCTGCAGGGCCTTGATGTCGACGTTCCGGACGGTCGTTCCGTTCTTCACCGCCAGGGCCGCCGCCGTGCCGGCCGCGTAGCCCTGGTTCTGGATGTCGGGCTGCATGCGGAGAATCGGCATGGCGTCGCGGTGGGCGCTGATGCCAAGCCCCGTCACCAGCAGCCCATCCAGCGTCTTGGGCAGCAGGCAGCGGTACGGCAGGTTCACGTACATCGGCTGGTGGCCCGGATCCTGGATGAAGAACAGGTCGTCCCGCGTCTGGCCGTGCGAGTCGAAATTGGAGTAGGTCCGCGTGATCGTGTCGGGGTACGTGCGGCCGTTCACCACGTCCGGCGCGCCCATGTAGAACGCGCCGACCAGCCGGCGGCGTTCGCGGCTGTTCAGGACCTGCGCCTGGTCCCAGGTCCCTTCGGGGAGGCTCAGGCGCGAACGCAGCGCGAAGTAGAAGACGTCCGTCGCGTCCGTATCGTCCAGAAAGCCGATGTCGGAGTTGGCGTAGGCGACGCCCAGCGTGTTCTGCGCCTGGCCGACGCCCTGAAGGGAGAGTTCGTCGTCGGTGATGAACTCCGTGTCCTGCCCGGCCATCGCCGGCAGTTCCGCATTGCCCGTCGCGTCGATGGCATTCCGGCAGGTCACGAGGCCGCGCGTGCCGTCCTCCATCACGACGACCACGCCGACGACGCGCGCGCCGTCCGTCACGACGCCGTTGGCGAACGCGCCGAACCAGATTTCCGCGCCCGCCTGGCGCTGCTGCGAGCGGTACCATTCGCTCTTCGCCTGCGGAAAGACGCTGCCGAGCGCCCGCGTCCCCTCGTCGATCTCCCGCGTGAAGCCGATGCGGTTGCCGTACCAGTAGACGCCGATCAGCCCGTCCGTCTGGACGCCGCCCTCGACGTAGAGATACTCGCAGACGATCGTCCGGGCGCCGTGGCGCGCCGCGGCGATGCCGGCGGGGCCGCCGCCCGTGCCGGCGCCGACCACCAGCGTGTCGCACGAAGCGAGCACGGGCAGCGCGTCCGCCGCCGTGACGCGCCCCGTCGCGTTGACGGCCCAGGCCGCCAGTTCGCCCTGGTGCTCGCCCAGGATCCAGCCGCTCCGGAGCGCCGGGCCGCCGGCGGCCGTCTTTTCCGCCGCGGCCCGAGCCGTCCGGCCGGCCCGCGCGGCCGCGTCCCGGCCCACGCGCGTTCCCGTCTTGATCAGCGCGCCGGGCTTGAGGAAGCTCTCCCGCGCCGCGTCCGACAGGCCGGCGCGCGGGCCCAGCACGTAGACGCCCTCCGTTCCCCGGGGCTGCAGGCAGCGCAGGTCAAGCGCCGCGGCGCCCGGCCAGGTCCCGGCCGTCGCCCGGCATCTGAACACGTCCGGCGCCAGGCAGGTCAGGGAATTCGCGGCGTCCACCTGCGTCGCCGTGAACGTCCGGTCCCGCGCCAGCTGCTCCGCCGCCGCGAACGCGCGCGCCGAACCGTCCGCCATGGGGATCTTCACGTCGCACAGCCAGAACCGCGCGGCAATCACCGGCGGGAAATCCGGCTTCAGATGGTTCTTCACCGGCACGGCGAACGGTTCCGTCAGGGCGCGGGCGGAGACGCCTTCGCCCGTGGGCCGTTCGCCCGAGATGACAATGCGCTGGAACGCCCGCTCCCCGGCGGGGAACGGTTCCGCCTCGCCGCCGGCGAGCCGTGCCGCCGTCGCGCGGGGGGTCGCGTCGACCAGCACTTTCGCGCGGACGACCTGGCGGCCGCTGCGGTTCGCCATGACGACGCCGGCGAAGCGTCCGGCCGCGTCCGTCATCACGTCGCAGACGAGAGCGCCCGTCAGATACGGCACCTTCGCCGCGAGCAGCTGCCGGTCGAGCGTGCGCTTCACGAGAAACGGCGTCGTCCGGGAAGCCAGCGCCCTTCCGTCGCATTCGGCAAGGACGCGGATTTCCCCCAGCAGCTGCCGCGGATAGGTCTCCGCCTTCGCGCAGAACACCTTCACGTAGCGGCAGGAGGTCCGGACGGGAAGGAACAGGCGGCGGACGTCCGTCCCCGCCTCGGCAACGTCCGGCACGCCCTCGGCCGCGCGCCAGGTCGTGCCGTCGGCGCTCGTCGAGACGGCCATCGACCGCGTCAGGTAGCCCTGCGCCGGCAGCCCCTTCAACGTCCCGTCCGCGCGCGGATGGACGCGGACGAACGAGTCCAGGCAGACCCCGGCGATCCTGCAGACCTTCCCCAGATCGACCGAAACGGTCACGTCGCCGTCGAACTGGACGCTCCCGCGGACCGCGTCCGCCGCCCGTCCGTCGTTGAGCAGCGTCCGCCGGGGATCCGCATGGACGGCGGCCGGCGGCCGGTCGGTCGCGTAGGTGAACGGGAGGCCTGTCGGCTCCTCGTGGGACGCGTCGAAGAGCGCCCGGTAAAGCGGCGCGTCCGTTTCGTCGCGGGGATCGCGGACGACCCGCAGCGTGCCGGCCATGTCCTCGCCCAGATAGGGCCGGGGCGCGAGCAGAAACACCTTCGCGCCCGCCTCCCGGGCGGCCAGGGCCGCCGCGACGGCCCCCGAAGAGCCGCCGACGACGACAACGTCCGTCTCGTGGACGATCGGCAGTTCGGCCGCGGACGCGGAAAGGAAAAGGCAGAGGCAAAGCAGTGGCAGAGGCGTTTTCATGGCGTTTGGGCGGTGGCGGATTGGAGTTGACGTGAAACCCTTTCGGTCGCGGCGCCGGCGGCGGACCGGAACCGTCACAGGAGGAGGTCCTGCGCGAACTGGACCGGCGGCGGATTTCCGGGCGGGAATTCCTCTTCGGGCGCCTCCGGCACCTCGACGGACGTCGCCGCCAGGATGGAAGCCTCCGCCGCCGCCTGCGCCTTGGCGCCGCGCTTGCCCTGTTCGCGGTCGCCGAAGCGCGTGCCCTCGCGGTAGAAGTTCAAGTCGACTTCGCCCGTCTCGCCGTTGCGGTTCTTGGCGATGTCGACGATGGCGAGCAGTTCGTCGTCGTGCCACTGCGCCTTCTTCGACCGGCACGGGCGGCGCAGCAGGAACACCATGTCGGCGTCCTGCTCGATGGCGCCCGAGTCGCGCAGGTCGGAAAGCTTCGGCACCTCCTCCGCGTCGCCGCGCTGTTCGTTGCCGCGGGAAAGCTGCGAGAGCACGATGACCGGCACCTTCAGTTCCTTCGCCATGGCCTTGATCTGGCCGGAGATGCGGCCGGTTTCGAGCTGGCGGCCCTGCCGCGCGTATTCGCGGCAGTTGCAGAGCTGGAGGTAGTCGATCACGATCAGCTCGATGTTGTGCGTGCGCTTCATGCGGCGCGCGCGCGCGCGCATGTCCGCCACGTCGAGGGAACTGGTGTCGTCGATGTAGATCGGCGCGCTGCGCAGGACGTTGGCGGCCGTGAACAGGCGCTGGCTCGCCGCCAGGCGTTCGTCCTTGTGCATCATGCCGCGGGCGAGACGCCAGGTGTTGACCGACGCCCGGCCGGCCAGCATGCGCTTGGCCAGCGACTCCGTGCTCATTTCCAGGGAGAACATCAGCACGGGATGCGGCCGCCCGTTGTCGACCGGGGACGGCATGCCGTTGATGTCCTGGCCGAGCGCCACGCATTCCGCGATGTTCATGGCCAGCGAGGTCTTGCCGACGGACGGGCGCGCGGCAATGACGATCATGTCGCCGGCCTTCAGGCCCATCAGCTTCTCGTCCAGATGCCGGAACCCCGTCGAAAGGCCGTCGAACTTGCAGCCGCCGTCGTCGAAGAGCCGGTCCATCGCCTTCAGCGTGTTCTCGACCGCCACGCGCCAGTCCGTCCGGATCGACGTCGTGCCGCCGATTTCGAGGAAGTTCTTCTCCACTTCGCCCAGCAGGACGTCGGCATCCGCGCTCTGGGCCTCGTCAAAGCATTTCGCCTCGGTTTCGCGCGCGCGCTCGATCAGCGTGCGCAGGAGATGCTTCTGGCGGACGATGCCGATGTAGTATTCGGCGTGGGCGCTCGTCGGCGTGTTGTCGACCAGCGACTGGATGGCGGCGACTCCGCCCACGCTGTCCAGCCGGCCCTTCGTCCGCAGGCGCTCCACCAGCGTCACCGCGTCGATGGGCGTCGACTCCCTGCTCATTTCGCAGAACGTCTCGTAGAAGGTGCGGTTTCTGGGGTCGTAGAAGGACGCGGACGTCAACCCGCGCGACTGGCAGAGGTCGAGGACGCGGGCGTCGTCGCCCATGGTCGTGTCCAGCAGAATCGAACCGATGATGCCGCGTTCGGCCTCCGCGCTGTGAGGCGGCGTTTTCAAGTCGTGTTCCATGGCGGGAAGACGCCTCCTGCCGCGTTCAGTCGGCCTGGAGCAGCAGCCCCGTGTCCGCGACGTCCGCCGCGTCGAGCGCATAGGCGGGATCGATCTCAAGCGGCATCTCCGGCGGCACGGCGACGCCCGCGGCCGCCAGCTGGCGGCGCCATTTGGCCTGGAGGTCGGCCTTGCACGTGGCCGGCGAATCCGCGCCCGCCGCGTTCTTCACGGGGGAGAACTCCTCGCGGCGGTCGAACGCGAAGCAGGTGACGCCCCGGGCTTCCGGCAGCGCGTCGAAAATGAACTTCTCGAACTTGTAGCCGTTCGGCTCGGTCGCCTTGACGATCCGGCCCGCCGCGTCCACGGTCGCGATCTTCTTGTGCGCAAGGTGGAGCGGCATGTCCTTCGCGGCCAGGCGTTCGAGGAACGCGCGGTCGAACACGTGGATGGCCGGCGAGCCGAACTTGAAGTAGAGCTCGCCCGTCCGCGTGCGGCGGTTGTTCATCTCGTCGGTCATTTCCGTGTATTCGATCATGTCGAAATGGCCGTCGCGCTTCACCACCATGCCCAGGCCCTCGTTCGGGTCGCGCTTGGCGCAGAGCTTGAGCGAGTATTCGCTCTTTTCGAGCACGTGCAGGCCGATGAACGCCGGATCGGCCACTTCGACCATCGGGTTGTCCACCTGGAAGTAGAAGAGCGTCGTGACGCCGCGCGCCTTCATGTCCGCGAAGCAGCCGTTCGCCTTGAGCGCGCCGATCATGCCGCCGTGGCCGTCGGGGCTCATGAAGACGTGGCCCGGCGCGTCGAGGATGATCTTGCCGTCGGCCGTCATGCCCGGCCACATGCCCTGCCGGAAGAAGACCACGGCGTCCGCGTCGAGGCCGAAATAGTCGTTCTCCTCGAAGTGGGCGACCGTCGCGTCGTAGTTCGCTTCGCTCGTCATCACGTAGAACGGAATCTTCGCGGCATGGCGCACGGACAGCGCGAGGATCTTGCGGGCGTGGAAATAGAAGAGCGAGGCGCCGGTGACCGGCCCGATCGAGTAGGCGCCCTTCGGGCCGTCATAGCCGAGGCGCGAACCCTGGCCGCCGGCCACGAGCAGCACGCCGACGCGCCCGGCGCGCAGTTCGGCTTCGCCCGCCGCGCGCGCCCGCGCGAGCGCCGCGCCCTTGAGTTCGGCGACTTTCGGGGCCGTGGGCCGGCCCTTCTTCTTCGCCGCCGCCGGCGCGGCGGCGCCCGGCAGCATGCTCTGGCAGCGCCGGACTTCCTTGAAGTCGATCGCCGCGATCTGCGCCAGCAGCGCCTTGCGCTCGGCCGCCGTCAGCTGCTTCCAGCAGCGCAGCAGCTGTTCCTGTCCGTTTTTCCTGAGAATCGTCCGTGCCTGTTCGAATGTCATAACCGAAGCCTGATGTTTTTTCTTTTTTGGGGGTGGGAGCCGACGGGAGCCGGCCGTCAGACCGTCTTGAACTTGTAGACCGTCGTCGAGTAGAGCGGAACGCCGGGCTTGACGATCGTCGTCGGGAAGCCGGGCTTGTTGGGCGAATCCGGGAAGTG
The DNA here is from genome assembly GCA_051884915.1 of Kiritimatiellia bacterium. Taxonomy (GTDB): domain Bacteria; phylum Verrucomicrobiota; class Kiritimatiellia; order RFP12; family UBA1067; genus RUG572. Next base: position 64,219 of record JBJEWF010000080.1, read on the forward strand.
CTGCGTCTCAAGCGCGACGCCGGCGTTGCGCACGGGCAGGTAGTAGCCGTCGTAGACCTGCAGGCCCGGCTCGGTCGTCCAGACCTCGATCTGGCGGCCCGTCCGGTCGGAGGTCAGAATCGCCGCGAGCTTGAGCTCGTCGCCCGGCGTCCGGCGGAGCGCCCAGTTCATGTCGTAGCCGGCGCCGAATTTGAGCTGGTCGTAGTCGAAATCGTGCATCGCGCCGATCGTGTGCGTCGTGCGGAAGTCCATCGGCGTCGCCGCGACGTCGCGCAATTCGCCCGTCGGAATCATGCCCGCGCCGTAGGGCGTGAACGCGTCGGCGTTGATGAAGAGCTTGTGGTCGAGAACCGTCGTGCCCGCCTCGACGCCGTCGAGATTCCAGTACGCGTGCTCCGTGAGGGAGATCGGCGTGTCCTGGTCGGTCGTCGCGCGCCAGCGGATCGTCCAGGCGTTCGCGTTGTCCAGCGTCAGCGTCGCGCGGACGGCCACGTTGCCCGGATAGCCGCCTTCGCCGTCGGGGGATTCGATTTCGAGAACCAGCCCCACCAGGTCGTCCGTGCGGATCTCCTCGACCACCTTCCACGTCCGCAGCGCGAAGCCGCGCAGGCCGCCGTGCAGCGCGCAGGGGATGCCGCCCGGCGCGTTGTTGGCCTCCAGCGCGTACGTCTTGCCGTTGAGCGTGAACGCGCAGCCGCCGATGCGGTTGCCGTAGCGGCCCACCAGCGCGCCGTAGTACGTGCCGCCCCGTTCGGCGACGTAGTCCTCGAAGGTCGGCCAGCCCAGCGTCACGTTGTCCAGCCGGCCCGTGCGGTCCGGCGTCAGGGCCTTCAGGAGGCGACCGCCCCAATTCGTGAAGTCGAGCTCCACGCCGTTCGCGTTCACCAGACGCCACACGCGGACCTCTTCGCCCTCAAAAACGCCCCAGGGGCCGGATTCGATCGAGTTCTTCATTGGATGCTCCTTTCCCGTTTGAAAATTGCAAATCCGGATTATACCACAATCGGGCCGGATGTGATAGAATATCCGCCGTCCGAAAGGCCCCTGTAGCTCATCTGGACAGAGCAATTGCCTTCTAAGCAATGGGTAGTGAGTTCGAGTCTCGCCAGGGGCGCCATCCCGCCCGGTCCGCCGCGCCGCGCCGTTGCCGGCGGCCGGCCGGTCACGGGCAGTCCTGCAGCAGGCGGAGAACCGGATAGGCCAGCGCCGGCAGGAAGATGAACGAATCGAACATGTCGAGGAATCCCCCCATGCCCGCCGGCATGAAAGTGGCGGAGTCCTTGACCGCGCATTCGCGCTTCAGGCGCGATTCGATCAGATCGCCCGCCGTCGCCAGCAGGGCGAAGAGGATGCCGACCGGGACGGCCAGCGGATAGGTCAGGTGCCGCCAGAAACGGACGTCGGCCGCCCAGTTGAAATGGTTCGCCGCCGCGATGAACACGCAGGTCGTCGCGCTGGCGAAGACCATCGACCCGAGCAGGCCTTCCCAGGACTTGTTCGGCGAAATCGACGGGCACATCTTGTGCCGCCCCCAGGCGAGCCCGAAGGCGAAGCCGCCCGTGTCGGAGAGCTTGGCGACGGCAATCAGGTAGAACAGCGCGTAGAGGCCCGCCCGCGTCGCGGGCATCGCGAAGCGGCACGTCGCTTCCGCCGCCGGCTCCAGCTGCACGATGCGCAGGAAGAACGACAGGAGGAACGGCACGTAGAAGAAGCCCAGCAGCGTCGCCCCCGCCGACGCGACGGGCTTCGCGCAGCGGGAGCCGAACGTGACGACCAGGGCCAGCAGGAAGAGGGCCGGCACGGACGCCACGAGGCCGATAAGCGCGCAGGTCCGCGCCCCTGCCGCGCCGGGCGTCGCCGCGCTCACGAGGATCCAGCCCACGCCCATCAGCAGACCAAGCCAGGTCACGGGTTCGTACCGCCGCACCATCTGGTAGAACTCCAGCTGGAGAAGAATCGCCAGAATCGCCAGAATCGGCACGAGCGCCGGCAGCGGGCAGCGGAGGAACAGGCCGAGGACGCACGCGCCGACCGCCAGTCCCGCCAGGGTCCGTTTTGCGATTTTGTTCATCAGAGGGCAATCCGGAGGGTGGATTCGCGGGCCGGCCCGATGGACAGGATCCCGAGTTTGGCGCCCGACAGCTCGATCAGGCGGTCCACGTAGGCCTTCGCCTTCGGCGGCAGGTCCTCGATGCGCGTGACGTGGGAGGTTTCGCACATCCAGCCGTCCATCTCCTCGTAGATCGGCTTGACGCGCGCCAGCTCGGCGGCGGACGAGGGCATGAAGTCGATGCGCCGGCCGTCCAGCTCGTAGGCCACGCAGATCTTGATCTTGGGGAAGACGTCCATCACGTCGAGTTTCGTCACCGCCCAGTAGTCGACGCCGTTGACCTGCTGCGCATAGCGCGCGACCACGGCGTCGTACCAGCCGGTGCGGCGCGGACGCTTCGTCACGGCGCCGAACTCGTGCCCGCGTTCCGCCATGGCCCTGCCGTCCGCGTCCAGCTTGTCGGCGGCGTTGTAGAGTTCCGTCGGGAACGGGCCTTCGCCCACGCGCGTCGTGTAGGCCTTGACGACGCCGACCACGCGGTCGATGTCCCGCGGCGAAAGCCCCGTGCCGATGCACGCGCCGCCCGACGTGGGATTGGACGAGGTCACGAAAGGATAGGTGCCGAAATCGATGTCGAGCATCGTCGCCTGGGCGCCCTCCAGCAGAATGGACTTGCCGGCGGCCTTGGCGGCGTGGAGCATCGCGACCGTGTCGCGCACGTACGGCGCCAGCTTTTCCTGGGCGGCCCTGTAGATGGCGACGATCTCGTCGGGATCCATCCGGTAGTCCCTGACCGTGCAGCCGGGAACCTCGATCTGGTCCCCGTCGTCGACGCGCTCGGCCTTGAGCATGCGCAGCTTCATGTTCGTCTCGACGACCTGCTCGCGCACCATTTCAAGAAAATCGTCCGCCAGCATGTCGCCGGCGCGGAGGCCCGTGCGGGAAACCTTCGCCGCGTAGGCCGGCCCGATGCCGCGCCCGGTCGTGCCGATTTTCCGCCCCGGCGCGCGCGCGGCCTCTTCGGCCTTGTCGAGCGCGCGGTGGTAGAGCATCACCATCTGCGTGCGGGTGGAGATGAACAGGCGCCCCTTCGGCTCGACGCCCGTCGCGCGCATGCCCTCGATCTCCTCGATCAGGTCCAGCGGGTTCATGACCACGCCGTTGCCGATGATGCAGGTCTTGCCCGCGTGGAGGATGCCCGACGGAATCAGGCGCAGGACGCGCTTCGTCCCGTCGGCGATGACCGTGTGGCCCGCGTTCGAGCCGCCCTGATAGCGGACGACGAAGTCGGCCTTGTCGGTCAACACGTCGATAATCTTCCCCTTGCCCTCGTCGCCCCACTGGGACCCGACCAAAACCGTGTTCATCCTAGTCTCTGCTCCTGAACTGTTGCCAAAAAACGCTTCTCATTCTATCAAAACCGGCAGGAAATGGAAAATGCAAACAGCATCATCCGCCGTCACGTCGCCCGGTGCGGACAGTCGGGACAGGTTCCGCGCAGCGACGGGTCCTGTCCGTCGAAGCAGTACGTGCAGATCTTCCCCTTCGGCAGGCCGATGGCCGCCACCAGATCGTCAAGCCGCTGGTAGGCGAGGCTCGTCAGGCCCAGGTTCTTGCGGATGTACTCGACCATCCCCTTGTATTCGGGCGAGTCGGGGTCCTGGTACTTGCCGATGTTCCGCTCCTCGTTCGGGCCTTCCTTCTCGCGGATGTAGCGGCGCGTGATCAGATCGTAGACGCTCTTCGAGCGCGAGAAGTTGAGGAAGCGGCAGCCGTAGAGGAGCGGCGGACAGGCGATGCGCATGTGCGCCTCCCGGGCGCCGTAGTGGTAGAGGCGTTTCGCCTGGTTGCCCAGCTGGGTCCCGCGGACGATGGAGTCGTCGCAGAAGACGAGTCGCTTGTCGCGGATCAGCTCCGGCACCGGGATCAGCTTCATCTGCGCCACCCAGTCGCGCTGGTGCTGGTCGCCCGGCATGAAGGAACGCGCCCACGTGGGCGTGTACTTCACGAACGGCCGCGCGTATTTGAGGCCGGCTTCGTGGGCGTAGCCGAGCGCGTGGGAGGTGCCACTGTCCGGCACGCCGCCGACGCTGTCGGCCTCGACCGGATTGCGCCGCGCGAGAAAGCCGCCGCAGCGGTAGCGGGCCATTTCGACGTTGCGCCCCTCGTAGGTCGAGGCGGGATAGCTGTAGTAGACCCACAGGAAGGAGCAGATCGCCATCGTGTCGCCCGGCGCGACGACCGTCGTCACCGCATCGGCGGACATCGTCACGACCTCGCCCGGCCCCAGATCGCGCACGTGGTCGTAGCCGAGGTTGGCCAGCGCGCACGATTCCTGGAGCGCGATCGCCGCGCCTTCCTTGCGCCCCAGGATCACCGACGTGCGGCCATAGCGGTCGCGCATCGCGTAGAACGTCCCGTCCGCCGTGACCAGCAGCAGGGAGAGGCTGCCCTCCACGCGCTCCTGCACGTACTTGAGGCCCTCGGCGATCGTGTCCTTCGAGGCGATCAGCGCCGAAACGAGTTCCGTCGGACCCAGCATGCCGGAGGTCGTCGAATACTGCAGCTGGACGTGGCGCTGCTCGAAGATCTCGTCCGTCAGCGCCTGCATGTTCGCGATCAGGCCGACCGTCACGAGCGCGTAGGTGCCGAGATGGGACACCATCACCAGCGGCTGCGGGTCGGTGTCGGAAATGACGCCCACGCCGACCCGGCCCTGGAAGCGCGCGAAATCGCGCTCGAACTTCGTGCGGAACGGCGCATTCTGGATGTTGTGGATCGCGCGGCGGAACCTGCCGTCCGCGCCCAACACCGCCATGCCGCCGCGATGCGTCCCCAGATGGGAATGGTAGTCGATCCCGAAGAAGAGATCGGACACGCAGTCGTCCTTTGAAACCACGCCGCAGAAACCACCCATAACGACTCCTTCATGACATTCGTGTTCACTGTTTCAAATCCGCCGCGCACCCGGTCCCAGCAGGCGCTCGGCGTTGAGATGGAAGATCTTCTCGCGCGCACGCGCGTCGGGATGGACGTCCGCGACCCAGGCTTTCAGCAAAGCCTCCTCGCGCCAGAAGTAGTCCGTGCCGAACAGGATGCGGTCCACGGGAAATTCGCGCAGGATGCGTTCGGCCTCCGGATCGCCGTCCTGGTTGGCGACGCGGGCCGTATCGATGTAGCAGCGCTCGAACGGCAGCAGCCGGTCCACGGCACGGGCGGGACTGCCGTCGAAGCCGCCCAGGTGGCAGGCCACGAACGTCAGGCCGGGCACGGCCTTCAGCAGCGCCTCGATCTGCATCGGGCCGCACGTCATCGGCGCGTCGGCAAACCCGCAGTCCCTTCCGCAATGGGAAACCGCGAACAGCCCCTCGTCGCGAACCGCCTTGAAGACGGGCACGACCGCCGGATCGTCCAGCCGGAAGCCCTGGTAGTAGGGATGGAAGACGACGCCCGGGAACCCCGCCCGGGCAAGGGCCCGGACACGGGACCTGAAATCGGGGTCGAACGGATGGACGGAAACGAGGAAGAGGAGACGCCGGGCCGCCTCCTCCCCTTCCGCGCCGTCCCGCACGGCGCACGAACGGCGGAAAATCACGTCGAACTGCGCCGGCTTGGTCGCGATCGGGCAGACCACGCTGCGGTCGATCCCCGCCGCGGCCATGTCGCGCAGCTGGCTGGCCACCGTACCGTCCGCCACCGGCTGGAAGCGCCCCTGCAGCAGGTCGCACATGGTCCGGATGGCCTTGGGGGCCAGCGCGTCGGGAAAATTGTGCGTATGGAAGTCGATGACCATGGCCCGCGTCCGTTCAGGCGTTCTCCATTTCCGCCCGGATCGCGCGCGCCGCCGCCCGCGGGTCTTCCGCGGCCAGGATCGGCCGGCCGACCACGAGGTGGGTCGCGCCGTCGCGGACGGCGCTCGCCGGCGTGGCCACGCGCTTCTGGTCGCCCACCGCGGCGCCGGCCGGGCGCACGCCCGGCGTGACGAAAACCGTGCCCGCCGGCAGGAGATTCGCGAGCGTGCCGACCTCCATCGGGCTGCAGACGAGACCGTTCGCGCCGTGGGCCGTCGCGAACTTCGCCATCGCCAGCACCTGGTCGGCCGGCGTGCGGCCGGAGATGCCCGCGTCCGCCAGGTCGGCCTGGTCGAGCGAGGTGAGAACCGTCACGGCCAGGATCTTCGGCGCCTGCGCGCCGAATTCGGCCGCCGCCGCCGCCGCGGCCCGGATCATCGCCTTGCCGCCGACGGAATGGATGGTCATCAGATCGACGCCCAGCCGGCCGCCGGAGCGGACCGCGCGCTCGACCGTCCGGGGGATGTCGTGGAACTTGAGGTCGAGGAAGACCTTCTTGCCCAGGTCCTTGACGGCCTTGACGACGTCCGGGCCTTCGGCGGTGAAGAGCTCAAGCCCGATCTTGTAGAACCCGACCGGATCGCCGATCTGCCCGACCTTCCGGACGGCCTCTTCGCGGCTCTGCACGTCCAACGCAACAATCAACTCTGCCATCGCTTCGCTACTCCATTTCGTTCGCCACATCCAGCGCATCGAGATCGATGTCGCCTTCGAAAACTTTCTTCACGGGCCCCGTGAGCGTGATGCCCGTGGACTTCGCCCGCCGCCAATCGCCGTCGACCGTCAGCACGAAGCCCTGCGAGGTGCGCACGTGCATCGGCAGCGACATGCCCTTGGTCTCGACGCCCACGACCGCCGTCGCGATGGCGCCCGTTCCGCAGGCGCCGCTCTCCGCCTCGACCCCGCGCTCGTAGGTGCGGAGAATCGCGCGGTTGGGCGGCAGGTACTGGACGAAATCGACGTTCGTCCCGTCCGGCGCAAACGCATCCGCCAGGCGGAGCGCACGGCCCCTCGCCGCGACGTCGACGCTCGCCGCCGAATCGCAGGCCACGACGAAATGCGGAACGCCCGCGACGATGAAGTCGCCGTGCGTTCCGCCGACGTGCAGATCGTAGCGCCGGTCCTTGGGCTCCGGCATCCAGACCTTGACCTGGCCGTTCTCCAGCACCTCGGCGTCGACGAGGCCCGCCCGCGTCTCGAAGGTCATCGACGCGGACGGGGCCACGCCGATTCCGCGGGCGAAGGCCGCGACGCAGCGCGATCCGTTGCCGCAGAGATCGGCTTCCGTCCCGTCCGGATTGAAGAAGACCATCCGGAAGTCGGCCAGCTCGGAGTTCTGCACGAGGATGACGCCTTCGCACCCGATGCCCGTGCGGAAGCCCGCCAAAGCGGCCAGGCGAAGATGGTCGTGGATGGGAAACGTCCCCGACCGGTCGTCCACCAGCACGAAGTCGTTGCCCGCGCCGTGCATCTTCCAGAAATGCATGTTAGTCATTGTTCGCCCCCTTCAACGCCCGCAGCCAGGCGGGAAGACGCCTTTCGGGAACGGGCCGCGCGCGCGGCACCTCCCCGCCGTTCGTCAGGCGGACGATGTCCGCCAGCACGTTGAACCCTTCCGCGAGAACCAGGTCTTTCTTCGTGTCGCCCGTGTCGCCGCCGGCAACGCCGTCGTCGTCCTCGTCGTCCTCGTCCAGCATGTCGGCCTCGTCGGCCTCGTCCAGCGTGGCGCGGTCCGAACGCATCAGCTTCAGGCGCGCGTCGCGTTCGAGCGGCACCGAGGTCCGGTCCGCGTAGGCCTTGAAGAAGGCCACGAGATGCAGCCGGTGCGCATAGTCCCGGTTCTCCTTCAGCCGCGCGGCGGACGCGGCGCGGAGTTCCGGCACGAGCGCGCGCATGTTCCAGACGTCGTCGTATTCGGCGGCCTGGACGGCCGTCCACGGCAGCGCGTAGGGGAGTTTCGCCTCGCCGATGTCGGAGCGCTCGTCGAAGACGCTCGGCACGCGGATGTCGCTCGCCACGCCCTTGACCTGCGTCGACGAGCCGTTGATGCGGTAGAAGCGGGCCGTCGTCGTCTTCATCGAGCCGTACTTCTCGCTCTCGTCGGTCGGGAAGCGCCGGCGGCGGACGGGCACGACGGTCTGGACCGTCCCCTTGCCGTGCGTCTGCGTGTCGCCGACGATGACGGCGCGCCCCGTGTCCTGCAGGGCGCCCGCGACGATCTCCGAGGCCGACGCGGAGTGGCGGTCGACCAGCACCACCAGCGGTTTGCCGTACGCGAGCGTCGGCTGGTTGTCGAAGGTCGGGACGATGCCGATTCCGCGCGCGTCGCCGATCTGCACGACCGGCGTCTTGGGAACGAAGAGCTGCGTCAGCAGAATCGCCTCGGGAAGGGACCCGCCGCCGTTTCCGCGCAGGTCAAGCACCATGCCGTCGGTCTCCGCCCGCTTGAAGGAGCCGATCCACTGCGCCACGTCCCACGAGCAGGAGCGGTAGCCCTCGTCCCCCGGACGCTTGTCCATCGTCCCGTAGAAGCCCGGCAGGCGCACGTAGCCGAACGTGTTCGTGACGCCGTTCAGGACGACCGTCTCCACGCGCCCCGTGGCGGCCTGGTCCTCCAGCTTGATTTCATCGCGGATGAGCGCAACCCGGCGGCGGTTCTCGCCGTTCTTGTCCGTGATCTCAAGGACGACCTTCGTGTCCTTCTTGCCGCGGATCTTGCGGATCGTCTTGCGCATGGGCTTCCAGGTGACGTCCTCGATCGGGTCGTTCCCCTGCCCGACGCCGACGATCCGGTTGCCGACCTTGATGCTGCCCTCGCGGGCGATCGGACCGCCCTTCATGATCTCCTTGATCTCCAGCGCGCCGTCGTCGAAGGAGACCGAGAGCACGGCGCCCACGCCGCAGAGCGAAAGGCTCATGTCCATGTCGAAATCTTCCTTGCGCATCGGGGCCATGTAGTCCGAATGCGGGTCGTAGGCCATCATCACGGCCGACATGTACCGCTGGAAGACCGTCTCCTCGTCGACTTCCGTGCGCGACATCGTCAGATAGTGGCTGTAACGCCGGACCAGGTTCTCAAGCGGCGTCGGTTCGGGCTTCGCCTCCGCGACGCTCTCCACGCCATTCGTGTCCGCGGCCTTCGCCTTGTCCTTCCTCTTGCCGCTCTTCTCCTCCTCCGCGTCCAGCTCCTTGCCGAGGACCTGCGCCAGCAGATCGTTCTTCAGGCGCTTGCGCCACAGGTCTTCGCGCTCCGCCCGCGTCACGGGCCAGGGCGCCTTCTCGCGCTTGAAGAGGTAGGTCTCGTCCGTGGCGAAATCGAATTCGCCCTTGAGGAGGAAATTGGTCGCGAAATTGACGCATTCGTCAAGGCGCTGGACGAAGACGCGCTGGATCTCGTAGCCGAACGACACGTCGCCCGCGCGCAACGCGTCGTCGATCTTCAGCTGCATGCGGGCGAACCCGTCCAGATCGCTCTGCAGAAAGACGTCGTGGTTGTAGTCGTACATCGTCACGAGATTCGTCCAGGCGCGCTGCGAGATCTCGTTGTTCAGCGGGTGGCGGAGGATGTGGTCGTGTTCGACCCGCTGGCCCACCAGGCGGGCCACGTCGCCGTAATAGGGAAGCGGCGCCAGGGCGACCGCCTTCGGTGCGGGCGTTCCCGCCAGAACCCAGCCGGACAGCGCGGCCGCGGCGCAGGCGAGAGCGGATGCGCGGACATTCGGATACTGCTTCATAGACTCGTCTCCATCAACTGGACCAGACGCTTCGATTCGTTGGCCGACAGCGTTTCCGGCCGGGACTGCAACCAGGCCCGCACGTCTTTCGCGTTGACGACAAACACCTTCTCGATTTCAGCTTCGGCCGACCGGTAGGAGTCGGACGCGAAGCACAGGACGGGAACCACGCTCCGCGCGTCGCCGGTCTTGTCCAGAACGGCCTTGACGGCCTTGGCCTCGGCCCGGGCCTGGACCGTGGGCGACCGGCTCGGCAGATGCCCGTCGACCGCCAGCAGCCCGTCCTGCAGGGCCACGCGGCCGCGCCAGTTCTTCGTTTCGATCGCGTAGACGCCCGTCGGCCCCACGACCACGTGGTCGACATGGTGGACGCCGGCCTCGTAGTCGTGGAACACGTGGTAGGAATCGGGCAGCAGCGACAGCAGGTAGGCCACGTGCTCCTCGCCCCGCGCGCCCTTGAAGTAGGACTCCACGCGGCGCAGCCCCTTGCGCAGCAGGGTGAGGGCCACGACGAGCGAAACCAGAAACAGCGTCGCGAACAGGACGCGCCGCGTGCCGAGCAGGCAGGACGCCGCAAAGGCCCCCAGCAGCGCGCAGGAGAGGAAGACCGGCCACATCGACGCCACCGTGCCGCGCACTTTCGCCCATTCGCCGGGCTTGCCATGTTGAATCGCCATTCTAGAGAGCCTCCGCAATGTCCTCCGCCGTGAAGCGGTGGGCCTGTTCAAGCCGCGCGACCGTCCCATGCCCGACAAACCGGTCGGGCCAGCCAAATTTCGCGTCCGCCGCGATCGCCTCGCCGAATCCGCCCTGGACGGAACCGTTCTCGATCGAGACGATCCGCGCGCCGGCCGCCCGCTGGGCCGCCAGCAGCTCCGCGTCGAACGGCTTGACGAACCGGGCGTTGACCACGCCGGCCGTCACGCCGCGCGCGGCCAGCAGCTCCGCGACGCGCAGGGCCTTCGGCACTTCGTCCCCCAGCGCCCAGAGCTGCAGTTTCGCCGCGGGGTTCAGCAGCGGCTCGGCCTTTCCCCAGACGAGCGGCGCCCGGCCGGCGGCGGCGGGAGGCGGCGTTCCGCGCGGATAGCGGACGGCCACCGGCGCATTGCGCCCGACGGCCGCCGCCAGCATGTCGGCCAGCTCGACGCCATCGCGCGGCTGGAGGATGGACAGCCCGGGCAGACACCGCAGCATCGCGATGTCGAACATGCCGTGGTGGGTCCGTCCGTCGGCGCCCACGCACCCCGCCCGGTCCACGCCGAAGACCACGGGAAGCCCCAGCAGACAGACGTCGTGCATGACCTGGTCGACCGCGCGCTGGAGGAACGACGCGTAGATCGCCACGATCGGCCGCAGCCCGCCACGGGCCAGCCCCGCCGCAAACGTGACCATCTGCTCCTCGCAGATGCCGCAGTCGAAAAAGCGCGTCGGGAACTCCTCCGCGAACGCCGTCAGGCCCGTGCCGTCGCGCATGGCGGCCGTCAGCGCGCAGATCCGCCCGTCCGCGCGCGCCAGCGCCGCGACGGCCGACCCGAAGACGCCCGACCAGCAGGCCGGGCAGGGCTGCGGGTCGACCGGATGGACGGGATCGAACGCCCCCACGCCGTGCCAGGCCGTGGGATTCCGCTCCGCCGGCGCGAACCCGCGCCCCTTCACCGTCACGATGTGGACGACGACGCTCCGCTTGTCGTCCCGCGCCACGGCAAGGGCCTGTTCGACGGCCTTCAGATCGTGCCCGTCGACAGGGCCCACGTAGCGCAACCCGAACGACTCGAAGAAGGCGTTGCCGAGCCAGATCGACTTGAACACGCTCTCCAGCCGGTGGTAGAGCCGCCGCAGAAACGTCAGATGGAGGCGGTGTCCCGCCCGTTCGGCCGCGGCCTTGACGCGATTGTAGCGCCGGCCCGAGATGAGCCGCCCGAGCACGCGGGCGAACGAGCCGACGTTCCGGGAGATGGACATGGCGTTGTCGTTGACCACGAGGACGACCCGCCCCTTCAGCTGCGCGCAATTGTTGAGCGCCTCCAGCGATTCGCCGTTGGCCAGCGAGGCGTCGCCGACAACCGCCACCACGTGGGACGATCCGCCCTTCAGGCCGCGCGCCGCCGCCAGCCCCTCCGCCGCGGCCAGCGCATTGCCGGCATGGCCCGACACGAAGGCGTCGCAATCCGTCTCGTCGGGATTGCTGAAGCCCGACAGTCCGCCGTACGAACGCAGCGTGCCGAAGCTGTCGCGACGGCCGGTCAGCAGCTTCCAGGCGTAGGTCTGGTGGCCCACGTCCCACACGATCCGGTCCACGCACGGGTCGAAGACGCGCAGCAGCCCGATGCTCAGCTCCACGGCGCCGAGCGAACTGGCCAGATGGCCGCCGGTCCGCGCCACGGAGGCGACGATCTCGTCGCGCACGGCCTGCGCCAGCGCGGGAAGTTCGCCGGCCGGCAGGGCCCTGACGTCGGCGGGCGTCCGGACCCGATCGAGAAGAGCGCTCATGCGTGCCCTCCCCGGCGCCGGTCGCGCGTGGCGTACGAGGCCAGCGCCCGGCGGAACTCCACCTCGTCGAAATCCGGCCACAGGACGTCCGTCACGTAGAACTCGCTGTAGGCGACCTGCCACAGGAGGAAATTGGACAGCCGGCGTTCGCCCGAAGTGCGGATGACCAGATCGGGATCGGGCAGATCCGGCGCGTAGAGGCAGGAGGCGAAGGCGGCTTCCGTCTGCTCGGCGCAGCGGGCGAACTTCCGGGCGGCCTCGACGATTTCGGCCCGGCCGCCATACGACAGCGCCACCACCAGCTGACGCGGGAATCCGGCCGTCGCCGCCTCCAGTTCGGCAATCCGCCGCTGGAGCGGCGGCGGCAGGTCGCTCCGGCGGCCGATGACGCGGAAACGGATCCCCTCCTCCAGCAGCCGGGCGCGCTTCGTCCGCAGAAAAAGCGAAAAGAGGCGCATCAGGCCGTCGATTTCGTCCGGCGGACGCTTCCAGTTCTCGGTGGAAAACGCATAGACCGTCAGGATCTCCACGCCGGCGGCGGCGCACCAGGACAGCATCCGCTCCAGCGTGCGGGCGCCGGCACGGTGACCGTCGATCCGCGGCCGGCCCCGGGCGATCGCCCACCGGCCGTTGCCGTCCATGATGACCGCCACGTGACGGGGCACCGCCGTCATTTCGCCGCCCCCTTCCGCGTCAGCAGGACGAGCGGCGTGGCGTTCTGCCCGAACCGGGGAATCCGCGCGGCCACGTCGTAGTTCCTCTCCACCCGCGCGCGCAGGTCCGCCTGCTCGGCCCGGGGCGTCTCCCGGCAGGCGGGCGCGGCGATGGCGAAGGCGTAGCCGCTCAGCGCGGCGGCCGAGCAGGGCGCCCGGTCGAGAAGTTCCGCCAGGCTCGCCCGGTTCATCACGTGGATGCGCCGGGCGCTCTCCGCCGACAGGTCGGGAAAATAGCAGAACGGCCCCATCTCGAAACCGGGCGGCACCGTGCGGCCCGTCTCGACGGCCAGGTAGAGATCCTGCGTGAGCAGCGTCGTGCCGCCGGGATCCAGCTCGTCCAGCTGGCGCGCGACCGCCCGCAGCTGGGCGAGTTCGCTGGCCGGCTTCTTCCGGCTCCAGAAGCGGTCCGGGCCGTAGGTCGTCCACTCCTGGAGCAGCGGCGAGGAGAACGACGCCGCGCAGGCCGCCAGCAGCACGAACCACGCGCGCGCGACGGAAGAGCCCTCCGACCGGCAGTAGCACGACACGACCCAGACCGTCAGCAGGCCCATCAGCGGAACCTGGTAGTCGTCGTATGGGAACGGCGCGCTCAGCTGGAGGAGGAAGACGGCGGCGAATCCCAGCCCGAGCATCCACTGGACCCCCCGGACGACGCGGTCGTCCGCGCCGGCGGGAACGGCCCGGCCGCGCAGGCAGAACGCGGCGAACATGACAACCACCAGCGCCGCATAGCCGCGCACGAGGCGGCTCACGCTGCCCGCGGCGAAGAACGGATCGAACCCGCCCCGGGCCGCATGGTAGCTCTGCGCGGCCAGCAGCGACCGGCAGGACACCGGATCGAGCGCGAACACGCCGTAGGTCAGGACAAGCCCCAGCAGCCCGCCCACGCCAAACGGCAGAAACGCCCAGCGGAAGGTCCTGAAGCCGAACAGGAGCGTGAAGCCCACGACGGGCAGGATCAGAAGCAGCGAAATCCGCGTCCCCGTGGCGAAGGCCATCAGCAGACCGGCGGCAAACGGCCCGAACCACCCCAGCGCCCGCAGGGAACCGGCCTGGACGCCGCAGACCAGCAGCAGAAACCCCGCCAGCACGAAGCAGCTGCCCAGCGCGTAGGTCTTGGGAATGGCCGTGAAGTAGAGGTGGTAGAGGTTGCAGCCCAGGAGGGCGAACACGGACAATCCCGCCAGGCCCTTCCGCCCGGCTGGCACCAGCCGCCGCGCCAGCGCCGCCGCGCAGGCCGTGGCGCCGAAACCGAAAAGCAGCGTCAGGATCCGGCCGCCCAGCAGCCCCCGGACCGGCGAGGCCGGCGACGTCCACAGGGGCGAGAGCAGGGAATAGACCAGCGGCATCGCCGGCCCCTGCGTGTAGAAGAAGTCGTGGTAGGGGAAGCGCCCCGAACGGACCATCTGGGCGGCATAGAGGTACCAGCCCTCGTCCTGATTGAGGTTTCCCCACCACACGGCGACGGCGGACAGGCAAAGCGCCGCGCCCGCGGCAAACAGCCACGGCGCTTGCAAAGACTTGAAAAACTCGACGACACGTGCCATGAAACGGGGAAATAGTCTACCATTTTTCGGACGCTACCGCAATGCCGCAAGGCGGCCGCCGATGAAGGGAAACGCATGGCGCGGCAGGGCCGCGGACACCCGGTCGAGAAGCCCCTCCACGTCCGCGCGCAGCGCCGGCGGAAAGCGTTTCCAGAGGGCGAACGGCGCGAGCAGGCGCAGCGCGTTGTATTCGCCGACCCGGGCGTACGCGACAATCGTCCGCTCCATCCAGGCGAGGCCCCTCGGCGTCCACAGCCGGTCGCCGTTGTCCGCGAATCCGCAATAGAGCGCCCGGCTGAGCGCCGGATGGCGGATCGACCACCCGGCGCGCCGCTCCTCGGCGGCGAGCGCGGCGAAGACGCTTTCGCGGGGGTCGGACGCGACGACGCCCAGATAGCCCGTGTAGCCGTTCAGGGACTTGCGGAGTCCGCGGCCGGCCGCGGCGACGATGTCGTGGCGCGCGGGATGCGGACTCGCCAGAATGGCGCGCAGCGCATTCAGGCGGGCCGTGATGTTCACGGCCCGGTCCAGATAGCCCTTCAGGGCGGTCCAGGCGCCGGACTCGTCCAGTTCGGCCAGCAGCTGCAGCACGCAGTTCTCGTACGCGCGGCGGACGATGGCCGCGGCGTCGGTCCCGCCCGTCGCCGCGCCGGCCAGCTCCGCGATCAGCGTGGCGGGGCCGATCCGACGGGCCGCCGCCTGGCGGAGCGCGTGCATCTCCCGCACGTTTTCCTGGACAAAGGCCCGGCGCCGGCGGTCGAGCGAATCGGCGGGAATCGACAGCAGGCCCGCCTTGGCGCCCGGATCCAGCGTCCGGTCGGCGAAAATCTCCGTGTAGAGGTCGAGCCAGGTCGCCGTGGCCCCCCGGTCGCGCAGCGTCTTCATGGCCTCCGCGCGGGCGCCCATGTCCGGATCCGTGCGGACCTGGCGCGCGAGTTCCGCTTCGCCGGCCGACGTCTCCAGCACGCCGTAGAACCCGCACCCGCGGTTCCAGGAGATGAAATCGGGCTTCGGACAGGCCGTCGAGAACTCCTGCCGGGCGCCGTCGAGGATGAAAGTCCCCGCGGCGACGTCCTTGCCGTCCTTCACCAGGGCGAACGGCACGGGAACCACGTAGGGCCTGTCGCGCGCGAGCGACACCGTGAGGCGGCCGTCTTTCCACGTCCAGCCGGCGGTGACGGTGGGATGGCCGGCCTCGAACAGCCAGGGCCTCAGCAGCGCGGCGACATCGCGCCCCGTCACGTCGGAAAAAACCTTGAGAAAGTCGTCCGTCGTCGCGTTTCCGCCGTCAAACCGGCGGAAATATTCCTTCCAGGCCGCGTCGTAGGCGGAGGCGCCGATGAGGTTGCGGAGCGTGTTCAGGACTTCCGGGGCCTTGTCGTAGGTAATGGCGTCGACGACTTCGTCGGGATCGTTCACGCCCTCGCGCACGACCGGGGCCGCCACGCCCCCTTCCTCCTCCGCCAGCGCGCCGCCGCGGCCGCGGAGCGCGTCGATTTCGAGCTGGCGGGCGAACGCCGCGCCAAAGGTCTGCGCCAGACAGGCGCGCTCGACATTGACCGTGTAGGCCTCGTTCAGCCACATGTCGAACACGCTCTCCATCGTCACCCCGCTGCCGCAGTGGTTGTGCTCGTATTCGTGGGGGATGACGCCATGGGCGTAGACGAGGCGCCCGTCGGGAATGGTCTCGTCGATCAGCGCGGCCTCCGTGACGATCGTCGTGTTGCCCGTGTTCTCCATGCCGCCGTAGAGCGACTTCTCCATGCAGATCGTCCGATAGGTCTCGAAGGGATAGACGAACCCCGTGAGCCGGTGCTGGAAGAGAATGGCCCGCTTGAGAATGTCCATCGGCACGCGCGCGCCGTCCACGTGCCCGGGCGGCACGAGATACTCCAGCCGCACCGTCTTGCCGCCGTCGGGATAGGTCACGGAATCGGCGAGGACCTCCCAGGTTCCCGCACAGGCGAGGAAGAGATAGGGCGCCATCGGCCGGCGGTTCTCGTAGACCCAGCGCTGGCGCCCGTCCGCGACCGTGCGGGACACGAGATCGCCATTGGAGATGAGGTGCGTGTAGCGGGCGTCGCCTTCGAGGGTCGTCCTGAACGTGCATTTGGCCGTGCAGTCGTCGATGATCGGCAGGATGCGCTGGAAGCCGTACTGCTGGCATTGGCTCATGAACTGCTGCGGGCATCCCTTCGGCGTCACGTCCTTGTAGATGCCCTCCAGCCGCGTGTCGTCGGGATGGCAGGTGTGCGCGACCTCCACGGTGAACGCCTCGCCGGGACGGTAGACCCGGTCGAGCGGATAGGCGACTTTCCGGCCCTCGCAGTCAAGCAGGATTTCCTTCATCTCCTCGCGGGCCCGGCAATGCAGAACGCCGCGGCCTTCGACGCGATCCGCGAAAAACGCCAGCGAGACGTCCACGTGTTCCAGCTGGGCCGGCGGGCGGCGAAAGTCGGCGCGCTTGAATTTCCAATCCATCATCCTCTCCTTGCACTCGAATCCATTCTTCCGGACGGAGGACGATTATACCACAAGCGAACCGGGAACGAACCGCGTCCGTTGCGGCGGCACCGGACGGCACCGGACGCACCCTCGCGGACGCCGGTCACGCCAGGGGGCATCTTGCCAGGGCCGGGAATCGGGGAGCGCCCTTTCCCGGATTCCCGCTCACGACCGCTTCCTCTTCTCCTTCGCGCCCATGTCCAATGCATTCTGCACGCGGACGATCAGCGTATGGGGAACGAGCGCGAAAACCAGGGCCTTCAGGCCTTCGACGAGCCGCGTCCGGAACGGGGGCAGGCCGCGCGTCGAGAGGTCGAAGGCAATGCCGTTGTCCGCCAGGACCTTGAGTCCGAACCGCTCCCAGCAGCCTTTGTGGACGGCGTCGACAAACGGGAACTCCTTCGTCGGCGTGCCCAGAATGGGACGCGCCTCGTCCGCCAGCGCGAAACTGCCATACCGCTCGAATTCCCAGATGCTGTTCTTTCCCGTCGCCAGCCGCCGCAACGCCTCCCGGTTCCAGATTCCGGCTAGGGTCGAAACGCAGTAGGCCGTGTTCTTCCGGTATTCGCGCAGATCCTCCTGGTAGGGGATTTTCGTGACCGGATTGGGAATCAGCCGCAGATTGATCGCGTCGAACCGCTTCGCCTGCCCAAGGCGCTTCAGGACGCGCGCCGTATCGACGGGCGACTCAAGGTAGTAGTCGTCGCAGAGCATGAGCACGTAGGGCGTTTCGATCCGCGCCAGCGCCGCCACGAGGCGATCGCACCAGGTACTCCCCCCCCCCACCCCGCACGCGACGACGCGGTCGAAGCACAGGTCTTCGGCCGGCGGCGTTTCCGTCACCAGGACGGTTTCGAACGGGCAGTCCGGCCAGAACTTCCGCCAGAGCGCCGAAAACGGCCGGAGCAGATCGGCATAGCCGTCGCACGAGGCGACGAGAACCGTACAATCGGGATGAGCCATCGAACCGCCTCCTCGCCTTACTTCCCCGTGACCCAGGCGCCGAGGTCGCGGTAGAACCTGCCGAAACAGCTGTGGGTCATGCCGATGCCGTGGACGATGCCCTTGTCCTGGACGGGAATCGCGTTGTAGGCGGCATAGACGGCGCACGGCGCGCACGTCGTGTCGGCAAACCCCACCGCCACGCGCACCGGGCACCGGATGCGGGCGGCGAAGTTGGCACCGTCAAAATACGGCGCGTTCGCTTCGGCCGCACGGCGCTTTTCCGGCGTCGATCCGTTCGCTTCGACGATCTGCGGCCAGCCGCTCTGGCGTCCCTTCAGATAGCCCATCGTGTCGGTTATCGCCGGCACGTAGAACGCCGCGCGGGTGAAGGTGTGGTTGAGTCCCGTCAGGTAGAAGCCGAAGCCCCCGCCCTGCGACGTCCCCTGGTAGCGGAAGCGCGTCCGGTCGACGTCCGGGCGCGCGGCGACCCAGTCGACGGCCCGGTCGATGCCCAGCAGAACCGGATAGAAGAAATAGGCCTCGCGGCTTTCCGTGATGCCGCTCGCCGCGTAGCCCGTCCCGTACGTCTCCCGGGCGGCGGCGTTCAGCGCATCGTATTCCTTCTTGAGGCCGAGCTTTTCCCAGTCCCAATGCGGCTCGAACGGATAGACGCTGAAGAGCACGCAGATCGCGTCTTTCTTGCCGCCCATGTTGTTGGTCCAGCCGCCAAAGCCCGCGGCCGCGACCTGGAAGTCGACCGGATGCGGCGCCCGCGACCGGTCCGTCGGAACGCTCATGTACCCGTGGACGCGGCGGCCAAACGTCGCAAACGAGATCCGGAAGAAATCGAAATCCGCCGTGCACCGTTCGGGCACGCGAACGACCCGCGCGTCCAGCGGAACCTCCCGGGCGAGCTTGGCCCGCGCCGCCGCCCAGAAGGCGTCGAAATCGGCCGGCGAAGGGCTGCCCTTCTCGATTCGCGCCGGTTCGTACGCCACGCCAAACGACTGCTTCCGGCAGTCCGCGCCGTCCAGGCGGACGCGCAGGAAGCCGGGTTCGGCCATCGTCCCCTTCAGGGTGAAGGGATTTCGCCCGGAGAGGTCGATCCGCTCCCGGACCTGGATCCGCGGGCCGAAATTGTCGACGACCGCATTGACCACCCCGGACGTGACGGCGCCCCCGTCGGAGCCGACGGCCGTCACGGTGAACGTGGCCTCTTCGCCACAGCGGTACAGGCAGTCCGCCCGGTCGGCCACGACGTTGAAGGAAATCGCCTGTCCAAACGCCGCGACGCAGGCGAACGCCCACGAAAAGAGAACTGTCCGTTTCATACGCGCATTATACCACATTAGAGCCGCCGGCAGACGTCGTCGAAAGCCGACAGGAACGCGTCGACGTCGCGCGCGCCGTGGGCGGCGGAGATGAAGTTGCACTCGAACTGGGACGGCGCGATGTAGATGCCGCGGTCCAGCAGCCCGTGGAAGATCTTCGCGTACAGTTTCGTGTCGCAGGCCCGGGCGTCCGCAAGGTCCTGGACGGGCAGGTCCGTGCAGAACGGCGTGAAGACGCCATTGAAGCTCTGGCAGGTCACGGGAACGCCGCGTTCGGCGGCAATCGTCGACACGCCGACGGCCAGCGCGCTCCCGAGTTCCGCCATTGTCCCGTAGGGCTGCGTGGCTTCAAGGACGTCCAGCGTCGCCAGGCCGGCCGCCACGGCGAGCGGATTGCCGCTCAGCGTGCCGGCCTGGTAGACGGGTCCCACGGGCGCCAGCTGGCGCATCCACTTCGCCTTGCCGCCGACCGCCGCAAGCGGCAGCCCGCCGCCGATCACCTTGCCCAGGACGATCAGATCGGGCGTCACGCCGGCGTAGAGCGCGGAATAGGACGAGAATCCGAACCGGAAGCCGTTGATCACCTCGTCGCAGATCAGCAGGGCGCCATGCTTCTTCGTCAGCGCGCGAAGCCCCTTGAGGAAGCCGTCGCCGGGCGGAACGAGGCCCATGTTGCCGGCCACCGGCTCGACGATCACCGCCGCGATGTCCGCGCCCCGGGCGGCGAAGGCCTCCCGGACGGCCCCGAGGTCGTTATAGGGCGCCGTCAGGGTGTCGGCGACGGTGTCGTCCGCCACGCCCGCGCTGGACGAAAGGCCGCCCGTCAGAAGTCCGCTGCCGGACTTCACGAGCATCGCGTCCGAATGGCCGTGGTAGCAGCCGTCGAACTTGAGGATGGCCCGCCGGCCCGTGACGCCGCGCGCGAGCCGGACCGCCGTCATCACGGCTTCCGTGCCGCTGTTGACGGCGCGCACCATGTCCATGCCGGGCACCAGCGAACGGAGCCGTTCGGCAAACGCCACCTCGTCCGGCGTGGCGATGCCGAACGTCGTCCCGAGCCGGGCGCGCGCGGCAAGGGCCTTCGTCACCACCGGGTGCGCGTGACCGAGAATCATCGCGCCCCAGCTGCAGCAGTAGTCCGTCAGCTCGCGGCCGTCGGCCGTCCGGATCTTCTGCCGCCGGCCGCGGTCGACGAAAACGGGCGTCCCGCCCACGCCGGTGAAAGCCCGGACCGGCGAGTTGACGCCGCCGGGAATCGCCTTCACCGCCCGCTTGAACAAGTCTTCGTGCGTCATCATCGGTACTCGATTGTCGCCTTCTCGCGCAGTTCGGCCACGAACGCGCTCACCGCGCGCCCGCGGGCCTCGTGGCGGAGAAGGTCGCGGATCTGGTCGGACACGTCGACGAGCGTCTGCGGGCCGCCGCCCTTCTCGTCCGTCTTGAGGATGATGTGGTAGCCGAATTGCGTCTCGATGACGTCGGACACTTCGCCGCACTTCATGGAAAAGACCGCCTGGTCGAACGCCGGCACCATCATGCCGCGGCCGAACCAGCCCAGCGAACCGCCCTGCTGCCCGGACGGGCAGTCGGAATGTTCCCGGGCCTCGCGCACGAACGCCTGGCCGAGTTCGCCCGGATCCGAATTGGCGACGATGCGCGCGCGGATGGCCTTGATCCGGTCGAGCGCGTCGACCTTGTCGGCCGCGTCGAGGCCTTCCGTCTTCACCAGGATGTGCTGCGCCAGGACCTGGGGCGCCGCCACGAATTCGCCCTGGTGGGCCAGATAGTAGTCGGCGATCTCCTTTTCCGTCGGTTCGGCCACCTCGCCGCAGGCCTGCTGGACGAGCGCGTCCACCCGGCAGCCCTTCGCGAGCTCCTTGCGGAAGCCGTCTTCGGAAAGCTTCTGCCCGGCGAGCGCCTTGATGAAATTCTCGCGGCCGCCGACCTGCCGGATCACGCTCTGGACCTGCGCGTCCACGGCCCGCGGATCGACGGCGATGTCGAGCTGTTCCGCCCGCGCGAAGAGCAGTTTGGCGCCGATGGCCTGCTCCTGCGCGCGTTCGGCGAGTTTCGGGAGGTTCTTCTTCACCTCCTCCTGCGTCATGCCATGCGACATGTAGAACTTGACCAGGCGGTCGAGCTCGAACTGGACCGCCTCCCGGGAAATCAGCTCCCCGTTCACGTAAGCTTGCTTCATGCTGTCTGCGTCTCCTCTGTCAAAGCGGCATGCCGCACGCCATCAGCGTCACCTGGTGGACGGCGACGTCGTGCGCGTACTGTCCGGCGGGATGGGCCGCGCGGCCGCGGACGATGTCCGCCAGTTCCTTGAGCTGGTCGGCGTAGCGGTCTTTCTGGATGCCGCAGTCGACGACGTGCGCGCCCTTCCCGTATCCGCCGGCCGGTTCCTTCAGGCGGAGTTCGAGCGTCGTCGGCTTGCCGTCGAAGCGCTCGATCGGCCGCAGGTCGATGGCGCCCTTCGTGCCCTGGATGCGCAGCCAGCGGGTCGGGCAGGCGGCGTGGCGCGACGAACGGATCGTCACCGTCGCGTGCGGCCATTCGAGCACGCTCACGCAGTTCGTGCCGGCATTGTCCGGATCGCCGGGCGCGGGCAGACGCACCACGTGCGCCTTCCTGGGCAGACCCGGCATCATCGGAAGGATGAAGTCGACCAGGTGGCAGCCGAGATTGTACATGATGCCGCCCTTGAAGGACGCGATGTACGCGTTGTAGTTCTTGCTGCCGTAGTCGTGGTACATGTCGGCCTCGACCGAGACGAGGTCGCCCAGCCAGCCCTCCTTCACGGCCTTCGTCGCGAAGCGGATGGCCGGATTGACGCGGAACATGTAGCCGATCTGGACGGGGATGCCCCGGGCCTGGCAGAAGTCCATCAGCGCCTTGAACTTCCTGAAATTCTGCCCGCAGGGCTTGTCGAGATGCATGGCCAGGCCATGCTTGGCGACCTGCCAGGCGACGGGAATCAGATCGTCGTTCGTCACCTCGACGAACACGCACTGCACCGTCTTGTCCGCCCACAGCTCCTCGGGCGTCATGATCCGGACGTCTTTGTAGACCTTGAAATCGCGGTCTTCCCGCGGCGTCTTCGAGGCGCGGTCGTCGATGACGCCCACCAGCTCGTAGTCGTTCGGCAGCTTCTTCAGGGAATTGAACTTGCCGTCCGCGTGCTCGTGGCACATGCCCCATTGCACCACGCGCACTTTCCCCGCCCCCCGAAACGGCTTCCACGGGACGACCGGCGTCGCGCCCGTCACCGCATCGACCCGCCCCGCCTTCGGCGCCGTGCACCCCGCCGCGGCGAATGCCGCGCCCATTCCCAGAAACGCTCTCCGATTCATGTGTCTCTTCTCCTTATTTTCTGAAATCCGGCGGTCCAAGGCGACCGTCAACCGCAAGCCCCCGGCGCCGCCCCGGACGACACGCCGGCGCGCCCCCCGGCGCCGCCTATCCGTGATCCGCATCCCGTCCGGCCCCGACCGACGGCCGGGCCGCCCGGACGAAGACGCCCCGGCTCGCCAGCGCCCCGCACGCGACGCCGGCCGCCAGCAGCCCCAGGGAGATCGTCTGGCTGATGGAGAACGGGCCGATTTCGGCGCGCGGATCGCCGCGGAGGATCTCGATTCCGAAACGGATGCAGGCGTAGCCGGCAAAATAGCAGCCCGTCACCACGCCCGGCAGCCGCTGCCCGAACCGGCGATAGAGCAGGAACAGCGCGCCGAAGAGCGCCAGCACCGCGCCCGCCTCGAACAGCTGCGTGGGCAGAACCGGCAGCGCCGCCGCGGCCGAATGGGGAATCAGGCCGCGGTTCACCTGCTCGTACCAGGCCGGCGATCCGCGCGGAAACGCCACCGCGCAGGCGGCCGGCGACGGAAGGCCGTAGCAGCAGCCGTAGAAGAAGCACCCGACGCGGCCGAAGGCATGCCCGAGCGGGATGACCAGCGTCATCATGTCCGCCATCTCGACGATCCGCTCCCGCTTCACGAAACACCAGACGAAGAACACCGCAATGGCCAGCATCAGGCCGCCGTAGAACATCAGGCCGCCCTGGTCCACGCGGACGATCCGCTCCAGATGGCCGGCGAATTCGCTTTGCCAATGCTCGATCACGTAGGCGATGCGGGAGCCCACGACGCCGCTCACCATCATCAGCAGGATCAGGTTGGAAACGGGCTCGGGAT
Organism: Kiritimatiellia bacterium; assembly: GCA_051884915.1. GTDB lineage: Bacteria > Verrucomicrobiota > Kiritimatiellia > RFP12 > UBA1067 > RUG572. The sequence goes on from JBJEWF010000080.1 coordinate 87,581, forward strand.
CGCGCGCGACGCGGCGGCACGTCCAGGCCAGAACCCGCCAGGCGGCCAGGAAGCCAAGCGCCATGCAGAAACCGTACGTCTTCACGTGGAGGGGACCGAGGGAAAACAGGTCGGGATGCATCTTACAGGCCTTTCAGGATCTCCACCGCCAGCTTCGTCGCCGCCGGATTCGTGGGCGTCAGCCAATACCCCTCGCCGCGCTGCAGGGAAATGAGCCGGATGGCGATCTTCTCGCGCGTCAGCCCGTTGGTCGCGAAGAGATCGGCCGACACGACGTTCGTCGTCGCATGGTCCGCCAGCCACTTCCCGGCGACGGCCAGCGCATGGTCCACCTCGTTCTGGATCGACGGCTCCAGCGGGCCCTCCTCCTGGGGAAGGGGCTTGACGGCGAAGGCCGCCGCGAAGAAGATTGCCAAAACGGATTTCATCGTGTAAACTCTTGGTCCATGGACACGGGAGATTATAGCATAAAAGCGCGCGGGCTGTCCCTCCTTTCGGGCGGACTCGATTCCCAGCTGGCGGTCTGCGTGCTGCGCGACGCCGGCGCCGAGGTCGAAGGCGTCTGCTTCGAAACGCCCTTTTTCGACGCCACGCCCGCGCGCAAGGCCGCGGCGGCCCTGGGTCTCAGGCTCCATGTGGTCGATTTCACCGCCGACGAACTGGCCCTCATCGCCAAGGCGCCGCATGGCTTCGGCGGCGCGATGAATCCCTGTATCGACTGCCATGCCCGGATGATCGCCCGCGCGGGCGAGATGGCCGCGGCGCGGGGCTACGATTTCGTGGCGACGGGCGAAGTCCTCAACCAGCGCCCGATGTCCCAGAACCGCACGTCGCTCGGCATCGTCGAGACCTGCTCGGGCCTCAAGGGGCGGCTGGTCCGCCCGCTCTGCGCGCAGCTGCTCGAACCCTCGATCCCCGAACGGGAGGGGAAACTGGACCGCGCCAAATTGCTGGGGCTGTCCGGCCGCCGCCGGGAAGCGCAGATGGAACTCGCGCGGAAATACGGGCTGGTCGACTATCCGTCGCCCGCCGGCGGCTGCAAGCTGACGGAAAAGGGATTCGGCCGCCGGCTCAAGGACCTCATGACGCACGAGGGCCTCGGCGAACGGCGGCTGGTGGAACTGCTCAATCTGGCCCGCCGGTTCCGCCTGCCGGGCGGGGCCTCGGTCATTCTGGGGCGCAACGCCGCGGACAACCAGACGCTTCAGGCCCGCTGCGCGCCGACGGACACCCTGGTGGCGCCCGTCTCCGTTCCGGGGCCGACCGCCCTGCTGCCGGGAGCCGTCTCGCCCGAAGATCTCGCGCTTGCGGCCCGTCTCGTCTGCGCCTGGAGCCGGTTCGACCGTTTTCCGGGCGACATCGCGGTCAAAGTCGTGCAAAACGGCGCCGTCGCGGAAAGGACCGTGCCGCGCCCGTACGACCGCGCGCCCTTCCTCGCCTTCCAGATCACCTGACCCCAACCCCGACCCGTCCCAAGAAAACGTCCGCACCATGCTCGACTGCCTCGCCTCCCATCTCGACGCCATCGCCGCCTGCGCCCCGCTCTGGGGCTATGCGTTCATCTTCATCTTCATGGCCGTGGAGAGCTCGTTCATTCCGTTCCCCAGCGAAATCGTGATGATTCCCGCCGGCTTTCTGGCGGCGCGCGGCGAACTGTCGTTCCACGCGCCCGTTCCCGACCTCGTGGCGGCCTGCCTCGCGGGACTGGCGGGATCGCTGGCCGGCGCCTATTTCAACTACTTTCTGTCGGCCCGGCTGGGCGAACCCTTCCTGCGGAAATACGGGAAATGGTTCTTCGTGAAGCCCGAGGCGCTCGACCGTGCCTGCGACGTGTTCAACCGGTACGGCGGCGCCACCACGTTCGTCTGCCGCCTCATTCCCGTCATCCGCCAGCTGATTTCGATACCGGCGGGGCTGGCCCGGATGCCGCTGGCGAAATTCACGCTCTTCACGGGGCTGGGCGCCGGCGTCTGGACGGTCGTCCTGGCCCTTGCCGGCTACGGCATCGGCCGTTCCGCGGGCGACATCGCCTACCGGGAACTCGTCCACAGGGGCAAGGCGACAATCGACGCCCATCTCCCGTGGATCGTCCTTGGCGCCCTGGTCCTCGGCGCCGCCTACGCCGTCCTGTCCCGGCTCGCGATGCGCCGGCGGCCGGCGCGCGCCGGCCAGAGCGCCCCCGGCACGCGGCGCGCCTAGGGCTGCCGGACGAGTTCGTAGAGGTACGAGGCATCGGCGGGGTCGGCGGCGATGTCGGCGGTGAAGGCCAGTTCGCCGTCCTTCCACGCGCAGGGAACCGTGCGGCGGCGCGCGCCGCTTTGGGCAAGGACGTGGACGGTCCACGTCCCGGCGGGAACGGCAATCCGGACGGCGGCCTTCCCCGCGCGCATCAGGTGCGGCAGATGCCCCCAGTCCAGCAGCGTCGTCAGCTCCCGGTCGGCGTAGGCGATGTCCGAGTTCTGGACGTCGGTCAGATGCGTCACCAGCAGATGGTCCGACGCGCGGATCGCCCGGCCGTCCAGCGAACTGGCCCACAGCGTCGCGGCGGATTTGCCGAGATCGGCCGTCAGCGCGCCGGCGGCGATCACGCCCCCTTCCGCGAAGCCGCCGCAGGTGCGCGCCGTCTCCAGCAGGAAGGTTCCGCTCTCCGAGTCGATCCGGACCGCGCCGTCGCCGGCCGCGGGAGCGGCGCCGGCGAAGACCGTCTGGCGCACGTCGGCCGACTTCGCCGCCAGGCACTCGGGATAGCGGGCGCTCCAGGTGGCGTCGGCGGGCGCGGCGTCCGCGACGACGCTGCCCGTCTTCGCATACCAGCTCAACCAGTCGAACGAGGTGCGCATCATCGGCGACGGTCCCAGGGACGAGAGCGCTTTCGGCGGCAGCACGAACGCGTAGGTCCGCGTCAGCGGCGCCAGGTCGCGGCGGAGGAAGAGGCAGATCGACGCGCGCTCGGAGGCGAGCCCCAGCGGATCGCCGCTCATGTCGAAGTAGGACAGGCCCTTCGGCCCCTTCACGCCCTGGACGCCGTGGCTCCAGGCGAAACGCCAGAGGCCCGACCAGTCCTGCAGCGCCGCGGCCGCGCCGCAGGCGATGCCGCCCACGCCGCGGAAGCGTCCCGGCCCGGAGTAGTTGTACTCGGTGATCGTGAACGGGCGGTTGAGGATCCGGCGCATCGCCAAGGCCTGCGCGCCCATGTTCGCCCCCAGCATCGGATTGCGGTTGGGGCACCGGCTCGGCAGCTGCCACGGAGTCTCCAGGAAACGCGGATGGTCGACGTAGAAATGGTCGTCCACGTAGTCGTAGCTGTTCGCGCGCGGCAGCTGGTAGACGGCCGGATAGTGCCAGCAGTTCATGTTCGTCGTGAGGGCCCTGCACTTCATCTCGTCGCGCAGGAACGCCGTCACGCGCGCGGCGAAGCGACGCTCCAGCTGCTGAAGGAAAAGCGCGAAAGCCTGGACGTGGGCCGACGAACGGTCGTCAAGCGAGTCCGGCAGGCTGTCGGGAATCGCGGCGAAGGACGGGTCCGCGGCTTTCCGCTCGGCCAGCCAGGCCTGCCACCGTTCCCGGAAGACGGGGAACTGCCGCATCGTCCTCATGCCGTGGTTGCCGAGATTGCCTTCGTTCACGAGCGACAGCCAGCCCATGGCGGGCTCTTCGGCCAGCGTCCGCCCCGTGTAGGGGTTGCGGTGCCCGAGGAAATTGCGGGCGAACTGGAGATAGTTCCGGAAGGCGCCCTCGTGGACCTGGACCAGTTCCTTGAACTCGCCCATCTGGACAAGGCCGTCCCGGTCGATGCCGATCGAACGGTAGGAAATGGGACGGCGGGAGACGAAGAGATCGGTCGTCATGTAGATGCCGTTCTCGACGCACGCGGCCACCAGGCCGTCGAAGCGCTTCATCTGCGCCTCGTCCAGCGTGACGCCGTCCGGCCGGACGAGCACGCTCTCGTGATGGTGGAAGCGGAGGGCGTTGTAGCCGACGCGCGCAAGCCGGCGGGCGAACCGCCGGGCGGTCTCGAAATCGGGCGTGTTGGCGTCGCCGCACACGTTCACCCCGTAGAAACGCTGGGGAACGCCCGGCAGATTCTCGAACTCGAAATGGCCGCCCCGCGCCACGGGACGGCCGTATCTGCCCGCCGGCGCCTCCGTGCCGCGCAGCGCCGAGAAGTCGAGCGCGCTGCCGGGTTCGATGTCGGCCTCGGCTTTCAGCGGAATCCAGTCCGGCCCGGCCGTGATCGTCACTCTGCCGAGATCCGCAGCGAGCGTGGTGGGGCCGCCATCGCTCAGCAGGAACGAAACGGAGTAGTCCGTGCCGGCCCTGAAGGGCTTGTCGTGGCCGAGGAACACGCGCAGCGAGACGGTGTCGCCGCCCCAGTGCCGGTTGTCCTGGAACATCATCGACACGGGCCGGTCGAACGACAGCGCAAGGCGCAGACGCCCCCGGCCGTCGGCAATCTTCAGTTCCGCCGCCCGCGGCGCGAAGAACTGGGCGGCGCCGCATTCGACGGGAATCCGCGCGGCAGCCCGATCCGCCGCGATCCGTCCGCCGCCAAAAACCGAAAGCGGGAAATCGGCGGACAGGCAAAGCTGGTTGAGGACGATGTCCCGGTTCGGCGTCAGCGAATAGAACACGCGGACGGCCTCGCCCTCCTGCTTGCAGACGGTCCGGCCGGCCAGCTGCCGCGACTCCCCGTCCCGGCGCCCGTAGGGGTAGATCGAAAACAGCGTGAAGCCGTCCTTGTCCTTCTGCAGGCCCCCCATGCCCTGATGGCACGACCACTCCGGGGTCCAGACGTTCGGCACCAGCGTCACGCCCGCATCCGGCACGCCGAGCCGCGCCCCGTACATGGGGACCACGTCACCGGCCAGAACGGCGAAGGACCACGCGAAAACGAAACAGATTGTCGGCAGTTTCATGTCAGCCTCGGGGTGGGGTTGCGTCCGCGATCCGGACGACGGAGAACACCAGATTCTTCCGGCCGACGATCTTCACGTCCGCGCCGACCGGCAGTTCCGTCTCGGCTTCCGCCGTCCATTCGGCGTCGCCCAGCAGAATGCGGCCGGGAACGCCCGGACGGATCGCCGCGACGACCGTTCCGAGACGGCCGACGTACTCGTTCTCGATCGCCTCAATCTGCGTCGTGTCGCCCATGAAGAGTCGCTTCATCAGGCGGCGCAGCACGACGAGGTAGAGAATGCTGAACACCGAAAACAGGGCGAGCTGGCCCGACAGCGGCAGGGACGGGAACAACCACTTGGCCAGCGCGACCGTTGCGGCGCCAAGGCCGAAAAAGAAGATCACGAAACCGGGACTGGCGAGTTCGGCCAGCATCAGAAAGGCGCCGGCGTAAAGCCAGACCCAGGAAGCGGCGGTCAAATCCATAAATCCTCCCCCAAAATCGTTGTTGGCCACATTGGTTCGAACGGCATCGCCGGACCCGCGGCGGATCCGCGGAAACGGCCCGGCGGCCATTTCCCGCGGACCGTCCGCATCAGGCGATCACGGCGATCTTCTGCCCCTTGGTCACCGGCGCGCCGTGCTTCACGAGGAACGTGATCCGGCCGGCGGCCGGCGCCTTGATGGGATTGAAGAGCTTCATCGCCTCGATGATGCAGCAGGGTTCGCCCGCCTTCACCGCCGCGCCGTCGGCCGCCAGTTCCGGCTTGCCGGGTCCCGCACTGCGGTAGAACGTGCCGTTCAGCGGCGCCAGCACGGGTTCGCCCTCCGGTTCCGCCGGCGCCGGCTCGGAGGCCGGGGCGGACTGCTGCTGCGGCGGCCGGGAAACCGGGACGGCGAGGGACGCCGCGTCGAACGTGCCGCCGCAGGACGCCATCAGCGCGGCGAAGGCCTTGCCGACCTGGACGAACTTCGCGTCGTCGGCCGGCAACGCCGACGCCGCGACCGCCGCATCGTCCTGCTTGCGCATTTCGACGTCGGCGGGAATCGGGTCCTTCGCGTCCGCCGGCTGCGCCCGCCACTTGAAATAGCCCAGCGCGACTTCCGGGAAGAGGCAGTAGCTGAGGATGTCCTCCTCGGCCTCGATCAGCCGGGCCGGAATCTCCTTCGCCGCGGCGGCCAGCCCCGGCTGGAGCAGGTCGGCCGGCCGGCACGTGATCGGCTTGAGGCCGCCCGTCAGCTTCTTCTGGAGCTTCTTGTCGATCGGCGCCGGCGTGCGGCCGTAGTAGCCGGCCGCGTAGTGCTTCGTCTCGTCCGTCACCATGCCGTAGCGCTTGCCGCCCAGCACGTTGAGGACGCTCTGCACGCCCACGATCTGCGACGTCGGCGTGACCAGGGGCGGATAGCCCATGTCGGCGCGCGTCTTCGGCAGTTCCGCGAGCACGTCCGGCAGACGGTCCAGCGCGCCCTGTTGGGCCAGCTGGCTGCGGAGGTTGGAGATCATGCCGCCAGGGATCGCGTGGACGAGCACGCCCGCGTCGACGGATTCCACCTTGGCGGACGACGCCGGCTGGCGCAGGCTCTTGAGTTCCCTGAAGTAGGCGTTGATTTCGGCCAGCTTGCCCTGGTCAAGCCCCGTCTCGAACCCTTCGCTTTCGAGAATCGTGACGATGGACTCCGTCGGCGGCTGGGAACTGAAGCCCGACATCGTGGAAATCGCGCAGTCGACGCATCCGGCGCCGGCCTCGACGGACGCCATGTACATCGCCGCCGCCATGCCGCTCGTCATGTGGCTGTGGACCTGGATCGGCATTTCGGGAAGGTTCTTGACGAGCGCCGCCACGAGCTCGCGGGCGGCGCCCGGCGTCAGGATGCCCGCCATGTCCTTGATGGCCAGCGAATCGACGCCCATTGCCTGCAGTTCCCTGGCGAGTTTCACGTAGGCGTCGACCGTATGGACCGGCGAGGTCGTGTAGCAGATCGTGCCCTGGGCGTGCCCGCCGTATTTCTTCACGCTGGAGACGGCCTTCTCCAGATTGCGCGGATCGTTGAGCGCGTCGAAGACCCGGAAGATGTCCATGCCGTTCTCGCACGCCAGGGCGACGAAGCGCTCCACGACGTCGTCGGGATAATGCCGGTAGCCGAGAATGTTCTGGCCGCGGAGCAGCATCTGCAGCGGCGTCTTCTTGCACACGGCCTTGATCTGGCGCAGACGCTCCCACGGATTCTCCCGCAGGAAGCGCATGCACACGTCGAACGTGGCGCCGCCCCAGCATTCAAGCGAATAGTAGCCGGCGTCGTCGATCTTCTCGGCGATTTTCAAGATGTCGTCGGTCCGCATGCGCGTGGCCCACAGGGACTGGTGCGCGTCGCGCAGCGTCGTATCGGTGATACGGACTTTTTGGCAATGTTCTTTTTTCATGGCCCCACCATTTTACCATATTTGCGGAGGTCGGCGAAACAGCAAAACGCCGGGAACTTCAGGCGCGGCAGGCCGGATTCCGCGCTTTTCGCCTGTCGGCTCACTCGCCGCCGCGCGCGGCGGCGGGGGCCTTCCCGGCGGCCGGAAGGGCGAATTCCTGCTCGGACGGACTGCCGTCGCGCAGCGAAGGCGACCATCTGAACTCGACCATCCGCGACGGCAGCGCGAGCGACCCCGTGAACTGCTGCGCGGACGAATCGACGGTGCGGCCGTCCGTCGTGTACCAGACCGCGTGCGGATAGGGCGGCTCGAACGTCAGGACGCCGTCCCTGACGACGGGCCGGGACAGCCAGTTTTCGCGCGGATTGGGCGTCGTGAGGCGAATGTCGTCGACCAGGGCCCCGAATTCGCCGCCGCCCGCGCGCGTGTCGAAGCGGACCATGACCGACACCACGCTCCGGCCCGCCTTCCGGCCGAGCGGCACGTGCACGTCCGCCCATTCCCCCCGCGGCGACTGGCGGAACGGGATGCCGCTTTCGCGCAGGACCGACCGGTCGTCAAAGGCCAGATCGACCGTGACCACCCTGCCCAGCGGATTCAGCGCCTTGACGCGGTAGTCCAGAGCCGTGTCCGGATAGACGGGAATCCGGACTTTGGCGACTTCGCAATACAGGAACGAATAGGCGGGATCCTCCGAACGCCCCCACAGACGGATGGCGTGGTTCGTCCCCGTCTTCTCGACCCGGCAGCTCCAGTCGGCGACCCGGCGGATGCCCCCATGCCGGGCAATCGTCCCCTCCTGCACGGCAACGGGCGAGCCGGGTTCGCAGTCCAGCGCGAAATCGGCCGGCGGCGCGGCCGGAAGCGCCTCCACCGGCACGGGGAGACTCGGCGAACTGCCGCGGCAGACGGCCCGCCGGTCCGGATCCCGGACTTTCAGGGCGCCGTCCCGAAACGCGCAGTCCGCGATCCGCGCCGTCCCGCCGGAGACGACGACATGGCCCGGCAGCGCACGGGCGAAGACGCCGTCGCGGATTTCCGCCCGTCCGTTTCGCAGCAGAACGGGTCCCGAGATGGAGTTGAACTGCGCCAGGACCGTCCGCCCCGCGCCGTTCTGGACCAGCGTGGGATGGTTGACCCAGAATTGCGACGCCGCGAACGACGAATCGCCCGCGTCCGAAGGCGCCAGCCAGATTCCCGCCGGCTCGACCGGCGCCGTCGCCTCGTGCGGCACCAGCTGCGCGAGCGCGACGGCCAGGCGGCTTCCCTTCGCCTGGTCGACCGCGATTCCGCGCACGCCCGTGTCCGTCCCGTGGATCAGCACGGTCGCCCGGTTGGTCCCCTCGAAGGCCAGCCCGGTCTTCGTCGCGTAGAGAAAGGTGCCGCGGATCTGCTCGTCCGCGCAATCGCGGAAGACGAATCCTTCCTGCCGCGCGCGCAGCAGGCCGCTGTGGTAGCCGCCCGGCGGATTGCGCGATTGCGCCGGATCCCGCTCACCCCAGGTCACGGGCAGGTCCTTCGGGAAGCGGAGCGCGTAGTGGGGATTGAACTGCAGATCCTCGACCCAGCCGCGCCGGCCGGACTGGCCCACGCGCAGCGCGCGCCGCCAGCAGTTTCCCGACAGCCCGGAGATCCGGTGGCCGCCCGAGGGCGCGGACGCGAAGTCGACGCCCTGCCATCCGTTGCCGATGGTGACGTCCGTCAGCCAGCAGTCGACGCCGCGCGCGCGGATCGTCCACGGATAGGCGACCGGCGCGTTGAGGGGCTGTTCGGGATACCAGAACCCCATCCCCCTCACGCCGCTACCCGGCATCAGCGAAATGAACGGCGGGCCGTCCTCCTCGCCTTTGCCCTGGCAGGGCAGCAGGACCGACCCGCCCGAACACGTGTGGTGGGGCACGTCCGTGCAGCCGCGCAATTCGACGCCCGAAGGGACGACGAGGCCGGACGCGAACCGGTAGCGGCCGGCGGGCACGTAGACGGTGCCGCCCGTCCGCCCCACCCGGTCAAGCGCCCGCTGGAAGGCCGCCGTGTTGTCCGCCGCATGCCGGTCGGCGCCGAAATCGAGGACGGACGCCACGCACCGCGACGCCGGGGCCGGCCTTGCCATCGGTTCCGGACGCACGGGCGCGCCGTCCCCTTCGACCGCCGAAATCCACCGGGAAGCCGGAACGGCGGGCCCCGCGAACGAACAGGCGTGGAACTGGATCAGCGAATTGCCGAAGGCCTCGCCGAGTCCGACCGTCGCCTGCGTCCCCGCGAAACGCGAATCGTAGACGGCCAGCCCCACGCCGTTCAGGGCGTCCGCCTGAAGCGCCGTGGCGCAGGAGACGATTGCCGAATCGGCCATCACGGCGTTCGTGAGGCCGCGCCGCCCCTTGCGGAACCGGATGCCCGTGCGGTAGCCGGACACGCGGAGGCGCCAGATGAATTCCCAGTCGCTGCGTCCGTAGTCGGCCCCGACCGTGTCGTGCGCCAGCAGCCAGCGCGCCAGATCCTCCGGCGCCGGCGCGCCGGGCAGACCGCTGGAAACCCAGGCCGCGGGCGAAACCTCGACCTCGGCCACGCGCCCGATGTCCGTCGTCGAATCCACGGCGAAACCCGTTTTCAGCGCGCAGATGTCCAGCCGGCGGAACGTGTGCAGTTCATTCCATTCGGGACCGATCGCGAGGCCGTTCCAGGCATTCACGAACCGGCAGTCCGCAACCGTCTGGCAGTCGTTGGCGCAGGGCGGACGGAGGGACGTCCGGACCGTCCAGGGATAGGCGACGGGCGCGGAAAGCGTCTGTTCGGGATACCAGAACACGAGTCCCAGCAGACCCGCGCCCGGGCCGACCGTGAACGCGGCGGGGCCGTCCTCCTCCCCGCGGTTCGCCGTCAGGCAGAGCACCGTGCCCTCGGACGGCCGCGTGCGCGAATAGTCGCCCCGCAGCGTCACGCCCACGGGCAGCACGATCGCCGCGCCGACCGCGTACCGGCCCGCCGGCAGGAAGACCGTCCCGCCGCCGTCCCGGCCGACCGCGTCCAGCGCGCGCTGGATCTCCGCCGCCCGGTCGCCGGGACCGGGCGCGAGCACGCGTTCGGCCAGCACGACGTCGGGCGTCGGGAACTTCGTCCGCACGACCTCGACCGCCGGCAGGCCGGCGGCCGCAAGCGACACGCAGAACAGCAGGGCGAACGGTTTCATCGACGGCACCTCCGGTCAGAAGACGAGGACATGGGGTTCGGAGACTTCAAACACGACCTTCTCCCCCTCGACGCCGAAATAGCCGCCGTAGCCGAAGCTGATTCTGACGACGTCTTCGGCCTTCAGGCTCGCCGTCCCCTCCGATCCCCGCCCATGCCGGGCGAAGGCGCCGAACGCGCAGAAGACCTCGGCCTCGCCCTTCGCCGAAAGCGAGATGTCGCCCCGCGCATACCAGTTCGTCCCGTCCTTCGTCCGCAGGAAAATCCCGCAGACGGCGTGGCCGCCCGTCGTCTCCGGCACGCGCACCTTGAAGCCGACGCCCGCCGGCGCGCCCGCGCGCAGCGGCGGAGCGTCGTAGCCGTAGGCCAGAAAGGCGAAGGTGTCCACGCCGCCCCGGGTCAGCCGCGTGTCGACGCGCTGCCAGCCGTCGGGCCGGGCGGCATTCGTGCCGGCCACGAACGCGCCGCGCTCAAGCGCAATCGACGCCGGCCGTCCGGCCAGGGCCGCCAGATGCGGATTGAACGCCACCGCGCCCGCCGGCGCAAGCCCCTCGACGCGCGTCTCCGTCGTCAGGACGACGCCGCCCCAGGCGGGCAGGTCCAGCGGAATCTCGCCCGCGGCGGACGAGGCGAGTCCCACGCGCGGATTCCAGATCGCCACCCGGGGGTCGCCCGCCAGGCGAACCGCGCCGCTCCAGTCCGCGCCCGAGTCGTTCAGGACGAAGAAGACGTCGCCGTGCGCGGTCCGGCGATGGGCCGTGCGGAGGATGTCCGGCTCGCCGCGCGACAGCGCCAGCGGCGCCGGACACGCGGTCTTCAGGAAGTCGGCCAGCAGGGCGCTCTGGCTCTGCGGCAGCATCGCCCATGTCTGCGCCAGCCGGCCGATTTCCGGATCCGGAAACGCCTGCGTCGAATTGACGGGGCGCTCGCCCAGCGCGACGACCAGACCGCCCGCCTGCCGGAATTCCGACAGCTTCCGCGCCGCGGCCAGCGGCAGCGTCGAGACGCCGGGCAGAATGACGGCGCGCCAGGCCAGGGGGCCGCACACGAGCCGCCCCTCCGCCACGACAGAGCCGGCAATCGACTCCGCGTCCGCGAACATGAACGACCGGTTCCCGCGGAAGAGCGCGCTGCCGGCCGCCTGCACCAAATCGGCCGTCTGCCTGGCACGGCTCCCGCCGCCCCAGCGGAGAGCCGGTTCGAACCCGACCTGCAGCGAATCCGCCGGATAGAGGATGGCGATTTCCGCCGCCGAACGGCCCTCGGCCATCAGCGTGACCGTCCGCCCGATTTCCTCGTTGATGCGGCGGATCTGCCCGGGCCGGAACGCATCCCAGCGGTAGTAGCTGGTGAAGGTGTTGACGCCGCCCCAGATCTGCCGGTTGAGCGCGCCGACGATCTCGCGTTCGCCGACCTGGTAGACGGGACGGGTGTCGCCGGCGGCGCGGTAGCGCTCGCAGTGGTCGCTCGCCTCGCTCATCACGCGGCGCGAACCGTTCAGCTCGCCCGCGCTTCCCGCCAGCAGGGGCGTCAGCCAGCCCACCCGGTGCGGAATGCTCGTGAGGACGTCGCACCCGGGCGCGGAGAACTGGCGCAGGGTCCTGAAGAAGTCGCCATAGAGGCAGACGTGGCCGACCAGACTCTCTTCGGCCAGCAGGTGTCCGCCCGACAGGATGCCGTTCGCGTCCGCCCACCGCCGCAGCTGGCCCGCAAAATTCTCCGAGACCCGCGCGCCGACCATCGACCAGTACCGGTGCCGCGTCGCCGCCACCTCGCCCGCCGCCGCGCCGGCGACGAGTTCCGGCACGTCGTCGGCAAGCGGATGCCCGCTGGCCGCCCGGTAGGCCGAAAGCAGCTCGTCGCTCACCGGCAGGCAGAAATAGGGCTTATCCTTCATCCAGCACGTCATCAGCGACGGCTCGTCCGTGAAGGTCGACGTCACGTGCTTCAGGGACGGTCCCAGCCGCCGCCGGTAGGCCTCGTGCGTCAATTCGATGAACCGGGCCGTCGGTTCGGGCATCAGCAGATTGGGATACCGGTACTTGAAGGCGGACACCGAAACCGAAATATGCGTGCCGTCGAGGATGTATTCGTCCGTCACCACGTAGACCGTTTCGGCCTTTCCGCCGCCGGCGGGGCGGCGAAGCGTCGCCACCGGCCGGCCCGGCGGCGACGGCGGAAGCGCCGGACTTCCCGCCGGCACGTTGGTCACGGCGACCAGATAGGCCCGCGCCGCCCATTCGGGATGCCCGTCCAGCGTCTTGCCGCCCGCCGTGCCGCTGGGATAGCCCTTCTCGTCGTAGAGCCACTGGCTCATGCCGAGCGCGTGCGCCCGGTCGACGACGTACCCGTAGGTCCGCCAGTTCGCGTCCGAATCGAGATAGTCCGTGAAATCCACGTTGCTCGCCATGCCGCCGAATCCGCAGTCCTTCAGCCGGGCGAGTTCGGCGTCGGCCCGGGCGCGGTCGTTCGGCCGCCCGTGGCGGAGCGGGAGGATCCGGGCCGAGGCCGGCGGGTTCGCGAAGCGGATCTCGCGCGGGGCGTCTTCGGGCGCCCAGGGCGTCTCCCCGGACCCCGCGACCGACACGGCGGCGCACATCAGAACGGAAACGAGCCGGACACGGACCATGATCGCACCCCCTTCGGCCTAGCGGCCCGCCTCGGCAGTCGCCTGCGCCATGACTTCGGCGATCTTCACCGCCGCGCCGCCGCGGGCCTTCGACTGGGTGGCGGCTTCGAGAAACGCGTAGATTTCCAGCGTCTCTTCGGGCGGGACCGGCACGACGCCCGTCCTGAAGAAGTTCAGGATCTCGACGAGAAGCGGCTTGTAGCCTTCGTAGGTCCCCATGTCGACCACGCCGTAGTCCTCGGAAAAGATCGTTCCGCCGTAGCCGCAGCCCTTCCGCCGGTAGTTGAGCGCGCGCACGACGCCCAGGCGGCCGTCCGCCCAGGTGCCGACCATCACGTCCTCGGTCGCCGTCCCCGTGCAGCGGACTTCGACGCAGCCCCTGCCCATGATCGTGAACAGCGGCTCCGCGCCGTGGATGGCGTACCAGAAGAACTCGCTCTGCGTCGGCTCGAACTGCTCGGGCGTCCAGCAGTTGGCGCCGCGAATCGGCCCCAGTTCGCCCCGGCGGGCCTTCTGCGCGTTCTTCACGTAGCGGAGCGAGGAGGAGCAGAACCACTTGGCGCCCATCTTCTTCGCGACGTCGACCAGTTTCACCGCATCCGCGAGCGTGGCCGTGACGGGCTTGTCGATGAAGACGGGCTTCCCGCTCCTGAACACCTCGGTCGCCTGCGCCAGATGCGGACGGCCGTCGCAGGTCTCCAGCAGCACCACGTCGACCGCCGCCAGCAACTCCGCGATCGTCGGCTTCATCTCCACGCCCATTTCCTCCAGCCGGGCGATGTGCCGGGGATAGCGGTTGGTCGAGCTGAAGATGTCGGGCGAACCCCATTTGTGGGCGGCCGTCACGCGGAAACCCGCGCAGTCGGGATCGTTCCCGACGTTCAGCATCTCCGTGAACGCGACCGCGTGCGACGTGTCGCATCCGATGACGCCCACCTTCGTTTCGGCTCCGGCCAGGCCGGCAGCCAGCCCCGCCGCCAGCAGCATCCAGTTCTTCTTCATTGCGCCTCCTCAGACGTTCTCGTACATCTTCTCGTAGCGCGGCATCGCCTCCAGGATGCCGCCCGATTTCGCATAGTAGTCGGCGTCGCAGGCGAAGACGCCCCTTTCGGTCCGCGTCCAGCGCGCGTCCGCGTAGGGCAGATCCCGGCGCATCGTCTCCCAGTTGCGGAAATTCTGGTGGCCGTTCGTCTCGACCAGGCCCAAATCGCCAATGCCGGGAAACGCCGGCAGCCGGGCGGCCACCGCCTTGTTCCATTCGACCAGGGCGGGGCAGACCGTCAGGTCGGCGCAGAAGCACGGGATCCGGCGCGCGCAGGCCGCCTGGGCGATCTTCATGCTCATCGACATGGTCTTCGCAATCGGCTTGAGCGCCATCGCCCCGTAGCCCATCTGGATGCGCGCCAGCGCGTCGGCGACCGTGTGCGCCGACTCGTCCGCCGCCAGCCGGAGCGGGATGTCGCTGACGTCGATCTCCGCGTGTTCGTCGAACGGCTCCTCGATAAGCGCCACCTGGTCGTAGGCGCCGATCTTCCCGAGATGGTCGATGAACCGCAGCAGCGTGTCCTTCTTCTCGTAGCGTCCGTTCGCGTCGAAGTAGTACGGCAGTCTGCCCGTCTTCGTGTACGGCGTCGTCACGCCCTTCAGCGCCTCGTGGATCTGGGAGACGCGCGCCATGTCCCTGGCCAGCATCTCCTCCTGCGTGCCCGGCTGGCCGATCTTGATCTTCATGAAGAAGTAGCCCGCGTCGGCGGCGGCGCGGATCTCCTCGACCGGCACCTTGTAGGAGAACAGGGGAATCGCGGCGCACGCCGCATGATGGCAGGAGAGCGCGGGACGGTAGGCGTCGGGGATCATCTCGTCGAACCCCGTCAGGCCGTTCTCGCGCGCGAAAAGGACCCAGGCGGCGTTGTCGACGGCCACCAGGGCGTTGAGGGCGAAGGTGGCGCGGAGGTCCGGATTGTCGGCGACCTTCTTCCCGTACTCCCAGACCCGGGGCCACAGCGCGTCGTTCAGCTCGACGGGCGAGGTGAACGTCATGCCCTTCGCCAGGTTCAGCGCGTGCTGCGTCAGGGCGAACATGATGGCGTTCCCGCCCGCCTCCGCGTTCGCGGCGAACACCGACGCGTCGCTCCACAGGCAGCTCTGCGTCCCGAGGCCGATGCCACGCGCGCCCGAGGCCGCGCGCAGACAGGCGGAGACGATCCACTCCTCCGTGAGGTAGCCGCCCTTGAAGCCGAACGGGCGCACCATCGGCTCGCGCTCGAAGCCGCAGCTCGTCGCCGCGATCGTGATCTTCTTGAGCGGCCGCCCGGACGCGGCGGCGGCGCCGCCGCCGGCGAGCAGGGCGGCGCCGCCCGCCTTCAGGAACTCCCGCCTGTTCATCGCGCCCTCCCCCTCATGCGAAGACGTTCCTGAACGCGTCCAGTTCCGCCTTCACGGACTTCAGCAGATCGCTCTTGCCGAAGTCGTACTCGAAGTGGACGACGTAGGGCGCCTTGACCCCGTTCAGATCCAGCAGCCGGCGGACCTCCCGCCACGGCACCACGCCCGCGCCGGCCGCGCACATGGCCTTCTCGACCTGCCCCGGCTCCTTCTTCGACAGCACGTAGCGGAAGTCCTTCAGGCACACGGCGCCAATGCGGTCGGCCACGAGTTCCAGCCCGTGGCTCCAGGAGCGTCCCGTCTCGAAGAGCGCGTGCATCGGATCGTATTCGAGCCCGACATGCCGCGGGTCCAGATCGCGGATCATCTCGTGGACGTCCCAGACGAGTCCGCCGAAGACGCTCGGCCCCCACGAGCTGTGGTTCTGGTAGACGGCCTTGAGTCCGGTCTTCTCGCCCGCCTTGGCCAGGGAGGCGAACCCGGCCCTGATCCGCGCCAGCGACTCCCTGAAGGATTCCGTCTTCGCGTCGTAGAAGTAGTAGCCGGGACGGTACTGCGCGATTCCGCAATCCGCCGCGATCTTGAGCAGATCCAGATTCTCGGGCCGCAGGCCGTCGGTGATGGACGTCACCATCATCGTCGACTTCAGCCCCTGCCGGCGCGCCGCCGCCACGGCCTTCGGCAGATCCGTCTTCGCGCGTTCCGGAACGACGTGCCCCTTCGGGCGGACCGTCCATTCGATGCCGTCGAAACCGGCTTTCGCCATCAGCTCCGCCAGCGCCTCGCAGTCCTTGCAGACGGGCGGCTGGAACATCTTCGAGAACACGTGGAACTCGGGGCCCTTCGTCGCGGCGCCGGACAGCGTCCCGAACGGGTCGGCGTTCCGGGCCGCCGGCGTCTCCGCCGTCCGGCAGCCCGCCAGCGCCAGCGCGCCGCCGGCCAGCAGAAAGTCTCTTCTTCGCATCGCCGTCCCCTCCTCAGCCCAGTTTGAAGCCCGCGCGGTAGTCGTAGTGCAGCAGCCCGTTCGCCTCCGGGCAGTTCGTGAAGCGCTCCGCGGCCGGATCCCATTCCAGGCGCCGCCCCAGCCGGAGCGCGATGTTCGCCAGATGGGCGAACGACGTCGAGCGATGGCCCTCCTCCAGCGAGCAGAGGCAGGCGCCGCGGTCTTTCACGCGATCGAGGAAGTCGCGGATCACGTTGTTCGTGCAGCTCGCCGCCGAGCCGTCGTCGAGCAGCGCCTCCTTGTGCTCGTACGTCTTCCCGGCGAACTTCGCCGCGCCGCCGTTGTTGAATTCGCGCCACTTGACCGGATGGATCTCCCAGCCGCTCTGGCTCGCGTAGACGGCCGCGTCGCCGCTCGACAGTTCCAGTTCGCGCCGGAAGACCGGCCGCGAGAAGCCGCCCTCGAACACGCAGAACTCCATGATCTTGCCGGACGCGAACTCGTAGGTGCAGATCATCGTGTCGGGGATCTCGCTGTCGGAGTCCGGCGTGAAATACTTCGCGCCCACCGCCGAGACCGCCGTCGGCGCCGTCTCGCCCATCATCCAGCGCATCGCGTCGAGATAGTGCACGCCCCAGTTGCCGACCTGGCTGGAGAAGTCCGGATGCCAGCGGAAGAAATAGGGGGCCGTCGTGTACTTGTACGGCCGCCACGCGCGCGGACCCAGCCAGGCGTCCCAGTCGAACCCCTTCGGCGGGTCGCACGGCGCGCATTTCCCGAGTCCGTTCGGAAAGATGTTCGAGGCGCGCGCGGCGCGCCCCACGCGGAAGGTCCCGTAGGCGCCGGAATCGATTTCCCGCTTGAGCATCTGGTACGGGACGCAGCCGCGGCGGTTGAGCCCCGTGCAGCAGACCTGCCGGTGCGCCTTTTCGACCTCGACCATGCGGCGGCCTTCGCGGATCGTCGCCGTCAGCGGCTTTTCGCAGTAGACGTCCTTGCCCGCGCAGATCGCGTCGATGGTCATGATGGCGTGCCAGTGGTCCGGCGTCGCGATGCAGACGGCGTCGACCTGCCCGTCCTCCAGCAGCCGGCGGTAGTCGGCGTACAGCCGGCACGCGCCCGCCGCCACCCGCTCGCGGATCGTCCGCTCGTGCGGATGGGGCGTTCCGTCCTTCCGCGCGAGAACCGGCAGCCGCCCCTTCAAGCCCCAGTCCAGGAACTTCGGGTCGAAGTCCCGCTCGCTGCGCCGCAAATAGGGATCGTAGACGTCGCAAAGGGCCGTCACCTCGACGTCGGGGAAGTTCATGAAGAGGTGCAGCAGCTGCGTCCCGCGGTTGCCCACGCCGATGAAACCCATCCGGATCTTCTGCGAACCCGCGGCGCCTTTGAGGATGCTCGGCACCGCGACCGCGGCGCCGGCGACGCCGCCCGCCTTCAGGAACTCGCGTCTCTGCATGTCGGATCTCCTTTCCAGGCCGGCGCGGACCGCCGGACGGCGGCCGGACCGGACAAACGGCGAACGCCCGTCCGGGTCACCTGACCTTGACGAGAAAATAGTTCTTCCTGCCGCTGCGCAGCACCGCCACGCGGCCGTCGACCAGGTCGGACGCGCCGAATTCGCGCGCCACGTCCGCCTTGGCGTTGTTCAGCGACAGCCCGCCCTGCTGGGCCATGCGGCGGGCCTCGCCGTTGGACTTGAACATGCCCGCGGCGGCCGCCACCATGAACACCGGCCGGCCGACGACGTCGGCCTTCGGCAGTTCGGCGCTCCTGACGTCCTTGAAGATCTTCTCCAGCTCCTCCGCGCTCTTGCCCTCGATCGTCCCCCCGAACAGCGTCTGCGTGGCGCCCTGCGCTAGGCGGAGGCCGTCCTCGCCGTGGACCAGGCGCGTCAGCTCTTCGGCCAGCGCCCGCTGCGGGATGCGCGCTTCCGGATGCGCCTTCATCTGCGCTTCGAGTTCCGCGATTTCGGCCAGCGGCCGCAGCGAGAAGACCTTCAGGTAGCGGATCACGTCGGCGTCGTCCGAACGCAGGAAGAACTGGTACCAGTCGTAGACCGGGGTCTTTTCCGCGCTCATGAACATGGCGTTGCCCTCGCTCTTGCCGAACTTCCTGCCGCTGCCGTCGAGCAGCAGGGGGAAGGTGAGGCCGAACACCGTCCGGCCGCGCATCTTGTGGACGAGGTCCGTGCCGGCCGTGATGTTGCCCCACTGGTCGGCGCCGCCCACTTCCATCGTGCAGCCGTACGTGTCGTGGAGATGGAGGAAGTCGTTGCCCTGGAGGATCTGGTAGCTGAACTCCGTGAACGTCAGCGCGCCCTCGCTGGCCTCCAGGCGCTTCTTCACGCTCTCCTTCGCGAGCATCTGCGGCACCCGGAAGTTGATGGCGACGTCGCGCAGAAAGGCGATGGCGCTCAGGCCCGAATACCAGTCGTAGTTGTCGACGAGCCGCGCCGCGTTGGGCCCGTCGAAATCCAGCACGCGCCCGAGGTTCTCGCGGATGCCCTTCTTGTTCTCCGCCACCTGCTCCAGCGTCAGCATGTTGCGCTCGGCGCTCTTGCCGGACGGATCGCCGATCAGCCCCGTCGCGCCGCCCACGAGCGCAATCACCCGGTGCCCGTGCAGCTGCAGGCGCCTGAGCATGATGATCGAAACCAGATTGCCCGCCTGCAGCGAACTGGCCGAGGGGTCGAATCCGCAGTAGATCGTCTGCGGCGTCTCCAGCATCCGGCCGATTTCCGGGTCGCTCACGGCCTGCACCAGGCCGCGGGCCTGCAACTCTTCAAACAACGTCATCTTCTCTTCTCCTTCCGGAATCCGCCCGGCGCGCTCATTTCCGCCGCTTCACCAGCATCTCGTGGTAGTCGCTGAAGCCGCCCTCGAACCAGGTCGTCCGGCCCTCGCCCTCGAAGGCGAGAATGTGCGTGGCGACGCGGTCGAGGAACCAGCGGTCGTGGCTTACCACCATCACGCAGCCGCCAAAGTCCTGCAGCCCCTCTTCGAGCGAACGGAGCGTCGCGACGTCGAGGTCGTTCGTCGGCTCGTCGAGCAGCAGCAGATTGCCGCCGGAGGCCAGCAGCTTGGCCAGGTGGACGCGATTGCGCTCGCCGCCCGAAAGGACCCCGACCTTCTTCTGCTGTTCCGGGCCGCGGAAGTTGAAGCGGCTGCAGTAGGCGCGCCCGTTCATCATCGTCTCGCCCGCCAGGCGCACGTATTCGCCGCCGCCCGTAATCGCCTCGTAGACCGTCTGGTCGGGCAGCAGTTCGCTGCGCGTCTGGTCCACGTAGCTCATCTTCACCGTTTCGCCGATCTTGAGCTCCCCCGAAACCGGCTTGAGCTGCCCCGTCATGATCTTGAAAAGCGTCGTCTTGCCGGCGCCGTTGGCGCCGATCACGCCGACGATGCCGCCGCGCGGCAGGTCGAAGTTGAGATCCCCGTAGAGCGTCTTGCCGTCGAAGCCCATCGCCAGATGCTCCGCCCTGACGACGAGATTGCCCAGCCGCGGCCCCGGCGGAATGCGGATGGAAAGATCGTCTTCGCGCGTGTTGACCTGCTGCGCCGCCAGCTCCTCGTAGCGCCGGACGCGCGCCTGGCTCTTCGAATGGCGGCCGGACGGGTTGGTGTGGATCCATTCGAGTTCGTTGGCGAGCAGCTTCTGGCGGCTCTTCTCGACCTTCTGCTCGCGCGCCGCCTGCTCCTGCTTCTGCTTCAGCCACGCCTCGTAGTTCCCCTTGTAGGGATAGCAGACGCCGCGGTCGAGTTCGAGAATCCATTCCGTCACGTCGCTCAGGAAATAGCGGTCGTGGGTGACCACGATCAGCGTGCCCCGGAAATCCTTCAGCCGCTCTTCCAGCCACTGGACCGTTTCGGCGTCCAGATGGTTGGTCGGCTCGTCGAGCAGCAGCACGTCCGGATCCGACAGGAGCAGACGGGCGATCGCCACGCGGCGGCGTTCGCCGCCGGACAGGACGCGCACCGGCCGGTCGCCGGGCGGGCAGTGCATCGAGGCCATCGCGCGCGCGACCGCGTTCTCGATGTTCCAGTAGTCCTTCGCGTCGATGATCTCCTGCAACTTCTCCATTTCGGCCGCGGCCCCGGGGCTGTCGAGCTCGCAGCAGAGGTCCTCGTAGCGCGCCACCATCGCCTTCGCCTCGGCCACGCCCTCCTCGACGACCTCCATCACCGTCTTGGCGTCGTCGAGCGCCGGCTCCTGCGGCAGATAGCCGACCTTGGTCCCCTTGGCGACCTGGCAGGTGCCCAGGAAGTCCGTGTCGATCCCCGCGAGGATCTTCAGCAGCGAACTCTTGCCGGCGCCGTTGCCGCCGATGACGCCGATGTGCGCGCCGTGGAAAAAGCTGAGATTGACGTCCTTCAGGATCGTCTTGACGCCCTGCTGTTTCGTCACGTCGACCAGACTGAACTGATATTCGCCCGCCATGCTTCCCGAATCCTCGCTGTGAATTGAATCTTGCTGTGAATTGCGCTACGCCACTGGCCCGGAATTATAGCAAAATCCGATGACGTCTTCCAGCAGTCCCTGCATCATGGTCTGGGCGCGCCGCGTCGCCTCCAGCACCTCGGCGTGGCACAGCGGCACGGGGGAAATGCCCGCGGCCAGATTGGTGACGAGCGAAAGCCCCGCCACCTCAAGCCCGCAGGCATGGGCGAAAATCGCCTCCGGCACCGTGCTCATGCCCACCACGTCGGCGCCCATGTGGCCGTAGGCGCGGATTTCCGCCGGCGTCTCGTAGACGGGACCCGACGTGAACGCGTAGACGCCTTCCATGATCCGCAGCCCGCGTTTGGCCGCGACCGCGTGGAGAACGGAACGGAAGGCCTTCGAATAGGTTTCCGTCATGTCCGGGAACCTGGCCCCCCACGCCGCGACGTGCGGACCGATCAGCGGATTGGCCCCGACCGTGTTGACGTGGTCGCCCAGAATCACGAAGTCGCCCGGGTGCAGCGCCGGATTGAGGCCGCCCGCCGCGTTCGTCAGCAAAACCCGCCGGCAGCCCATGCGCCGGACAAGCTCGATCGGCAGCACCACCGCCTCCCAGCCGATGCCCTCGTACCAGTGGCGACGCCCGCAAAACGCGGCGATCCGCCTGCCCGCGCGCTCGTAGAGGACGAATTCGCCCGCGTGGCCGGACACCGTCGCGGCGCCGTAGCCGGGGATGTCGCGGTAGGACATGCGGACGACCTCCCGGTCCATCTGAAGCGCATGGCCCCAGCCGCTGCCCAGGACGACGGCCAGGTCCGGCGCCGTCTCGAAACACGCATCCGGCAGCGCGGCGGCCGCCCGCTCAAAGAACGCCATGTCCATCCCATACCGCCTTTCCGTTGAGGACCGTCAGGACGGGACGCGCCGCGAACCGGCGCCCCGCGAAGGGCTGGTTGGCCGATTTCGTCTGGAACGCCGCCGGGTCGACGCGCGCGTTCGCCTGCCGGTCGATGATCGTGAAATTGAGTTTCGGGTCCAGGATTCCGGCGCCGAGCAGCCGGGCCGGGCCCGTCGTCCAGCGCGCCACCCAGTCGGCCTCGTCCATGCCCTCTTCCACGACCATCGCCTGCCAGGTGGCGCCCACCGCCGTCTCCAGGCCGACGATGCCGTTGGCCGCGGTCCGGAATCCCCCGCTTTTCTTCGCGGCCGAATGCGGCGCATGGTCCGTCGCGAACGCCGTCAGCGTGCCGTCGAGGACGCCCGCGCGCAGCGCCTTCACGTCCGCGCGCGTCCCGAGCGGCGGCGCCATCTTCCAATTGGCGTCGTCCCCCGGAATGTCCTCGCAGGCCAGCAGCAGATGGTGCGGCGTCGCCTCGCCCGTCACGGGCAGGCCCTCCTTCTGCGCGGCCCGGATCAGCTCGACCGTCCCGGCGCAGGAGACGTGCTGGACGTGGAGCGCGCAGCCGGTCGTCCGGCAGATGGAAATGTCGCGGCGGACCGCCTCGATCTCCGCCGCCGGCGGCATCGCGGGCAGGTTGAACCGGCGGGCCGCCGGACAATCCCGGATCACGCCCGGCCCCAGGAGCGCCGGCACGACGGCATGCTGCATCACGGTCTTGCCGAGCCGGGCCGCGCGGAACATGGCCGCCTCCATCACGGCCGCGTCGTCCACGAAGGCCCCGTCGTCCGTAAAGGCCGCCGCCCCCGCCGCCGCCAGCGCTTCGAGATCCGCGACGGCGCGCCCCAGGCGTCCCCGGGAGATGCAGGCCGCAGGCAGGATCCGGACCGGCAGAGAGCGGTCGTCGGCCTGTTCGCGCACCCAGTCGGCCGAGTCCCCCGCCGGAATCGTGTTGGGCATCGTCGTCACGCAGGTGAAGCCGCCCGCCGCCGCCGCGCGGGCGCCCGTCCGGCGGGTCTCGGCCTCCGGCGTCCCCGGATCGCGGAAATGGACGTGGACGTCGCGCAGGCCGCCCGGAACGACGAGATAGCGGACCGGGTCGGCGTACTTCGCAAGCAGTTCTTCCAGCATGTTCCCCCCTCCCGCCGCCTAGCGGATGCCCAGGACCTTGTGCATCTGGATCGAAAGCGACCACGGCGGCAGCAGCTCCGGCGACTTCCGGTTCAGCCGCGTCTGCAGATTCACGGCCCGCCGGTAGTGGATCTTGCCCGACTTGTCCTCCAGCGGCGAGATGTAGTAGTCGGTCGCCTGGATGCGCGCGCGCATCGCCTCGCAGAACGGCTGCAGGTCCTCGGAGGTCGCCACGATGCGCACTTCGTCGGCCTTTCGCAGCATCATCGCGTCGAGATAGCGCGACGGGTAGTCGCCCTTGGGCGACACCGCCACGTAGTCGAACAGGTCGGCGCAGGCCGGCGCGCGCACGCCGTTCGTCTCCAGGGCGACCCAACGCCCGTCCTCCTTCAGCGCGCGCACGAGGACGTCCAGATCGGGCTGGATCGACGGCTCGCCGCCGGTGAGGATGACCGACTTGACCCCTTCCGCGGCGACCTTCCCGACGATCTGGCGTTCGCTCAGCACCATCCGCTCGCTCTTGTGCGTGTCGCACCAGGCGCAGGCCAGATTGCACGAGGAGAAGCGGATGAACGTCGCCGGACGCCCGACGTTGCGCCCCTCGCCCTGGAGGGAACTGAAAATGGCATGCAGGCGAAAGAGGCTCATGTCCGGTACTCCGCGCATGAATCCGGCGTCTCGTAGACGCGCACGGCGGACAGCCCGCGGATGTGGGACGCCAGCTGTCCGAAGAAGTAGCGCGCCAGGTTCTCCGCCGTCGACCGGAACGGAATCGCGGCGGTCCGCATCCCGTTCTTCAGCACGACCGCCGCGATCTCGCATTCGCCGGCCGACGAACGGTCGTAGATGAACGCATGGTCGAAGCGCGACAGGATCACCTCCTCGCACACGCGCTTGAGGTCCTTGAAGTCGATGACCATGTCGTCGGTCGACTCCGGCGGCTGCGTCACGCTCACTTCCACGCGATACGTGTGGCCGTGGAGATTCTTGCACAGCCCCTGGTGGTTCGTCAGCACGTGGGCCGCGTCGAATTTGACGGATTTAGTGACGGTGAGCAAGGTATTCCTCCAATCCGCGATTGCGCAGCCGGCAGGCCGGACACGTCCCGCAGCCCTTGCCGGCGATGCCGTTGTAGCACGTCACCGTCTCGTTCGCGATCAGCTCGAAGATGCCGAGCCTGTCGGCCAGCGCCCACTCTTCGGCCTTCGTCATGCGGATGAACGGCGTCACGATCCTGATCGGCCACTCCAGCGCCAGGCGGATCGTCCGCTGCTGGGAGCGGATGAACGCCTCGCGGCAGTCGGGGTAGCCCGAGGAATCCGCTTCGGAGACGCCGGTGTAGACGTCGGTCGCGCCCAGCGACTTCGCCCACACGGAGGCCGCGAGCAGGAAGAACGCGTTCCGGCCCTCCACGACGGTCGTCGGGCAGGACGCCCCCGCGCGCGTCTCGATCGCAACCGACGGATCCATCAGCGCGTTGGTCGTCAGCCGCTTGTAGAAGCCAAGCGCGACCACCTGGTGCCGGGCGATCCCGAAACGCTTCGCGAGCCGGCGCGCGTACTTCGTCTCCAGCTGATGGCGCTGCCCGTAGCGGAAGGTGATCGCCGCCACGTTCGCCGCGCCATGCTTCCTGACCGCAAGGGCCAGGCACGTCGCGGAATCCTGTCCGCCGCTCAACACAACGACTGCTTTCATGCTTCTTGCTCCGCTTTCTGCGCCTCGCGCCATTCCCGGCCCCGGCATTCGCGGCGGAAAACGCCGGCGCGCGGCTCGTCTTCCGGCCGGATCGCCAGCGGCTCCAGTTCCGCGTCGTCGGCCGGCAGCGACCGCCAGGCCGCCGCGTGGATCGGCAGCCCCTGGCCGCGGAACAGCGTCTCGAATTCCGTCCATTCCCCGGGCCCCCGCTCCGCCGGGTCCGTGCGCGCGAAACGCCGGTCCCGCGCGAAACACCCCTCGACCGCGCGGAAATACTCCTCATGGTCGGTCGCGAACTGGATGTCGCCGCCGATTTCGAGGCGCTTCCACAGCGCCGTCAGAAAGAGCGGGCCGAACAGGCGGTGCGAATGGTGCTTCCGCTTCGGCCAGGGATCGGGGAAGAACACCCAGACGCGGCGCGCATGGTGCGCCGGCAGCAGATACCAGAACGTGTAGAGGGCCTCCAGGCGGACGACGTGCGCGTTGTCCAGCCGCAGCCGCCGCGTCTTCGCGTCGAAGGCGTTCGCGCGCGCGCGCATGCGCTCGATGCCCAGGAACTCGCATTCGGGATGCCGGGCGGCACGCCCCGTCAGGAAACGGCCGCGGCCGCACCCGACCTCGACTTCGAGCGGACGCGAGAGGTCGTAGAGCGAGGGCCGGGCCAGCGGCCGGCAGGGATCGTACACGGGGATGATCATTCGTTCTCCAGCAGCGCGATGAACGCCTCCGGCGGCGGAACCGGATGGAAGGTCTCCGTCGACACGAAGCAGTGCCGGGTGAAGCCCTCCACCAGCAGCCGGCCGCCCGTCCGGACCTCGCAGGCGATCTCGATGCGGACGCCCCGATGCGCCCGGCACCAGGCGGAGACCTCCAGCAGATCGTCGTAATGCGCCGGACGATGGTAGTCCACCTCGGCATGGACGACCGGCAGCATCCACCCTTCCGCCTCGCACTGCTTGTAGGTGTAGCCGCACGCACGCATCAGCTCGGTGCGCGCGCGCTCGAAAATCGTCAGGTAGTTGCCGTAGTAGACCACGCCCATCTGATCCGTGTCCGCATACGGCACGCGGTATTCCATCGTTATCTTGCGCATCGTTCCGAATCCCGAGTCCTGAAGAAAGCCAGATAGGCCTGCCGGGTCTGATAGCAGTCCTCCTTCGCGGCCAGTTCCCACGGCGCGTGCATGTTGAGCAGCGGCGTGCCGAAGTCGAGCACGTCCATGCCGAAGCGCGCCATGCATTTCGCGATCGTTCCGCCACCGCCCTTTTCGGCCCGGCCCAGTTCGGCCATCTGCCACGCGACCTTGGCGCCGTCGAGCGTCCGGCGCACCTGGGCGACGAACTCCGCGCGCGCGTCGGAGGCGCCGCTCTTCGTGGCGGATCCCGTGTACTTGATCGCGCACGGGCCCTTGCCCAGCCGCGCCTCGTTGCCCACGGAGTCGGCGTCGGGGAAATGGGGGTCGCTCGCCGCGCACACGTCGGCGCTCAGCATCTGCGAACGCTCCAGCGCCCGCCGCACGTCGATGTCGCGCGCGGTCCGGCTCTGACGGTCGATCAGTTCCGCCAGCGTGTTCTCGAAGAACGACGACTCCATGCCGCTGGCGCCCACGCTGCCGATCTCCTCCTTGTCGCAGAGCACGACCGCGCAGGTCCTGGACGGGACGCCGCCCTTGTCCGCGAGCTGCATCAGCGCGCTCAGGCCCGCGAACGCGCAGACGCGGTCGTCGTGGCCGTAGGCGGCGATCAGGGCCCGGTCGAGGCCGACCTCCCGCGGACCGCCGGCCGGGACGATCTCCAGTTCGGCGCTCAGGAGGTCGTCTTCCGCCACGCCGTAGCGCGTCCGGAGGACGTCCCCGATCGGCCCCAGGCCGGCAATGACGTCCATGTCCTCCGCCGCCACGGCGTCCTTGACCTTCTTCTCCAGCTGGTCCTTGCCGAAATGCGGCAGAATGTCGCTGATCATGAAGACCGGGTCCGCGGGCCGGTCGCCAATCGCGATCTCGACGGACGTCCCGTCCTTCTTCACGACCGTTCCGTAGAGCGCCAGGGGCAGCACCAGCCACTGGTATTTCTTGATGCCGCCGTAAATGTGCGTGTCGAAGTAGAAGACGCCCTTCTTCTCAAGAATCGGCTTCGGCTTGAGGTCCAGCCGCGGCGCGTCCGTGTGGCCGCCCACGACCTGGACGCCCTCGACGGCCGGCGCGCGGCCGACCACCGCGGCGAACAGCGTCTTGCCGTGGCAGCCGCGGTAGACCTTGTCGCCGGGCTTGAGCGCGTTCACGTCCTCCAGCCGCCTGAACCCGCACCCCTCCAGCAGGCGCACGGCCTCGCCATACGCCCGGCGCTCCGTCTTCGCCACCGCCAGAAAGGCCATGTACGCCTTCGCATACGCCTCGACAGCCGCCGTCTTCTTCTTCATTTCCCGTCTCCCGTCTCCTGCCGCTCCGGCGTCACGACCACCGCCTCGATGCCCAGGGCGCCGGCGAGTTTCTTGAGTTCGCCGGCGTGGTGTCCGACGCCCAGGGCGAAGTGGTGCGTGGGCCCCTCCATCGCCCACTTGCGCAGGAACGTGCGGACGTCCGGCAGGAACTTGCCGTGCGTGTTGGTGTTGCCCGTCGGGGGGATCGGACCGGCCAGGGATTCGCCCTCGGCGATGATGAACTTGAAGCGGCCGTCCGCCGTGAGCCCGAGCGACATCATGGTAATCGGGCCTTCCTTGATGTTGAACTCCACGCCGGCCCCCTTGCCGGGCTTGCCATGGTATTTCTTCAGCGACCGGAGAACCGGCTTTCTGGCCGCGATGTTCAGGTGGTGCGGCCCGTCGTGGCCCACGAGCACCGTGTCGCGCTCGAAATCGATCGGATGGAATTCGGCGAACGAGCCGCCAATGTCCAGACGGTCGAAAATCATCATCGCCACGCAGTTCTTCAGGTCGAATTCGCCGCACATCGGGAAGCCGGCCGCCGTCAGCAGCGAATTGCCGACGATGAAGTTCGTCACCAGTTCGCGCGTCATCGATTCCGGCTCCCCCTCGTAGTAGTAGGCGAAACCGTCGAGCTGCCGCTTCTCGATGAACTTCTCCAGGGCGA
The DNA here is from genome assembly GCA_051884915.1 of Kiritimatiellia bacterium. Lineage (GTDB taxonomy): Bacteria > Verrucomicrobiota > Kiritimatiellia > RFP12 > UBA1067 > RUG572. Next base: position 115,294 of record JBJEWF010000080.1, read on the forward strand.
CCGCGGCCTTCGCCGCCACGTCGAGGTCGTGGTCGGTCAGCTTCTGCGTCCAGGGATCGGACACGGGATCCGGCGTGTCGAAGAACCCGAGGATGCGCGTCTTCATCGCCGCGACCGCCGCGGCGTCCGGCGTCCGGTAGAACGGCAGGATCTCGTCGGGTTCGCACAGCGCCACATGACAGCCGAACGTGCGGCAGACGGCCGTCGGATCGACCTGCATGTCGTACATGGCTTCGAGGACGTGCCCCATCAGGCCGAAGCGCGCCCGGCGCAGATCGTGGAGGACGTGCGCCACCGCGCACCACTGGCGGATTTCCTCGTCGGCCTTCGCGTCGCCGTCAAGCAGGCCGATGACGACGTCGGCCACCGGGCGGCCGTAGCGGATGGCCACGCCCGTGAACTCCGGCACGGAGCAGAGGTCGTCGTTGTAGAGCTGCTTGTAGATGGTCGCGCGCTCATAGTCGAGCCGCTTGTCCGGCTGCAGCGCCACGAGCACGATCGGCACGTCCAGCTCGCGGACGAACGGCGCGAACGTGGAACTCGTCGCGTAGGTGACCATGTCGACGAACAGCAGGTCGAGGTCGGCCGCCTTCATCGCGGGAATCAGGGCATGCGCCTTCTGCGGATTGTCCGAGAGGCCGAACCGCGTCACCTTCACCTGGTGCGATCCGACCTTCTGCGCGAAGACGCCCTCCTTCTTGACCATGTCCTCGTACAGGCCCGGACACTGCTTCCAGTAGGTGTCCAGCCCCACGCTCACGATGCCCACGTTCGCGGTCAGCGGCTTGCGCCGCGCGACCCGCGGCCCCTCGGCGGAAACGCCGGCAAGGCAGAATGCGGCCACCGCCGCCCAAACGACTTTTCTCATGCTCTTTCTCTCCTTGAAGCATGCGTCCGGCATCCATTCGGACGCCGCACGCGACCATCACTTTCCGGAATCCCGGTCATTATAGCACATTCTGGACGCCCAGACCCCCTCCGCGGAAATTGCCGTGTCCGGCCGGGTGCGCGAGGACGCGGAGGCGGCGGGGATGCGTGGAGGCGGCGGCAAGACGGAGCGCACGTTCCGGCACGGGCACGCCCGCGACCGGTCAGCCGCCGGAGGCCTGGCGAAGCATGGACAGCGGCGAGGGCAGACGCATGATCTTCGGCATCAGCCGCCAATCGGATCTGCGGCGGAATCGGGCGATCTGGCGCCGTCCGGCAAGAATGCGCTTGCGCCGGCGAAAGCCGGTCAACACCGCCGACCAGCCGGCCAGACCGAGCGCAAAGCGTCCGCGGAGCATCTGCAGCGTCCCCCAGGCGACCAGGACAAGGCAGAATGCCGGCAGCAGATACAGCCGCAGAACGGGACCGCAGCAGACGCTGAGCGAATAGTACTGATTGCCCAAATACCGTTTCATCACCGCCGCGCGCGGGAACTTGGAGGACGTGCGGCCCAGATAATGGGCGATGGGCGGCGTCGGCGCATACCAGACCTCGTAGCCCGCCAGCCACAGCCGGTGACAGAGATCGGTTTCCTCGTAGTAGCTCCAGAAATGGGTCCGGAAAAGGAATCCGCCGGCCGCCCGCACCGCCTCCGCACGCACCATCATGAACGCGCCGAAAACCGAGAACGCGGGGTACGCGCGGTCGAAGGCGGGCCCGTCGGGCGTCATGAAACCGTAGGCGAACTGAAAGCCGAACGGCGACAGGGCGCCGCCCGCGCCGCCGAGCAAGTTGCCGGTGTTCGGCAGGATCAATTTGCCCTGAACCGCGCCGCAGGCGGGATTGGCGTCGAGAAAACGCGACAGAATGGCGATGGAATCGGCCGAGAAAATCTTGGTGTCGTTGTTCATCAGAAGCACGTGCGGACGCGTGCAGTGGCGCCAGCCGAGATTGTTGCCGCCGGCGAAGCCGGAGTTGCCGAAGGGGCCGTTGCGGCAGACCGGCGAGGCGACATACCGGCGGGACGCCGCGCCAGACCCGCCGACGACGAGGCGCCGCGTCGATTCCGCCGGCGAATTGTCGACGACGACGATCTCAAGTTCGCCGTCCGGATCGACGGCGGCAAGGGAATCGAGACAAGCCGCGAGCAGATCGTCACCCCGATAGGTCACGACAAGAACGGAAACCCGAGAAAGTTCAGTTGCCATCGATTCGTTCGTCTTCGCGCCAGACGGGGCGCCCCAGGGCGCCGTACCGACACGCACCCTTTCGGACGATGGAGATTATAGCCGTTTTCCTTGCCCTGTCAACCCGCAATGCGAGAAAAGTGGCGTTCCCCGGCGTGTATCGGGGACAGGTCCCGCCAGGACATGACCCCGGGGCGTGCCGGTCCCGCGCGCCATCCGGCTTACTGCCGGATGCGCAGGAACGCGCGCGGGGCGGTGCCGTCGCCGAGCACGACCGTGAACGACATCGTGCCGTTCGCGTCCGTGCCGTTGACGGTGACCTCGGGCGTGAGCGCCGCCGCGCCGGTCCAGTCGCCCAGATCGCTCGTCGCCTCGAACATCGCCGCGACGTTCGCGGCCGCGACCTTGACCTGGCTCGCGCCGTCCTTGACGATCACCTCGACCTCCAGGGCGCCGCCGGACGCGCCAAGGGCGAATTTGCCGATTTCGACCGTCGGCTCGTTCTCGAACAGCGCCGCCGCGCCGAGCAGGTAGGACGCCGCCGCATGGCTCGATTCCATCACCGCCTCCTCGCCGCCGGCGACCCCTTGCGCCCACGCCTTGAACGCATTGTATTCCGCCGCGCTGCCGCCGATGACCTCCTTGACCTGCGCATCGGCAAAACCGACCTCGTCCACCGCCGCTTCGACCGTCGC
>JBJEWF010000081.1:0-10247 GCA_051884915.1 Kiritimatiellia bacterium
CTGTCCGACCTCTACACGAACGCGACGACAGTCGTGCGCACGGGAAGCATGACGATGGACGGAACCCGATACGAACTCCGCGATTCGCTGTCGGGCGTGCCGGCCGGGGCCGCGGTTCGCTGGGCGATGATGACGCGCGCCGAAGTCGAGCGGAAGGGTGGAGATCTTGTCCTGAGGCAAGACGGCAAGTCGATCCGCCTGGAGGCGTGTGGCGCGCAGACGGCGCCGTGGACGGTTGCGCCCGCCCAAGGGCCGCACGACTACGATTCGGACAACAAGGGCTGCCGGCAGATTCTCTTCACGGTCGCAGCGCCCGTTTCGGGCAAACTCGATCTGGGCGTGAGGTTCCATCTGGGGGATGGCGAATGACGGACATCCCGTCCCTCGTCATCGTGTCCCATTTCCAGTAGAGCGGCGAGCATGAGATTGACAGTTGTCCTGGCGGTGGCGGCTTCGGCTTGCGTGGCGTCGGGCGCCGAGCCGGCGCCGGAGATGCCGATGCGCTATCGGGCGGACGTTCCGACGGTCGTTGCGGCGGCCGGGCAGGCAACGGCCAGGCGCTTCCCCGACGCCGATACGGTGACGATTGACGATCGCATCCACACGGCGTACGAACCGGACGGCTCCAACGTGGTCTGGGACGACGAGTGGATGAAGGCCCTGACGGAGAAGGGGCGCCGTTCGCTGGCATCGGTTACGCTGGATTTCGATGCCCGCTATGGCGACGCGACGATCCAGTGCGTCGAGATTGTCGGCACGAATGGCCAGATTCGGACTGTCGATTTCGCCAGGACGATGAAAGTCGCAACGGACAATTCGGCGATGGGGTCCAACATCGTCGATCCCATGGACAGGAAGGTGGTCTGTGCGGTTCCCGGTCTGGCTGTCGGGGAGACGAGACACGTCAGATTCTGCCGGCGGCAGTTCAAGGCGCGGATGAAGGGTGCCTGGGCGGATGTCAGCGCGCTTGAATACACGGCGCCGATTCTTTCGACGGTGATTTCCGTCGACCAGCCCGCTGGCCGCCCGGTCGTCCATGCGGTTGTCCGCCATCCGTTTGAAAAAACCTGCACGCGGGCGCCGGACGAAGACCTTGGGCAGGGCCGCAAATTGCTGAAATGGATCGCCCGGGACGTGCCGCAGGCGTTCGCCGAACCGAATATGCCGCCGCTGTCCTCCTGCGTCCAGTCGCTTCGCCTTTCGACGCTGCCCGATTGGGAGACGGTTTCGCGATGGTACTGGTCGCTTTGCCTGCCGCACATGGAGAAGACGACGCCGGCGATGACCAACACGGTTGCCGAACTGGTCGCGGATTGTCCGACGCCGCTCGGGAAGATCCGGGCGATCTTCCGCTTCGTGTCCCAGGAAATCCGCTACATGGGCCTGACCATGGAGGACGATTCGCCCGGATACGAACCGCACGACGTCGACTTGACGTTCGGCAGGCGTTATGGCGTCTGCCGTGACAAGGCGGCCCTGCTGGCCGCGCTGTTGCGGATTGCGGGCTTCCCCGCCTATCCCGTTCTGATCCACGTCGGCGCGAAAAAGGATCCGGACGTTCCGATGCCCTTCTTCAATCACGCGATCACGGCGGTTGAGGATCCCGGGGCGTCCGGTTTCATCCTGATGGACGCGACGGACGAATCGACGAAGGATCTGCTGCCGGCCTATCTGGCGAACAAGTCCTATCTGGTGGCGCACCCCGCGGGAAAGCCGCTGCGGACGTCGCCGGCGAGGAGCGTCATGGAAAATCTGCTGACGGTCGTCTCGGAAGGCTCGCTGTCCGCCGATGGCGCGATCCTGCTGACGACGCGGTATGCGTTTGACGGCATCAACGACACGATGATGCGCCCGATGCTGTTGAAGCGGACGCCCGACGAACGGCGGCGGACGTTCGAGACCATTCTTCGCGGCGTCGTTCCCGGCGCGGAACTCCTGTCATGGACCGTGGAGCCGGTGGATTTGCGCGATACGGAGACGCGCCTGACCGTCAAGACGGTGGCGCGTCTGCCCGAGGCGCTGTTGCGCGGAAAGACGCGGGACGCGCTTCATCTGCCGTTGATCACGAAGTCCTTCAGCGTCGTCAACAGCCTTCTCGATGAAAATACGTCGTTGGAGAAACGGCGTTTCCCCCTGGAGCTTCCCGTGACGGCGGGAACGGACGAAACGCTCGCGCTGACGCTGGGCGATTCGGTCGGCGGGCCGCTTTGCGTTCCGTCCCCTTGCGCCATCGGCACGAACGGCTATTCGTTTGCGCGAACCGTCGTCTGCACGTCGGGCGTCTTGACGGCTTCGCGGCGGATGCTGGTGGATGAAGTCGATTTCGACGCGCCGTCCTACCAGGTCCTTCGCGGCCTTCGGCAGGAGACGGAAACGGCGGAGCGGGAAAGCCCCCTCTTCGCCCGCAGGGAAAACGAGAATGCGCATGTCCGCATCCGCCGGTCCGAGACGGTCGTCCATTTTGCGTCGCCCACGTCCTGGGTCGAGACGAATCGGGTGGAGAAGGAAATCCTGACCTACCGCGGCAAGAAGTCTTCGGCGGAACTGAAATTTCCCTACGCGCCATCGGTGAAGGCGGTCGAACTGGTGTCGGCCACCGTTTCCAATGCCAACGGAAAGGTCTTCGCGGTGACGGCGAAGGAACTCAACACGATGGATTGCGCCTGGGCGGCTTCCGCGCCACGCTATCCGTCGTCCAGGATTCTCGTAGCGAATCTGCCGGGCGTCGAAATCGGCAGCGTCATCCGCTACGTGGTCGTCCATACGGTCACGAATGCGGCGACGGCTTATGCCGCCCAGTCCTATGCGGGCGGAACCGAGCCTTACGGTTTTGAGAGTTTCGAATTTCACGTGCCGGAGGGTCTGCCGTTTCGCTGGCGCGAGAAGGGGTTGCGCCACACGGGCACGAACGGACTCTACCGCTGGTCTTGGTCGAATCCCGAGCGGCTGCCCGACGAGCCTTCACAGCCCCCGATCGCAAAGTGGCGGCCGACCTTTTCCGTCTCGGCGGCCGACTGGGCGAGCCACGGGAGAGCGTTGGCGGGGGCGCTGGCGAACGCCCGCGCGGCCGGCTCCGGGACGACGCGTCGGCTGGGCGCCGAACTGGCGAAAAATTGCCCAACGCCGCAGGCGAAGATCGGGGCGGTTCGCAAGTATCTGGCGACGCATCTGCGGACGGCGGGACCTGGCCTGGCGGAACTGCCTTTTGATCGGGCGTTCTCCCCGCCCGACCGCGCGCTGGCCGATTCGTACGCGTCGAAAGCCGATCGGATGAATGTCTGTTTCGCGCTGCTTGAGGGGGCAGGATTCGATTGCTCGTTTGTCCTGTCCGCTGAAGATGCGCGCGGATACCGGGAGACGCCCGAACGACGCCGTGCCGTGCCGCGCCCGGCGTCTTGGGACTCGCTTGTCATCCGTGCCACATGGACTGAAGGCCGGATTCCCTTCTTCCGGACGATGCGGACATTCTGGCTGGCGGGGGAGAACGAATACACGCCGCCGGAGGCCAGTTCCAGCCTCGGCAGTTCCTTCTATGATCTGGAGTCGGACCGTTTTGGCGTCATTGGCGAGGGGACGGACGCGGCGTGGTATGCCAGGGAGAAGAGACACTGCCGGATTTCGTTGCGTGAAAACGGCGCGGCAGACTTCGATGTCAGCAATCTGACTTGGGGTGCGGGGGTTGGCGGATTCCGCAAACGTTTCGAGGAGATGCTGCCGGAGAAGCGGAGCCGCTATCATCAACAGCTGGTGGGACGGATTGCCCAGAATGCCACGGCGACGTCGGAATTGACGACCGACACGGAATCGTATCCGGCGGAACTGGCTTTTTCCGCCTATGTGGATGCGTACGCGCAAATCGACGGCGACGTGATGACGGTGCGAATTCCCGATTTCGACGAGGCGCTGTTTTCGCTGGGTGGCCCGCTGCGGAAATCGCCGATTTCGATTGGCGGCAGGAACGAGAACGTGGACGTCTATGAAATCGTGTTCCCGGAAGGATGGACGGCGGTGGAGCGGCTGCCCGACGCCTTCACGCTCCGCAATCCGCTCGATGCGGCGGAGATCTGGCTGGAACACGAGGTCACGTCGCGCGTCGAGGGGGAACGCCTTGTCGTGACGGTGACGCGTCGGAGCCGGCGCGAGAGGGCGACGATGCTTTCACCCGACTACTTCGCGTTCCTGAAGGACTGGAATCGGCGCGCCGCCTCGTTCGCCTGCCGGACGGTCGTCGTTCGCCGGAACTGACGGGCGGAACCCGGTGCGGCTAGCGCTGACAGGCGGGACAATACCAGCTCATGCGGCCGCCGAGGAGGATCTTCGCGACTTTGGCGCCGCAGTCGGGGCACGTGGGCCGTCCGTAGATTTTCAGTTTCTGGACGAACTGCCCCTCCGTCCCGTCCACATGCCTGAAGTCGTGGATGGACGTGCCGCCCCATTCGATGGCGAGCGCGAGGATGCGCTTGGCTTCGCGGACGAGCGCGTCGTACTGGGTACGGGTCAGACGGGCCGCGCGCCGCTGGGGGCGGATGCCACAGGCGAAGAGCGTTTCCGCAGCGTAGATGTTGCCGATGCCGGTGACGACGGCATTGGACATGACGAGTTCCTTGACGGACAGTCTGCGCCCGCGCGAGGCTCTGAAAAGCAGGTCGCCCGTGAACGCCTCCGAGAGCGGCTCGACGCCGATACGCGCAAGACTCTCCGGCCAGCCGTCGGTTCCGCACGGCTGCACGTCAAGGCTGCCGAATCGCCGCGGGTCGTTGAAGCGGATCACGCGCCCGTCATCCAGCGTCAGTTCTGCATGGTCGTGCTTGCGCCGCTCCGTTGTCGGTTCCTCGACGCGCACGGACCCGCTCATGCCGAGATGGAGGACGAGGGCGCGGCCATCGTCGAGATCCGCGACCACGTAGCGCGCCCGGCGGCGGCAGCCGGTGATGTGCCGCCCTTCAAGTTTCGCGGTGCGGAGCGGGGCTAGCGGCGTGCGCAGTTTCGGCGCGAAGGTCGCGACTTTCGTGATTTTCCGCGTGCGCACCGCGCGATCCAGCGCACGTGCCACGATTTCGGCTTCGGGCAATTCAGGCATCGGGCAGGACCTCTTTGGAGCCGAGGTATTTCGGTTGGCGGTGGATGACGACGTCAAGAACGGCGTTTATCTTGGCGAACTGCTCGCGGATTGTCGTCTTGAGGAAGTTGCACCCGATGACGTCTGCCGCCGCGTAACCGCTGGCATCGGCGCCGAGACTGCGGGCGAGAAACACGGCGCGCCGCACATGCGCCGGCTGGGAGACGATGATGAACCGGTCAAGCCCGAAGATCTCCTTGGCGCGGACTATGGAGTCCAAGGTGCGGAAGCCCGCGTAGTCGCAGACGATGCGGTCGGCCGGTACGCCCGCCGCGACAAGCGCTTCCTTCATGTCCGTCGGCTCGTCGTACCCTTTCACATGGTTGTCGCCGCTGACGACGAGGCATTTGAGCTTGCCCGCCTTGTAGAGTTCGGCGGCCGCCGCGATCCGCCGTGTGAAGTAGAGATTGTCGGCGCCGCTGGGAAACGTCCGTGAGCATCCCAGCACGACCGCCGCCCGCGTTTCGGGCATTGAAGCGATGTCCGCCGGACCGTATACGCGCCCCGCCGCCATTTTGCGAATCGCCAAATCGGAACCGCCCCATGCGAGGAGTCCCAGCACGCCGCCAACCCACAGGACCGTGAAAAACCGTCTGGCCTTTTTCCCGCGTGTCATCTGCACATCCTCCCTTCGGCAGGAAACCCGCCATCCGCCGAAAATCTGAAATCAAATTGCGCCAAGTTCTGTGTCTTCATTGTAAAGTTTTTATAAAATGTAAAATGGCATCACGCCGCGGATTCCATGCTCGTGGAGCGCTTCCCGTCCGGTGTTTTGCGACTGCGATTGCACGCGGTCTTCCCTTTCGTCAGCGTCCGTCCGCATCCCTTCCCCTAGTGTCCCGCCGTCGCGGGAACGCCTTCTCCGCACGATCCATGCGGCGTTCCGACCCGGGGTTGGAGTAGACCGTCTCCGCAAACTTGTCCGCCAGGAGAATCCGCAGCAGACAGGCGGCAACGGGGTTCTCGGGACGGACAAGGGCGAAAACGTCTTCCCCGTCCCTGGTAGTCGCATCTACCAGCCGTGCACAACGGAGATAGCGGAGATGGTGGTAGACGCTCTTGGCGCAGATGCCGGCCGCTCTGCTCAGCTGGACATGGTTCGCCGGGCTTTCGGCCAATCGCCGCAGAATGGTCAACCGGTTGAAGTGCGAGAACCCGCGCAACACCGTCATCAGGCGCAGTTCCCATCCTTTGGCCAGTCTCCCGGCAAGACTGGCGCGCAATGCGGCCTGAAACGCCACCGCCTCGGGCAGGGAACGGTCGGGCATCGTATTGTAGTAGACCCGAACGTGGTCCCGCCGCACGCCCAATAGCCCGCGGGCATTCATCTGCCGCAGATAGATACTCGCAATCGGATCGTCCAGCCCCGCCCTCTTGGCCACCTGTCGGACGTAGAACTCTCCGTCGTGGGCGAATACGTCCCGCAACAACCGGAGCCGCTGTTCGTTCAGAACCGCCCGAACCGTCCGCCAAAGCGTCGGCCGCAAATCGTCATTTCGCCTCATGGCCGGATTATAGCAGATTGCAATTCGCCCAAGCAAGGGTCATTGTAAAGTTTATATAAACTTTACAATACGCTTTTCTTGCCTGTGCTCCTTTCCCGTTCATTGTAAACAGTGCACAGAAGATGCGCCTGAAACTGCCGTTCTGAAATCGCCGCCGCGGAAAATCAGGTGGCGTGTTTTGCGGTTCTGGAGGCCTGCCCGGGCGTTCATGCGTTCCCCGGCGGACGGGATGCCGCCGCGCATTCTTTCTTTCCCTGCGGTCCGGAATCGCGGTTGCAGCCGCTCGGCTGTGCCATCATGGCCGGATTTAAAGCAGATTGCAATTCGCCCAGGCAAGGGCCATTGTAAAGTTTATATAAACTTTACAACGCGCTTTTCTTGCCTGCGCCCCATCCCGCTTCCCCACTTCCTCTTTCCCCTCCTGCGCAATGGACAATTCAGGAATTTTCGGGCGTCGCCGTTGCGGCAAGCCCGAATCACTCTTCCGTCGACACGATGTCCGCAGCGCGATTCCGGCGGGACACGGGAAATATGGTACGGATTCGCCAGTCGGGTACAACGGCCTTGACGGCACGACGCGCTCCTCCTTCGCCACCGCGACGCCTGGATCGCGGGCATGGCCGAACGCGGCAATTTTGCCGCAGCTCTCCGCCTCGACGGTTTGCCAGTTCGAATCGGCTCGCTTGACGGTACGGCTTTTCCGTTTTTCAATTTTTTCAATTTTTCAATTTTTCCCATCCCGGGATTTTGCACCATGATCTGATTTTGTGATATACTGGCTTCATCGTTTTGGACTTTCTTCAAAAAGGAAAACTGACATGGCATTCAAAATTGGCTACATGCCGCTCTCCAAGGTCAACTGGACGAACGACACGCTCGAAGCGGCGCGCGAAAATGCGCTCAAGTTCCTGAAATCCCTTCCGGACGTCGAAGTGATCGGCCCGGACCACATGCTGACGCTTGAAGGCGAGGCGATTGAACTCCTTGACCAGTTCGAGAAGGAGCGTCCCGATCTGCTGATCACCCATTTCATGACGTTCTCCCTCGGCGTCGTGCCGCCGATGTTCGCGCAGCGTCTCAACGTGCCGGTCGTGCTGTGGAGCATGAAAGAACCCGATCCGCAGGGCGGCCGTCTGCAGAACAACAGTTTCTGCGCGGCGAACATGAACGCGCACCACATGTACCGTCTGCATATTCCGTATTTCCACGTGCATGCCGAGCCGGGCACGCGGGACGCGGCCGACAAGATCACGAAAGTGGTCAATACGGCGAAGGCGATGAAGGAACTCCACCGGATGCGCATCGGCCTTATCGGCGGTCGCGTGCCGGGTTTCTACACGAGTTGCGTGAGCGAGATGCTGCTCCGTCGCTGCCTTGGTCCGGAAGTCAAGATCATCACCGAACATGAACTGTTCACGACGGCCCAGAATCTCACGGCCGAAGAAGTCGCGAAGGGCATGGCCGTCATCGATGCGGATACGAAGACGCATCCGACGGATGGTCCGCGCGGCGACCAGAAGGAGAAAAGCGCCCGTCTGATCGCGGCCGTGATGAAGATGAAGGACAAGTTCTTCGTCGACACCTTCGCGATGCGCTGCTGGCCGGAAGTGATTCTCAACGAGTTTTACGGCATTGCCGTCTGCTCGACGCTCGGCCATCTTACGAACCATGGCTATCTGACGGCCTGCGAGGGTGACGTCTACGGCGCCATCATGATGCGCATTGGCCAGATTCTCTCGAACGATCTGCCGTTCTTCTGCGACATGATCGTAATGGAAGGCGACTATGGCGTGGCGTGGCACTGCGGCGCCGCTCCGTGCGCGTTGTGCAAGCCGGGCTATCAGCCGGAACTCCACTGTTCGGCGACGGTTGAGGGCGGCGGCGTGAAGGGGTGCACGGGCGAATTCCCCCTCAAGCCCGGTCGCGTGACGCTTGCCCGTCTCGGCGAGACGCGCGATGGCGACGGTTTCCGCATGCTGGTGGCGACGGGCGAAGGCATGGATACGGACATGTTCGTTCGCGGTACGCCGCTCAAGATCAAGTTCGACGCCGGTTGCGACGCGCTCCGCGAAGAGGTTATCACCAACGGTTGGGAACACCACTATGCGCTCATGTACGGCGACCATGCGGATGAACTCAAGGACCTCTGCAGGAATCTGAACATCGAAATGCATCTCGTCAGATAGCCGCGCGTACGACGCCGTCCTGCGGCTCGACCGCGGTTTCCGCCCTGCCGTCGTGGAATCCCCAAAGGGGATGCCGCGGGCAGGGCGGATTTGTCGTACAGGCGCGATGCCGAAGTGATTTTTCCAGTGCGCGTCTTCTGGTGCGCGGCAGCGGATGACGTGCAAAGAGGGTGGGCCGGCACGAACTCCCCAAACCGCCGGGGCCGGACGCAAATCGCGAGTACGTGCCGCGTCTCCGTCAGATGATTCTCCGCAAATGGTTCCGATCCTGTCCTCGATCTGCCGGATTCCGTGTTTCGTCGGCCGGTTGAGGTCCATTCCTTTTGGATGCCATTTCCCGACAAGGCGGCTGTGGTGCTCGATGTGGCTGCAGGACGTCTTCAGGATACGGGACGTCCCTGCCCGGAAAAGCCGCCATGATGGATGTCCCGCGCCGTGGGCGAGCGTCCGGGCTTTGCGACGATGTCCGCGCCTCGGCTGACGATCCGTTCACGCCATTCCTGGCCTTTCAGGCTCCTTTGCGGCGGCCAGTCCGTCCCCGGCGGCCGTGTGCGTGCCATGCCGGCTCCCGTTCCTGGCGTCGGTCTTGCGACTGGCAGATCGTGCAGGAACTCTCGCCCTGCGCGATTCCCGGATGGCGGGGGCATTTCTTTTCCGCCGCCGACCTGTCCCATGACGCGGTATTTGTCCTTTCGTTCCGCCCTTTGGACCCCATGTCTTCCCGCTCCTTTACCGCCCGTTGGACATTGCAGCTTCTGGTGTCCGCATTGATTCGGCCAGCGCAAGATGATACAATCTCTTCGCGTTGGGTTATCGAGGAGTTAGACGGCATGATTACAGACAACTACAGCAAGACAAACGTGTCCAGGGCCGATCGCGCAGAACTTCATGACGTGCTGGCGCTCACTGGCGCCGAGATCAGTTTCAACACCCTGCCCGCGGGCACGGGCGTGCCGTTCGTGCATGCGCACAGGCAGAACGAGGAAATCTATCTCATCCTGTCCGGAAAGGGCGTTGCGAAGATCGACGGCGAGGAAATCCCCCTTGCGGTTGACGATGCGCTCAGGATCGCTCCCTCCGCCAAGCGCCAGTTCTTCGCGGCACCGGACACCCCGCTCTCATTCGTCTGCATCCAGGTCAAGGCGAACTCGCTCGACGGCTACACGATGACGGATGCCGTCATCTGCTGATCCAAGTTCGCCGAGGCGGCGGAAGCCGAAGCCAGCTGCTCACGCATTCGCTCCGCTGGTGGCGCGACGTCGGCGCTGCCGCCCACCAGCAAAGAGACGGCGGAAAATCCAGAATGCGTCACGAGATATTGCAATTCCCCCAATCCCCCCGGATGCAACGAGATTTTTATGCAGGGTCAACGGTGTTGTGGCTGATGTCATGCCGCGCAATCGACCTGCGCGAGGTCTTTTACGAGGTAGCGGAAGA
>JBJEWF010000082.1:0-10173 GCA_051884915.1 Kiritimatiellia bacterium
CCGTCATGGGCGGTTTCAACAAGCCGGCAACCCGCACTTTCCGGTCGCGCTCGGCTTCGGCAGGCTGCGTACCGGGCGCAGTGAGGGCATCCTCAAGCCCACTTTTAAGCCGCAGAACCTCGCCTCGCAGCCGGTCGCGCTCGGCCTCCGCAGAAGCCCGCATCTGCCGCTCTGCGGCCAACTGCCGTTCAAGATCGGCCGATTTGCGCTCCGCTTCCGCCTTTGCCGCACCCAAAGCCGCAGATTCGGCGCGCAGGGCCGCCACGTTCGCTTCGAGCGACTGGATGCGCCCGTTGTCCGCCCCGCCGCTTGGAGCGCGTGTCGGGGCCTCTGGCGCGTTCAGTCCGAAATAGGCAAGGGCATCGTCCCCCGCCGCCTTCTTGGACGGCAGCGGCTTGACTTCCACCACGGAGTCGCTCTTCCTGAACATTCCCTTGGACAGCTGCGAGAAATCTGTGTAGGTACGAGGCATCAAACAAAGGGGGAGATGCGGACTTCTCCCTTTCGGCATCTTGGATTGGTGGGCGGTGAGAGACTCGGACTCCCGACCTTGACCGTGTAAAGGTCCTGCTCTAACCAACTGAGCTAACCGCCCGGAACGAGGCCATTATACCATAAAATCCATTTCCCGAAGCGACAAGGCCGATTCCGCGAAGCGCTTCCCGGCGGCGTCAGAACAGGAATCCCTGGCGCAACGGACGTTCGCAGGGAATCTGCCGGAAGGCGGGAAGAAGAAACCTGCGGGCCTCTTCCTGAATCAGCGGCGCCTTCGATTCCCGCGGGCCGGCGACGTTCAGGATCCCGGGCTGAACGGTCCTCAGCCAGTCCAGAACCTTCTCCGGCGTCCTGTCGAGAAGCAGGTCGACAACGAGATAGGGCTTGCCGTACTGCTCGGCATACACGGCCGTCTGAAGCGAACCGCCCTCCAGCGGACCGCGCGCAACGATCAGCGTGGCATCCGCATCCATGACGTTGCGCCGGGTCCGCCACAAATCGCTCTTCGACGGCGCCTCGACCATGTTGGGATATTTGGCCGGAACCAGCCCGTCTTCCGCCCGGCGCCCGCGCGGCACCCATCCGCCGCTCGCGATGCCCAGTTCGCGCGCGATGTCCAGACCGGCGCGATCCACGCCGGTCTGGCCGCCCGAGACGATTTTCCTCAACGCGGGCACGACCGCTACCCGCCTCAGCGCGCGCCCGCGGCTTCGAGTTCGCGCGCCACAAGGTCCGCGAATTCCCTCACGCCCCCGGACGATCGCGAACCCAGGGCGCGAATCGCCGGCGCCTGGCACGGCATCCCGCACCAGCGGAGCTGGTCCAGCATGAACATCTGGACGTAGTAGTCGTTCGACGCGCCGGCCACCGCCAGCAGAGACCGCGTCCACACGCCGCGTTCAGCGGCGCGCGAACGGCGCCAAAAGGCGAGCGCGTTCAGGAAGGGACAGCCCTCTTCCTTCCGCATCACGTGCTGCGAAACGGCCGCGACGACCGTAAGCGTCTTCGGGCAGGAGGCGTAGGCGGACGTCACCTTCGCAAGCAGGTCCCGGGCCGCGGTCTCGTCTTTGACGAAGACCGACAGGGCCTCCGGCGTCGTCGCCTGCGCCAGATCGTCGTCGTTCCTGTTCTGGAACTCGGCCGCCATCGGCGAAGCCGCATTGGAGGCCGTTGCCGGGCCGTAGTCGGCAAACGGGTTCGAATCCGCCGCGGAAGCGGCCAACGCCGCGCAGGCGGCCATCATCAGAATCTTCTTCATTGTCAAACCCTCAACCTTTCCTGCCTGAGCCGAACATCTCGGTCTGCCACGGTTCGCGCATTCCCTGGTAGAGGAAGCGGTCGGCGGCCGGATCGTTCTTCGCGCGAAGCGCAACGGGGTCGAATTCAAAACCGCGGCCGAGGCGTTCCGCCACGATGCCCAGATTGAACATCGTGCAGGAGCGGAAGCCGTTCGACTCGTTGAGCGCGAACGGCTTGCGGTTCTTGCAGCTGTCGATGAAATCCGTCTGCTGCGCGGCCGGCTTCGGCAGCTCGGCCAGAATCTTCCCGGCGTCGAGTTCCCGGCCGTTCCGGTCCACGAGCCGGAGCGTCTTGCCGTCTTTCGCCTTGGGATAGACGCAGAGTCCGTTCGACCCGCGAAGGAGCGGTTCGCCCTTCAGCGACTCGTCGCCGTCAAGTTCGACCGTCGTGCCGTCGTCGTACGTCAGCGTCAGCCGGTCGAAACGGCCCACGGCCTCCGGATGCTGCCTGGGGCCGACGTAGTCGATCTTGACCGGACTCGTCTCGTCCTTGCACAGCACATACTGGAGCGGGTCGAGATAGTGCTGCGCCATGTCGCCCAACCCGCCGGAATCGTAATCCCAGTAGCCGCGGAAGGAGGTGCCCGCGCGATGGTGCGTGTAGGGTTTCCAGGGCGCCGGCCCCAGCCACATGTCCCAGTCGAAGCCCTGCGGAATCGGTTCGGGCGACGCGTTCACGCGGCCGGACCAGCCGAACTTCCAGCTGAAGCCCTGCCCCGCGCCGAACGTGCACTTGACCGGGCCCTTGCCGAGCAGGCCGTTTTCGACGATCTGGCGGATCGGTTCGACCGTCGTGCCGAAACCGTAGAAAACGCCCTGGAAACGGAACCAGGTGTTCAGGCGGAACATGCGCTTCTTCGCCTTGACGACTTCCATCACGCGCCGGCCCTCGCCCACCGTGCGGGTCATCGGCTTTTCGCACCAGATGTCCTTGCCGGCGTTGGCGGCCATCACGCTCATGCAGCCGTGCCAGTGCGGCGGCGTGCAGATGTGGACGATGTCCACGTCCTTGTCCGCCAGCAGTTGCATGAAGTTCCCATAGGCCTTGACCTTGCCCCAGCCCGCTTTCTCCGCCGCCGCGAGACCGGCCTGGACGCGCGCCGCGTACGGGTCGCACAGGCCAATCAGGCGCGAGCCCTTGAACGGAAGGTGGTTCCCGCTGTGCGCAATGCAGCCAAAGCCGATCAGCGCACGCGTCAACTGGTTCGACGGCGCGGTTTCCCCCCGCAGCACGCCGGCCGGCACGATCGAGAACAGCGAGGTTCCCACCGCCGCCTTCAGAAACTCTCTTCTTTTCATGTTCATCCTTTCGTTGCACCCCGACAGTCGTCCACCCGACCATTGAGAATCCGCCGGGCCGCCTGCGCGATGTCCGCCACGCGGTTGCAGCCCCCTTCGCGCTCGATCGCGAAATTGCCCGTGTATCCGGCCTTCTCCAGCGCCGCGAAAAACGCCTCCGGGTTCACCTCCCCGTCGCCCCACGGCGTTTCCGTCCCCCACGTTCCCGGCGTCTTGGCCGCAATCGCGTCCTTGATGTGCACGTGGCGGATCCACGGCGCCAGCTTGGCGACGGCCTCAACGGGGTTCCCCTTTCCGTAGAGCAGCATGTTCGCGGGATCGAAATTCACGCCGGCATGGGGCATCCGGTCCAGGAACCGGACCAGGTCGTCCGCCGTCTCCTGCCCCGTCTCGAACGCGACGGCGACGCCCTGTTCGCCGCAGGCGTCGATGATGAATTTCACGCGGTCGGCATATTTCTCCCGCGCCCGCGCATCGCTTTCGTCGAGGAAGCCCGCGTGGAGCGTCAGCAGCGGCGCCTTCAGCTCGGCCGCCAGTTTCGCGCCGGCGCTGACGATCTTCCGGTTCGTCTCCCACGCGCCGTCGGGGACGACGCCGCCCGTCTTCCGGATCGTCTCAAGCGTCGAATAGTCCTCCTGCGGGAAGCCGACCATGACCGCGGAAAGCGCCCATTCGCCCGACGCAAGCCGCGCCTTGACCCTCTCAAGCGCGGCCGGGCCCTCCGCCGCGCCATGGCGGGAGGCGCCCTCCAGGAACGGCTGGAGCGCCAGATGCACGCGCGTCAGGCCCATCTTCGCCATTTCCGCCGCCACGCCTTCGAGCGGAAGCCGGAACGACCAACTGCACACGCCCAGACGCGCCCTCATCGCCGTTTCCGCCGGTTTTTCCGAGGCCGGAGCGCACCCGGCCAGCAGCAGCGCGCCCGCGGCGGCGCCGCCCGCGAGGAAGTCCCGACGCCCCGCCCCCGCGGACGGAACGGCACAACACGTGTTCTTCTCCATGTCGCCATTATAGCATAAAGCCCCGATTTGCGTTTCGGCCCAACCGGAGGTTTGGTATACTCGTGCGCACGCGAACCGAACGTCGCCTCCGATCATGGCCAGCCCTCGTGTCCTATTTTTCACGCCGCCATTCGTGCAGCTCAATACGCCCTATCCGGCCACCCCGCAGCTCGTCGGGTGGCTGGACCAGCTGGGCGTCAGGGCGTTTCAGCGCGATCTCTCCCTGGACGTCGCGCTCGACGTGCTGCGGACCTGCGGCGAGCAGCCCCTGACGGACGACGTCATCGCCTTTCTCCAGGGGCGCGATCCCGACAACGCCGAAACCCTCGCCGATCCGGGCTATCTGCCGGAAGGCGATTCCTTCGCGGAGCTTGAGCGCATTGCCGTCGACCCCGATCCGGCGGAACGGGCGAAACTCCGCTGCTCGCTCTATCTCGACGATCTCGCCCTCGCCATCCGCGACCAGGTCGATCCCGACTTCGGATTTTCGCGCTACGCCGAACATCTCGGCGTCGCCGTCCCCGACTTCGGCGCCATTCTCCGGCGGCTTCGCCGCAGAAGTCTGGTCGACAGGCTGCTCGAACGGCACGTCGAAAACGCGCTGCGCGAAACCCGGCCGGACATCGTGGGCGTGACGTGTCCGTTCCCCGGCACCCTCATCGGGGCCTTCCGCATCGCCAAGACGGTCCGCCGCCTCGCGCCGGACGTCCAGCTCGTCCTCGGCGGCGGCTACGTCAATACGGAATTGCGGTCGCTCGCCGATCCGCGCGTCAAACGCTTCTTCGACCTGGTCCATCTGGACGAAGGATACGGTCCCTGGGCGGACCTGCTCGCCCCCTACCTGCCGCGGCCGCGCGCCGCCATCGCCGTTCCCCCGTTCGTGAAGCCGTCCTACCGCGGCCTCGACCTGTCCCGGTATGTCAGCCTCGCCGAAACCGCCAATCCCATGCAGCGCCTGTGGAGCGACGGCCGCTGGCTCAAGATCCAGCTGGCCCGCGGCTGCTACTGGCGCAAGTGCGCGTTCTGCGACGTCACGCTCGACTACATCAAACGCTTCCAGGCGCCCAGCGCCGAGACGCTGGTCGACGCCATGATGCAATTGACGGCGGAGACGGGCGAGAACGGGTTCCATTTCACGGACGAGGCGATTCCGCCCGCCCTGGCGCGCGGCCTGTCCAGGGAGATTCTCCGCCGCAAGTACGTCTGCCGGTGGTGGGGCAACGTCCGCTTCGACGCGTCGTTCACGCCCGAATTGGCGCGGCTGATGGCCCGGGCGGGATGCATTGCCGTGACCGGCGGGCTTGAATGCGCGAACGACCGCCTGCTCAAGCTGATGAACAAGGGCATCACGCTCGCCTCCGCCCGCACGGCGCTCGCCAACTTCGCCCGCGCCGGCATTCTCGTGCATGCCTACCTGATGTACGCCTTCCCCACCCAGACGGAGAAGGAGCTGATGGGCGCGCTGCGCTACGTCCGCGACCGGTTCCGCGACGGAACGCTCCAATCCGCCTTCTTCCACCGGTTTGCGCTCACGGTCCACTCGCCGATCGCCCGCGCGCCCGAAGCGTTCGGCATCTCCGTGCCGCCGCTCCCCGCCGCCACCTTCGCGCGCAACGAGATCCCCTACGAAGAGGCGGGCGCGCCCGACTGGGAGCGCCTTGGCGGCGGCCTCAAACTGGCCCTCTACAACTACATGCTGGGACTCGGGCTGGACAAGCCGCCGACCTGGTGGTTCAGGTCGCCGTCCATTCGCCGCCCTGCCCAGACGCGGCCTTCAGATAGGCGTCGATCTCGTTGAGATCCGCTTTCGGGTCCAACGCGGTCTCGAACGTCGGCAGCGGACGGGGATCCGTCCCGCCGCCCAGAACGACACGGCCCTCGCGCCCCTGGGCGTCGAACACGGGAATGCCGCCTTCGATGCGCGCATACGCCGGCTCCGGCTCCCGGTCCGGCCCGTCCGCGGCGGGCGCGGCGGCCAGCGACGCCAGAAGCGGATCGTCCTCGGCCAGCATGCGGCAGACGAGCGGCGCGCCCAGATGTTCCTCGATCTCGGGGATGGCAAACGACTCGTCTTCGTCGGCAAACGAAATCACCTGGCCGGCATTCTCCGCCGTGCCGACGTTGCCGATGCGGCGGACATAGTCGGCGGCCTCATACGGGAAGTCGTAGTTCACGACGTAATCGACGGCGCCCGCATGGATGCCGGCGTCGAACCCGTCCGTCACCACCACCAGCGGAATCTCGCCCGCCGCGAACGCGCGCAGGACGTAGGCGCGATCGTCCTCGTTCACGTCCCCCGTGAGCAGCCCGCATTTGAAACCTTCGACCGCCAAAGCCCGATGGGCGTCCTCGGCGGCCATCTTCTTGTTGCAGAAGACCACCGTGCGGGCGCGCGCATGCGCACGGAGCAGATTCACCAGAACCGTGAACTTGACGTCGGCCCGCACCACGTAGACGAACTGGCGGGCGCCGTCGGGCGCGGGAGTTGCGGCGGGCGCGGGCGCAGGAGCCGTCCCGGCCGCGGCGGCCGCGGGAGTTGCGGCGGACGCGGGCGCAGAAGCCGTCCCGGCCGCGGTGGCGGGCGCGGGAGTTGCGGCGGGCGCGGGGGCCGGAGACGTGGCCGCGCCAGAGGCGGCGGTCCGCCGTTCCGGACCGGCGGCGGGCGTCTGCGGCTTCGGCGGCTGGGGTCGCGTCGCGCGCGGCGGACGCGGCGGCCGCGGCGGCTGGTTCTGTTTCGGCGCCTTCTTCTGCCCTTTGGGAGACGACCCGCCGGCGGCCTGCTGTCCGCGCGGCTGCGGGGACTGCTGACTCTTCGGGGACGGACGCCCCTTCGCGGCCGGGGTCTCCTTCTGGGCCGGCGGCTGGGAACGCCTGTTCCCGGCGTGGCGGCCATGGCGGCCACGGCGGCCGCGGCCACCGCCGGCGCCGGCGGACGGCGACGGAGCGGCGCCCCCGTTCTTGCGGCCCCCGAAAAGCTTGGACAGGAAATCAACGGCAAACATGGTCATCCTCCCCGGGTCGCCGCATTCAGGCGCGTTCGGCCGCCGGTGCGGAAACGGCGGCAGACACAGCGCCCACCAGCGCGGCGGCGGCGGCCTTCTGTTCTTCGGTAACGGCTTCGCGCGCGTCCACCGTGGCCTTCGCGGCCTCGTCGACGGGCTTCAGTTCGGCCGTCTGGCCGCGCGCCAGCACGTCCAGCGGCTTCAGGAGCGGATCGTCGTCATGGATCATCGTGCACTTCAGGGGTTCCTTGATGTACGCCTCGATCTCCGGAATGGCAAACGACTCGTCCTCGTCGGCGAACGAGATGGCGATGCCGGTGTTGCCGGCACGGCCCGTGCGGCCGATGCGGTGGACGTAGTCCTCGGCTTCGAACGGGAAGTCGAAATTGATGACGTACTCGATGTCGTCCACGTGAATGCCGCGCCCCGCGACGTCCGTGGCCACCACGATCTTGATCTTGCCCGCGCGGAAATCCTCCAGCACGCGCAGACGCCGGCTCTGGTTCACGTCGCCCGAGAGCATCTCGCACGCCACGCCGCGCCGCCGCAGCGATTCGTAGACGTCCTCCGTCGTCACCTTCATGTTGCAGAACACGATGGCGCGGTCGTCCGGATGGAGCGCGATGTGGTTGAACAGGACCTTGAACTTGTCCTGCGCGCGGACGATGTAGACGACCTGGCGGACGGTATCGGTGGCGTTGCGGCTGCTCTCGACTTCGGCGCGGACCGGCTCCTCCATCCACTGCGACGCGAGCCGCATCACGTCGTCCGTCAGCGTCGCGGAATAGAGCATCGTCGTGCGCTTTTCCTTCGGCGGCAGACGGCGCATGATTTCGCGGACGTCGGGGATGAAGCCCATGTCCAGCATGCGGTCGGCCTCGTCGACGACGAGCGTGTCGACGTTGCGCAGATCGAGAACCCGGCTGTTCGGCGCCACGCCCGCCGGCAGACCCGCCGTGAACAGGCTGCGCGCCGGACGCTTGCAGAAGTCCAGCAGACGACCCGGCGTCGCCACCAGAAGATCGACCGGCGCGTCGAGAATCTCGCGCGCCTGGCGCTCAAGATCCATGCCGCCGTAGACGGCCAGGGCGCGCAGCCCCGTGTACTTGCCCAGCGCGGCCGCGTCCTTGCAGATCTGGATGACCAGTTCGCGCGTCGGCGCGATCACCAGCGCCCGCGGGCATCCCCCCGCCTTCGCGCGCTGGTCGGGCGTCCGCAGATAGCGCGTGAGGATGGCGACGAGAAACGCCGCCGTCTTGCCGGAACCGGTCTGGGCCTTGCCGGCGATGTTCTTCCCGTCCAGCGCATTCTGAAGCGACAGCGCCTGGATCTCCGTGCAATACTGGAATCCGAGGTCGGCAATGCCGTGCATCACTTCGGCCGGCAGGTCGAAATCGTGGAACCGCATCTTCCCCTCGACGGCCTCGACGGCAAAGCTCTCCGGATTCCAGGCCGCGTGTTCGGCGCGGCGCTTTTCCATTTCCGCGGGCGTGATCACGCCGCCCGGGCGCATTTCGTTCGCAGCGGTGTTGACGCTCCGCGGACCGCGGTCGCGCCGGCCGCCCTCGCGGCGGCGGTCGCGTCCCCCGCGTTCGCGCCGCGGACCCTGCGTCCCGCGCGGATCCTGCCCGCCGCCGCGCCCGTCGCGCGCACCGCGGCCGCGCTCGCCGGAACGGGCGCCCGGTTCGCGGCGCGGAGAATCCCCCTGGGGTTTCGCCCCCGAATGCCCGTGGCGATGCCGCCCCTCGCCCTTCCGCGCGCCGTCCCTGTTCGACGCGCCCCGTTTCGATCCGGCCGCGGCGGGCTTCCTGCCCGTGACGGCCGCAATGAGTTTCTTCAAAAAGCCAAATGCCATGCCATGCTCCTGGATAAAACAACAAGGGCCGCGCGGGAAGGACTCCCTTCCAGGCGGCCCGTCGTCATGCGGCGACCCGGCAACCGGGCCGCAATGCTCCGACTAACGCTTCGAGAACTGGAAGCGCTTGCGGGCGCCCGGCTGACCGGGTTTCTTGCGTTCCTTCATGCGGCTGTCGCGCGTCATGCAGCCCTCGGCCTTGAGCGCCGCGCGGAGCGCGGGATCGGCCGCCGCGAGCGCGCGGGCGAGACCGTGGCGGATGGCGCCGGCCTGGCCGGAGCAGCCGCCGCCCTTGGCGAACACGACCACGTCCACCTTCGAGATGTCGTAACCCGAAATGGCAACCGGCTGCATGAGGTAGGAGCGAAGCGCCTCGGAGGTGATGTACGCCTCGATCGGCTGGCGGTTCACGATCCACTTGCCCTCGCCCGGAACGAGCGTCACGCGAGCCGTGGCGGTTTTGCGGCGACCCGTTCCGGCGGAAATCACTTTGTCTTTCGTAGCCATCTTGAAATCTCCTTACAGCGTGATCACTTCGGGCTTCTGGGCGGCAAGCATGCCGCTGTCGGCCTCGCCGGCGAAAACCTTGACGCGCGTCATCATCTTGCGCGCGATCGTGTTTTTCGGCAGCATGCCCCAGACGGCTTCCTTGATCATGCGGTCGGGATGGGACGCGCGCATCTGGGCGGCGGTGAAGTGCTTCAGGCCGCCCCGATAGCCGGAATAGCGCTGATAGTCCTTGAGCTGCTCCTTCTTGCCCGTCAGCTTGACCTTGGCGGCGTTGGTCACGACCACGAACGCGCCGGCGTCGACGGACGGATCGAACATGGGGGAATCTTTCGCGCGAAGCTTGTTGGCGACGACGACGGCCAGCCGGCCGAGGACGACGTCCTTCGCGTCAATGAGGAACCACTTGCGGGCGTCGCCCGGGTTCACTCCACGAGTGCTTTTCTGCATTTTCTGTCCTTGTTTCTTGTGGCTTTGTGCCCCGGAACCGGGGATTTGTCCCGTCTGCGCGCCCGAGCCAGCCCCGGCCGCGGGGAACCGACTTCGGCAGCCGATTCCGCGTGTGAGTGGATATTTAACCAAAATCGGGGCGGAATGTCAATGGCGATCAGCCGAAACGGGTCCGACCCGGCCCTCGATGCGGTAGTAGCGGTAGACGAGTTCGGCGGGATCGAGCCTGAATTCGCTCGTCTCCTGCTCCTCGCCGACCTGCGTCC
>JBJEWF010000083.1:0-10004 GCA_051884915.1 Kiritimatiellia bacterium
CGGCGACAGCAGGTTCGGCCGGCGCTTCGGCGGCGGGCGCGCTTTCGGCGACAGCGGGTTCGGCCGGCGCTTCGGCGGCGGGCGCGCTTTCGGCGGCAACGGGTTCGGCCGGCGCTTCGGCGGCGGGCGCGCTTTCGGCGGCGGGTTTCGCCCGTTTGCGCGGCGGCGGCCGATAGCGCGGGTGCTCCTCCGGAATCGCCAGCAGTCCCATGCTGTAGTTCACCAGATGCCCCTTCGCGACGAGCCACGTCAGATGCGTCTGGACCGCCGTGGCCTTTTCCTTGTCGCCGCCCGCCAGCGCAGACACGACGGCGGACTTCAGCTGGTCCGGATGTTCGGCAACGTATTTGACAAGTTCTCCCAGTTCGGGGATCGCATGCGCGACGTCCAGGGCCGTCGGTTTGACCGCCACCACGAATTCGGGACCGTCCGTCCCGTTCGCGCGGAAGAACTCAAGTTTCCGGTGGTGGAAGGCCCCGTGCAGCGCGCGGAACAGGTCCCGCGGACGCTTGCGCTCCCAGTTCAGCGCATCGCGGCAGGCGAAAACGAGCGAACGGTCGGACGACTTGAGCGCGGCTTCGGCCGTCAGGTCCACCGTCTTCGGCGTCGTCATTAGATTGGCCGCGATTGTGCGGCGGAACTCGAACTCCGCGGCCTCGCGATCCAAAGCGGGGGCCGCCGCCACGCCGTCCGCGGCTTCAGCCGCGCCTTCGACGGGCTTGCGCCGGAAAATCGTCTTCTTCGTGGCGGACTGGCGCCACGCCTCCACGGTCTCGGCGTCGCGCACCATCTCGATGCGGGCGCGGAAAGCCTCCTCCGACATTCCCGGAAACTTCGTGCGAAGGACGTCGCGGATGCGCGCGTCGTAGCCATGGAGGTTCGGCGGCCCCAGCAGGACGCCGCTCAAACCGCAGCGCGCCACGCAGGTGAAGACGCCTTTCGGCGGTTCGCAGTCGATTTCCTCGACATCGTAGTAGTCGGCCAGATGTCCGGACAGGATGTGGGCTTCGAGCGCCTTTTCGCTGAACTCGACATGGCCGCAGGCCTTGCACTGGTGGAAATGGACTTCCGAACCTTCCCTCGGCGAGAGGCGCAGCAGACAGGCCTCCGGATGATCCAGGAAGAACAGCGCCAGCTGCTTGACGGAATAGGCCAGCCCCGACGTCTGGATCTGGCGGATGATCGTCCCCAGTTCCTTCTGGTTCGGCAGAATGCGGACATCGACGTCCAGCGGCTTCACGAACGTCCGTTGCGGACGGTCTTCGCGCGGGCCGCGGCGGTGTTCGCTCCGCTCGCCGCGTTCGGACGGCGGCCGCGGGCCGCGACGGCCGCCGCCGCGATCCGCGCGTTCCCCACGCTCTTCACGCGCTTCAAAACGGGAGAATCTCGCCTTGTCGTCCGCCTTGCCTTTGGCCCAGGCCGGCGTGAAATCAAAGCCTCCGAGACCACTCAAATCGAGCGCGACCCCGTCCGTCGTTTCGTTTTTGTCTTCTGCCATTCTTTCTGCCTTTCGGGAACCCCGTCAACGTGTTCTAGATTATGCGCTATCGGGGGCTGAAAGTCAACCCCCATTCGGACGCGAAAAAAGGAACGGGGGCGTCTGCGCCCCCGTTCCCCGCCTTGATGCATCGACGCGTCGGCCGATTACATGTCCATCCCCGGCTGACCGCCGTGGTTGCCGCAGTTGCAGTCCTTCTTCTCGGGAATGTCGGTGACCATGCAGTCGGTCGTGAGGAGCAATCCCGCGATGGAGGCCGCGTTCTGGAGGGCCGTGCGCGCGACCTTGGCCGGATCGACGACGCCGCACTTGAGCAGGTCGCCGTATTCGCCGGTGCGGACGTTGTAGCCCTCGGAACCCTTCTTCGCCTTGACGTTCGCGATCACGAGCGCCGCTTCCTGGCCCGCATTGTTCACGAGCTTGCGCAGAGGCGCCTCGATCGCGCGGGCGATGATCTGCGCGCCGACCTTTTCGTCGTCGGCCAGTTCCAGCGCGTCAATCGCCTTCTGGCAGCGCAGATAGGCCACGCCGCCGCCCGGGACAATGCCCTCTTCGACGGCCGCACGGGTCGCGTGGAGCGCGTCGTCGACACGGTCCTTCTTCTCCTTCATCGCCGCTTCCGTCGCCGCGCCGACCCTGATGATGGCCACGCCGCCGGCGAGCTTGGCGAGACGCTCCTGGAGCTTCTCGCGGTCGTAGTCGGAAGACGTCTCCTCGATCTGCTTCTTGATCAGCGCGACGCGGGCGGAGATGTCCGAGCTCTTGCCCTGGCCCTGGACGATCGTCGTGTTGTCCTTGTCGACCGTGACCTTCTTGGCCTTGCCGAGCATGTCGATCGTGACGTTTTCGAGCTTGATGCCGAGGTCTTCGCTGATCAGCTTGCCGCCCGTGAGGATCGCGATGTCCTCAAGGATCGCCTTCCGGCGGTCGCCAAAGCCCGGCGCCTTGACCGCGCACACCTGGAAGGAGCCGCGGAGCTTGTTCACGACGAGCGTCGCGAGCGCTTCGCCTTCGACCTCTTCGGCAATGATCATCAGCGGCTTGCCCGTCTTGGCGACGGACTGCAGCACGGGCAGCATGTCCTGGAGGTTCGAGATCTTCTTCTCGAAGAGGAGGACGTAGGGATTCTCGAGGACGCATTCCATCGCCTCCGGATCCGTCACGAAGTACGGCGAGAGGTAGCCCTTGTCGAACTGCATGCCTTCCACGACGTCGAGCGTGGTTTCGAGGGTCTTGGCCTCTTCAACCGTGATCGTGCCGTCCTTGCCGACCTTGTCCATCGCGTCGGAGATGATCTGGCCGATCTCCTCGTCTCCGTTGGCGGAGAGGGTCGCGATCTGGGCGATCTCCTCCGCGCTCTTCACCTTCTTGGAGAGCTTGGCGATCGCGTCGACGACCGCGCCCGTCGCCGCGTCGATGCCGCGCTTGAGGGCCATCGGATTCGCGCCGGCCGTGATGTTCTTCAGCCCTTCGCGGTAGACCGCCTCCGCGAGGAGGGTCGCCGTCGTCGTGCCGTCGCCCGCCACGTCGTTCGTCTTGGAGGCGACTTCGCGGACCATCTGGGCGCCCATGTTCTCGAAGGGGTCCTGGAGCTCGATTTCCTTCGCCACCGTGACGCCGTCCTTGGTGATCTGCGGCGAACCGAACTTCTTGTCGAGAATCACGTTGCGGCCGGAGGGGCCGAGCGTGCTCGTGACCGCCGCCGAAAGCTTCTCGATGCCGGCGAGGATTTTCTGGCGCGCATCCGCGTCGAACTTGATCTGTTTAGCCATTTTTCAGCTTCCTTTCACCTGCTTGAACACTTACTTCTCGAAGACGCCCAGCAAATCGTCTTCGCGGACGAGCTGGAACTTCTTGTCGCCGATCTTGACTTCCGTACCACCGTACTTCGGCAGCAGGACTTCGTCGCCGACCTTGACGTCGAACGCGATTTCCTTGCCGTCCTTGTCCCGCTTCTTGCCGATGGCGAGAACCTTGCCCTTGATCGGCTTCTCCTTCGCCGCATCCGGAATGTAGATGCCGCCAACCATCTGTTCCTTCTCTTCGACCGGTTCCACGAGAACGCGATCGCCCAATGGACGTACCTTCATTTTTTTCTCCTTGTTGACTTTGAATTGTGTCCAAAATGCCTATTTCATCGTGTAGTCCGCGTCGACGGCGTCGTCGTTCGGATTCTTCTTCGGCGCGTCCTGATCCGGCGGCGGCGTGCCGGCGCCCGGCTGCGCGCCCGCCGCGCCCTGCGCACCGGCGTACATCGCCTGCGCGACCGGCTCCATCGCCTTCATGAGGGCCTCTTCCTTCGCCTTGATCGCGGCGACGTCGGCGCCCTTGAGCGCCTCCTGCAGATCCTTGAGCGCGGTTTCGACCGGCGCCTTCTTGTCGGCGGGGACCTTGTCGCCGTTCTCCTTCAGCGTCTTCTCGACCTGGAAGGCCAGCGATTCGGCCTTGTTGCGCGTTTCGACTTCCTCGTGGCGCTTCGCGTCGTCCGCCGCGTGCAGCTCGGCGTCCTTGCGCATCCGCTCGATCTCGTCCTGCGAAAGACCGCCCGCGGCCGTGATCGTGATCTTCTGCTCCTTGCCCGTGCCGAGATCCTTCGCGGAGACGTTCAGGATGCCGTTCGCGTCGAGGTCGAAGGTGACTTCGATCTGCGGGACGCCGCGCGGCGCCGGGGGAATGCCGTCGAGGTTGAAGTTGCCGAGCGACTTGTTGTCGCGCGCCATCTTGCGGTCGCCCTGAAAGACGCTGATCGTCACGGCCGGCTGGTTGTCCGCCGCCGTCGAGAACACCTGGCTCTTCTTCGTCGGAATCGTCGTGTTGCGCTCGATCAACGGCGTCAGCACGCCGCCGAGCGTTTCGATGCCCAGCGTCAGCGGCGTCACGTCGAGCAGCAGGACGTCCTTCACGTCGCCCTTCAGGATGCCGCCCTGGATGGCCGCGCCCATGGCGACGACCTCGTCCGGATTCACGCCCTTGTGCGGCTCCTTGCCGAAGAGCTGCTTCGCCTTCTCCTGGAGGCGCGGCATGCGCGTCTGGCCGCCCACGAGCACCACTTCGTCGACGCTCGAAAGATCCGCGTCGCGCAGGCAGCGCTGGCACGGCCCCGCCGTGCGCTCGACGAGCTCGTCCGTCAGCTGTTCCAGCTTGGCCTTCGTCAGCGTCGCCGTCAAGTGCAGCGGGCCGGACTGGTTCATCGTGATGAACGGGAGGTTGATGTCGTACGTCATCGCCGTCGACAGCGCGCACTTCGCCTTTTCGGCCTCTTCCTTCAACCGCTGCTTGGCCATCGTGTCCTGCAGCAGATCGACGCCGTTCTCGCGCTTGAAGTTCTCCGCCAGCCAGTTCATGACGGCCTGGTCGAGGTCGTCGCCGCCAAGATGCGTGTCGCCGTTCGTCGCCTTCACCTCGAAGACGCCGTCGCCGATGTCGAGAATGGAAATGTCGAACGTGCCGCCGCCGAAGTCGTACACCGCGATCTTCTCGTTCGTCTTCTTGTCGAGACCGTACGCCAGCGAGGCCGCCGTCGGTTCGTTGACGATGCGCTTCACGTCAAGCCCGGCAATGCGTCCGGCGTCCTTCGTCGCCTGGCGCTGCTGGTCGTTGAAGTAGGCCGGAACCGTGATGACAGCCTCCGTGATCTTCTCGCCCAGGAAGGACTCCGCGTCCTCCTTCAGCTTGCGCAGCACCATCGCCGAAATCTCCTGCGGGCTGTACTGGCGGTCGCCGACCTTCACGGCCGCGTCGCCGTTGGCCGCGCGCACGACCTCGTACGGGACCATCTTGATTTCGTCCGCCATCTCCTCGAAACGGCGGCCCATGAACCGCTTGATCGAGTAGATCGTCGATTTCGGATTCGTCACCGCCTGACGCTTCGCGGCCTGCCCGACCAGCGTCTCGCCCGTCTTCGTGAACGCAACGATCGAGGGCGTCGTGCGCGCACCTTCCTTATTTGGGATCACCGTCGCCTGGCCGCCTTCCATGACGGCCATGCAGCTGTTCGTCGTGCCCAAGTCAATGCCAAGTACCTTCGCCATTTTTATCTCCTTAAAATTGCCTTTCCCACCGCATCGCACTGCCGATGGATGACCTTTTTAAGCAAGACCCGTGCCAATGTCAGCCGGAAAACGGAAAATCAAGCGAGAAAGACGAAACGTAAAATATCTTGCGATTTCTCATGATTGTTTCACTTCCCAAGAAAACAAAGTGTGCCATCCCCATAGGACATGGCACACTTTGTCACACCTTGGGTGTGTCAGCGTCAGTTTTCGCGCACAAAACGGAGCATGTCGTCGTAGCACTCGTCCAGTTCCGCCTTCTGGTCGTCGCTCAGCGTCAGCCGGCCCAGTTTCCACTTCGTGTTGTCGCCCACGGCAACCGTTCCCTGTTCCTTCTTCTCGGACTTGAGGTATTCGCGCGAGACCGTCGTCTTGAAGACGCCCTGCCGCTGGAGATAGTAGAGCGAATAGCCCCGCAGCCCGCCCGGGAAGTTGCGCTGGTCGATCAGCAGGCGCAGCAGCGCGTAGGCCACCGTCAGCGTGCCCTTCGCGTCCCGGCTCTCCATCTGCTTCCAGATGTAGCCCAGCAGGGGCGCGTAGGCGCAGCGCTCCGTCACCAGGCCTTCGCTTCCGCACCGGCGGCTCTGGAAGAGCCATTGCCAGCCCCCCCAGGCGCTGAACACGGTATGGATGACCGGCTTGGCCGCATTTTCCTGCTTCATGCGTTCGTTCGCCTGCGCGCCGCCGCTTTCCTCCTTGATGTAGCCGAAGACATCCGGCCACCTCTTGGCAAGGTCGATCAGCATCTCGACCGTCGGCGAAGGACACGTGTTGTTCACGACCGTCTGGATGATGACCGGACGCTTCGCCACCTCGCCGAGTTTTTCATAGTAGGATTTCACGTCCTCCAGGGTCTTGCCCGTGTCCGGCGGACGCGAAATGATCGCGATGTTCGTCTTCGGATACTTCCGGGCGACCTCTTCGACGGCTTTCGCCTCCTTCACCATCTGCTCCCAGGTCTTGCCGTTGCAGCCCAGGCAGCACACGCAGTCCGTCCGCCCCGCCAGCGCGGCCGCGCAGGCCTCGTACCCCTTCACCTTCTCCTCGAAGGTCAGCAGATCGACCGCGTCGTTCGACTGGCACCAGATGACGCCCGGGCATCCGCCGTCGGCCGTGAAGACGCAGCCGCGGGCCAGCGACTCGTAGTCCACGCTGCCGTCTTCGTGGTACGGCGTCGACAGGATCGGAAACGGCCCCCGCATCCGCGGATCGCCGCCGCCGGGCGCCTTCGCCACCGCCGTCGTCACTTTCTTCGGATTCGTCGCGCACCCGGCCAGCGCCGCGCCCGCCAGTCCCAATGTCAGGAAACTTCGCCTTTGCATATCCGTCACCCCTTCTTTTCGTTTCGTGTTTTGTCCGAACATCCAGCGTTCTGCAGCCCGCCGCTACTGCCGTTCCGGCATGCCGATCGGCTCGCCGCGAAGCTGTTTCGACAAATCGGGTTCCTCGTAGCAGCCGTAGAAAGTCGCATTGAGGTCGATCCATGTCGAAATCATCCGCTTTTCCTCCGGCGTGAGCAGCCGGCCATGCTTGCCCCGCGAAAGCTTCCTCAGAAGCCCGGATCCCAGCGCGTTGTTGCCGGGCCCCTCGGGCGTCGTCTGCACGAGATTGTATTCCGGCCAGTTCGGCACCATGCGCATCTTTTCGCCCGTTTCCCCGTCCACGTACAGGCGCGGCTTGTACCACTGGAACTGCTTGTTGCCGGGTCTGCGCCCGGTCGGCTCATCCGTGAAGACGAGCGTCGCGTACGATTTCGTGAACGGCGCGGAGAACTGGCGCGGCCCCACCGTCTGCACCTTCGTCCCGCGCGAGAAGCGCGGATCGATTTCACGCGTCAAATCGATTCCTTTCGGCGGCTTGTCCCCGCTGTGGCAGGAAACGCAGGCGCGATCGAAGACGGGCTGGACGTTCTCGACGAATCCCCACGGGCGCCCCCCTTCCGGCGGCACGCGCAATTCCTGGGCGGGCCGCTTCATCGCCTCGCTCACCGTCGCCGCATGGCGGGACGCCTCGCGCTTCGGCTCGTGGCAGCCCACGCAGGACACGCGCTCGCCGGGCATCAGGGAGGTTGACGAACGCATCGTCCGCCAGGCCCGCCCCTCGCCGTCGAGCACCTGGAAGTAGATCGGCGTCTGCGCCGGCACGATGAAACGGGACGATCCGTCCGCCTCCACGCGCGCCGTGCCCAGGACCGCCCGCGTGTTCTCATGTCCGCCGCAGCCCGCATTGGGCAGATACTGGTCGGGCGCCGTGCGCGGGAAGACCTGCACGACGCGAATCTCCCGGAGCGAACCCGGCGCCGCCGTCTTCAGGCCGCGATAGACGTCCGAAACGAAGACCTCGCCCTTGCCGGCCGCCCGCAGCGCCGGATCGAACTGGCTCACCCATTTCGGCGGGACGAAACGCGGCGCCAGCGGCTCCGGGCACTGCGCGCTCAGCCGGCCGTCGCGGTAGAGAAGTTCGCGGACGACCCCGCCCTCCCGCGTGGAGGAGAGGACGTAGAGGCCAAGCGCCGCGTCGGGATTCCGGCGGGACGGCTCGTAGTGCAGCGCGTCGCGGCTCCAGGCCACGAGAAAGAGGTCCTCGCCAAAGGGATGCGGCGAATTGTACCAGTCGTTGTCCGGATAGTGCGGATCGGACGCCTGGGGCGGCTTGACGTTGGCGGCGCGGCCGGCGATGTCGATTTCCGGATAGTGGCCGGGCGTCACGTGGACGATCGCCTGTTCGCCGTTCTCGTCCACGGACGGGTCGATGAGAATCAGCGGTCCGCCCGTCACCGCATGGTGGGCGCTCGCAATGGCGGCGATCTTGCGGGAACCGGGTATCGCGCGCGGCTGGAACGTGCAATGCGGATCGGGCGTCTCGTTGCCCCAGAGCGCCTTCGGGTTGGTGCCGTCGGGACGCATGCTCCACAGGTTCTGGTGGCGGACGGCATCGCGGTCGATGTAGTCCCAGCGCGCAAAGAGGATTTCGCCGTCGTTGCCCATCGTCGGGAACCATTCGGCCACGTCGTTCCAGGAAAGCTGCCGCATGTCCGTTCCGTCCGGCTTCATGCGAAACAGCGTATACGCCTGCCAGCGGTTCGAATAGCCGTACCAGAAACAGCGGCTCTGCGACTTGCGGCGCGAACTCATGAAGACGATGTCGCCGTCCGGCAGGAACTCGGGCATGAAGTCCTCGTAGACGCCGTCGGTGAGCTGCCGGAGGTCCCTCCCGTCGACCCCGACCTCCCACAGATGATAGTAGTGGTGGTCGGAATCCTCTTCGTTCACCTTGACCATGGCGAACGGATCCTGGGCGCCGTCCGTCCGGACGAACGAGAACAGCAGCTTCTTCGCGTCGTACGAGAGCCGCGGCTGGAGGAAACTGCCCTTCGGCAGACGCCCCGCGATCAGGTCGCGCGTCTTGAGGGAACGTCCCGGCCGTTCGAGCACGAACACCGAACCGCCCGGATCCTGGCGCCAGCCGAAATACTGCGCCACCTCGTGGTTCCAGGTGGGCTGGCGGCGCGTGATGAACGTCACCCCGTTGGCGAGCGTCGTCCGCAGCCGCGGATCGGCCAACAGCTTCCGCCGCCGCGCCAGGCGCGCGTCGAGGAACTCCGGCCACCCGTCGGCGGGGCAATCCCACTTGTCCGCGTCCTGCACCCACTCCGCGACGACGGAAATCCAGAGATCGGCGTCCATGCCGTCCGGCGCCCTGAACCAGTCCGGACGCTCCCGCGCCACGTTCTGCAGCCCCGCGATCCAGTTGCCGTCATAGCGCCGGACGAAGGGACGGCCCGCGCCGCGCAACGCGATTCCGTGCGCCTCGCGCACGACTTCGAAACCGGCCGACGCCCCCTGCGGCGCGGACGCCTTGGCCCGCCCGCCGGCGTCCAGCCCGATCACATAGCCGCCAAAGCCGTCTTCGGGGTTGCCGTCTTCGATCACGCACACGGGCAGCAGCACGGCCGCATCCGGCGCTTCGCCGCGAAACAGGCGCACGTCCTTCCCGATCCAGTAGAGACGCGGCCGGGTCATGGACGGCTTGTCGGCGGCGCGCCCTTGCCAGAGGCCGCGCGAATCTCCCCGCAGTGCGGGCCGGTTGGTCGCGGCCAGCGCGTTCCGCCACTCGACGCGGACGCGGGACGGACCGACGAAGACGTTCGCGAACCGAAGCGCGGCCTTTTGCCCGCTCCAGGCGCGCGGCCGCGGATCCGGAACGTCCGCCAGCGCGGGATCGACGTCCGCCGGCGGCAGACGCTCCCAGTCGCCGGACACCCGGACAGGTCCTTCCGGCGGACGCGCCGCGAAAACGCCGACCGCGCAAAGTGCCGCCAGGGCCGCCAGCGCCGCCATCTGTCCCTCTCGCTTCATCTGTCCACCTCGTGCGGCCCCGGCGGCTATTTGCCGGAATGGGAATAGGTCTTGAAGCCGATGCGGATGTCGCGGACGGGCAGGACGTCGACGACG
>JBJEWF010000084.1:0-41390 GCA_051884915.1 Kiritimatiellia bacterium
GCGTTGATTGCGGAACTTCCGTCGAACCGGAAAGAACTCCATGCGCTGGCGCTGCTGGCGGCGATGGGGGAGGCGGGCGATTTTGCGCAGGCGCTCAAAGTCGCCATGACCTGCCGCGAGTCTCTTCTGGCCAAGCTGCAGGGTCCGGGGATCTGCGAAGCCCTGAAGCGCACGACCAAGGACCGCGTGACGCTTTCGTTTCTGGACGCCGTCGCCTTCGACCAGCGCCCGCTCGTCGAGTCCCTGGGCCGTCTGGAGCGCCTCTGCTCCTTCCGCCCGGGAACCTTCGTGCTTCACCAGACGTGGGGGCTTGGGACGATCAAGCGCATCGACGCCTTCTACCGCCGCATCGTCATCGACTTCACGAACCGCCATGGGCATCAGATGTCCTACGACGCCGCCTGCGAGACGCTCGTCCTGGCGCCCGAGGACCACATTCTGCGCCGGCTGCACGCGGAGCCGGCGGCAATCGAGGCGCTCATCCGGGACCGGCCGGGCGAGTTCGTCGTCGAGATGCTGAAGAGTTTCGGCAATCTTCACGGGCTTGACCGCCTGATGCCCGTGCTCCGCCTGGAGGAGCTGGTCAACCAGTTCGGGTTCGCCAAGTATCTGCCGCTCCCCGAAATCAAGGACGGCAAGAAGGTCGATCCGCAGGCCCAACGCTGGAAGCGCTTCTGGGACGGCGCGCGCGCCGAACTGAAGAAGAACGAGCTGGTCGAGATTCCGGCCCGCCGGGCGGACCCGATTGTCCTCAAGACCAAGGTGGAGCAGTACGGGCAGGGCTGGTTTGGCGCGTTCGCCGCCGACACGGATCCGAAGTCCATTCTGTCCTCCGCCCGCGCCTATCTGGCCCACAAGGCGCAGACGGCGAAGTCGGCGGACGCCGAGCCGGCGGCGGACGCGCTCGACGCGTCGCGCCGGGCGACGATTGCCAGCCGTCTGGAGTTCGCGCTGACGGGCGCGCGGAACGTCGACGACGCGCTGTACACGCAGATCGTCTTCTGCCTGAAGTCGCTGAATGCCGCGACCGATGCCATTGCGGACGCGCGCCGGCATCTGCTGGAGGACGACCGCTATCTGGACGTGGCCAAGGCCCTGCCGGCCCGCGACATGGGCGAGTTCGTCGCGTTCCTGGTCGGTTCCGATCGCGTCGAACCGGCCGCGGGGACGCCGGATGGCGACCCCGAACTGCGGACCCGGCTGTACGACCGGCTGTCGGTCATGTGCTTCCCGCTCCTGCGCGCGACGGTCGAACGCTTCCATTCCGATCCGGAATGCGAGAAGGCGGTGGCCGGGCTGCTGAAACAGCCCCACGCGCCGGCGACGCTGGTGGCCTACGTCATCGCCCGCTACGAGAATCTCAAGGACTGGACGTCCCTGCCGCCGCTCGTGGTCATCCTGACGCACGCCATCGCCCTCGGCGAGGGCATGCAGTCCGGCGAAACGCTGCGCATGCAGAATACGATCCGCCGCCTTTTCGCGGATTCGGCGTGGCTGAAACGCATTTTCAAGCTGCTGAATCCCGATGAACGCGGCCTGTTCTTCGAGCGCTTCCAGGCTTCCAACGGCTGGGATCCCGCCACGCACCACATGATCGTCGTCCGCATGACGAAGGACTGTCCCGAACTGGCCGCCCGCATGGTCAAGGTGGCCGTGGCCCAGAAGGCCGCGCGCGTGACGTCCATCCGCTCCTATGCCGAAAAGCAGGCGGCCTACGAAAAGCTCGTCAAGGTCGACATCCCGAACAACACGAAGCGCATCGAATTCGCCAAGAGCTACGGCGACTTGAGCGAGAACGCGGAATACCAGTACGCCAAGGACGAGCAGCGCGCCCTGCTGCAGAAGCAGACGCTGATGCAGGAAGATCTCAACAAGGTCAAGGCCGTCGACTTCACGGGCGTCGAGTCCGACGCCGTCTGCGCGGGCACGATGGTGACGATCGTCACCGCCGCCGGCGAGGAGAAGGAGTACACGATTCTCGGCGAGTGGGACAACGACCTTGAGAAGGGCATCATTTCCAACAAGGCCAAGCTGGCCGAGGCGATGATCGGCAAGACCGTGGGCGACACGTTTGAGCTTTCGGATGCCGAGGGCAACCTGACGCAGGCGACGATCAAGGTCGTGACGGGACTGTCGCCCGAGATCCTTTCGTGGATCAAGACGCCCGTTGCGCAATCCGTTTAATCCAGATGCACGAGGGGGGATGCAAGCATGGTTGAGAAAAGCAAAAAGGCGGCCAAGCCCGTGAAGAAGGCCGACGCCCCGGCCGCGGAAGCCGCTTCGAAGGCGGTTCGCCGGCCCATCACGGTGGTCAAGCGTTCCGCGCCGAAGCTCGCGCCGAAGAAGCCCGACGACGCGCCCGCTTTCCAGAACAAGAACATGGACCAGGCGTTCGAGTTCGCGGAGAAGATGAAAAAGCGCCAGCGCGAGCAGGACGAGCGGCGCCAGCAGGAAGATTCCGCGATCAAGCTGAGCCGGCGCCCGACGACGCGCTCCAAGGGGAAGAACACCCTGCAGTTCCCGGCCAGCGATCTGGCGGAGTTCCGCAAGCGGCTGATCCTCCTCCGCCAGGAGGCGTTGGGCCAGTCCGTGTCCCTGAAGGCGAATGCGCTGGAGCAGTCCGACGAGCGCGGGAGCGAGGACGAGGACGGCAGCGATTCGTTCATGCGTCTGCAGAGCCTGGGGCAGGTGGATTCCCGCAACAAGGTCATCCAGCAGATCGACGAGGCGCTTCACAGCATCGAGGACGGGACGTACGGGATCTGCGAAGTCTGCGGCCAGCTGATCCGCAAGCCGCGCCTGGCGAATCTCCCCTTCGTCCATACCTGCATGGAGTGCCAGAGCCTGCGGGAAGGCCGCCGATAGCCGCGGAGAGCAAAGGCCGATGCCGAAGCGCGTGGTTCTTTCGTTCGCCGCCGTCATGAATCTGCTCCTGGTGGACCAGCTCGTGAAGGCGGCGGCCGTTTTCAGGCTCAAGGGCGCCGCCGCCGTTGAGGTCGTTCCCGGTTTCTTCAATCTCGCGTACGTCGAGAACCGGGGGTGCGCCTGGGGGCTGCTGCAGGGCCACGTCTGGCCCCTGGCGGTCTTCGCCGTTGTCGCGCTGGGCGTTCTGGTCTGGAAGCGGAAAAGCGTGTTCCCCGCCGGCGCCTGGGGGACGGCGGCCGAACTGCTGCTCTACGCCGGGATTCTCGGCAATCTGGCCGACCGCCTGTTTCTGGGGCACGTCGTCGACATGTTCGACTTCCACTGGAACGTCCACCACTTTCCCGTTTTCAACGTCGCCGATTCCTACATCACGGTTGCCGCCGCGATTCTCCTCGTCTTCGGCTTCCTCGAAAAGAAAGCCTGATGGCGGGTCGCTGGCAAATCTGATATACTGATCGCGATTTCAAAAAGGAGTACGAGCATGGCCTGGTTCAAGAAAGCCGAAACACCGGCGAAGATTCCGCCGACGAAAGCGCTGTGGCAGATCTGTCCGCGCTGCAAGAGCTATATCGAAAAGGGCGAATGGAAGAAGAACAACTGCATCTGCCCCGTGTGCAACTACCATGGCCGCCTGGGCGCGCGCGCGCGCATCGCGCAGCTGGCGGACGCGGACAGCTTCGCCGAGCTGTTCCGCGAGGTCGGCTATTCCGACCATCTGAATTTCCATGACGCGACGGGCGCCTACAAGGCGAAGATCGACGCCGTCATCGCCAAGAGCGGCGAGACCGAGTCGATTGTCATGGGGACGGCCACGATGGGAGGCGTCCCCGTGATGCTCGGCGTGATGGACTTTTCGTTCATGGGCGGTTCGCTCGGCACGGGCACGGGCGAGCGTATCGCCCGCGCCTGCGAGAAGGCCATCGCCGAGAGGCGGCCGCTGGTCATCTGCTCGGCTTCGGGCGGCGCGCGCATGCACGAGGGCATTCTTTCGCTGATGCAGATGGCGAAGACCTCCGCGGCCGTGGGCCGGCTGAAGGCGGCGGGGCTGCCGTTCATCAGCGTGCTGACGGATCCGACGACGGGCGGCGTGTCCGCGTCGTTCGCGATGCTGGGCGACATCAACATCACCGAGCCCAAGTCGCTGATCGGCTTCGCCGGCCGCCGCGTGATCGAGAACACGATTCACCAGAAGCTCCCGCCGGACTTCCAGAGCGCGGAGTATCTGAAAGCGCACGGTTTCATCGACAAGATCGTCGAACGCGGGGATTTGAAGCCCTTCATCGTCAAGATGCTGAACTACTTCGGCTTTGCCGGTTGAGAAGTTGAAAGGTAGGATTGAATGATGGCCAAGAAAGCAGCTGCCGTTCCGACGGCGATGGACAGGGTCAAGCTGGCGCGGGATCCGAAGCGTCCGCACGTTCTCGATTTCATCGCGCACATCGCGTCCGATTTCGAAGAGCTCCACGGCGACCGTCTGGTCAACGACGACCGCGGCCTCATCTGCGGGTTCGCCACGCTCGACAAGGACGTGAAGTGCCTTGTGATGGGGCACCACAAGGGCGCGACCATCGAGGAGAACATGGCGGCCAACTTCGGCATGGCGAATCCGGACGGCTACCGCAAGGCGATGCGCCTGGCGAAGCTGGCGGAGAAATTCCACCTGCCGATCGTCACCTTCGTCGACACGCCCGGCGCCTATCCGGGCGACACGGCCGAGGCCCGCGGCCAGGCCGAGGCGATTGCCAAGTCCCTTGAGTTCTATTCGCTCCTCAAGACGCCAATCGTGGTCGTCGTGACGGGTGAAGGCGGTTCGGGCGGCGCGCTCGCCATCGCCGTGGGCGACCGCATTCTGATGCTGGAGAACGCCGTCTATTCGGTCATCTCCCCCGAAGGGTGCGCGGGCATCCTGTGGCGCGACGGCGCCAAGGCCCCCGAAGCGGCGGAGGCCCTCAAGATCACGGCGCCGGACCTGCTCCGTCTCGGGGCGATCGACGGAATCGTCAAGGAACCGGCCGGCGGCGCGCAGAACGACCACAAGGCGGCCGCCGCCGCCGTGAAACGGGCCATCCTCGCCGCGCTGAAGGAACTCGTCAGGATTCCGGTCGACGAACTCGTCGAGGCGCGCTACGCGAAGTTCCGCGCGATGGGCAATTTCTACTGAGTCCCGCGCGGACCGGGAACGCGGAAGCGGTCGCATCTTTCCGGATGCGGCCGCTTCTTGCATGGAGCCGGCAGAGGGATTCGAACCCCCGACCAGCGGTTTACAAAACCGCTGCGCTACCACTACGCTATGCCGGCGCGAATTTTCAGGATTATAGCAAAAGAGCCTGTCGGCCGCAACCGCATTATGCTAGAATGGGCTACAGGAAATCTGACGCTTGAATCCAGAACGACCGGAAAGGAAACAGTTGCGATGAAAAGAAGTCTGTGGTTTGTCTCATGCGCGTTCGCGCTCGCCGGCGCGGCCGAGGTGAAACTGGCGCCGGTGTTCGGCGACAGGATGGTGCTTCAGCGCGAAAAGCCCGTGCGCGTGTGGGGGACGGCCGCCTCGAACGAGGCGGTGACGGTGACGTTCGGCGCGCAGACCGTCACGACGCGGGCCTGCGGAAAAGGGCTGTGGAAAGTCGAACTCGCGCCGATGCCGGCTTCGAAGGAAGGCCGGACGCTGAAGGCCGGGAACGCGGAAATCAAGGACGTGCTCGTGGGCGAAGTCTGGTTCTGCTCCGGCCAGTCCAATACCGACTGCCCCATCTGGGGCGGCAGTCCGCGCTATCGTGACGGCCAGGGCGCCCTGACGCTCCAGATGACGATGAAGCCGTTCGTCCGGCTGGTGAAGACGCCGTTCGCCTGGGCGCCGACGCCGAAATCCGACGTCACGGCGAACTGGATGGAAATGACGCCGGAACTCTACGCGGCGTTCAAGCGGGGCGTGCGCATGCCGTCCGCGATGGGCTACTACTTCGCGCTAGAACTCGCCACCGCGCTCGACGTCCCGATTGGCCTTGTCGACTCCAGCTGCGGCGGCACGAACATCGACTCCTGGACGCCCAGGAGCGGCCTGGCGACGCGGCCGGACCTGAAGGACGTCCTCGACTGGCCGATGGCGGACCACAAGTCCTGGAACGACACGATGAAGAAGGGGCCGGTGTCGGGTCCGCATCAGCAGCCGAGCGCCCTCTGGAACGGCATGGTCGCCGCCTACGCGCCGATGGCCATTCGCGGTTTCATCTGGTACCAGGGCTGCCACAATGCCGGCGAATGGCAGCGCTACGCCTCGAAGATGCACGCGCTCCACGACGGCTGGGCGAACGAATTCCAGAATCCCGACCTGAAGCTCTACTTCGCGCAGCTGGCCCCGTGGGGCAATTCCGGCATCGCGTACATCCAGCAGGCCCAGGCGCAATTCGACCGGGAAGAGCCGCGCGCCGGCATGGCCGTCATCAACGACGTCGGGAATTTGAAGGACATCCATCCGAACGACAAGCGCACGGTCGCCAAGCGCCTCGCCGCCCACGCCCTCAAACGCGACTACGGATGGACGGCGCTCAACGACAATTCGCCGACCCTGAAGAGCTGGAAGATCGAAGGCGGAAAGTTCGTCCTCTCGTTCAACGACGCCGAAGGCTGGTACGTCTACAATCCCGACCGCAGCGTTCAGACGGGATTCGAAGTCGCGGGCGACGACGGCAAGTTCGTGCCCGCCCAGATCGAAAATCTCGTCTGGGGCAAGGACCGCAACGGCAACGCGCGGTGCGATGGCGTCGTGAAGGGCGCCGATCTGATCGTCGGCGCCAAGGGCGTCGACGCCCCGAAGAAACTGCGCTACCTGTATAGCGCGCCGTGGTTCGGCTGCCTCTACAATGAAAGCTCGCTTCCGCTGGGCGCGTTCCACATCGGCGACTGAGGGCTGTCCGGTTCCGTGCGGAAGGATGCACTTTTAGTGAAAAAGCGCTTTCCTTCCGCACGGAAGGATGGTATAATTCTTCCGCATGAGCACGGAAGGATACAAGACGGTAGCTGAAATTGCCGATGCCTGGGGCGTTTCGACGCGGCGGGTGCGCGATTTCTGCGCGACGGGACGGGTTCCCGGCGCCAAATTGGACGGGCGGAACTGGCTGGTTCCGGCCGCTGCCGTTCGGCCGGCCGACGGCCGGAGCCTGAAGGCGAATCCGTCCGCGTCATGGGAAACGGAGATTGAGATGAGTGGCCGAAACATGATGAACTACTGTCCGGAAATCAAGATTTTCGACGCGACGATGCGCGATGGCGGCTTGGTGAACAATTTTGGTTTCACGGACGAGTTCGTGCGCGATCTCTATCAGGCCAATCTGGCGGCGGGCGTCGACTACATGGAGTTCGGCTACCGGGCCTCCAAGAACATGTTCAACCGGAAAGAATTCGGCAAGTGGAAGTTCACGGACGAGGAGGACATCCGGGCGATTGTCGGCGAAAACAAGACGCCGCTCAAGATCGCGGTGATGGCGGACGCGGGCCGCTGCGACTACAAGACCGACATCCTGCCGAAGAAGGACAGCGTGGTCGACGTCATCCGGGTCGCCTGCTACATCCACCAGATTCCGCTCGCCATCGACATGATTGAAGACGCCAAGGCGAAGGGCTACGAGGTGACCTGCAATCTGATGGCCGTGTCCAAGGTCCCGGGCGAGGATCTGGACAAGGGAATCCGCATGATTGCCGATTCCTCGGCCGACGTTCTCTACCTGGTGGACTCCTTCGGCTACTTCTGCCCCGAACAGATTGCCTACATGGCGAAGAAGTACGTCGATGCCATGCAGGGCAAGCAGGCGGGATTCCATGGACACAACAACCAGCAGCTCGCGTTCGCGAACACGATCGAAAGCTGCCGCCACGGCGTCAACTACCTCGACGTGACGGTCAACGGCATGGGGCGCGGCGCCGGCAACTGCTTCTCCGAACAGCTGCTGAACTTCCTCAAGAATCCGAAGTACAGCGCCCTGCCGATCATCGATTTCGTGTCCCGGCATATGCTCGCGCTCAAGGCCGACGGCTACAAGTGGGGATACGACATCCCGTATCTCCTGACGGGCGTCATGAACTGCCATCCGCGTTCCGCCATCAAGTTCATCGCCGAAAACCGTACGGACTACGTCAATTTCGCGCACGAACTGACCGAGATGGAATAGGCGCCCGCCGCCTCAGCTCCAGATGTCCAGCCCGCGGATCTCGGGTTCGAGCCGGATGCCGGTCCGGAAGAAGACGGCGCGGGCCATGAGACGGGCCAGCGCCAGGATGTCGGAGGAGGTGCAGCCGTCGGTGGCGACGATCACGTTGGCGTGGTTCTCCCAGACGACGGCGCCGCCGACGCGCATGGCCTTGGCTCCCGCTTCCTCCAGCAGCTTTCCGGCCGGCCGTTCCGGCGACGGATTCCTGAAGACGCTGCCGCAGGTCCGCGGGGGGAAGATCCGGCGCCGGCGCGCGTAGTCGCCGGGATCGTTCCGCGCCGCCGCCAGCGCGGCGGCATTGAAGATGACGTCCGTGACAACGCCGTCGATGTTGGAATGGCGGTAGGCGAACGCGCAGTCTTTCGCCTCCCGTCGGACGCCGTCGACGACAACGGCTTCGACGACTTCCGAGAAGGAGTGGCCGAACGCGCCGGCGTTCATCTTGGCCCATCCGCCAATCGTGCCGGGAATGCCCGCCATCCAGGGAATCCCCAGCGAGGCCCCCGCCGGAAGGTCGGGGCGGACGATCTCGTCGTCGGTCGCGCAGTCGGAGAACCAGGTGTTGGATCCCATGCCGACGATGCAGGGCGCGCCGCCGCCGAAGGCGCGGCCGCCCGTCCGGAAGAAGGACAGCCCGGACAGGTCGACCGACGGCGGGCAGACGCCGTCCGGGGGACAGTCCCCGCGGGCGAGATCCGCCCGGATGCGGGGAACGAGCTGAATGATGTCGCCCGCGCCCGCCAGCAGAACCAGGTCGCCGGGCCGGGAGGTCAGGCGGACGTGCCGCCAGGCCTCGGCCGCCGAGCGCGCCAGCAGGACGTTCCGGCGCATGCCGGAGCGGAACGCGGCATAGAGGTCGGCGATGTCGCCGCCGGGAACCGGCTGCTCGAACGCCGCGTAGACGGGGATCAGAACCACCTCGTCGGCGGCGGCGAAGGCCGGCGGAAATTCCGCGCAGAGACGCCGGGTGCGGGTATGGCGGTGCGGCTGGAAGAGGACGCGCAGGCGTTTCGGCTTGAGGGCGGCTGCCATCTCGATTGCGCAGGCGAGT
Source organism: Kiritimatiellia bacterium (assembly GCA_051884915.1). Taxonomy (GTDB): domain Bacteria; phylum Verrucomicrobiota; class Kiritimatiellia; order RFP12; family UBA1067; genus RUG572. The sequence goes on from JBJEWF010000084.1 coordinate 9,181, forward strand.
TCGGCCGGATGGTGCGCGTAGTCCGTCACGACCTGGACGTTCGGCGTCCGGACGACCGTTTCGAAACGGCGGTCGGGCCGTGCGGAAAGCGCGCGCGGCAAGACGGCCGAAATCGCCTCGCGCGTGAAGCCGAGCCGGAGGGCGACTTCGACGGCCGCGCGCGCGTTGAGCACGTTGTGGCGGCCGAGAACGAGCCGTTCGAGTTCAGGCCACGCCGCCGTGTCCAGCTCCCAGGCCCGGATGACGGTTTCGGCCTGGTCCATCGCCGTCCGGTAGCAGGCCCGGTAGGATTCGACGGTCGGAAAATGTTCGGGATGGTCGTAATCGATCTGCGTGACCACGAGAATCCGCGCCCGGTAGCGCGCCAGCGTGCCGTCCGATTCGTCGGCCTCGACGACGAGCGCGTCCGCGCGTGCGGGCTGTCCCGCCACGGGCATGTCGCCGGTTTCGCCGCCAATGCACCAGGCCACGGGACGGCCCAGCAGGTTCAGCAGATTGGCGGTAAAGGTCGACGTCGTCGTCTTGCCGTGCGTTCCGCAGACGGCGATGCCGAACGTCCCGTTGACGAGGTCCGCAAGGACCTCGCCGCGCGCGCGCACGGGAAGATTCCGCCGCCGCGCCTCCAGGCATTCGGGCGCGTCGGCGGGAACGGCCGGCGTGACGACCAGTTCGTCAGCGTCGGCGAGATGGGCGGGATCGTGCCCCACGGAGACGGGAACGCCCTCCGCCGCAAGCCACCGCGTCCGCGCGGTCGCGTACTTGTCGCAACCGGTCACGGCGAAGCCCTTTCGCTTCAGCAAATAGGCGAGACCGGCCATGCCGACCCCGCCGACGCCCATGAAATGGATCCGCTTGGGCATGGTGCCGGATCGTCAGGTCAGGATGGGCGTGCCGCGTCGGACAAACTGGAGCGCCATGCCGAACGGATCGCGCAGCATGGCCATGTCGAATCCCGGCTTGTGAACCGTTTCCAGCAGGGTCGCGCCGGCCGCGACGAGCCGGGCCGCGTCGGCGTCGACGTCGTCGGAAAGGAACGCGATATGCATGGAAAGGGGATCCGTCGCCGCCCAGTCCGGAATCGGCGCGGCGTCGTTGCGGTAGAATTCAATCGCCATCTGCCCCGTGGAATCGACGATGAACGCGGGATGGACCTGCGTGAATCCAAGATGCGCGCACCACCAGTCCATGAGTTTCTGCGGTTCGGCGACGTTGTAGCCAATGTGTTCGAGTTTCATGGGAGAGACGGGATGGGGGTTGGAGGTTGAAGGCGCCAGGCGGCGGAAGCCCGCAAAATCAAGGGGCTAAAGGCAGCGCCTTTAACCCCTGATCGCTCCCGGCTGCCGGGCGGACTTACGCTTCGGCGGCGAGGGCGGCGTCGACTTCGTCGGACGTCTCCATGTTCGTGTAGACGTCCTGCGTGTCTTCCAGATCTTCGAGCATGTCGACGAACTTGTTGATCGCCTTGGCGACCGCGACGTCGTTCACCGGCGCCATCATGTTCGGTACGAGACCGACGCTGGAGTTCTCCTCGTCGATGGCGATGCCCGCCGCCTTGATGGCGTCGGAGACGGCGATGAAGTCCGCCGGCTGGCACTTGACCGTGAAACCGCCATCTTCGGAGACGACGTCCTCGGCGCCGGCTTCGAGCGCGACTTCCATCACCCGGTCCTCCGTGACGCCGTCGGCGGCCGGAATCATGACCTGGCCGAGCTTGTCGAACAGGCGCGACGCGGAACCCGGCTTCGCCAGTTCGAGGCCGTTCTTCTTGAAGACGTTGCTGACTTCGGCCGCCGCGCGGTTCTTGTTGTCGGTGAGCACCGTAACGACAATGGCGACCGAGCCCTTGATGCCTTCGTACTGGGCGTCGACGAGCGCGGCGGATTCAAGTTCGCCGGTGCCTTTCTTGATCGCGCGTTCGATGTTGTCGTTCGGCATCTGCGCGGCTTTCGCCTTCGAAATGAGCGTACGGAGCGTCGGATTCGTGTTCGGATCGCCACCCTTGGCCTTCACGACGATGGTGATTTCCTTGCCGAGCTTTGAAAAGATCTTGCCTTTCTTCGCGTCCGCAGCGCCTTTTGCGCGTTTGATTGTCGCCCAGTGGCTGTGACCTGACATGTTGTCTACTCCTTTGATGAACCTTTTGGTTGAAAAGTGATAAGGAAGATTTTAGCATAACATTTCCGCTCATGCAAGCCCGTTTGCAGTCTAACTGCCGATTCAAACATTCAAACATCGGTAAATTCAAACATTTCTACGCGCGGGCATGGACGATGTCGGCGGGAGGGACGGCGAAGAATTCCACGCGCCTGCCGGTTGCCGGATGGGGAAAGGCAAGTCCGACAGCGTGCAGCAGCGTCCGGGAGGGCCGAAACGGCAGGCTGCGGTCGCCCCCGGCGTTGCCGTAGAGCGGATCGCCGACGATCGGATGGCCCAGGTGGGCGGCATGGACGCGGATCTGATGCGTCCGCCCCGTTTCGATGCGGAATTCGACCAGGGAGATCGCCCCCTGCGTCTGAAGCACCTCCCAATGCGTGACGGCGCGCTGCCCGTTCGCCTCGACGACGGCCATGCGCTTCGCGTCCCAGGGCTTGCGGCCGATCAGCGTCTCCAGCGTCCCCGAACGGGGCTTGGGCGTGCCGTGCACGACGGCCAGGTAGGTCTTTTCGACGCCCGCATGGCGCTCGAAGGCCTTGCGCAGGGCCGCGTAGGCGCGGGCGGTTTTGGCAACCACCATGACGCCGCTCGTGTCCTGGTCAAGCCGGTGGACGATGCCCGGACGCGCGACGCTGCCGACGCCGGCGAGCTGCGGCCGGCAGGCGAGCAGCGCGTCCACCAGCGTGCCCGTTTCGTGTCCGGGGGCGGGATGGACGATCATCCCGGCGGGTTTGTCGACGACCAGGACGTCCGCGTCCTCGAAGAGCATGTCGACGGGACTGCGCGCGGCTTTCGGATCCGGCCGGGACGGTTGCCGCGGGATGGACGAACGCGCCGCCATTCAGGGCTCCTGGGCGGGGTCGGGCGTCAGGAAGAGACAGTCGATTTTGGCGCCGTCCTCGCGGGCATGGAGATTGAGCACGGCCGCGCCGGCGGGCAGGGCGAGTTCGACCGGGAAGCGCACCCAGGCCCACCGGCCCTTCGTCTGTCCGAGATGCCAGTCGGTGCGCGCCATGAGGACCCGTGCCCCGGACCCGTCGGCCGCGAGCGGCCCCCCGGTGACGGACACGAAAAACGAATCGTCCTCCGGCGTGGCCGTGCTGACGCGCCCCCAGAGCGTGTAGGAGCCGGCCTCCTTGACCTCCAGCTGCCATGAGACGCGGCCGCTGCCGCCGCCGCGGCCTCCCGGTTCGCCGGGCAGCCAGACGTATTTGCCGCCGCGCGCGCGCGCATCGTCGGCGCGAACGAAATCGGGAACGACGACGCCCTGCTCGGCTTCCCAGCCGGCGGCATGGATTGCGGAGAGCAAAATCCGATTCGCCGCCAGCTCCCGCTTCATCTGCGCCAGCTGGGCGCGGCATTCCCGGACGCCGGGCACGCTCCCCAGGATCTCGGCGCCGACGTCCCGCCCGTTCAGGACGAAAACGGCGTCGTCCGCCGGCACGGGGGCGGCGCGGACGAGTTCGCCAAACGGTTCGGCGGCTTCGAGCGCGAGCGCGCCGTCCAGCCCGGCGGCGGTCAGGGCGATTTTCGCCGGCTGGGCGTCCGCCACGGCCCGCGCCGTCCGGAAGGCGGCGCGAAAGGCCGCGAACGCCGAAGCGTCGGCGACGTCGTCGGCCACGCGGACCCAGAACGCCGCGCCGGGCCGTTTTCCGGGGTCGCCGCCGCGCCCCCAGAAGTCGTGATGGGCCACGGTCAGCCGGCAGGCGGCCAGGTCGGGAAGGCCGTCCCAGACGAGCGCCATTGGCGCGGCGTCGCCGGCGAGGTTGCGCGACCAGGGCACGCGGAGCGCGAAGGCGCCCGCCCCCTGGCGGACGAACAGCGCGTCTCCCGCCGCGAGGGGACGGACGAACGGGCGTCCGGCCTCGGGGCGGACGGCCTCGTCGCCGATCAGGATCTCGTCGGCGTCCGACGGGAAGACGAAATGCGATTCCAGCGTCGGCGTTCCGGCCGGAACGTCGTCCACGCGGTAGACGACGAGGCCAAGGGCGTCGCGGCTCCGCTGGACGCCGCCCCAGAACGGCTTCAGGTGGAGCGTCTTCCGGTGCGGTCCCTGGCCTTCGGGAATTTTCCTGACGCCATGCGGATCGTGCCGGCCGTCGGCGATGAAATAGCCGCGGACCTGCCGCGCCGGCGACGCGAAATCGACCGCCAGCGGCACGTCCATGTTCCCGTAGCTGGCGCCGGCGACGCCAAGCGAGACGTTCTTCCCCAGCCAGCAGGTGCGGTACGCGTGGGGCGCGTCCCCCCAGCGCGCGGCGATGGTCCGCGGCGTCTGGTCGGCAAGCCCCGTCGTCGGCGCGTCCGGGCGCCAGGACGAAAGGACCAGCTCGAACGGCAACACCTCCTCCCGGCCGCCGGGAAGGGGGGCGGCGACGCCGGCCGCGCGCAGAAGCCGGGCGACCACGCCCATGCCGTACAGGTAGTCGTAGTCGCGGCTGTGGGCGCCGCCCAGACGTCCCGCGCCCGTGAACGCGCACGCGCACGCGTCGGTCCAGAACAGCCGCAGCAGCCGTTCGGCGCGCGCCCTGACGTCCGCGTCTTCGACCTGGGCGTGCAGGCGGTGCAGATTGAGGATGTCGACGCCCGTGTAGGTGGGGCTGGAATATTCGCAGATGCCGAACAGCGCGGTGGTGCGCGTGAACGCGTCCAGCCGCCGGACGCCTTCGGCAAACGCGTCCGGCCGGCGGCACGCTTCGCCCAGGAGGATGAGGTTCACCGCGTTCATGATGGCGATGTTCGTGTAGGCCGGACGCACGCGGCGGTTCATGCAGCCGACGATCGAGAGGTCGAGCAGCGCGACGAACTTCCGGCGCTGCTCCGGCGCGAACGCGCCGAGCAGGTCGCGGGCGATGACGCTGCCGGGCTGCATGCAGAAATCGACGGCATTGCAGTCCATCACGCAGCCGTCGCGGAAATACCAGCGGTAGTTGCCGTACGTGCGGCTGGAAGGAACGCGGTCCTGCATCTCGGCGGCCAGATCGAGCAGCACGTCGAGCTTTTCCAGGTGCCGGCCGGCCTCCAGCAGATTGTGCATCGCGTGGAAGAGTTCGCTGGCGCCAAGCTGCCGGTCGCGCCGTTCGGCCTTTTTGACCGTTCCGTTCAGGGAGGCGTCCGCCCGCGCCCTGAAGTATTCCAGACGGGGCGTGGGCGCGGGCGCGGCCGCGACGGCCGGCAGCGCCGACAGGGCGAACAGGGCCGGCAGGACGTGTTTCATCTGCATGCGCGCATTATACCACAATCGCCCCCCGCTGCGGCGGCGAAACGCCGGACGCCCCCTTGCATACCCTACGGGGGTATGGTATGATAGGCGCCGCCATGAGAACCCGGGAAACATCGAAGATGCTGGCGATCCGGCTCAACCGGCTGATCGGCCAGCTGAACGGCATCAAGAAGATGATCGAAGACGGCGTCGCGTGCGAGGACGTGCTGACGCAGATCAACGCGGCGCATGGCGGACTGCACAAGCTCTCGTTCCTGATGCTCGACCGGCACGTGCGCCATTGCGTCCGCGAGGGCATGGAGCGCGGCGAGTCCGATGCGACCATCGAATCGCTGGTCGAGGTTCTGGAGAGTTTCAGCAAGATGGCGTAGACACGGAGGAGGCGGACATGGGATGCTGCGGTGGCACGGATGCGGCGGCGAACGCCGCGTGGGACGAAGGCGCGCCGGAACCGACCGGCGCCGGGTCGCGCGAAAGGGCGCCCCTCCCGGCCCGAATCCGGCGCGTCCTGGGCTCGTGGCCCGTGCTCGCGGCCAGCGGGCTTTCCCTGGCGGCGAGCTTCGCCCTGACGGGCGCGGGCTGCGGTCCTGCCGCCTGCGGCGCCTGCCGGCTCGACCCCGCCCTGCTCGCGGTCGTCCTGTGCGGGCTGCCGATTCTGGAGTCGGCCCTGCGCGCGCTGGTCGTGAACCGCCAGATCCGCTCGTCGCTCCTCATTTCCTGCGCGATGGTCTCCTGCCTCGCCATCGGGCAGCTCTTCGCCGCGGGGGAAGTCGCGTTCATCATGGCCATCGGCGGCAAGCTGGAGGACTGGACCGTGCGGCGGGCGCGGCGCGGACTCCGCACGCTCGTCTCGCTCGTGCCGGCGACGGCGCGGCGGATCGTCACGTGTCCGCAGTGCCGCGCGAAGGGCGTCTTCTTCGCGGACGTCCCCGTCGCGGAGGTGCGGGTCGGCGACCGGCTCGTCATCCGCGACGGCGGGACGATTCCCGTGGACGGCGTCGTGACCGAAGGCGAGACCACGGTCGACCAGTCCTCGATGACGGGCGAATCGGAGCCGGTTCCGAAGAAGGCCGGCGACGCGGTCTATTCGGGCACGCTCAACCGCCTGGGCGAGATCACGATTCGCGCGACGAAGGTCGGCGCGGACAGCACCCTGCAGCGGCTCGTGAAGATGGTGCGCGCGGCGCAGGCGCGGAAGGCGCCGATCCAGCGCATCGCGGACAAGTGGGCGGGGATTCTCGTTCCGGTCGCCCTGGCGATCGCGCTCGCCACGTTCGCCGTCTGCTGGATGGCGCTGGACGACGTCCACGCCGCGCTTGTCCGCGGGGTGACGGTCATGGTCGTCTTCTGCCCGTGCGCGCTCGCGCTGTCGACGCCGACGGCGATCATGGCCGCCATCGGCCAGGCGGCGCGCGAGGGCGTCATCGTCAAGTCGGGGGCGGCGCTGGAGAAGATGGGCGCGGTGACGCTCGCGCTCTTCGACAAGACGGGGACGCTGCAGGCCGGAGACGCCCTGCGTCCGGGCGCCCGGGCGACCGTCGCGGCGCTGCGGGCGGCGGGCGTCGGCGCGATGATGCTCTCGGGCGACCGCGAGGCCATCGCGCGGCGCTTCGCCGCCGAGGCGGGCATCGACGAGCTGAAGTCCGGGTGTCTGCCCGAGGACAAGTCGCGCATCGTCGAGGCGCGGCAGGCCGCCGGCGAGGTGGTGATGATGGTCGGCGACGGCGTCAACGACGCGCTTGCGCTCAAGCTCGCCGACGTGGGCGTCGCCATGGGCGGCATGGGGACGGACATCGCGCAGGAGTACGCCGACGTGTCGCTGACGACCGACGATCTCACGAAACTCGTCTATCTGCGCCGTCTGTCGGTCGCGTGCGTGCGGCTCATCCGGTTCAATCTCGCGATTTCAATGGCGATCAACGCCGTGGCGATCACCTGCTCCGTCCTCGGCATCCTCGGTCCCGTGTCGGGGGCGCTCGTCCACAACCTCGGTTCGCTGCTCGTCGTGCTCAACGCCGCCCTGCTCTACGACCGCCGGTTCGACGCGCGCACGTAGGGAGGGGGAAGGGCGCCGCGGCGGTCCTAACCGAATCCTAACATCGAAAAACCATACTGTCCGGAGCCATGAAAGAAATCGCAATCGTTCTCTTGACCGTCGCCGGTGGACTCGGCACGTTCCTGCTGGGGATGAAGCACCTTTCGGAGGGGCTTCAGGCCGTAAGCGGGCGCGGGCTCAAACGGTTCATGGCGTTTGCCACGACCCACCGGCTGGCGGGCGTCGCGACCGGCATCGTCTCCACGGTGATCGTGCAGTCGAGCTCGATCATCACGGTCATGGCGGTCGGCTTCGTCTCGTCGGGCCTGCTGAACCTGACGCAGGCGATCAACGTGATCATCGGCTCGAACATCGGCACGACGGCGACCGCCTGGCTCATCGCCTACGTGCCGGACGTGGGCCTGCTCGGGCTCGGCGTCATCGGGCTGGGGGCGGTTCTCTACTTCTTCTTCTCGCGGGAGTCGGTCCACAACCTGGGGCTCGCGCTGATGGGCCTCGGCTTCGTCTTCATGGGGCTTTACTGGATGAACCAGGGCGTGGCGCCGATCCGGACGAATCCGTCGATCCGCGCCGCGTTCGCCACGCTCGACGCGGGCGACGCCTGGGGCCTTTTCAAGTGCTTCGGCGTTTCGCTGGTCTTCACGGCCGTCGTGCAGTCCTCGGCGGCGACGACGGCGATCGCCATGACCCTGGCGATCCAGGGGATCATCACCTTCGAGGCCGCCGCGGCAACCGTCTTCGGCATGAACGTCGGCACGACGGTCACCGCCTGGCTGGCGGCTCTCGGCGGCACGACGGCGGCACGGCGGACGGCGCTTGCGCACACGCTGTTCAACGTGATCGGCGCGGCCCTGCTGATGCCGTTCTTCATTCCCGTCATGCTGCCGCTGGTCAAGGCGCTCTTCCCGTCGTGGGCGACCAGCCCGGCCGCGCCGATGGCGGCGATCCACACGATCTTCAACGTGGTGACCACGCTCGTCTTCCTGCCGTACGTGGAGCCGTTCGCGCGGCTCGTCGAGCGGCTGGTCCCGCCCCGCGCGGACGAAACCGCGGACGTGCCGCGCCTCTCGTATCTCGACCATCACGTGAAGCTCTCGCCGCAGATCGCCTGCGGACAGGCCTTCAGCGAGGTGTGCTTCATGTCGACGAGCGACGCCGAATTGCTCGACACGGTGCGCGGCGTCCTGACGGGGACGGCCACGCGCGAGGCGGAAGAGCACGTCTTCCACCGCGAAGCGGTCCTGGACCGCGTCCAGCGCGAAATCACGGAATTCCTGGGGCGGGTCATGACCTCGCGGCTGCCGGTGGACGTGGCCGATCAGGCGCGGGCGCTGCTGCGCGTCACGGACGAGCTGGAGTCCGTTTCGGACGAGATGCCGGTCATCGTGCGGGCCTATCGCCGGATCCGCGACGACATCGGCTCGCGGCTGGAGCCCGGCGCGCTGGCGGTCGTCCTCGATCTCCTGGACCGCCTGGACGCGTTCGCGTACGCCGTGAACGTGTCCCTGCGCTTTTGCGAGACGACCATGGGCGCCAACCCGGTGGCGAACGCGGCCGAGCTTTCGGCGGACATCCGCCGGCGCGTGCGCGAGGCCCGGCAGGCGGCCCTGCTGGGCGTGGGGACGGACGAGACGGCCCCGCTGCGCACGCTGGCGCAGCTCGACATCCTGAACGCCATCGACCGGATCCGCAGCTGCTATCTCAACATCGCCGAAACGCTGGCGGGCGGGAAGCACGAGATGGTCTGACGCGGAACCCCGTCCGGCCGGCGCGGCATTCCGTTTGCGCCGCATGGCGGAAAATGATATGATGGTCACGTTGTCCAGTCTGATTCGGAGCGTAGCATGTTGGCAGAAACTCTTGCGATAGTCGAGGACGACGCCGCGATTCGCGCCGTTCTGAAAGTGATGTTCCGGAATGCGGGCTTTTCGCTGGTCTGCGAAGCCGAGCGGGGGGACGAAGGGCTGCTGCTCGTGCGCGAGTGCAAGCCCTCCCTGGTCCTTCTCGACGCCATGCTGCCGGGGCTTGACGGATTCGAGGTGCTGCGGCAGATTCGCGCCGGGCACGACACGGCGGCGATTCCGGTCATCCTGCTGACGGCCAGAAGCGCGGAGGCGGACATCGTCCGCGGCCTGGAGCTGGGGGCGGACGACTACGTCACCAAGCCGTTTTCGCGCCAGATCCTTCTCGCCCGCGTCCGCGCGGTGCTGCGCCGTCCCGAGGCGCTGCAGTCCGCCGACCTCTCCATCGACGGGCTGACGTTCAACGACGCCGCGCATTCCGTCAGGCTGGCGGGGCGGGAACTGGATCTGACGGGCCGCGAATACCGGCTGCTGCAGCTGCTGCTCTCGCGCCCGGGACGCGTCTATTCGCGTTCGCAGATCATCGCCTGGGCCGCCGACGACGAACGGGACGTGACGGAACGGGCGATCGACGTGCAGATGGTCGGCCTGAGGCGGAAATTGGGGACGTGGGCGCACCACATCGAGACGATTCGCGGTGTCGGCTACCGGTTGGAGCCATGAGAAGATTTTCCCTTTACGGCTGGCCGCCGGCGCTGGCGCTGGCGGGCATTCTGCTGCTGGTGGCCGTGCTGGCCCTGCAGACGCGGCTCTTCCATTCCGGCATCGAGCGGCTTGCCGACGGCGTCCGCGTGAGCCTGATCGACTTCTCGGGGAAGGTCGTCTACGACACGGCGGGCGAGGACCTGTCGAACCACGCCGGACGGGCCGAGTTCGAGGAGGTCAAGCGCGCGGGCCGGTCGCGGACGGTCGTGCGCGAGTCGGAAACGCTGCACACGGCCATGCTCTACCACGCGCGCAAGGTCGGGAACTACGTCGTCCGCATCGCCGTGCCCTACCAGGCGGTCGTCGATGCGCGGCGCACGGCCCGCGTCGGCATGGTCGTCGCCGCGCTCATCGGCGCGTCGCTCGTGGCGGCCATCTTTCTCATCATGCGGCGGACGAAAGAGCGCCTGCTGGGCGTGGCCGCCGAACGCGACGCGAAAGAGGCGCTGCTGGTCGAGATGCGCCGGCTTGAGACGTTTCGGCAGGATTTCGTCTCGAACGTCACGCACGAGATCAAGACGCCGCTGACGGGCATCCTGGGCGCCGTCGACGTCCTGGACGAGGCCGGCGAGGCGCTGGCGCCCGCCGAGCGCGCGGAAATGCTGAAAATCGTGAAGGACCAGTCGGTCCGGCTGAATGCGCTCGCGCAGGACATCCTGTCGCTGGCCAAGCTGGAGCGCGCCGAAACGGACGTCCACAAGGACTTCGTGGAAGTCGACCTTTCGGACGTCCTCCGCAACGTCTTCGTGGCGCTCAAGCCGAAGGCGGCGTTCGCCGGCGTGGGGCTTGTCCTGCTGAAGAACGAATCCGCGCGCTTCGCCTGCGATGCCGTCCTGATCGAGGAGGCCGTGACGAACCTGGTCGAGAACGCGCTGCGCTATTCGGGCTCCCGGACGATCGAACTTTCGCTGACCCGCGAAGACGGCAGAATCCGCATCACGGTGACCGACCATGGCGTCGGCATCGCCGCCGAGCACCTGCCGCGCCTTTTCGAGCGCTTCTACCGCGTGGACAAGGCGCGCAGCCGGACGCTCGGCGGCACGGGGCTGGGGCTTGCGATCGTCAAGCACATCGCCCAGCTCCACGGCGGCACGGTGACGGTGGAGTCCGTTCCCGGCGCGGGCAGCGTGTTCGCCCTGGTGTTCTAGCCGGCGCGCGGTGGAATTTTTAGTTCCGCTGCATACTTGACTGCCAGGGAGGTCTTCAGTTAAAATTTGACAATGCTTTTGGGCGCACAGAACGTCGTGGGGGCCGGTTTGCTGTCGGCCCTTTTGGCCATTTTCCTTTTCGGCTGCATGACGCCTTCGCGGGCGAAACGGGAGGCGAGCGAAGCCGCCGTCGCCCGGGCGACGGCCTACTGGCAGAAGCAGACGGGCACGACCAACGCCTTCGACATCGCGCGCCCGGCGGACGTCCTGACGCTGCGCATCGCGCTGGAGGCCGTGCGCCAGGGGGTGACGAACGCCGTCTTCCCCCGGATCGCGGGCGTGGCGCCGCTCCAGCCGTCCAATGGCGTCGCCAGCCTGTCCCTTGACGACGCCCTGCGGATCGGGGCGCGCAACAACCGCAAATACCAGACGCTGAAGGAGACGGTCTACCAGCGCGCGCTGACCCTGGACTCCGAGGACTACGCGTTCGACACGAAATTCAGCAGTTTCATCCTCGGCGCGCTGACGGGCAATCCCGAACTGACCCGGGAGTACGGCCAGGCCGGCGGGGGCGCCACGCGCAAGTTCGAGCAGGGGGCGACCATGGCCGGCAACCTGGCGCTGGACGTCACGAAGATGATCCGCGACGACTGGCATTCGTTCGCCTGGACCGGGGATCTGACGATGACGGTGCCGCTGATGCGCGGCAGCGGGCGCGACATCGTCCGCGAGCCGCTGACGCAGGCCGAACGCAATCTCGAATATGCGCTGCTGACGTTCCAGCGCTACCGCCAGACGTACGCCCTGTCGATCGCGAAGGCCTACTACAACGTGCTGAAGTACGCGCAGAACCGGCGGAATTCGGACGACAACGCCAAGCGGCTCGAAACCAACTGGAACCGCGCCGAAATGATGTTCAAGGCCGGCCGCATGGACCGCATCCAGGTCGACCAGGCCCGCACGGACCTGCTCGCCGCCCGCCAGACGATCATCACCACGCAGCAGAGCTACGAGGACGCGCTGGACAATTTCAAGATCACCCTCGGCTTGCCGCCGGAGGCCCCCCTCGCGCTGAAGGACGAGGAGCTGCGCTTCCTGCAGACGGAGATGGACGAGCAGGTGAAACGCCAGCCGGATGCGCTGTCCGACTATCCGGTTGAGAGCGAGGCGCTGAACATCGCGCTCGTCGAGCGGCGCGATCTGGTGGTGACGGCGGGCGACGTCCACGACGCGGAGCGCGCGGTCCGGATCGCCGAAGACAACCTCCGCGCCGATCTTGCCGTCGAGGGCGGCGTCGGCTACGACGCGTCGCGGCGGCAGCATGGGCGCGGCGTCGACGACTCCGTCGACACCGACGTGAAGCTGAAATGGACGGCGCCGTGGGACCGTCGCCGGGAGCGGAACGCCTACCGCAAGGCGCTGATCGCGCTCGACCAGGCCCGCCGCACGCTCGAAGAGACCGAAGACGCCATCAAGAACGAGGTGCGCGCGGGCTACCGCGACCTCGTCGCCTCGCGCCTGCTCTACGAAAACAAGGTCGAGGCCTTCAAGGTGGCGCAGATGCGCGTGCAGGCCATCGACCTCTTCATGCAGAGCGGACGGAGTTCGATGCGCGACATCCTCGAATCGGAAAGCGCGCTGCTGACGGCGCGGAACGCGCTGGTGTCGGCCGTGATCCAGTGGCGGACGAGCGACCTGTCGCTGCGCAGCGCCATGGGCATTCTGCGAATCGAGCATGACGGGACCTGGGTGAAATGATGAAACGGAAAAAGATTATCCTGCCGGCCTTGGCCATTGTCCTTCTGGGCGGTCTTTGCGCGTATTTCTGGGGCGATCGCGCCGCGGAGGAGGAGACGACGCCGACGTTCGCCATTGCCGAAGGCCCGATGACGATCGGCATCACCTCGTCCGGTTCCGTGCAGAGCCGGGACAAAGCCACCCTGCGGAGCGAACTGGAGGGCAACAACGTCATCATCTGGGTGGTCGACGAGGGCGTCAACGTCAAGGCCGGCGACCTGCTGCTGGAGTTCGACTCCGCCGCGCTCGTCGACAAGCGCAACGAACAGGAGATCACGGCCGCGACGACCGAAGGCAATCTGATCATCGCCCAGGAGAAGCTCGAAGTCACAAAGGGCGATTGCGACGCCAATCTGCTCGAACGCGAAGTCGATCTGACCCTGGCGAAGATGAATCTCGAAAAATACGAAAAGGGCGACTATCCCGAACTCGTCCGCGAATCCGACTCCGCCATCGCCATTGCGGACGAGGAGCTGCAGCGCGCGTCGGAAAAGCTCGAATGGTCGCAGCGCCTGGCCAAGGAGGGCTTTCTGACCCGCACGGAACTGCAGGCCGACCAGCTGGCGCTCCACCAGAAGGAGATCAAGCTGGAGATGGAACGCTCGAAAATGAACGTCCTGACCAACTACACCGTCCTCCAGCAGCGCGCCACGCACGAATCGGCGGTGCGCAAGGCGACCCGCGCCCTGGCGCGGACGAAATGGCAGAACAAGTCCATCATCCGCCAGGTCGAAACGGAAATCGTGCAGCGCACGCGCGAGCGCGACCGCGCCACGAATCGCCTGGCCGAACTCAATTTCCAGATCTCGAAGTCGAAAATCTACGCGCCGACGAACGGCGTCGTCCTCTACGCGTCGACGGTGCAGATCGCGCGGCGGCGCTACTGGACGCGGCCGCTCGCCGTCGGCGAGACCGCCGTCCAGCGGCAGGAGCTGATCTACATTCCCCTCGACACGGGCATGATCGTCGAGCTGATGGTGCCGGAGGCCTCCCTCAACAAGCTTGAGGTCGGGATGTCCGCGAACGTCAAGATCGACGCGTTCCCCGACAAGATCTTCAAGGGAACGCTCGCCAAGATCGGCATTCTCCCCGACGGCCAGAGCGCCTCGCTCAATCCCGACCTCAAGATGTACAAGTGCGAGCTGGAATGCGACTTCTCGGACGTCGTCGTGCGGCCGGGCATGAGCTGCGACGTCGAGCTGATCAAGCATTCCTACGACCGGGCGCTCTACTGTCCGATGCAGTGCGTCACGCGCGTCGACGGCGTCCCCACCGTCTACGTGCAGGAGGGCCGGGAGTGGAAGGCGACGGCCGTCGAGGTCGGGCTCGACAACAACCGCATGATCCGCATTCTCAAGGGCGTGAAGAAGGGCGACGTCATCATGCTGGCGCCGCCGGTCAAGGAGTCGAAGGAGGCGGGCGCACGGGGCGGCGGCGCGCGCGGCCCCGACGAGGCGGAGCGCCCGCAGAAGCCGGGCGGCGGCAAGCCGAAGAAGCGGCCGTCCCCCGCGGGAGAAGGGGCCTGAGGCCATGGCGGAATCCGTTGCCGCGGAAGTCGTCCGCCTTGAGAACGTCTGCCGGCACTACCGCGTCGGCGGCGAGACCGTCCGGGCCCTGGACGGCGTTTCGTTTGACATCCGCCGCGGCGAGTACTGGGCGATCATGGGGCCGTCGGGTTCCGGGAAAAGCACCCTGCTGGACATTCTGGGCTGCCTGGACCGGCCGACCGCCGGCGCCTATTGGCTGAATGGCGTCGACGTGGCGCGCATGGAGGACGACGAACTTTCGGACCACCGCCTCAAGAATCTCGGTTTCGTGTTCCAGAGCTTCCACCTGATTCCCCAGCTTTCCGTGCTCGAAAACATCGAGATGCCGATGTTCTACCTGGGCGTCCCGCCGGACGAGCGGACGCGGCGCGCGAAGGAGCTGGCCGCGCGCGTGGAGATCGACCATCGCCTGTCGCATCTGCCGGCCGAACTCTCGGGCGGCCAGCGCCAGCGCGTCGCCGTGGCCCGCGCGCTCGCGAACGATCCCGCCGTGCTGCTTGCCGACGAGCCGACCGGCAATCTGGATTCCAAGACGTCCGTCCAGATCATGAAGCTCTTCCAGGAGCTGTACGAACAGGGCAAGACGATCATCGTGGTGACCCACGAGCCCGATATCGACGCCTACGCGCATTCGCACATCGTGGTCAAAGACGGGAAGCTGCTTTCCTACCGGCGTTGAAAGGGCTGAAGATGCAGACGTTGGGTTTCTATCTGCCGTTTATCCGCCTGGGCGTGACGGACGTGTGGCGCCACAAGACGCGTTCGTTTCTGACCATGCTGGGCATGGTCTTCGGCGTCGGGTCCGTGATCGCCATGCTGGCCGTCGGCGAAGGCGCCAGCCACCAGGCGCTCGAATCGATCAAGCGCCTCGGCAGCCAGAACATCATGATCAATTCCGTCAAGCCGACCTCCGAGGAGGGGGGAAGCTCCGCGACCCAGGCCGCGGCCCGGCTGGCCGTCTACGGCCTTCTGAACGACGACGAGCTCCGCATCCGCGAGACCGTGCCGGGCGTCGACACGACGGTTCCGGCGCGCATGGTCAGGCGCAACGCCCGCTTCAACGAACGCCAGCTGGAACTGCGGGTCGTCGAGACGGTTCCCGACTGGTTCGAGGTCGTGCCGCGGCCGGTTCTCGCCGGCCGCGTCCTGAAGCAGACGGACATGCACGGGCACGCCAACGTCTGCGTGCTGACGGAATACGGCGTCCGCAAGCTGCTCGCGGCGGAGGAGATCATCGGCGAGCGCGTCCGCCTGGGCAATGGCGTGTTCGAAGTGGTGGGCGTCGTCAAGAACGAAACGGGCGGAACCGTCCGGGCGCCCGACTCGGATGCCGACGCCTATATCCCGATGTCGACGGCCTCGCGCCTCTTCGGCGTGGCGAACATCCGCCGCGTGTCGGGCGGCATGGAGGGGGAGAAGGTCGAACTGTCCCAGATCATCGTGAAGATGAAGGACACCCGGGTCGTCGAAGCGGGCGCCAAGGCCATCGAATCGATGCTGAAGCGCTTCCACAAGAAGTCCGATTTCAAGATCGACGTTCCGCTTTCGCTGCTGCGCGAGGCCGAAAAGACCAAGCGGACCTACAACGTCGTGCTGGGCGCCATCGCCGGCATTTCCCTGCTCGTCGGCGGCATCGGCATCATGAACATCATGCTGGCGTCGGTGACGGAGCGGACGAAGGAAATCGGCATCCGGCGCGCGATTGGCGCGCGCAAAAGCCGGATTGTCGTCCAGTTCCTGATCAACACGTGCGTGCTGTCCATCGGCGGCGGCCTCGCGGGACTGGTCGTGGGCGTCGTCATTCCGCTGCTGATCACCTTCTTTACCGGCATGCCCACGGTCATTCAGCCGTATTCGATGGTTCTGGCCTTTGGCATTTCGGTCGGCATCGGCATCGTTTTCGGCCTCTATCCCGCCTTGCGCGCGGCGTCGCTCGATCCGATCGAGGCCCTGCGCCACGAGTAGGGCGGGTCTTTGCTATAATATCCGAAATTCAGGAGAAACAGGAACACCATGGTCATTCTTCCGGCAATTGACTTGAAAGGCGGCATTTGCGTGCGTCTCCGCCAGGGACGGGCGGACGACGTGACCGCCTATAACGACGACCCGGCCGCGCAGGCGCGGATCTGGCGGGAACAGGGCGGCCGCGAGCTCCATGTCGTCGACCTCGACGGCGCCTTCGCGGGCACGCCGCGGCACGCCGCCGTCATCCGCGCCATCATCGCGGCGTTTCAGGGCCCGGTGGAAGTGGGGGGCGGCCTCCGCACGCCCGAAGCCGTCGCCGCCGTCCTCGCGGCCGGCGCGACGCGGGCCATCATCGGTTCGGCCGCGCTGGAGAAGCCGGACTTTCTGGCCGCCATGGTGGCGGCGCACGGCGACCGGATCGCCGTCGGAATCGACGCGCGCAACGGATTCGTCCAGACGCGCGGCTGGGTCGAGACCACGCAGGTGGAGGCGACGGCATTCGCGCGGACGGTCGCCGCCGCGGGCGTCGGGACGATCATCTACACGGATACGGCGACCGACGGCATGCTGGGCGGCCCCAACCTCGAACAGATGGCGGCGATCTGCGACGCGGCCCCGGCCTGCCGGATTACGGCTTCGGGCGGCGTCTCCACCCCCCGGGACGTGGCCCGCCTGAAGGCCCTCGGCAGGCCCAATCTCCGCGCGGCGATTGTCGGCAAGGCGCTCTACGACGGACGGACGACGCTGAAGGACATGAACGATGCTGCCGACTGCGACCTGTGAGACGCTGCCCAACGGGCTGCGGCTCGTCCTCGTGCCCGACAGCCATGCGGAAAGCGCCTGCTTCGGCCTTTTCATCGCCAGCGGAAGCCGGCATGAGCGGGCGGAGGAGGCGGGCATTTCGCACTTCATCGAGCACATGCTGTTCAAGGGGACGAAAACCCGTTCCGCGCTGGAGATCTCGCAGGCCATCGAAGGGCATGGCGGCAATTTCAACGCCTACACGGGCGAGGAAAGCACGTGCTTCTACGCCTATCTGCCCTACGACCGCCTTGTCCACGGGCATCGACATCATTTCCGACATGTACCTGAACGCGGCGATTCCCGACGCCGAATTCGCGCGCGAGCGGAACGTCGTCCTCGAAGAGATCAAGATGTATGCGGACGAACCGGACGCCGTCGCCTCCGAGAACCTGTCGCGGATCATGTTCCCGGGCAATTCCCTGGGGCTGCCGATCGCCGGCTCGGCCCGGACGCTGCAGGCGATAACGCCGCAGACGCTGCGCGACTACATCGCCAAGGCCTACGTCCCCCAGGCGACGGTGGCCGTGGTGGCCGGCCGTTTCGACGCCGGCGCGGTCCGCCGCCGGATCGCCGGCACGCTCGGGACGCGGAAGGGGGGCGCGCCCCTGTCCTTCGCCGCCGTCAAGGCGCGCCCGCGCCCCATCCGGCAGATCCGCGCCGAACGGGACGTCCAGCAGACGCAACTGGCCATCGGCTACCGGATGTTCGGCGTCCACGCGCCGCTGAAGAAGCGGGCCGCCGCCAATGTCTTCAACGGCCTGATGGGCCGGTCGATGATCTCGCGCCTTTTCCAGAGCGTCCGCGAGAAGCGCGGGCTGAGCTACGACATCCAGTCGCAGATCCAGTTCTTCGAGGATGTCGGCGGCTGGGCGATCACGGCCGGACTCGACTCCCGGCGCGCCGAACAGGCCGTTGAGGTCATCGACCGGGAATTGCGCCGGATTTGCGCCCGCAAGCCGTTCGCGGCGGAACTGCGCCGCACGAAGGACTACCTGACGGGCAATTTCAGGCTGGGCCTGGAGCAGGTCCGTTCGCGCATGTTCTTCTTCGGCAACTGCGCGCTGTCCGACGGCGACGTCCGCTCGCCCCAGGAGATCGTGGACGGCATCGCGTCCGTCGCCGCCGACGACGTGCTGGCGGTCGCCAACGAGATCCTGCAGGACCGGAACCGCTCCGTCTCCTGGGTCGTGCCCAAGGGAAGGTGAGGCTCATTTCTTCACGGGCTGGAGAATCCAGCGCTTGTTGTACCAGAACCACTGCTCCGGGGTCTTGCGGATCGCCTCGTCCATGAGCCGCATGATCTCGTAGGTCAGGCGCCGGGCCTCCTCCCTGCGGTCGGGCGCCGTCAGATCGGGACGGACGGTCGCCAGATGGTCGAAGGTGTGACGGCCCTTTTCCCGCCGCATCATCGCCACCACGATGGGCGCGCCCGTCGCGACGGCGAACATGGCGCCGCCATGCGAGACGTTGGCCGTTCCGTTGAGGAAGGCGACTTCGACGTCCGGCGTGGGGACGCGCAAGTCCGGCAGGATCGCGAAGCCGCGGCCCCGCCTGACGCGTTCGCAGATTTCGTGGAGCGTCGACGCGCTGCCGCGTTCGAGAACGTCGATTGTGCCGTACTGCCGTTTCATCCAGTCGTTGACGTACGGATTGCGCTGTTTCGCCGCCACGGCCGAAAGCGGAATGCCGTACCGCGCCATGGCCCAGGCCGCCATGTACCAGTTGCCGCAATGGGGAACCATGATGACCGCGCCATGGCCTTCGTCCATGACCGCGCGCAGCTTCTCCGCGTAGACCGCGACGTTTTTGACGTGGCGGGCGATCCAGACCTTGTCGAAATGCGGCGCGCGGATCATCTCGACGCCGCTTTGGAAGACGTTGGCCAGCGACAGGTAGGCGATCCGCCGGACCTCGGCCTTGCTCTTTTCGGGAAAGACGGAGCGGATGCGCGCGTGCGTCCGCTTCCGGTAGACGCCGCAGAACAGCACCACCCGCGCCAGCCCGCGCGCGAGAAAGCACGCGCTTGCGTAGGGAATCGCGTTGACCAGCGCGCAGGCGAACCGGAGCAGGGCGTACTCGGTCCAGCAGACGGCTTTCGACTTCTTCTTCCGGGCCATCGTGCAGCCGTCCGCCGTCTACCGCTTCTGCGCGAGGAATTGCTGGAGCCGCCGGCGCGCCTGGTTGACGGCGCCGCACACGGCGCGCGAGGTGATCGTCGCCGCGGTGATGGCCACGATGTCGCCGCCGTCCTTCGTCACCTTCAGATCCTGGGCGGCGTTCCGGCCCTTGAACTGCTTCATGAACTCGGGCGAAACCAGGTTCGACCCCAGTCCCGGCGTCTCCTGCGCGTCGAGTTTCCGGTAGGTGACGACCGTGCAGTCGGGCAGGAACCCGACCATCAGCCTGATGTCGCCGGCGAAACCGTGCGAATCGAGGCCGACGACCGCATAGGCGACCGCCTTGCCGGACTTCGCCGTGCCGACAAAGACGTCGTCCGCGGCGGTTTCGACGGCGACGACGGACTTCGGCATGACGATGCGGGCCGCATTCTGGACGGAACGCGCCTTCAACGTGGCGATCTGGTCCTTCGTGACCGTGTTGACGGTTGCCAGGATCGCCGCGCAGACCGCGGCGATGAGGGCAAGGGCGACGACGAGCTGAAGGGTCTTTTTCATGTGCTTATCTGGCTCCATAGGGCTTGGGTTGGGTCCAACGCGAAATCAGCGGCGCAAGGGCGTTCATGATCAGGATCGAGAAGGAGACGCCTTCCGGATAGGCGCCCGTCGACGCCGTGCGAATGCACATCGTCAGCAGGCCGCAGCCGCAGCCGAAAATCAATTTGCCGCGCGCCGTGATCGGCGACGTGACGTAGTCCGTCGCCATGAAGCACGCGCCGATGACCGCGCCGCCCGAGAGAACGTGCACGATCGCGGGCGCGCCCCCGTGGCAGAGGGCAAAGGCGTACATGGTCCCCAGGAAGGCGACCGGGATGTGCCAGGTGATGACGCGGCGCGCCAGCAGATAGGCGGCGCCGGCGAGAAGGGCAAACGCGCTCGTTTCGCCCACGCAGCCGTTCACGTTGCCGAAGAACAGGTCCTTCAGGAGCGCCGCCTGGCTCCAGTCGAATCCGGCCGCGCCCTTTTTGATCAGGGCGAGCGGCGTGGCGTGCGTGACGGCCTCCAGCCCGCCCGCCGAGATCATCCATCCGGACGCCGACCAGGTGGTCATGGCGCCGGTGAAGGAAACGAGCATGAACGCGCGCGCGGCCAGCGCGGGATTGAAGGGGTTGTAGCCCAGGCCGCCGAACGCCTGCTTGGCGACGCCGATGGCGAACACGGAACCGGCCACGGCCATCCAGAGCGGCAGGTCGGGCGGCAGGTTGAGGGCCAGCAGAAGGCCGGTCAGAACCGCCGACAGGTCGCCCAGCGAGTTCTCGCGCTTCATGGCCAGGCGGCACAGCGCCTCCGTGACCAGACAGGCCGACACGCAGACCGCGACGAGGAAGAGGGCCTTGACGCCGAAGAAGTAGACGCCGCAGCACAGCGCGGGCAGCAGGGCCAGAATGACGTCCAGCATCACCCCGCTGACGGACGAGGGCGCGTGCGCGTGCGGCGAACTGGACAGGATGAAGTGGCGGGCGGTGGTTTTAGGCAGCATGGCAAATTCTCATTTCTGCGCGGCGGCCGCGGCGGCTTTGGCCTTTTCGGCCGCCAGGCGGGCGCGGATGGACGCTTTGGCCTTGCGGCAAAGCTGGGTGAGCGGACGATAGGCGGGACAGCAGAACGCGCACGCGCCGCATTCGATGCAGGACATGACATGCGCGGATTCCGCCGTCGCGATGTCGGTGGCTTCGACGGCCTTGGAGATCTCCGCGGGGTTCAGGCCCATCGGACAGGCGCGCAGACAGCGCCCGCAGTTGATGCAGGCCTGCGAACCGTACTGGAAGACCTGCGCCCGCGTCAGGAGCAGAATCCCCGACGTCGTCTTGGTGGTCGCGATGTCCAGGTCGGGAACCGCAAACCCCATCATCGGGCCGCCCGAAATGACCTTGGCGGGCGCGTCTTTCGTGCCGCCGCAGAAGTCGACCAGATCGCCGTAGCGGGTCCCGATCGGCGCCAGGACGTTCTTCGGCCGGCAGACGGCGTCGCCCGAGACGGTGGTCATGCGCGCGAGCAGGGGTTCCCCCCGTTCAACCGCATCGGCCACGGCCGCCACGGTGCCGACGTTTTCGACCACGCAGCCGACGTCGATGGGAAGGGCGGGCGGTTCGGGGACGACACGGCCCACGGTCGCGTAGATCTGATGCTTTTCCGATCCCTGCGGATAGAGGACGGGCAGCACGACGATTTCGACGTCGCCCGCGATGCCGGCAAAGGCCTTCTCCAGCGCCGCGACCGCTTCGGGCTTGTTCGCCTCGACGGCGATCCGGACGGCCGGGCCCCCGAGGATCTTCCGCATGATCTCGACGCCGGCGCGGATGCGGTCGGCCCGCTCCAGCATGACGCGGAAGTCGGCCGTCAGGTAGGGTTCGCACTCGGCGCCGTTGAGAATCAGGTAGTCGCACGTCTTGCCGGGCGGCGGATTGAGCTTGACGGCCGTCGGGAAGCCCGCGCCGCCCATGCCGCAGATGCCGGCGTCCTCGATGCGCGCGAGCAGGTCCGCGCGCGACGCGACGGTCCAGTCCAGCGGCGGCAGAACGGGCGCATCCGGCACCGCCAGACCCTCGGGGACGGGGGCCGTCGTGTCGAGAACGACCGCCTCCGCCAGCGCGCCGGTCGGCCCCGGACGCTTCTCGACGGCCTTGACCCGCCCGCTGGCGCTGGCGCGCACGTTGGCGGAGATGAAGCCGTTTTTCGCGCCGACCAGCTGCCCGCGCACCACGTAGTCGCCCGCCTTCACGCAGCACGCGGCCGGCGCGCCGAGATGCTGGCTCATGGACACGACCAGCTCCGCCGGCAGGGGAAGCGTCTCGATGGCCTCGTCGCGGGCCAGCTCCTTGTGGTCGTCCGGATGGACGCCGCCCTTGAATCTGAAGGAACTTTCAACGGTTTTCATCTCAATGCCCCGTTTCGAAATGAGCGTCCTCCACCATGCACCCGGCAGGGCATTTCGCGACGATCTGCGCGTCGGTTGGCGGATTCTCGTAATTCACTTTTGCCAGAAAGCCGTCGAAGACGAAGTGGTTGGCCTCCTTGCCGCCGGAATTGCGCTCGCACAGGCGGCATCCCATGCACCCCACGCCGCAGACCTTGCGGACGGCCGGCCCCCGGAGCGGGTTGTTGCACAGGACGTGGATCGTGGCCGACGCCGGAACGAGTTCGATGACCTTGCGCGGACAGACGGACACGCATTTCCCGCAGCCGATGCACAGGCGCTTGTCGACCTTGGCCAGCCCGTCGCAGACCGAAATGGCGTGCTTGGGACAGACGTTGGCGCAGGCGCCATATCCGAGGCAGCCGTATTTGCAGCCCTTGTCGCCGCCGGCCGTGGCCGCCGCGACGCCGCAATCGCAGATGCCGTTGTAGTCGCCCACCCGTATCGCCTCCGAACGCGTCCCGCAGCACTTGACCAGGGCCACGCGGCGGCCCGTCGCCTCCGCCGCGATGCCGAGGATTCTGGCGATTTCGGCGTTCACGGCTTCGCCGCCGGCGGCGCAGGCGCCGCCGGGCGCCGTGCCCGCCACGAGGGCGCGCGCATAGCCGTCGCACCCGGGAAAGCCGCAGCCGCCGCAATTCGCGCCCGGCAGCGCGGCCGTCACCAGGCCGATGCGCGGATCCTCGCGGACGGCGAGATACCTGTCGGCAACCGCCAGGGCCAGCGCGGCCAGGGCGCCCAGTCCCGCGACAACTCCAGTGGCAATCAGAATGGCAGTCATGGTCGGATCCTCAATACGGAAGCTTGACGAGGCCGCTGAAGCCCATGAACGCGAGGGACAGCAGTCCGCCCGTGACCAGTGCGAGGGCAACCCCCTGGAAACAGCGGGGCGGGTTGGCATGGGCGAGCTTCTCCCGGATGCCGGAGAAGAGCACCAGCGCGAACCCGAAGCCGATGGCGGCGGCGAAGGAGAAGAACACGGACTCGAAGAAGGGGGTGCCGTTCTTGCAATTCAGCTCGGCCACGCCCAGCACGGCGCAGTTGGTCGTGATCAGCGGCAGGAAGATGCCCAGCGCCGCATGCAGGGGCGGCATGAACCGCTTCATCGCAATGTCGATGAACTGCACCAGCGACGCGATCACCAGGATGAAGACCAGCGTGTGGACGTAGCCGAGGTTGAAGGGCGCCAGGAGAAACCGGTCCAGCAGCCAGGTCACGGCCGAGGCCATCGTCATCACGAAGACGACGGCCCCCGACATGCCCAGGGCCGTCTCGGTCTTCTTCGAAACGCCGAGGAACGGGCAGCAGCCTAGAAACCGGTTCAACACGAAGTTGTTGACCAGCACGGCACCAATCAGAATGACAAGATAGCGCATGGGCCGATTATACCAAATCATCCCCCGAAGCGGGAACACTATTCGCAGTCCGAATCGCTACTGGACGAGCGAATGCCGGATGCGCCGGTAGTCCCGCGCGGTCAGTCCCGCGCCCGACGGGAGGCAGATTCCGCGGTTGAAGAGGTCCTCGGCAACCGCCCCTCCCACGACGCCGCAATGCCGGAACGCCGGCTGCAGATGGAGCGGCTTCCAGACGGGACGCGATTCGATGTTCGCCGCTTCCAGACGCGCGACGAGCGCATCCCGTTCGGCGCGCGACGGAAATTCGAACACGCTCAGCCAATGCGTCGACGCCCGCTCGTCCGAACAGGGGTAGGGCACGGCCCGGCCGTCGAGGGCCTCCCGGTAGAACGCGAAGGTCCGGCGCTTGCGGCGGATGATCTCGGGCAGCCGGTCGAGCTGGGCGCACCCCAGCGCGCCGAGCAGATTGCTCATCCGGTAGTTGTAGCCGACTTCGCGATGCTCGTACCAGCGGCAGTTCTCCCGCGCCTGCTGCGCGCGCCAGCGCGCGCGTTCGACCAGGGCCGCGTCGCGGGACAGAACGGCGCCGCCGCCCGAGGTCGTGACGATCTTGTTGCCGTTGAAGGAATAGACGGCGGCCAAACCGGCCTGCCCGGCCGGCCGGCCGCCGCTCGTCGCGCCGACGGCCTCCGCCGCGTCGACGATCAGGATGGCGCCGTGCCGGTCGCAAAGCTCCTCCAGCGCGGAATAGTCGCAGCACTGTCCGTAGATGTCCGCGGCGATGACGACGCGCCGGCCTCCGGCCCCGGCGCAACGGCAGTCGCGCAGCGCCGTCGCGAGCAGGGGAAGGGAGATCGTGCCCGAATGCCGGTCGACGTCGACGAAGACAAGCCGCGCGCCGCGGTGGTGGGCCGGCCCGACCGTGGCGATGAACGTCAGCGTGGGCGCGAACACGACGTCCGACGGCCCCACGTCGAGTTCCGCCATGATCAGATCGAGCGCCGCGGTTCCGCTGGCGACGGCCGCCGCATGGCAGCCCGAAAGGGCGCCCAGCCGGACGTCGAATGCGTCGACCTGCGGCCCGCAGGGCGCGACGTAGCCCGAGGCGAAGGCCGCCGCCAGGGCCTTGCGTTCGGCCGCGCCGATCCACGGCGGCGAAAGAAAAATGCGTGTCCGTTCGTGCATGGCGCGTCAGCGTTGCTTGCCGAGGGCTTCCATCCGCTTGGCGAGAACCGCCTCGTAGCCCTGGTCGGAGGGGACGTAGTAGGTCGCCGGGACGCGCAGGTACGCCTGTTCCGTCCAGGCGCCCGCGTAGGCATGCGGATACTTGTACCCCGCGTTGTCTTCCGCGCCAATCGCCTTGACGTGGACGTTCTTGAGATGCTCCGGAACCGGCTGGACGGCGCCCGATTCGATGTCCGCCCGCGCCTTGTCCAGCGCGACGTACGACCGGTTGGATTTCGGCGCCGTCGCCAGGTAGGTCGTCGCCTGCGCAAGCGCGATGCGGGCCTCCGGCATGCCGACGAATTCGACGGCCTGCAGCGCGGACACGGCAACGGTCAGGCCGCGCGGATCGGCGTTGCCGATGTCCTCCGACGCCGAAATGACCAGCCGGCGGGCGATGAACCGGGGATCTTCGCCGGCCACGAGCATCTTCGCCAGCCAATAGATGGCGGCATCGGGATCGGACCCGCGGATCGACTTGATGAACGCCGAAATCGTGTCGTAGTGGCCCGATTCCTTCTTGTCGTACTGGACCTGCCGGCGCTGGACGCATTCCTGGATGACGTCGAGCGTCACGCGGATCTCGCCGGCGTCGGAAGGGGGCGTCGAGCGGACGGCGACTTCGAGCGCCGTCAGCGCGTGGCGTCCGTCGCCGTCGCAGACCCCGGCGAGAAACCGTTTGGCCGCGTCGTCCATGACGACCGGCCACGCGCCGTAGCCGCGTTCCCGGTCGGCCAGCGCACGATCGATCAGGTCGACCGTTTCCGCGACGGAGAGCGGCCGCAGCTCGAAGACCAGGGAACGGCTCGTGAGCGGCGTGTTGACGAACATCGACGGGTTGTGCGTCGTCGCGCCGATCAGGACGACGGTGCCGTCTTCGACATACGGCAGCAGGACGTCCTGCTGGGCTTTGTTGAACCGGTGGATTTCGTCGACGAAGAGAATCGTCCCCATGCCGCCGAGTTCCGTCCGCGCGCGCTCGCAGACCTTGCGGATTTCCGCGACGTTGGAGACGACGCCGGAACAGCGCACGAAATTCCGCTCCGTCGTCTTCGCGATGACTTCGGCCAGCGTCGTCTTGCCGCAGCCGGGCGGCCCGTAGAGGATAATGTTCGTCAGACGGTCCGCCTCGATGACGCGGCGAAGGAGCTTGCCGGTCCCGAGGATGTGCGTCTGGCCGACGATCTCGCCCAACGTCCGGGGACGCATGCGCGCGGCAAGAGGTTCTGATGTCCTGGCGTTCACGGACGACATTATACCATATCCGCAATCCCGCGGCGCAAGTGCGTAGTTTACATAATGCGCATTATGCGCACATTGGGAATGTGCTTGCCAAGTGCCAAACGAACTTGGTAAAATGACGGGATGAGCAAAGAAAGGCGAAAATATATGGACGAGTCCGTTTCCGACAATCCCGGCATTTCCGGTCAGCCCAATGCGCTGAGTCTTTTCGGTTCCGACGGCGCCGGGAATGATTTTCCCGTGCTCAAGGCGTTTCAGCAGTACATCGACGCCGAACAGGCCAAGGCGCGCAAGCGCATGCTGGGGCTGTCGGCGTTCTTCGTCCTGCTGCTCGTCGTCGTCGTCGTGACGTTCACGCTGATCACGGTTGCCGTCATCAACCGCAACCAGGCGCTGTCCGACCGTCTGCTGGACATCGCGCTGCGCGACAAGACCGCCCCGCAGCAGCCCCAGCCCGCCGTTGCGCCCGTCGTGCGGGAGACGACCGTCATGCAGCCGATTCTCGACAAGCTCGAAAGTCTCGCGACGGCGTTGATCACGGCCAAGCAGCAGCAGCCGGCCCCCGTCGTCGTGACCACCACCCCGGCGACGCCGAGCCAGTCCGTCCCGCCCGCCGAGTCCGCCGAAACGCGCCAGCTCAGGGACGAGCTCAGGCAACAGCAGGAGGCGTTGCGGGCGGAAATCGACAAGATGAAGCGGGAGCGCGCGCAAATGGAGGCCGACGAGCGGAAGAAAGCGGAAATCGAACGGCACCGCCGCCGCCTTTATCCGGATTACTACGCGCGGGAGGATGCGCGGAAGGCGGAGCGGCCAGTCGGGGAAAGGGGACTCGAAGCGCCCTCCCCCACGCCGGCGCCGCCGGAAAGGAAGGCGGCCCCCCTTCCCGCCGCCCGGCCGCCGCGGCCGGCGGATCCCGCCGCCCGCACGCCAAAGAAAACGGACGCAATCGACTATTTCAACGCGGCGGAGGACGACGACGCGGAACTGAAGGAACTGCTGGACAAGTCCAGGCCGGCGGCCAAACCGGCCGCGAACGGACCGTCCTCCGGACAGGCGGCGCGGAAATCGGCGGCGCCCGCCCGGACCGGAGGCGCGAAGACGGAAACGCGCGACGCGGCCGCTCCCGGAACCCAGACAGTCAACATCGGCAAGACCGAGGACGATTCGATCCCCTGGATCGTGAACGTCCCCGGGGCGGCGAACAAGTGACCGCTCCCCTGCTCTTTCCGGCACACATCAACCCGTTCGAGGATCCTGCATGTCACTCAAGGCGATGGTTTTCATTGACGGCGGCTGGCTCTACCGCAACCGCAGCGCCCTGTTCGCCCGGCTGAATCAAGAGTCGGGCTTCGAAATCGACTACCGGAAACTTCCCCGCGTCTTCATCGAGGACGTGGCCAACCACCTCGACGAGGACATTTCCCTGGTTCGGACCCTGTATTTCGGGACCCTCCCCTCGCCCCGGGCGGGCTTCAACCCGGGAAAGCAGAACGCCTTCTACGACTTCCTCGAAAAATCCTGCGGATACGAGATGTCGATCCATGAAGTCGGGAACGGTTCCGGCGAGAACTGGGTCAAAATGTCCCTCGCCTCGGCCCTGCTCTTCTACGCCGCGCAGGCCGGCGCCTACGATCTGGCCGTCGTCATCGGCGACGACGTCGACTACGCCCCGCCGCTTCGGACCGCGCGGCTGTTCGGCAAGCGCGTCCAGGTGGTGGGCGTGCACCAGGCCGACGGCTCGCTGCCCGCCCAGGGGCAGTCCCTCTTCTGGAAATCGCGCGTCAACGACTTCCCGCCCCTCTACCTGGACGACCACGCGGCGGAGGTGCGCCTCGTCCGCGCGCGCCGGACGCGCGTGTGCAAGCAGTGCGGCACCGAAGAGGAGACGACCTGGGCCGGTCCCGATTTCTTCTGCAGCGACTGCCGCGGCCGGTACAAGAACGGCTAGTCCCGGTTGCCCAGGAAAAGCCGGTAGGCGGAGTTCGCGGAGACGTCCTTGAAGGAATAGCCCAGCGCGCGGATCGTCCGGCCGAAGCTGGCGCGTTCCCGTTTCGGCACCTGCAGCCCGACGAGGACCTTGCCGTGGTCGGCGCCGTGGTTGCGGTAGTGGAAGAGCGTGATGTTCCAGCGCTTGGAGAACGCCTCCAGGAAGTCCGCCAGCGCGCCGGGCCGCTCGGGGAACTCGAACGTGTAGACGACTTCGTCGTGGATGCCGCGCGTATGCCCGCCGACCATGTGGCGGATGTGCTCCTTGGCCAGCTCGTCGTCGGAAAGGTCGATGGTTCCGATCTTCGCCGCCGCCAGCTGCTCCACGATCTGCCGGGTCTCCCGGCGGTCGGCAACCGACAGGCCGACGAAGATATACGCCGTCTCCGGGTCGAAGTAGCGGTAGTTGAACTCGGTCACGTTGCGCTTGCCGATCTTGCGGATGAAGGATTTGAAGGCGCCGCGGACTTCGGGGATGCGGCACTCCAGAATCGCTTCGCGCTTCTCGCCGATTTCCGTCTGCTCGGAGACGAAGCGGATCCGGTCGAAATTCATGTTGGCGCCGGAGATGATGCACGCAAACGTCTGGCCGGCCGCGCCCGTCTCGTCGGCCACCTTCTTGGCGGCGGCCAACGCCAGGGCGCCGGCCGGTTCGCAGACGGCGCGGGTCGCCTCGAAGATGTCCTTGATGGCCGCGCAGGTCTCGTTCGTGGACACGCGGACGATGCCGTCCAGAAAACGCCGGCACAAATCGAACGTGATCTTGCCGGGCTTCTTCACGGCCACGCCATCGGCGAACAGCCCCACCTCGGACATCTCGACCCGGCGTCCGGCCCGGATCGACCGGTCCATGCAGTCGGAATCGACGGGTTCGACGCCGTAGACCTTGACCGACGGCCGGACCGACTTGACGTAGACCGCCACGCCCGCCGCAAAGCCGCCGCCGCCAACGGGCACGAAGACGGCGTCCAGATTGTCCGGCCGCTGGCGCAGAATCTCCATGGCAACCGTCCCCTGGCCGGCAATGACGTCCGGATCGTCGTAGGGCGGGATGAACGTATACGCCTTCTCCCGGACCAGACGGGCGGCCGCGGCCGCGGCGTCGGAATAGGAATCGCCCGCGAGGACAATCGAGGCGCCCAGGCTTTTGACCGACGCGATCTTGATTTCAGGCGTTGTCACGGGCATGACGATCGTCGCCTTGCAGCCGAGACGCTTCGCGCTCAGGGCAACCCCCTGGGCGTGGTTGCCGGCCGACGCCGCCAGCACCCCCTTCTCCAGCGCGGCGCGCGGCAACTGCGCCATCTTGTTGTAGGCGCCGCGGATCTTGAACGAATGGACGGACTGCAGATCTTCGCGCTTGAGCAGAAACCGGCAGCCGAACTTGGCCGAAAGCGCGCGCGCCTCTTCCAGCGGACTCTCGATGGCGACGTCGTAGACCTTTGAATTGAGAATCTTGCGCAGATAGATTTCCTGGAGCGCCTTGTCTGTCATCGTCCCTTCTCCAACAAAAAACCGCTCGGCCAAGCCCGAGCGGAAAATGTCTGGGGCAAGAGACGGGGCACGATCCCGTAACCCTCAGATCCACAATCTGATGCTCTACCAATTGAGCTACTCTCGCCACGTGAAAACGCCGCCTAGTATAGCAAAAACCCCGTTTGCCCGCAAGCGGAGAATTGAAGAAATTGTGCGGCCGGCGGAAATCACGCCGGGCAGCGGTGGACGATGGCCCGCCGGAGCGTCAGCGGGTCGGAATAGGCCACGCCGGAGTCGGCCGGAAGGCCAAACGCCAGGCGCGTGACCGCGACCGGATGCGAACTGGAGGGACACGCCTTGAGGACCTCGACCAGATAGCCCGCGGTGGCGTCCCCTTCCATGTCCGTCGACAGCGCCAGGAGGACTTCGGAGAATTTCTCCGCCTCGATGCGCGCTTCGAGTTCCGCGATCCGCAGCGTCTCCGGTCCGGAACGATGCGCGGGAGACAGCTTGCCGCCGAGCACGTGGAAGCGTCCGTGAAAGGCGCCCGACGACTCGATGGTGGCGATGTCGGCGGGATTCTCGACGACGCACACGGCGGTCGAGTCGCGCGACGGGTCGAGGCAATACCGGCACGGATCCGTGCCGCGAACGGTGAAGGCGCCGCAGCGCGAACAGCAGATGACGTTCGCGCGGGCGTCCTGCAAGGCGAGCGCCAAAGGATCAAGCAGGCGCTCGGGCTCCCGGAGGAGCGCGAGCGCCGCGCGACCTGCACTCCGCCGTCCCAGGCCGGGCAGACGGGCCAGGTATTTGACGAGGGTGTCGATCGGCTCCAGCATCGACCGTCAGTTGCCGCCGAGGATTCCGCCCAGTCCGCCGGCCTGCATCATCTTGGCCATCTGCTCCTGGGTCGTCTTCTTGACGCTCTTGAGCGCGCCGTTGACGACGTTGAAGAGCATCGTCTCGAAGCGCTCGGTCTTGCCCGAAGCCACTTCGGCCCAGGTTTCGGGGGCGATCTTGATCGCGGAGATCGTGAAGTCGCCGCGCGCCGTCACGGTGATGCCGCCATTCGAGTAGTCGACCGAGATCTTCTCGATTTCGGCCTGGATGCGCTTCGCTTCGCTACGCATCTGCATAGCCTGCTTCATTTGGTCAAAAAGGCCCATGTCCTGTCATTCCTTGTGCTTTGTTGTTTCGTTGGTTGTCGTTCAAATGAGTCCGTGCTTCCGCGCCTTGTAGGCGACAATGCGCGGCGTCGTCTTCAGCGCGCGCGCCGCCGCCGACACGTTGCCGCGGGCGGCGTCCAGCGCCTGGGAGAGGATCGCCTGCTCGAATGCGCGCGTCGCCTCCGCAAGGCTCTCCCCCCGCCATTCGTAGCGGGCGGATTTCCGCGAACGGACCGCCCATCTGCGGACGTGCAGCGGCAGATCGTCCAATTCGACCTGGGCGCCAAACGCAACGAGCTCGCTTTCCTCATGCGCGCGGGATTTTTCGAGGCCGCTCCGCCAGGGATAGGCCTCGAACAGGCGACGCGCCGCGTCAGACCAGTTTTTTGCCACTCAGCTCCTCGTAGGCCTTGACGTAGATTTTGCGCGTCCTGGCGATGACGTCCGCGGGCAGTTCCGGTCCCGGCGGCTGATGGTTGAAATGGACGGAATCGAGCCAGTCGCGGACGAACTGCTTGTCGAGCGACGGCGGATTGGCGCCGACGGCGTACGAGGCGAGGGGCCAGAAGCGCGAACTGTCCGGCGTCAGCACTTCGTCGGCGAGGATCAGCGAACCGTCCGGGGCGCGCCCGAATTCGAACTTCGTGTCCGCAATGATGATGCCGTGCCGCAACGCATGGTCGGCCGCCTTCGTGTAAAGGCCGATGGTGGCGTCCTTCAGGGCTTTGGCCGTGTCGGCGCCGACGAGAAGTTCGGTCTGCCGGTAGTCGATCGCCTCGTCATGGTCGCCGACCGCGGCCTTGGTGGTCGGCGTGAAAATGACTTCGTCGAGCTTGGACGCGTTCCGGTACCCCGCGCGGAGCGGCTGGGCGTTGACCGTGCCGCTCTTCTGGTATTCCTTCCAGCCGCTGCCCGTCAGATAGCCGCGGGCAATGCACTCGACCTCCAGCATGTCGACCTTCTTCACCAGCATGGAACGGCCGCGCAGGTCCTCCTTCGCGCACTGGAGCGCGGAGGGGTAGTCGTCGACGTCGGCCGTGATCAGGTGGTTCTCCATGCCGAGGAAATCCAGCCAGAAGAGGGAAAGCTGGTTGAGCACCTTGCCCTTGTCCGGCACGCCGGAGGGAAGAATCACGTCGAATGCGCTGATGCGATCCGTCACGACCATCAGCAGCTTGTCGCCCAGGTCGAACACGTCGCGAACCTTGCCGCTCCGGGGCGGCGGCAGACCTGGAATCGACGTCTCCAGGAGCGCATGGTTTCTATCGTATTTCATCACTTGGATCCTTTCGGGAAATTGCGGCGTATTATACCATATTTTCGCGGCCGGACTACGGCTCCTAACGCTCCCCGAGTTTGCCACTTGGCGATGTGGTCACCGCCTGACAGCAATTGGACGTAAT
>JBJEWF010000085.1:0-9983 GCA_051884915.1 Kiritimatiellia bacterium
CGGTCCCAGGCAAGCAGAGTCGCGCCAAACCCGGCGAACCAAGCCGACGCCCGGCCGCAGTTCAGCAGATAGACGGCGCCAACGGCGCACCGCTCGAAGACGACGCCGGCGAAGAGGAGCGGATGCGACAGCACCCGGCGCCACTTCCCCTGTTCCAGAAACACGCCGACCAGCCGGTACCACGGGGAGAACTGCCGCGCGACGGTCCGGTCGCCCGGCCATTTCCGGCGATAGGCGTCCATCGTCCCCGCATAGTACTTCTTCTTCGCCATCAGCCGGCCGAAGGACAGCGCCTCCTCGTGGTGGCGGAACGCGCCGCGGGTAATCGCCGTGCGCGCGCCTGCGGCGCGCAGCCGATGGTCGAGATCCCAGTCCTCGCAGGCGACGAGGCCCTCGTCGTACCCGCCGACCCGCTCCAGCAGCGAGCGCCGGACGACGCGCAGGCCGTCGATGCACGTTCCGTCGTAGAACGACCGTTCGTAGTTGCGGACCTTCGTGCGGAATCCCCGGCCGACGCGCGTCTCGCGCACGTAGAGCGCGTCGACCGCGCCGGCGCCGACGAGGGAGAGGATCTCGCGCTGCGTGGCGGCGGGAAATTCCATGTCCGCGTCCGCGAAGAGGATCCAGTCGCCGCGCGCTTCGCGCCAGCCGCGGTTCCGCTGCGCGCAGCGTTCGGGCCCCTGCTCGAACACGCGCGCGCCCGCCGCGCGGGCCAGCGCCCGGGTCTCGTCGGCGGAGAAGTTGTCGACGACCACGACCTCCCCCTCCCCCCGGGCGAGCAGATCCGAAAACGCCCGGACCGCCCGCGCGATATTGGCGGACTCGTTTCTCGTAGGGATTACGACGGACAGTTTCATGGCGACGACAGTTCCAACGCGGCTTCGGACCGGGTCACGGGACAGACGCAAACGCCCCGTCCAGCCAAGCCGGCAGGGCGCGCGCCTCGTCTTCGACATGGTATCAAAACGCGGGCGAACGGTCAACCGCTAGCGCACACGCACCTGCCGGTGGTATTCCTGCAGCGTGCGGACGCCGGTGCCGCCGAACTCGCCGTCTTCGGTCAGGCCGCGCACGGCCGCACGGAAGCCGTCCAACGTCGTCGTGAGCGGCACGCCGGCCATGATCGCGCCCGACCGGAGAACCGCGTTGTCGTCGTTCGCCTCCCGCCCCGGCTCGGTCGTGCAGACGAGCCAGCGGACGGTTCCCGCCTTCAGGAGGTCGAGTCCGTTCGGCCGGCCGCGCGAGACGCGGAAGACCGCCTTCGCCGCGACGCCCGCCTCCCAAAGGCGCGTGGACGTGCCGCGCGTCGCATAGATGCCGTAGCCGAGCCGGACGAGGTCCTTGGCAAGTTCCACGCCCGACTCCTTGTCCTCGTCGCGCAGCGACAGGAAGACGTCGCCCGACTTCGGCAGCGGACTCCCGGCGGCGATCTGGCTCTTGAAGTAGGCGATCTCCGCATCGTCGTCAATCGCCATCACCTCGCCCGTGGACTTCATCTCGGGCGTCAGCGCGACCTCCGCGCCGGGGAATTTCACGAACGGGAAGACCGCCTCCTTCGCGCAGGCGTACGGCGGCACGACTTCCCGAGTGAAGCCGATGTCCTTCAGCTTCTCGCCGACCATGCACCGCGCGGCAATGTCCGCCAGCGGCACGCCGATGGCCTTCGAGACGAACGGCACCGTGCGCGACGCGCGGGGATTGACCTCAATCATCCACACCACCCCGTCCTTCACCGCGAGCTGCAGGTTCATGAGACCGACGATGTGCAGACGCTTCGCGAACTCCTGCGCATAGCGCTTCACTTCGGCGACGGTCTCCGCGGAGAGCGAACGCGGCGGCGTGACGGCCGCAGCGTCCCCCGAATGGCATCCCGCCGCCTCGACGTGTTCGAGAATGGCCCCGACGACCGTCGTCTCGCCGTCGGAAACGCAGTCGACGTCGAGCTCGATAGCGTGTTCCAGGAACTTGTCGACGAGAATCGGCTTGCCTTCCGCCGCCTTCACGGCCTCGCCCACGTACTTGTCGAGCTCGCCCTCTGACGAGACAATCGCCATGCCGCGACCGCCCAGGACGAAACTCGGGCGCACCAGGACGGGATAGCCGATCGTCGCGGCGATCCGTCGCGCGTCCTCCACCGAATGCGCGATTCCGCTCGCCGGCTGGCGCACACCGACTTCCTCGACGAGCGCCTTGAAAAAGTCGCGGTCCTCCGCCCGGTCGATGTCGTCCGGCGAGGTGCCGACGATCCGCGCACCCGCCGCTTTCAGGCGCTGCGCAAGGTTGAGCGGGGTCTGCCCCCCGTATTGGACGATGATGCCGTCGCACCGTTCGCGATCATAGATTTCCATCACGTCCTCGAAGGTGAGCGGCTCGAAGTAGAGCCGGTCGGAGGTATCGTAGTCGGTCGACACGGTCTCGGGATTCGAGTTCACCATCACGACCTCGTAGCCGCGCGCCTTCAGCGCATACGCCGCGTGACAGCAGCACCAGTCGAACTCGATGCCCTGGCCGATGCGGTTCGGCCCACCGCCCAGCACCATGATGCGTTTTTTGCGGCTGCCGTCGACCGCATCGCCGGTGGCCGGAGCA
Source organism: Kiritimatiellia bacterium (assembly GCA_051884915.1). Taxonomy (GTDB): domain Bacteria; phylum Verrucomicrobiota; class Kiritimatiellia; order RFP12; family UBA1067; genus RUG572. The sequence goes on from JBJEWF010000085.1 coordinate 2,590, forward strand.
TTACCCCAGGAGTAGGTAGAATAATAGTAAGGCGTGCGGGCCTTGAACTCGCCGGCGCAGGTATCGACCTCGCCAAAGTCCGGGCGGATCCCCACGGCATGCCGCCGCGCACGCACCGCCAGCTCCTCGCAACCGATGGCGGCGGCGATTTCCCGATCGGAGAAGCCGAAAACCTTCGCCTGCCGCAACTGCGCGTCATCGAGGCCGTCCAGTCCGCCCGCGTACTTCAGTTCCTCCCGATACGCCTCGATCTCGGCGAGTTCACGCCGGAACCACGGGTCGTAGGTCGTCTCGTCGTGATACCTGAGCGGCGCCTCCAGCGAACGCACGGCCTTCAGGTAGGCCTGCTTGAACGTGCGCCCGATGGCCATCACCTCACCGACGGCCTTCATCTGCGTGCCGAGCGTCGTCGCGGCACCGGGGAACTTCTCGAAGGCGAAACGCGGCACCTTGACGACGACGTAGTCGAGCGCCGGCTCGAAACAGGCGAGCGTCTCGCCGGTGATGTCGTTCGTGAGTTCATCCAGCGTGTAGCCGACCGCGAGGAGCGCGGCGATCTTGGCGATCGGGAAGCCGGTCGCCTTGGACGCGAGCGCGGACGAGCGCGAGACGCGCGGATTCATCTCGATGATGATGCGTCGGCCGGTCTTCGGGTCGACCGCCCACTGGACGTTCGACCCGCCGGTGGCGATGCCGATTTTTCTCAGCACCGCGATCGAGTCATCGCGCATCGCCTGATACTCGCGGTCGGTCAGCGTCTGGATCGGCGCGACCGTGATTGAATCGCCCGTATGCACGCCCATCGCATCCAGATTCTCGATGGAGCAGACGATGACGGCGTTGCCCGCCTTATCGCACATGACCTCCATCTCGAATTCCTTCCAGCCGATGAGCGACTCCTCGATCAGGACCTCCGTGTTGAGCGACGCCTCAAGTCCGCTCGCCACGATGCGCGCGAACTCGTCCGGGCCGTGGGCGATGCCGCCGCCCGTGCCGCCGAGCGTGAAGCCGGGCCGGATGATGAGCGGCCAGCTGCCGATCGCCTCCGCCACGGCCTTCGCCTCGTCCAGCGAATGGGCGCTGCCGGACTTGGGCATGTCGAACCCCAGCTCGCGCATCGCCGCCTTGAAGAGCTGCCGGTCCTCGGCCCGGGCGATGGCCGCGGCCTCGGCGCCGATGAGCGTCACGCGGTAGCGGCGGAGGACGCCCGTGCGGTCGAGTTCCATGGCGAGATTCAGCGCCGTCTGCCCGCCCAGCGTCGGCAGCACCGCGTCCGGACGCTCGCGGCGGATGATCTCCGTGAGCGAATCGACCGTCAGCGGCTCGATGTAGGTGCGGTCGGCCCGGTCCGGGTCGGTCATGACCGTCGCCGGATTCGAGTTGACGAGCACGATCTCGTAGCCTTCCCCCTTCAGCGCCTTGCAGGCCTGCACGCCCGAATAGTCGAATTCGCAGCCCTGGCCGATGACGATCGGTCCCGCGCCGATGATGAGAATCTTCCGCAAATCTGTTCTTTTCATGTTTTCAACCTCTTGCCGTCCGCTGCCGGCCTTTCGTCTCCTGCCGCTTGTCCTTCGCCCGCTTCAGGGCGGCGGCCACGAGCCCCTGGAAGAGCGGATGGGGCGCCGTCGGACGCGACTTGAATTCGGGGTGGAACTGCCCGGCGATGAAATACGGGTGGTCCGGCAGTTCGACGATCTCCACCAGCTTGCCGTCGGGAGACGTGCCGCTCACTTCGAGGCCCGCCCGCTCCAGCGCCTCGCGCGCCGGCGAGTCGTAGTTCAGCTCGTAGCGGTGGCGGTGGCGTTCGGAAATCTCCGTCGTCTTGTAGAGCCTGGCCGCGAGCGACCGGGGCTTGACCACGCACGGATAGGCGCCCAGGCGCATCGTGCCGCCCTTGGCGGTCACGCCCTTCTGGGACGCCATGAGGTCGATGACCGGATGGGCGGTGTCCGGATCGAACTCGGTCGAGTTCGCGTCCCGCCAGCCGACGACGTTGCGGGCGTATTCGATTGTCGCGCACTGCATCCCGAGGCAGATGCCGAGGAAGGGAATCCCCCGTTCGCGCGCGTGGCGGATCGCCGCGATCTTGCCGTCCACCCCGCGCGTGCCGAATCCGCCGGGCACGAGGATGCCGTCCACGTCCGCCAGCAGGCCGACATCGCCGCCCTCCAGCTCCTCCGCCTCCACGCATTTCACGTTGACCTTGCAGTTGTGCGCCATGCCCGCGTGGTGCAGCGCCTCGTGCACCGACTTGTAGGCGTCGCGGATGGCCATGTATTTGCCGACAAGCGCGATCGTGCATTCGTGCTTCGGCTGCGTCGCCTTCTTGACGAGCATGTCCCAGTTGGTGTGCTTGACGGGCCAGATGTCGAGATGCAGCTGTTTCAGGACCTCCTCGTCCAGATGCTGCTTGCGCAGTTCGCGCGGAATCGCGTAGACGGAATCGGTGACGTCCTTCTCCTCGATCACGCGCTCCGGCCGCACGTTGCAGAAGAGCGCCAGCTTGTCGAGATGCTCCTTGGGAATCGCCATCTCCGTCCGGCAGACGAGAATGTCCGGAATGATGCCGATTGCCCGGAGCTGTCCGACCGAGTGCTGCGACGGCTTCGTCTTCAGTTCGCCGGCGGCCTTGAGATACGGCACGAGCGTCAGATGCACGAAGCAGGTGTTGTCGTAGCCCTCCTCGAAACGGAACTGCCGCGCCGCCTCCAGGAACGGCAGCGATTCGATGTCGCCCGATACGCCGCCGATTTCACAGAGGACGATGTCGCAGTCGTGTTCACCCGCCGAGTGAATCGCCGCCTTGATCTCGTTCGTGATGTGCGGCACGACCTGGACCGTGCCGCCCAGGTAGCCGCCCGCGCGTTCGCGCGCGAGCACCGCCGCGTAGATGCGCCCCGAGGTGTAGTTCGACGCCTTCGAGCAGGTGACGCCGGCGAAGCGCTCGTAGTGGCCGAGGTCGAGATCCGTCTCCGCGCCGTCATCGGTCACGAACACCTCGCCGTGCTGATAGGGACTCATCGTCCCCGGATCGACGTTCAGATACGGATCGAGCTTCTGCATGAAGACCTTGTAGCCGCGGCTCTTCAGGAGCAGCGCCAGCGACGCGCTCGTGATGCCCTTCCCGAGGGAACTCACCACGCCGCCCGTGATGAAAACGTATTTGACCTGATGTTTCATGTCGATTTCCCGCCCTTCCATTTTATTTCCCGATCAACGCGCGGAATTTCGCGAAAAGGTGGTGCGCGTCGTGCGGGCCGGGACAGCTTTCGGGGTGGTACTGGACCGAAAACGCGGGGCGCGCCCGGTGGCGGACGCCCTCGACCGACCCGTCGTTGAGGCTCACGTGCGTCACTTCAAGGCAGGCGGGGACCGAATCGGGCAGCACGGCGAAATTGTGGTTCTGGCTCGTGATCTCGACCCGTCCCGTGGCGAGGTCCTTGACCGGATGGTTGCACCCGTGGTGGCCGAATTTGAGCCGTCCCGTCTTCGCGCCGCACGCGAGGGCGAGCAGCTGGTGGCCCAGGCAGATGCCGAAGACCGGAATGGCGCGCTCCAGCAGCGTCCGGATGTTCCCGACGGCATACGTCACCGCCGCAGGATCGGCGGGGCCGTTGGAGAGGAACACGCCATCGGGCGCCAACGCGAGCACGTCTTCGACCGGAGTCTTCGCCGGCACCACCGTCACGCGCGCGAACGCCGCGAGCGACCGCAGGATGTTCGTCTTGACGCCGAAGTCGTAGCAGACGACGTGCGGGCGCGGCGACCGGACGGCGGACGCTTCGCGCGGCGGCGGAAACCCATACGGCGCCGGGCAGGTCACGCGGGCCGCGTAGTCCTGCCCGTCCAGCCCTTCCCAGCTCCGCGCCTGCCCGATCGCCCATTGCTCCGGAGACGCGCCGCATTCCCCGTCCCGTTCCTCAAGGCGCAGATACGCCTTCTGGTTTCCGCGGTCGCGCAGATGCCTGGTCAGCGCCCGCGTGTCGACGCCGTAGATGCCGGGCACGCCGTTCCGCTTCAGGTAGGCGTCCAGCGATTCGGTGGCGCGGTGGTTCGACGGTTCGGTCAGATCGCCGATGACCAGCCCCGACAGGAAAAGCCCCCGGGACTCCACATCGTCCGGATTGACGCCGTAGTTGCCGACTTCCGCCGTCGTGAGCGTCACGAACTGCCCGGCATACGACGGATCCGTCAGAATCTCCTGGTACCCGCACATGCCGGTATTGAAGACGACCTCGCCGCACCGGTCCGTCCGCGCGCCGAAGGCCACGCCGCGGAAGACCGTTCCGTCCGCCAGCGCGAGAAACGCCTTCCGCTCCCGCTCCGCCTTCCATTTCGCCATCATCATCTCGTTGTCCATAAATTCAATAGCTCCTCTCGCTTCTGCGCGCCAGATAGTTCCGCATCGCCTCCTTGAGCACGCGCGCGCCGCCGGGCGTCGGATAGTCGCCCGTAAAATACCAGTCGCCGCGCGAATCGGGACACGCCGCGCGCATCGCCTCCACGCTCTGGAAGACGACGTCGACCTTGGCCCGCATGCCCTTGGGCGTAATGAGCCGCGCGATTTCGGCCGAAAGGCCCTCGGGCGTCGTCCGCGCGTAGACCTGCCGGAGATCCTCCGCCGTGCGCAGCGTCTCCTCCCCGACGAGATTCACGAGCGCCCGGAAGGCCACGAGTTCGCCCAGGGTGGACATGTCGATCCCGTAGCAGTCGGGATAGCAGATCGGCGGCGCGGAGGACGCGACGACGATGCGCCGGGGCCCCAGCCGGTCGAGCATCGGCAGAATCGCGTTCCGCATCGTGTTGCCCCTGACGATCGAATCGTCGAGAACGACCAGCGTGTCGGCGCCGGGACGGACGAGCCCGTACGTCACGTCGTAGACGTGCTGGTAGAACTCCCGCCGGGCGGCCGCATCGGCGATGAACGTGCGGAACTTCGCGTCCTTGACGGCGATCTGGCCGAACCGGACGGGCCGCCCTTCCGCGAGGCCCTCCGTCCAGAGCGCCTCCAGCAGCCCGTGGAAGGCGACCTGCGCGGAATTCGGGATGTAGCTGAAGACCGTGTTCGCGAGATCGCCGTCGACCGCCGCCAGGAGCGGCTTCGCCAGCGCCGCGCCAAGCGCCTTGCGCTCCCGGTGGATGGTGGCGTCGTTCGCCCGCGAGAAGTAGATGCGCTCGAAGACGCAGCTGCGGGATTCGGCGGCGGGGACGATCCGCGCGTGCCGCACCTGGCCGTCCGGCGCGACGAGCAGCGCCTCGCCAGGCGGCAGTTCCCGCACGTCGTCCGGCATCAGGTCGAACGCCGCCTGGATGGCGGGCCGCTCGGACGCCACGACCGCCACCTCGTCATTGACATGGTAATATCCCGGCCGGATGCCCCGCGGATCGCGGACGGCGAAGCTCCAGCCGTCCCCCGTCATGCCGCACAGCGTATAGGCGCCGTCCAGTTTCGGCAGGAGCGCCTGCAGCGCCGAGACGAGGATGTCGCCGCGGTCGGCGGCGGAATCCGCGCGCGCCATTTCCTCGCGCAGCATGCACGACGCCAGCCATTCGCAGATGAGATAGCCGTCCGCCGTCGATTCGGGATGCTTCCCGAGCGCCACGTAGGCGTTGAAGAGCTCGTGCGTGTTGGTGAGATTGAAGTTGCCCGCCAGGAAGAGCGTCCGTCCGAGGCGCGCCGCCTTGTGGACGAAGGGATGGCAGAAGCCGATGTCGCCCTTGCCGTAGGTCGCGTAGCGCAGATGCCCGAGCAGCAGCGACGCCTCGCGGTCCGTCCGTCTGGCGAGCAGAGACAGCAAGTCCGCGAGGGGACGATCCGACGCGGACTTGAGCTCAAGATAGGCGGGTTTCCCCGGTTGCGGCGCCAGCGAGAGCAAGGCGGCGCCGGCCCCGTCCTGCCCCCGGTTGTGCTGTTTTTCGAGAAGCAGGGACAGTTTCGTCCCCCCGAAGTCGGCCGAGCCGTATTTCCCGGCATAGTAGGCGGCACTTCTGCGCAACCGCAGAAGTGCCACCGCACATTCGTGTTTAATCGAATCAGACATGAAAACGCGCCTTTGCCGATTTCGACATCTGCCCCCGATTTCAGTACACGAACAGCATTTCGCGGTATTTCGGCAGCGGCCACTTCCCGTCGGCGACCCGGCCTTCGAGCGCGTCGACGTCCTTGCGCAGGGCGCCCATCTGCTCAAGCGCCGCCGCCGGATCGCCGTCGCGGACGGCCGCCTCCAGCCGCGCCGCGCCGTCGCGGACGGCCGCAAAGCCCTTCGCGAGTTCGGCGGCGTCGTCGCGGAGAACGTCGGCCGCGCCCGCCACGCCGCCCGCCGCCGTCTGGTTGTAGGCGTCGATCGCCGCGCGGTACTCGTCGCGGACGACCGGCAGGACCATCGTCCGGGCCATGTCGAGCGCGCAGTTCGCCTCGATCATGACCTTCGCGGTGTAGTCCTCCATCGCGATCTCGTAGCGCGACTTCAGTTCGCGCGCGCTGAAGACGCCCGCCTTCTCGAAGACCGCGACGTTCTCGGGCCGCGTGTAGGCCTTGAGCGCTTCGGGCGTCGTCGCGGCATTCGGCAGTCCGCGCTTCGCCGCCTCGACCAGCCAGTCGCCCTTGTAGCCGTCGCCGTTGAAAATCACCCGCTTGTGGGATTTGACGACGTCCTGCAGAATCTTCTGCAGCGCGTCGTGGAACGCCGCCGTATGTTCGCCCGCCTTCGCCTTGCCGACGGTCCCCGACTTCTCAAGTTCGCCGGCGATGCGGTTCATCGCCTCGGCGACGATGGTGTTGAGCACCACGTTCGGCGCCGAACAGGAGGCGGACGAACCCGGCGCGCGGAACTCGAACTTGTTGCCGGTGAAGGCGAACGGCGAGGTGCGGTTGCGGTCGGTCGCGTCCTTCGGGAGCATCGGCAGCGTGTCGACGCCGATCTTCATCGTGCCCGCGTGCTTCGAGCTTTTCGCGACGCCCTTCTCAAGCTGCTCGATGACGTCCGCCAGCTGGTCGCCGAGGTAGATGGAGATCACCGCCGGCGGCGCCTCGTTCGCGCCGAGACGGTGGTCGTTCCCGGCGCCGGTCACGGACGCGCGGACGAGATCCGCATGCTTGTCGACCGCCTCGATGACCGCGCAGAGCGTCGTCAGGAAGATCGCGTTCTGGTGCGGATCGGTTCCGGGATTGAGGAGGTTCATGCCGCCGTAGGCCACGGACCAGTTGTTGTGCTTGCCCGAACCGTTCACGCCCGCAAAGGGCTTCTCGTGCAGGAGGCAGACGAGTCCGTAGCGGTCGGCGACCTGGCGCAGGACCTCCATCACGAGCATGTTGTGGTCGCACGAGAGGTTCAGTTCCTCGAACATCGGCGCCAGCTCGAACTGCGCGGGCGCGACTTCGTTGTGGCGCG
>JBJEWF010000086.1:0-9911 GCA_051884915.1 Kiritimatiellia bacterium
TCGGCGGGCCGACCTGCCTCGCGGGCGACGTCATCGGCGAGTATTCGTTCGACCGGCCGCTGAAAGCAGGCGACCGGATCGTCTTCGAGGACATGGCGATCTACTCCATGGTGAAGAACAACACCTTCAACGGGATGAAACTGCCGGCCATCGCGCTGAAAACGACGCGCGGCCAGGTGCGCGTGCTGCGGCGGTTCGACTATTCCGACTTCAAAGGACGCCTCGGCTGACGCGGCGCGGGGGCGGAAGCCCCGCAACGGGTCCCCTTTCCGGCGCCGGCGCAACCGGCCGGAATCCGGCGCGGGAGCCGGCCGGCGGCGCCTCCGCGCGCATCCGCCGCCGGATCGCGCGTTGCAGACTGACGCCATTTGTGCTAGAATCCAGCCGTATGAGTCCGTGCAGCATTCCCGAAAGCCTCAAGGCGGCGTTCCCCTGCCGTCCTCGCGACCTCCACAAATATTCGGCCGGAACCGTCACGGTGGTCGGCGGTTCGTCGCATTATCTCCATGCGCCCGTCATCGCCGCGCTCGGCGCCCGCGCGGGCGGCGCGGGGCTTGTCCAGCTGGTGGTTCCGGACGCGTCCCGCGTGGCGGCGGGGCATCTCGTGCCCGAAGCCACGTTCACCAAACTGACCCCCGCTTGCATGCCGCCCAAGGCGGACGTCACGGTCGTCGGCATGGGGCTGGGCGTCTCGCGGAACTCCGAGATGCTCGTCTCGCGCATTCTGTCCGGCAGCGCCAGCCGCTTCGTGCTCGACGCCGACGCGCTGACGGTTCTGGCCAACTGGTACGCCATGCGTACGGCCATGCTGCCGACGACGGCGGGACAGACGCTCGTGCTCACGCCGCACGCCGGCGAGGCGGCCCGTCTGCTCGCCTGCAAGCCGGAAGAGGTGCAGGCCGACCGGGCGGCGGCGCTGCGGAAGATCGTCGAGCGCTACCATGCGGTTGTCGTCCTCAAGGGGCCGGACACGCTCGTGGGCGCGCCGGACCGGCCGGACGTGTTCGTCTGCCCGGCCGGCAATCCGTTCATGGCAACGGGGGGCATGGGCGATCTGCTGGCGGGCATTCTGGCCGCCCGCTGGGCCCGGCTGGCGAAGAGCGGGCGCGACGACGCCTTTCTCGCGGCCTGCGCGGCCGTCTGGCTGCATGCCGCCGTCTCGGACGCGATGGTCGCCGCCGAGCCGCCCGTCGACCCGTCCATCGTCAACACGGCCCAGGCGGTTGGATCCTGGCGCGTGCGACTCGAAAGGAGCTAGGCCATGGTCAACTACGAAACGCTGGTCAAACACCTGAATACGGCCGACCAGAAGCCATTTGGGCTGCTTTCCCAGCAGGCCTCGCCGACCGCCGGCATCCTGAACAACCGCTTCGGCCCCCGGCTGGCCCGCCTCTTCTCGCCCGAACACGGCTGGTTCGGCTTTGCGGACGCGGGGGAGAAGACGGGCTCGACCGTCCACCCCTTCTGGAACATTCCCATCCTCTCGCTCTACGGCGAAACGCGCCGGCCCACGCCCGAGATGCTGGACGGCATCGGCCGCGTCGTCATCGACCTGGGCGACATCGGCGTCCGCTGCTACACCTACCTGGCGACCCTCAAGAACATGCTGGAGGCGGCGGCCGACGCGCAACTCCCCGTCACGGTGCTCGACCGGCCGATTCCGCTCGGCGGCATTCTCGACGGCCCGATGCGCGAAGTCGCCTTCGCGTCCTTCGTCGCACCGCTGAACATTCCCCTGTGCCATGGCATGACGCCGGGCGAGTGCGCCCGGTACATCGTGCAGGAAGAGAAACTGGACCTCGACCTGACCGTCATCAGGATGCGCGACTGGGCGCACACGGACCGCGCGCCCTGGACGAACTTCACGCCGCCGTCGCCCGGCATCCGCAGCTGGGATTCCGCCGCGCTCTACCCGGCGACCGTGTTCACGGAAGCCTATCCCGCCGTGGACTGCGACCGCCAGGGTCCGCTCGCCTTCCGCGTGCTCGGCGCGCCCTGGATGGACCTTGCCGGGCTGCTGGACGATTTCGTCGACGCCCTTCCCGCCTGCGGCATGGGCGTCCGGCCGATTCGCTACATGCCCTCCGGCGGTCCCTACGCGGGCCGCGCGCTGAACGGGCTGCTGCTGTCCGTCGAGAATCCCGATGCGTTCTATCCGGTGACGGCCGGCACCATCCTGTTCGCCGCCATCCAGCACCGGCACGGGCGGGAGTTTCTCGAAAACGCCCGTCCCGAATGGATGGACAAGCTCATGGGAGGGCCGTCGGTCCGCAACGCCTACGCCGACCGGGCCCTCAGCGGACTTTTCCAGACCTGGATCGACGAACAGGACGCCTTCATGCCCGCGCGCATCTCGCTCTATCCCCGGTAGGTCCGCTTCCGCGCCCTCAGTGGAGGGGCGTGTCGGAGTCGGCGGCCTGCAGCAGCTGGCGGTGGGGGATCGTCAGAACCGCAGGATGGCCCACAAACGCCTTCAGGTCGGCCGTCTGCGCCTCCGTTTCCGGCAGCGTCCACGGGCCGCCCCACGTATCGACGAACGCGCACGCGACGCCCTCCGCCGTCGCCAGGTTCAGAAGGCGCGTCCAGAAATCGTCGTGGGCGTCCTTGCAGCCGGTCTCGGTGATGCCCATGACCTTGCCGTGCTGGCGGGCGAAATCGGAAACCAGGCGCAGTTTCCGGAGCGTCTCCGCGAAATTGGCATTCTGCCCGGCGAGGTCCTTGCCCTTGCCGATCGAATAGTCGTCGAAGCCGAGAACGTCCACGTAGGCGTCGCCGGGATACCACGAGAGGAAATTGTGCTGGCCGTCGCCTTCCGTCCCCAGCTCCTTCCAGGTGCGGTCGGGCGTGTAGGCGAAAAGCAGATTCTCGCGCCCGCACGCCGCGCGCAGATAGTCCGCCGTCAGGCGGCTGAAGGCGATGAACTCCGCCGGCGTGCACCAGGTGTCGCCCCACCAGAACCAGGAGCCGTCCATTTCGTGCTGATAGCGCAGAATCACGGGAATCCGCTCGCCGTTGTCGTCGATCAGCCGGTTGAGGAAGCGCGCCACCTGGTCCATGCGCGCGAAATACCAGTCGCGCGGGCTCTTCGCCGGCGCGTTCTGCGCGCGCCCCCACTGCCGGTGCTGCCCGCACGGATATTCCGTGCCGTCCAGGATGTCCTTGACGAGGTTGCGGTGCTCCTTGCACTTGAAGCGGTACCAGGCCTGCGGAAAGCCGTTCGTCGTGCACGGATGGTCGAGATGCCAGCTGAAGACGGGGATTCCGCGGCACGCCCGCCAATGCGTGCGGATCGCCTCGATGTTCACGCGGGCGTGCTCGTCGAAATAGCCGGGGGCCTCGCGCGAACCGGCCACGGCCGCAAGGTCGTAGTAGCACATCAGCGGCGCGCGCGCGGTCAGCGCGCCGACTGCCGTGTCGAAGCGCGGCCACACGCCGTCGGACAGGCTGCCCCAGGTCACCCACGGCTCCGTCCAGGCCCAGTAGAACTGCCGGGACTCCCCGACCTGGCGCAGACGCTCCAGCGTCGCCGCGGCCTGGGGCTTCCGCGCCGCGAGGTCGCGCGACGATGCCGCCGTCAGCCGGCCCGGGTTGCGGATTTCCGGCTTGCCGACAAGCTCCTCGACCGCAAGGTCCTGTCCATTCATGTCAAGCACGGTCCCCGGCATGAAGAAGAGCCTGCGGATCGACGGCCGCGCCGTTTTGCCGAGGGCGAGCGTCCCTTCCTCGATACGGACCGGACCGTCGATCGTCGCGGGCGTGTCGAGCGTCAAGACGCCCGCGCCCGTCTTGAAAAGCCCCGCCACCCGCGTGCCCGGCGCGCCCCCCGCAAGCGTCGCCGCGCCATGGAGATGGCGGATCTTCGGCAGTTTGAACGCGGTTTCGCGGTCCATCGTCAGGTCGGAATCGAAGATCTGGATGGACTTGCCGGCAAAGGCGGCGCCTTTGAGCAGGTCGAGACGGCAGCGGAACGTCCCGTCCCCGCCGCCCTGCAGCCGCCAGACGCCCCTGAACGTGTTCCGGGGCGCGCCGAGGCGCAGGCAGAAGGCGCGCGCCAACGTGATGGTCGCCGTGTCGGGACCCGACAGCGGCCCCGTCATCGTGCACCCCCAGCCGCCCGCGGCCGTGTTCGTGTCGTCGGCGAAAATCACGTTGTCCGACACCTCCACGGGACCGGCCCAGAGGTACTTGCCGCAATCGGGCCCCGTCACGCCCCCGCCCATGACGGTCTCGCGGCCCAGGCGCAACGTCCAGCAGTCGGGCGCCGCAATCGCCGAACGGAGATAGAGACGGCCCTGGGAGACGTCGAGGACATTCCGCGCGCCGCCCTTCCAGGCGTCGTTGCCCAGATGCAGTTTGCCGTAGACGGTGTCCATGACCACGCGGCCGGGCTGCGCGGCGCTGTTCTCCACCCGCGAACCGGCGTCGAAATAGGTGTTGTCCCAGCTTTTGTCCTTCATCTTCAGCGTCAGCCGGTGGCCGGCGACGTCCAGACGGGTTTTCCGCCCGAACCGCGGCGTGCAGTTGGTGGTCGAGTAGACCGTGCCGCCGGCAAGACGCCACGCGCCGTTTTCGAAGGCGCGATCGGTCACCAGCCCCGACACGCGCTGGAAGCCGTCCGCCGCCGGCGGAACCAGGCAAAGGGCCCGCTGGATGGCGGCCGCGTAGACGCGGCCCATCTGCATCGAGCCCCAGTCGTTGGGATGGCAGAAGTCGAACGTGGCCTCGCCGTCCTTGGGCAGCATGTCGACGCCGCTCAGGAACAGCAGGTTCTTCCACTTCACCGCGTCTTCCGCCTTCAATTTCCCGTAGACGCTCCGCGCGTACGTTTCCTGGGCGCGCGGCCGGTCGAACTGGGTGCAGCCGCCGCAAAGGAGAATGGGCACCTGCGGATGGCGGCGGTTCAGTTCGCGGACAAAGGGCAGATACCGCTCGCGCTGCAGGTCGACGCTCATGTTCCAGTCGCAGTCGAGCACGTAGACGGCGGCGTCGATGGACGCGAGGACCTCGCACATGCTCATCTCCATGCGCCCGGCCCCCGAGAAGCCGAGGTTGACGACTTCGACGTCCGCGAGGCGCCCTTCCTGCGCGGCGAACGCCATGCCCGGACGGGACACGCAGCCGCCATGGACGATCGACGTCCCGTAATGGACGACCCGCCGGGCCGCGCCATGCGGCGGCAGCGGCACGATCTTCGTGCCCTTCTCGACGCCGATCTGGAACGACTCCACGACGGAACGCAGGGGAAGATAGACCATGCAGGGCTGCCCCGGCGTCCAGTTCATCGCGTAGACGCCGGGCGTTTCGCGGCCGTAGTAGTAGATGCGGGGATTCGCGGCGAACTTCCAGGTCCCGTCTTTCTCCTGGCGGTAGACGTCAAGGCCGGTCATCGCCGTAGGCCCCATGAACGCGTCCGCGCTGTCGGGATTGGCGACCTTCCACTTGAAGCAGAGCCGATGGCCGTCCGGCACGAACCGGAGGTTGACGCCCGTCGAATGGCCGCCCATCGCCCACACGGAATCCGGCACTTTGCCCTGGACCGCGGACGGCAGGCGCGCGTAGAGTCTGCCGGGTTCGGAAAACGCCGTCCCCTCGATTGTCGCGTTCGTCCCCTCGAACCAGTCATAGGCCGCCAGATCCGGCGGCGGCGTCCGTCCGCCGGCAACCAGGACCATGTCCAAAGCGAAAACCCACCCCAACCACGATTTCATTGCCATCTCCTTTCAGGAACGGAAGCATTGTAGCAAAACCCAACCCGCTCCGCCATCGGGAAGGCCGGGCCGGGACGCGGGCGGAAGCCCCCCCATCTAGGCCATGTTCTGCGCATCGACGTCGTAGGTGATGCGCAGCCCGTCCGGCGGCGGGCGCGCGCCTGCGATCCATTTGACGGCGGCCGTGACGTCCCTGACGGCCGGCGCGCGCAGGACGATCTGGTAGCGGTACCAGCCATCGGCCTTCGCGAGCGCGGCTTCCTCGGCCCCGGAGACGCGGAACGGTCCGTCGTCGCCCGCCGGGCCGTTGACGCGCGCCGCCCAGCCCGCCAGCGCTTCCGCATAGAGGCGCGACCAGTCGCGCGCGAGGGCCTCGCTCTTCGCGCGGAAGACGAGCGTGCAGAGGCGGCAGTAGGGCGGCAGATAGGCGCTCGCCCGTTCGGCCAGCTCGTCTTCGGCAAAGGCGGCAAACCCCCTGTTCGAGGCGGCCGCGGCAATGGCGGGCGCGTCGGGCTGGAACGTCTGGATGTAGACCTCGCCCGGCTTTTCCGCGCGGCCGGCGCGGCCGCTGACCTGGGCCAGCAGCTGATAGGTCCGCTCGCTGGCGCGCGGATCGGGGCGATTGAGCGCCGTGTCGGCGTTCAGGACGCCCACCAGCGTCACGTTCGGGAAGTCCAGCCCCTTGGCGATCATCTGCGTGCCGAGCAGAACGTCGGCCTGCAAGGCGCGGAACCTGCCGAGAATGTCGTCATGCGAAAACTTGCGCGACGTGGAATCCGCGTCCATGCGCAGGATCCGCGCGTGCGGCAGGCAGGCCTTCAGCGCGGCTTCGGCGCGTTGCGTGCCGATGCCCGTAAAATCGAATTCCCCGTGATGGCAGGTCGGGCAGACCGTCGGCAGTTTCATCCAGCTGCCGCAGACGTGGCACCGCAGGCAATCGTCCGCGCGGTGGTAGGTGTAGGCGATCGAGCAGTTGGGGCACTCGGCCACCCAGCCGCAGCCGGGACACTCCAGCACCCGCGAATACCCGCGCCGGTTCAGGAACAGGATCGTCTGCTCGCCGCGCGCCAGCCGGTCGCGGATGGCCTCCAGCAGCAGGGAGGAATAGATCGGCACGTGGCCGAGACGCCGCATCTCGTCATCCATGTCGACCAGCCGCACGTCGGGAAGCGCGCGGCCCGCCACGCGATTGGGAATCGACGCGAGCGCGTATTTGCCGGCCTGGACGTTCGCCCACGATTCGAGCGACGGCGTCGCCGAACCGAGCACGATGCGGGCGCCCTCGAAGAAGGCGCGCATGACGGCCACGTCCCGGGCGTGGTAGCGCGGCGTCTCCTCCTGCTTGTAGGAAGGATCGTGCTCTTCGTCGACGACGATCAGTCCCAGATTCCGCACGGGCGCGAAAATGGCGCTGCGGGGGCCCACGACGACGCGGGCCTCGCCCGTGCGGATGCGGTGCCACTCGTCATAGCGTTCGCCGTCCGACAGCGCGGAATGGAGCACGGCGATCCTGTCGCCGAAACGTCCGGCGAATCGCTGGACCGTCTGCGGCGTCAGCGAGATTTCCGGCACCAGGACGATTGCGCCCTTTCCCTCCGCCAGCAGCCGGCCGATGGCCTGGAGATAGACCTCCGTCTTGCCGGAACCCGTCACCCCGAAAAGCAGCACGGGGCGGGGCGCGGCCGCGGGCCGGGACGGGCCGTCCGGATCCGCAGAGGAGGATGGCGCGAGAATGGCGTCCAGCGCGGCGGCCTGCCGGGGATTGAGCGTGCGCGGCCGGGTGGGCATCACATGGCGGCCGGCGAGCGGATCGCGCCGCGCGACGTGCGGGTCGATGGACACGACGCCCTTCTTTTCAAGCAGCCGAAGCGTCGATACGGACGTCGCGAATTCCTTCACCACCTGCTGCAGCCAGCCGCCGCCGACGCGCACGAGATTGTCGAGCAGGTCTTTCTGCCGGGGCGTCAGCTTGACGGCCGCGGGGACGCGCCCCTTTCCCACCGCCTCGACATAGAGCCGTTCCTTCGGCTTGGCGCCGGGCCTGAGGACCGCCCCCGGCACCGCCGCGTGCAGGCACGTCTCGACGGGCGAGGCCGTATAGGCGGCCATCCAGCGGACGAGCCTGATCACCGCCGCGGAAAAGAACGGCGACTCGTCCTCGATTGCCATGACGGCCTTGAACGGCGACGGCGGCGGCGGCGACGCCATGCCGGGCAGAAGCGCCTGGGCGCCCTCCGCCCGTCTGCTCCCGGCGGGCAGATCGGGCGGAACGTCCGTCAGCGCCAGAGCGAAGCCCCGGACGATGCGGCCGGAAAAAGGAACACGGAGAAGCTGGCCGACGCGCAACTTCTCCGTGAGTTCAACCGGAACCGAATAGGTGAAGGTCCGGTCAAGTGCCAGATCGATGGCAACCGAAACGAACAAGACCCTTACTGTGCCCCGGTCTTGAGGTATTCAAGCGTGGCGCCCGAAGGGACCGTGAAGCCCTGCTTGTTGTACACGAGATAGAGTTTGTTGTACTTCGCCTTGATGACCTGGGCGGCGCCGCCCTTGCGGACCAGCACGAACGCCTTGTTCGAGAACGGCGTGTCGGATTCGCCGCCGTTGCTCTTGCCAACGCCGACTTCCGTCTTTTCCGTGCCGGCGAACGAACCCGACTTCGGCAGCGCGCCAACGTTCGCGTTGCGCGTCACGAGCACGGGGATGACGTCTTCCATCTCGTCCTGCAGGCCCTTGAGAACCGACCACGCCACGAACTTGCCGTCGAGGGTCTTCGTGCCGGAGAAGGACGGAACGCCCGAACCGGACAGCACGGAGATGTCCACGCCCGACACGTACGGCGACCAGGCGGTGTCGCCATAGTTCTTGATGTTGAAAAGCTCCTCGAAGTATTTGGCGGAATCCGTGAAATCCGTGCCCGCGATGTCGTCCGTATCGTCGGACTTGTTCTCGGCGGACTTCGGCCAGACGGAGGAAAGACCCGCCGCTTCGCGTTCGGTGTTCGCCTGCGTGATGCCCACGAAGAGATTGCGGCCCTTCATCGACATGGCCGACGTGTTCGCGCTGAGCATGGCGGCGGAGATGGCGGGGAACAGAGCGCCCATCAGAATGCCGAGAATGCCGATCACCACGAGCAGCTCGACGAGCGTGAAACCTTCAGACGTTTTCTTCATGTCGAAATCTCCTTTTGAAAATGATGTCGCTGGGTATTATCGCATATTGTCCGTACGGCGCGCAAGGGGGGAAATGGAACAATTTTCATCCGCTCCGGCCGGGGCGCGCCGCCGCGGCCCCGCCTCCCGCCCCCGGCGTCAGAAGTCCACGTCTTCCGGCATGTGCTGGGCCGAGCAGCCGGCATCCACCACCAGGCGTTCGCCGCCGATGTTGCGCGCGGCGTCCGACGCGAGAAACGCCACGGCCTCGGCGATGTCGCCCCCCGTCGCCTCCTTGCGGAGCGGGCAGTTGAGCCGGCGGCGCGCCTTGACCGTCTCGTCGAGCGCGTCCCAGCGCTCCGTGTAGATGTAGCCGGGCGCGACTTCGTTCACGCGGATGCCGAGCGGCCCAAGGTCGAGCGCGAGCGAACGCACCATGGCGTCGATGCCGCCCTTCGACGTCACGTAGCTCGTGCGGTTGCGGATGGCGCGCAGGGACGTGTTCGAGCCCAGCGTCACGACAACGCCGCGCTGGTTGGTGGCGGGATTGGGCGCCTGCTTCATGAAAAAGCGCCTGCAGGCCATCTGCGTCACCTGAAAGCCGCCGACGAGGTTGACTTTCAGGACTTCCAGCATCTTCGCCGGATCCATGTCGAGCGGGCCGCCCTGGCCCAGCCCCTGGTGCGCGGCGTTGTTCACGAGCACGTCCAGCCGCCCCGCCTCGCGCGCGATCCGGTCGAACATCGCCGTCACCTGCGCGAGATCGGCGATGTCGCACGCGATGGCCGTGAAATCGCCGATGCCGCGCGCGCGCAGGATCCGCTCGCCCTTCGCCGTCGATTCGGGCGTCGAGCCGCACATGAAGACGCGCGCGCCTTCGCGGATGAAAAGATCCGTGATTTCAATGCCCGTATTGCGATTGCCGCCGGTCACGAGCACGACCTTGCCCTCAAAACGCTTCATCTCCATTCCGCCCTTTCGCTGATGTCGGGGACATTATAGCAGAATCCGCCGATTCCGTGTCGCGCTCAGACGGCAGATTGGCGCTCAT
>JBJEWF010000087.1:0-115100 GCA_051884915.1 Kiritimatiellia bacterium
TCGTTTTCCTGCCGCGCCACGGAGAAGCGGATCGCGTCGCGCATCGACCCCTCGTATTCTGCGGCGGCGCGTCCCTGTTCGGATTGCCGCCACGCCGCGAGGTCCTGCTGGTATTGCGCCTTTTCCGCCTCGATGACCTCCCTCGGCTTCAGCTCGCCCAAGGCGCCGTCCGCGCCGCCGGGATAGAACAGGTCTGGAGGGACCGGCTTTCCGAAGCGCTCTGCCGGTCTGTAGGCGGCGTATTCCTTCGAGGCTTCGAGCATGCGGGCGATGTGCGCGTCGTCCTTTATGTCAATCGGATTCTCATCCGACCCGAGCTTGAAAACTCGGTAGCAGTCCGCCGTGCCGATGTTGCAAATCGCGCGCGGGTTCAGCACCAGAAGCTCCTGTTCGCCGCTGGCGGAACTCCAGTCGCCCAGGCGAACGGCGTCCACGCCGTCGTTCCAGAGTTCGACAATGTGGTCCTCCACGTCCGCCGCGTCCTGGAGGTCCGGACGGTCGATCACCTTCGCGCCCTTGGCCAGGACGACGGGATAGATGGAGACGCGGGGGCTTTCACCCCCGAAATTCGAGGCCACCTTCTTGGACTTTGAGACGCTGATGCCCCAATACCTCTGGCCGTAGCCGCCGCCGCCGTGTTCCTCCGCCCAGCGTTCGCTTTTCGTCATGGACGGTTGCATCGCGTCGACGAAGTTGCGCGTTCCGTGGTAGAACATGTGATCCTTCAGTTCGTCCACGGTGTCGAACTCGCTGATGAGACGTGCCGCATTCTTGACGCCGTGAAGCGACGGATTCGCCTTCAGGTAGCGGAGAATCTTCTTCTCGTTCCATCCGCCGCGCACGGCGGGGACATTCGAGCGCGGCTCGTACGTTCTGCCGACGCTGAACCTGGGCCCTCCTTCCGGCGACGGCTTCGCCCGCTGCGCGGACATGACCTCGGCGCGGGTGGTGGGCGCGGAACCGAACATATCATCCGTCTCGGTGTTGACGGCGCGGCAGTTCGCGATGTAGTCCGCCAGATAGCCGGAAACGAGGTCGATGACGCGCTTCTTGCCGACGGCGCTTTCCACGTCCTCGCGGTCGAAGCTGCGTTCGGCCTCGGCCCGGGCGAAGAGATCGCCCAGGATCCGCGCTTCTTCCGAAGGCGTGCGAAACATGTCGCCCTGCGCCATGAACTGCTCCCACGGGAGGCCGCGCAGGCGGCGCCCGTCCCTGCCCGTCTCGCGCCAGTCGTGGCGCGTCCTGCCTTTCTCCACGCGGGCCGTCTCGTCCCTGTCGCGCCATTCCGTGAAGAGCTGCAACGCCTCCGCGAGCGGTCCGCGCAGGTCGTAGCCCGGCTTTGCCTTGGCGAGCGACATCAGCTCCGGCGTTATCTTCATCAAGGCGCGGAGTTCCGGCGCCATGTCGAGCCGTCCGGCGTTCGACATGATCTTGTTCAGGAGCGCGCCGGTGCCTTCGCCGCCCAGGAGGACGGCCAGCGCGGCGTTCTGGATTCTGGTCTGTCCCTCCTCCGTCAGCGAGCCGTCCTCGGCGATCATGCCCTGCGCGCCCGTCTCCCGGCGGAACGTCCCGATCGCATCGGCGCTCTTGGTCTCGTCGATGCGTCCGTCGGCGCGGAAGGCCATCTGCTGCAGCAGGTCGTTGTCCAGGAGGATCTTCGCGTCGTTTCCGGCCTGTTCGCGGACGTTGAAGCCCCGGTTCTGGGATTCGTTCGCGAGGCGCACGACCTCGTGGACGTCGGTCTTGCCGTCAGGCGACTCGATGCGCTCGAGGACGAACACGGCAAGCGGCTTCTTCACGTCCGCTCCGATCTCGATGCCGCGCTTCGCGGCGTCTTCGCGCACGAACTTCTCCAAGTCTCCCGCCGTGCCTTTCGCGTAGCCGAGGCGGACGCCGTTGACGCGGTGGTTGCCGATGATCACGTCGCCGTTCGGGAGAATCCACACGATTCCGTTCGAGGCGATGGGCTGCACCGTCCCGATCTGCAAAGGGTCGGGGTTCGCGCCGATCCTCTCGACGAGGGCGCGGCTTTCTTCGCTCCTGTCGTCGCGGTTCTGGTTGCCCCGGTCGTGGTATCCGGCGTCGGTGGAGGTGACAAGGCCCGTCTCCACGTCGCGGATTTCAAGCCGTCCGACAAGCTTCACCTGGCTGTTCGGTAGACCGATCTTGTAATAGCGCTGGTTCGGCGCGGATGCGTCGGCGGGGTCCTTGGCGGTGGCCGTCGGCACGGGGACCGTCGCGGCGGCCGGAGCCGGACTCGCAGGCGCGGGCGCGAGCGAGGATGGCGTACTTTTCCCGGCGCCAGCCGAACACAACCTCGTAGACGAGCAGCGGCGTGTAGCAGTCGTCGGTCGTCAGTTTCGCCTTGAATTTCTCGACGAAATCTTCATAGCGTTGCTTTGGGTTGCCTGGGCGTGACATGGTGTTTTTTATGCTATTGATTTCGGATCCTGGGAGATGGTATAACTGTGCCGCCTTGCGCTTGTCCATTGTGTCTCGATAGCCGAAAGGCCTCCCGATGCCATAATGGAGGAGTTCGAGGCTTTTTGTCTTATAGAAGGTTACGACATTCGGGTTATTTTTTCACGACGAACTTGTAAATACCTTCGCGGCGTCCATGTTTCATTCACGCCCCTCGTGCGAGGGGCGACGAGGCGAAGACGCGGTGCGTCCGGAAGCTGACGATGTTTCATTCACGCCCCTCGTGCGAGGGGCGACGTCAGCCACTTTTCGTAATACGTGCGCATGTCATGTTTCATTCACGCCCCTCGTGCGAGGGGCGACCGCGGAGGACACCTCCAAGGCCGCCGCGCGCGTGAAGGAATGGCTCGACGATCCGTCGCGCGAGGCGGCGGAGAAGCTGCTCGCCGACCTGCCCTCGCTCATCCCGGACGACCCGGCCCTCGCCGCCGTCATCGCCGAGGAGATGGCCAAGGCCATGGCCGATTCGCTCGCCGAGGGCGCCGCCGAAACGGGCGAGATCACCCAGGCGCAGGCCGAGCAGATCTATGAGGAGATGATGGGGCTATGAGCGAGCGCTGCCCCCAGGACGGCGGCTTCATCGGCGAGGCCGGATGCACCCACCCCAATCACGAGCACAGCGGACTCGTGAAGCGTATCATCAGCGGTTCAGACAGACCGAAGCGCATCACTCCGTCTGAAGCCGATGCGGCTCTCCGCGAAGGGTTTCACGTGACGAATCCTGACGGCGTTCGCGTTGGATTCGGCCGTAGACTGCTCGACCACATCAACGCGCACGACGCAAAGGACGCGGCAGGGCGAAAGACGTTCCTCCAGTTCGCCGTCAGCACCGTCGCAAGGCCGGACAAGGTAGATGCTGGACACCGCGGTTTCGAAGGGCGCACGGCCTATGCGAAGAGGTTCAGGGAATTCGCAATGCTCGTTGTATCGGACAGCAAGACCGGAGGCGTCGAATACGTCTTCACGATCGTTCCCAAGAGGAGGAGAGGGAGATGAAAAGGCCGGATGCAGAGCCGACTACATCCTCCGGGTTGCGGGCTACTGGCGTGGCGGACCGTTTCGCCCCTAACTGTCGCGAATTATACCACAACTGATTTGAGATAGGCAACCATGGCACAACCCGGAAAAAAGTCGAAGACCTACGCGGAGTTCGTCGAGAAGTTCAAGCCCAAGCTGACGACGGACGACTGCAACACGCCGCCGCTCGTCTACGAGGCCGTGCTCGGCTGGTGCCGCGAAAAGTACGCCATCCCCGCCGACGCGCCCATCGTGCGCCCCTTCTACCCCGGCGGCGACTACGAGCGCTTCGACTACCCCGAAGGCTGCTACGTGATCGACAACCCGCCCTTCTCGATTCTCGCGCAGATCGTGCGCTTCTACAACGCGCGGATGCGAAGGTCTGGGAGCTCTCGGAGCGGGAGCGCGAGATCATCCGGGCTCTGGGATTAAAGAAAGGCAACGGCGAATGACGACTGAAATCCACTACGGCGGCGCGGTGGCGCTGAACTGGTCGGCCGAGGGCGGCGGGAACGACGCGCCCATCGCGGTGCAGCTCTCGCCCTTCGGCGAGTTCACGCTGCGCGACGGCGGCAAGATGGACGGCGCGGTGCAGCACTGCACGCGCGAGGCGTTCGAACGGCTCGTCGAGGCGTGGCGCGCGGCCGGCTCGCCCGACATCCTCGTCGACGTCGACCACGCCTCGGCGCGCGGCGGGGCGACCGAGGCCGCCGCCTGGGCGAAGAGGCTGCGCGTCGAGGACGACGGGCTCTACGCCGACTTCGAGCTCACCTCGCGCGGCAAGGAGCTCGTCGGCGACAGGCGCTACCGGTTCGTCAGCCCCGGCTGGATGATCGACGAATCCGCCACCCCCTTTGAACTCTGCTCGGTTGGCCTCACCAACCGGCCCAATCTCCCCGTCAAGCCGGTGGTAAACTCCGGCGATGCGGGCGGCCGGGGTCCCGACGACCCCACCACTGAAAACGAAGGAACATCCAGCATGGATACCAAAACGATCGCGGCCGC
The DNA here is from genome assembly GCA_051884915.1 of Kiritimatiellia bacterium. Lineage (GTDB taxonomy): Bacteria > Verrucomicrobiota > Kiritimatiellia > RFP12 > UBA1067 > RUG572. The sequence continues at coordinate 4,504 of JBJEWF010000087.1, forward strand.
CCTCGGACTTGCCGAAACGGCCACGGAAGAGGAAATCCTCGCCGCCATCGCGGCAATGAATGAGCGCGAGCAGAAGGCCGCCGAAGAGAAGGCCGAAGCCGAGGCCGAGGCGTTCGCCGCGGACGCCGTCAAGTGCGGCAAGATCGCCGAGAACGCCAGGGCCGCCGTCAAGGCCGCCTACCGCGCCAACAAGGAGGTCGCGCGCGAGATGCTCAACGCCATCGCCGCGCCGGCCGCCCAGGCCGCGCCGAAGCTCCCCGACTTCTCCGCCGGGAAGACGCCCACCGCGCTCAACGCCGCCATGCCCGGCGCGGACGCCGACCCGGTCGCCGTCTACAACGCCTACGTCGCGATGGCCGAGGGCCGCGAGAAGCAGGCGTACCTCGCCGCGAACGCCGCGAAGATCGAGGCGGGCTACGCGCTCTCCCGCAAGTAACTGAACCCCAAGCAAGGAAAGGAACATCGACATGGCAACCACGTTTACCGGTCACGAATTCTACAGCCGCAAGATCCTCAAGGCCCTTCCGGCGCAGCTCAACTTCCTCGGCGCGTTCTCGACCGACCTCTCGAGCGAGGTGCTCGGGCCGACGAAGAGCGTCGAGGTGCCGCTCGTCGAGATGGACGAGGCGGCGAAGTTCGACGAGAAGACCAACAACTTCGCCCGGCCCGCCGGCACGCCCAAGACCGCGACCGTCGTCTTCGGCGACCCGATCATCGCGGGCTTCTCGGTCACGGCCGACCAGGCCTCGAAGATCGACCGCCGCTGGTGGGAGGGCAAGGCCGACCTCAACGCGACCGCCGTCGCCGCGTCGGCGTCGAGCGCGGTCACCGACCTGATCACCGAGGAGAACTTCGCCAAGGCCGTCACGAACGTCGGCACGGCGGCCAACTTCGCGAAGTCGGGCGTGGCCAAGATCGCCGCGGCGGTCGAGAACGCGACCAACAAGCTGCGCGTCAAGTTCTCGACGCTGTGCCTCTCGGGCGAGTACTTCTACAACCTGCTCGCCGGGCTGGTTTCAATTCACGCCCCTCGTGCGAGGGGCGACAACAAGTTGACGTTCGTGTAGCAGCGCTCGTAGTTTCAATTCACGCCCCTCGTGCGAGGGGCGACATCTACATCTGCCAGTCGCTCCGCGCCCGCACGTTTCAATTCACGCCCCTCGTGCGAGGGGCGACCACGCTGATGTCCCTCGCCGAGTCCGGATCCGGTTTCAATTCACGCCCCTCGTGCGAGGGGCGACGCATGGCACGGCCAACATCAGAAGGAGGAGTAGTTTCAATTCACGCCCCTCGTGCGAGGGGCGACCGAGCGGCCTTTCGGCGATGTTCGGAATGATTAGTTTCAATTCACGCCCCTCGTGCGAGGGGCGACGTCGAAGGAGCGGTGGTCTCACCGCCCGACAGGTTTCAATTCACGCCCCTCGTGCGAGGGGCGACCCATCACGAGACGGACGCCCTTGACGGCCTTGTTTCAATTCACGCCCCTCGTGCGAGGGGCGACTCCTCTCGTGCACGGCGTACTCCTCCAGCCACTTGTTTCAATTCACGCCCCTCGTGCGAGGGGCGACCCCGTGTAGGTTCCGTCCGGGATGCCGTACGTGTTTCAATTCACGCCCCTCGTGCGAGGGGCGACCGTACGAGACGTGCTGAAGTTCGGACGGAGACTTGAGTTTCAATTCACGCCCCTCGTGCGAGGGGCGACCGCGCTCGTAGGTCCGGATCCACTCCTCGCGGTTTCAATTCACGCCCCTCGTGCGAGGGGCGACACCGTTGAGCGCCTTCCGCGCCACGGCCTCGACGTTTCAATTCACGCCCCTCGTGCGAGGGGCGACACTTCGCCTCCGAATCCGGCACCTTGATGATGTTTCAATTCACGCCCCTCGTGCGAGGGGCGACATATTCCGCGAAAATCAACGAGAACTATACGATGTTTCAATTCACGCCCCTCGTGCGAGGGGCGACTTTTCCCTCATCCTCCTTTTTCTTTTCCGACAGTTTCAATTCACGCCCCTCGTGCGAGGGGCGACTTTTATCTCCTGTTTGGTTTTTATTCTACCACAGTTTCAATTCACGCCCCTCGTGCGAGGGGCGACGTGGACGACACCGAGAGCGCGCACTACGTCATGTTTCAATTCACGCCCCTCGTGCGAGGGGCGACTAACAGCAGCGGTTTCTTTTGATTTTGTCATGAGTTTCAATTCACGCCCCTCGTGCGAGGGGCGACCACGCCGGCCGCGACGGACGGCGTCTTCTCGGAGTTTCAATTCACGCCCCTCGTGCGAGGGGCGACGCTCGACCGCGCAATCGATGCCGTTTTCCGTGTTTCAATTCACGCCCCTCGTGCGAGGGGCGACGTCCATGGCCGAACGCGAGGCGGCAACCCGCCATGTTTCAATTCACGCCCCTCGTGCGAGGGGCGACAACTACACGTCCTCGCTGGCGTTCTACAGGGAGTTTCAATTCACGCCCCTCGTGCGAGGGGCGACCCGTCCCGGCAACAGACAAAAACAAGAGAGGAGTTTCAATTCACGCCCCTCGTGCGAGGGGCGACACGGCTACGCCGCGCTGGCGGACATGAAATCCGTTTCAATTCACGCCCCTCGTGCGAGGGGCGACTGAAGATCCTCGAGCGCGTCGGCTGCGGGCTGTTTCAATTCACGCCCCTCGTGCGAGGGGCGACCATACCTATCAAGGCAGGAGGGGTTAGGAACGCGTTTCAATTCACGCCCCTCGTGCGAGGGGCGACCGGGAGGCGACGGCGCGGACGATCCGCCGCGTGTTTCAATTCACGCCCCTCGTGCGAGGGGCGACCGAACGCGAACGCCGGCAGAAGGAGCTCGAGAGTTTCAATTCACGCCCCTCGTGCGAGGGGCGACCACGGTATCCGGAATAGGCGCACCACGCGAAGTTTCAATTCACGCCCCTCGTGCGAGGGGCGACAAAGATCATTTGCTACGCCAACCGCCTCCAGGTTTCAATTCACGCCCCTCGTGCGAGGGGCGACCGTCGTGGACGCAGACCGTGTGCAAGCACGTCTGGTTTCAATTCACGCCCCTCGTGCGAGGGGCGACGCAAGGCCACCGCCGCGTGGATCACCGCAGAGTTTCAATTCACGCCCCTCGTGCGAGGGGCGACGAGGGGAACAAGGGACGACAGTCCGGCAGTCGGTTTCAATTCACGCCCCTCGTGCGAGGGGCGACAATCAAAAGGAGAAAAGCCATGGCCCGCAAGGTTTCAATTCACGCCCCTCGTGCGAGGGGCGACGCCATGGCCATCAAGGACCGGCTGCAGAAGGCCGTTTCAATTCACGCCCCTCGTGCGAGGGGCGACGATACGGCAATCCCGTTGTCCGTGCGCAGCTGTTTCAATTCACGCCCCTCGTGCGAGGGGCGACCTCGTCCAGCGCGGCCTTGATCTGGGCGGTCGTGTTTCAATTCACGCCCCTCGTGCGAGGGGCGACCGCGCGCCAGCGCACCGTGGCGCCTGGCCGTGCGTTTCAATTCACGCCCCTCGTGCGAGGGGCGACGGCCATCGACAAGTTCGACCGTTCACGCAACGGGTTTCAATTCACGCCCCTCGTGCGAGGGGCGACTGGAATCACGGACAATGGTAGCGAGTTGCCCTTGTTTCAATTCACGCCCCTCGTGCGAGGGGCGACTACCTTGACGTGCACGGCGGATTGCACGGCATCGTTTCAATTCACGCCCCTCGTGCGAGGGGCGACTTGGACTACTTACATCACCAAATTTGATTGCAGGTTTCAATTCACGCCCCTCGTGCGAGGGGCGACTATGTGTCAAGGCCGCGGGAAAATTTTTTCGAAGTTTCAATTCACGCCCCTCGTGCGAGGGGCGACCTCGACCCCCGACCCCGGGAGGACCCACAAAAAGTTTCAATTCACGCCCCTCGTGCGAGGGGCGACTTTGCGGCTCGGCGGTTGTCGATGTGCTCATCGTTTCAATTCACGCCCCTCGTGCGAGGGGCGACATCTTATTTATAATGAGTGGTTCCGGGATGAGTTTCAATTCACGCCCCTCGTGCGAGGGGCGACTTTTGCTCATTTTGCTTAAGCCCACTCCCTATGTTTCAATTCACGCCCCTCGTGCGAGGGGCGACTTTGCGCTATACTCGCAGAACACGCCCATTCTGTTTCAATTCACGCCCCTCGTGCGAGGGGCGACGCGCAATGGAAGCGGGCCGGGCGGCGTATCAAGTTTCAATTCACGCCCCTCGTGCGAGGGGCGACACGGAGGAACGGTTGCTCCCGGTTATGTGATTGGTTTCAATTCACGCCCCTCGTGCGAGGGGCGACGTGAGGGGTGAAGTGCGCACGAACAGAATACTCGTTTCAATTCACGCCCCTCGTGCGAGGGGCGACTTCCGGCGACGATACGAAGGTTGCCGCTACGAGTTTCAATTCACGCCCCTCGTGCGAGGGGCGACAAATGGTCATTTCGGATTCAATACCGATAGTGTTTCAATTCACGCCCCTCGTGCGAGGGGCGACGTGGGCGTATGTTGGATTATCAATACGCGCGGGTTTCAATTCACGCCCCTCGTGCGAGGGGCGACACATTGCGGACTTCAGTGCGGAGGCCCGCACGTTTCAATTCACGCCCCTCGTGCGAGGGGCGACTCGGTCGATTCGGCTTTTCTGCCGAATTTCCCGTTTCAATTCACGCCCCTCGTGCGAGGGGCGACATGTCTTCCCAGTGCCGACATCACCTTCGAGGTTTCAATTCACGCCCCTCGTGCGAGGGGCGACTACCGCCATCTTTCATCACCTCGAAAAAAGCGGTTTCAATTCACGCCCCTCGTGCGAGGGGCGACTCCGGGTTCACCCACTCGACCGTTCCGATGTGTTTCAATTCACGCCCCTCGTGCGAGGGGCGACGCAATCATTGCTCGCCATATACCGCGCAAGCGTTTCAATTCACGCCCCTCGTGCGAGGGGCGACGGACACATTTTTGCAGGAGAAACGGAGGCTCGTTTCAATTCACGCCCCTCGTGCGAGGGGCGACAGAATTTTCGCAAAACCCCCTTGCCCGTATAGTTTCAATTCACGCCCCTCGTGCGAGGGGCGACTCAGATTTTCTCCGGGCTTGCAAGGGAAACTTGTTTCAATTCACGCCCCTCGTGCGAGGGGCGACGCGAGTGCCTATATCCGTTCGCGCGTGATGGTGTTTCAATTCACGCCCCTCGTGCGAGGGGCGACCCGGTCGCTACGTTAGATGCCGCCGGAATCGTGTTTCAATTCACGCCCCTCGTGCGAGGGGCGACAATGGGAGGGTCGAGCAAGGCATGGCAAACAGGTTTCAATTCACGCCCCTCGTGCGAGGGGCGACGCCGTGCATACAATCGAACGCGCCGCATTCGGGTTTCAATTCACGCCCCTCGTGCGAGGGGCGACTAGGGCTTTTCTCGCGTCTTGACCGACCAACGTTTCAATTCACGCCCCTCGTGCGAGGGGCGACCGCGGGTGCTCTTGACGGCGCGCCGGCATGAGTGTTTCAATTCACGCCCCTCGTGCGAGGGGCGACCAAGCGGCGAGCCCTTCGGAATGCAATCTCTGTTTCAATTCACGCCCCTCGTGCGAGGGGCGACTTATGTGCGAGGGAAGGGTGGCGCGGGAAATTGTTTCAATTCACGCCCCTCGTGCGAGGGGCGACCCTTGTCGGTATAGATGCCGACCTCGTAGACTGTTTCAATTCACGCCCCTCGTGCGAGGGGCGACTTTTTCCGTCCGGCTTCACCACGCCGAGATTTGTTTCAATTCACGCCCCTCGTGCGAGGGGCGACTATGTTGGATTATCAATACGCGCAGGACAAATGTGTTTCAATTCACGCCCCTCGTGCGAGGGGCGACGCAACCGACGGCAACGCCTTTGTCACGCCGTTGTTTCAATTCACGCCCCTCGTGCGAGGGGCGACCTTTTGTGGAATCCTTATACCCGGGACATCGTGTTTCAATTCACGCCCCTCGTGCGAGGGGCGACAAGCGGACGCGGAAACGCTGAAGAGCGCGAAAGTTTCAATTCACGCCCCTCGTGCGAGGGGCGACCTTCGCCGCTCCAGAAGCGGGCTTGTTTCCGAGTTTCAATTCACGCCCCTCGTGCGAGGGGCGACCCATTCCGTTATCTCCCTGGGTTGTTAGAATATGTTTCAATTCACGCCCCTCGTGCGAGGGGCGACCATATTCTCCGCGCTGAAATGGAGGCGGAAGAATGTTTCAATTCACGCCCCTCGTGCGAGGGGCGACATCGTTGGGAAGAAGTGAAGGAAGAAGGAACAGTTTCAATTCACGCCCCTCGTGCGAGGGGCGACCTGACTGATCAATAGGGCTTTAACAATACCAAAGTTTCAATTCACGCCCCTCGTGCGAGGGGCGACGGAATCCTATCCTCATTGCGGCGAAAGAGCAGGTTTCAATTCACGCCCCTCGTGCGAGGGGCGACTTTAATGCTCGGGCAATGTTCACCTGTTCTGAGTTTCAATTCACGCCCCTCGTGCGAGGGGCGACCCGATGAGCGATGTTATCGCGACTTCCGACGAGGTTTCAATTCACGCCCCTCGTGCGAGGGGCGACCTCTTAAGATTGAAAACCCATAACAAGGCGTTTGGTTTCAATTCACGCCCCTCGTGCGAGGGGCGACCTTCCTTCTTCCTTCACTTCTTCCCAACGATACGTTTCAATTCACGCCCCTCGTGCGAGGGGCGACATCCGATACTCTCCGCGAGGCCGCAGGAAACGGGTTTCAATTCACGCCCCTCGTGCGAGGGGCGACACTTACCGCATTTTTTTGGCACATAGCTAACGGTTTCAATTCACGCCCCTCGTGCGAGGGGCGACCTGCATATCATCAGGAGCCTGAGTATAATCACCGTTTCAATTCACGCCCCTCGTGCGAGGGGCGACCGGCGACGAAGGTGAAGATGAGGAGGTGCAAAATGTTTCAATTCACGCCCCTCGTGCGAGGGGCGACTTTTGCGGTTATGCCGCTTATTTTGTATCAATGTTTCAATTCACGCCCCTCGTGCGAGGGGCGACTAGCGAGTGCGGCAAGACCTACACGGTGAGCAAGTTTCAATTCACGCCCCTCGTGCGAGGGGCGACCGAGAAATAGACATCCTTCGTGCGCGTGTATCGTTTCAATTCACGCCCCTCGTGCGAGGGGCGACGCGAAGGTGAACAACTTCTTCGACTACTCCACAGTTTCAATTCACGCCCCTCGTGCGAGGGGCGACAATGCCATTCTTGAAACGATGGGAAACTGCGGTTTCAATTCACGCCCCTCGTGCGAGGGGCGACTTCGTCTTGCGACTTGCTTGTGCAACTTGCAGTTTCAATTCACGCCCCTCGTGCGAGGGGCGACGGCAGGGTTTCGACGCGTCCCGGGGATGGGAGTTTCAATTCACGCCCCTCGTGCGAGGGGCGACACGCCCCGTGATGGCTCCGTTTAGTCCTCAATGTTTCAATTCACGCCCCTCGTGCGAGGGGCGACATCATCTCGCTTATGTCTTCAAGTCGCTTGACGTTTCAATTCACGCCCCTCGTGCGAGGGGCGACCTTGCCTTCCGCATTCTTCGCGTCGTCGCTCCAGTTTCAATTCACGCCCCTCGTGCGAGGGGCGACCGTTGCTTGTTGCTTGATTAGATGCAATACCGGTTTCAATTCACGCCCCTCGTGCGAGGGGCGACAGCATGGCACGACCGACATCAGCCGGAGGAGAGTTTCAATTCACGCCCCTCGTGCGAGGGGCGACATTCGTTCCGCGGAGGCCCGCGGGGACGAAGGCGTTTCAATTCACGCCCCTCGTGCGAGGGGCGACTCAGGCGTATGTTGTAATAGGAAAATGACGTCGTTTCAATTCACGCCCCTCGTGCGAGGGGCGACATAATCCTGCATATCATCAGGGGCTTGCGTAGTTTCAATTCACGCCCCTCGTGCGAGGGGCGACAAATCACGACGAGAGGACCGCTTTGATTTACGGTTTCAATTCACGCCCCTCGTGCGAGGGGCGACAACGGGCCAATCAACACAAGACAAAGACAAAGTTTCAATTCACGCCCCTCGTGCGAGGGGCGACTCGATCAGCCCGAAGATCCATCACTGCCTTCGGTTTCAATTCACGCCCCTCGTGCGAGGGGCGACAGAGGGTTCGGCGGCAATCGTCGCCCCTAAAGAGTTTCAATTCACGCCCCTCGTGCGAGGGGCGACACAAGCGAGAAGGGCGGTTTTTGGCGCATGGAGTTTCAATTCACGCCCCTCGTGCGAGGGGCGACACTATCAACTAACCTAACCGGTACCGCAAAGTAGTTTCAATTCACGCCCCTCGTGCGAGGGGCGACCTTTGCAACCCCCTATTGTTTTTACGTATAGTGTTTCAATTCACGCCCCTCGTGCGAGGGGCGACGTTCGCCATAACCCTGCGTCCCTTTCCTCGCAGTTTCAATTCACGCCCCTCGTGCGAGGGGCGACACGAAAGGAAAATACTGATGAAGAAAATCATTGTTTCAATTCACGCCCCTCGTGCGAGGGGCGACTCACAGAAAAAGATATTGACCAGATGGTCAGTGTTTCAATTCACGCCCCTCGTGCGAGGGGCGACGCAGAGCCGAGAGCAGATCCAATAGCAGATATGTTTCAATTCACGCCCCTCGTGCGAGGGGCGACGCGGCAAAAGTTAAGTTTTGCCGATCTCAAACGCATTTGAACGCTCGAAACGGAGTGTAGTATACCAAAGATTCTTAGATTCTAATGTCAAAGATCAAAGATTTCGGCTTTATTGCCTCGCTCGTTTCGCTGAAGGAGGCTCAATCGTCCGCGAACCTCCCCGGAAAACCATGCGAATTGAGGGTTCGCGCACCCGGTTCGCGCTATATCACCAACGCATCGTGTCCAAGATCCGGAACCTTCTTAGCCCCGAAATGAACCACCCTTTCTCGATAATTGTTGCCGAGGTTGTAATAGCGCAGACTGTCGCTGTCAGGATCGCAGATGCTCTCGAGTTTAGCCTTCAATGTCACCCACTGCCCCCAATCGAGATTACATTCGAAAACGGAATTCTGCACCCGAATGCCCCAGTCTTCGCAAGCCTTCGCCACTCGCCGCAGACGCCTTCGTCCGGCAGGATTGACCGTGCTTACATCATAGCTCACCAACATCAACATACGCGTCTCCTTATCGGACAGCAAACGGCGGGTAGGCGTCAAGGTCGCCGCGCAGATGCCGCGCCAGCAAAAGCGCCTGCAAATGCGGGAAAAGCCCGATCGGCACCTTGTCCCCGAGAAAAGGGTGTTCCGCCACCGTTTGCTTGCGTTTTTGCCATGCCGCCAGCACCGTTTTGCGCGCATCATCTTTCATCACAATTGCGCCAGACTCGGTTTTGACGAAATCTTTCGCCTCGACTTGCCTGAGATTGACGAGCGACAATGCCAGACGATCGGCCATGACGGCCCGGAACTCCTCCATCAAATCCAAGGCCAGACTCATCCGTCCGGGACGAATCTCATGCAGAAACCCGATCTGCGGATCGAGCCCCACTTGTTCGCAGGCGCCGCGGCAATCATGAGCCAGCAACGTGTACAGAAACGACAAAAGCGCATTCATGGGATCGAGCGGCGGGCGCCGGTTCCGCGAGACGATTTCAAAGGCCGGATTGCCCGGCACGATCAACTCGTTGAAAATGCCGAAATACACCGCTCCCGCCTCCCCCTCAAGCCCCCGCAACCGTGCGGCATCCGGCGGCGAATCGCGCACCCGCGCCAGAATCCCGCGCAAGTTCTCCGCTGCCGTTTTCAATTTCTCCGTCTCGCCATGATCGCGCATTCGCCGCAAAACCACACTCCGGGAATTCATCAATTTGCCGATGACGAAACTGCGGGCGATTTCACCCTTGTGCTGCACATCTTCATAAGCGCGCGTCTGGGCAAGGCGCAACCTGACATTGCCCGAGATCGGCCCGTTGATCCGCGCAAGGAAGCGTCCGTGCAGATCGAGACAGGAAACGACAATGCCGATTTCGGCGCACTTGGAGACAAGATAAGGGCTGACCATCACATTGCCGAAAGTGACGATGCCCGTCAGCGCATGCAACGGAAAACGCGCCAGCACCTCGCGTTCCTTCGTCACCGCGACCGCTTCGCCCTCCTGCCGCAGATAGACATCCTGGGTTGTCACGAACAAAGTATTCAAGAGCCGCTTCATAGCCCTTCCGCCTCCATTATCCGGCGCGTCCAATCCTTCGCCGAAATCCGCCCGTTGAATTCCTTCGGGCGGCAGACCTCATAGACCGAACAAGCCTCGCACGCGGGCGAGTAGACGGCCGGCGGAATTTCCCCTTTGTCGATCAGTTCATGCACGGCTCTCGCCGTCGCTTCGGTGAGCCGCCGCAATTCCCGGTCGAACCGCACGACCATCCGCCGGCGCACGGCACCGTAAAACAGCGCCCCTTCGACGATTTCCTCTCCACGCATCTCCTCCAGCGCCATTGCCTGCGCGCACAATTGCACCTCGTCGGCACGATGGGCCTTGGGCCGACCGTGTTTATACTCGACCGGATAAGCGCGCCAAACGCCATCGGCCCGATGCAGCTCGACCATATCGGCTATGCCCGTCACGCCGAGGCGTCGCGAAACGAGCCGCAGCGCGGCAACCGTTTTGATGTCGCCGCGCGTCTCGCTCCCGCGCCGATCGACGCGCTCGTGCAATAGGCGTCCCGCCGCCGTCAAATAATTCTCGCGCCATGCTTCCTCAACATGAATGAGCGCACATTGGCGCGGACAGAAACAATAATGCTGCAGCGCCGAGATCATCACCAGCTCGTCATCGGCGACCATAGTCAATTCTCCCTCGTAGAGCACTATGCGAACGATCTGGCATCACCAACACGCCCAGCACCTCTATCCGAAGCGCAAACTCGACGATGCGCTGAAAATGCGCCTTAATACTCCACCCCGGCTCGCCCAATTCAATCTCAAGACGATGCGCTGCTATCCGTTTCCCGGACGACCGCGAACGATCGTTGAGCCCTAGGCTCTCTGTACCGCGACAGTTCCGATTGCAACACCGCCGCAGCATCGAGTGGACGATTCCGCGCCGCCACGACCCTGTTCCCGGGTCGTAGCGGGCGGAATTCTGAGAATTGCAATCGCTTGCCGATTCCACAATTTCGTTTACACCAGGCTCACGCCGGGCGGCAACTCCGATTCGTCGATTGAAACCGAATAATCGGCAAAAGAACGCGGACAAGCCACATCCGGCTTTTTGGCGATCTTCACCAAGTCGAACAGGCTGCTCGCGGACGCATTGCCGAGCGCCGAATCATGCTTGAAGACAATCAGCCGCTCCGTCGCCATCAAACCGCGAGCCGCCGCGCGATCATGCTCGAACATTTCGCGCAAGGCCTGCCACAATAGCGACAAGTCTTCGTCGGAAAAACCGGTTTGTTTCGCCAAAGCCGGCGAGACAAAACCGTAAGCGACATAGAGACCGTAAGGCACGGTAGTCTTTCGACCCATTGTCCGATTGTCACCGCCTTGCTTCTCGGCCTCAGCCTCTGTCGCAACCGCCATGCGCGTGATGGAATGCTCGAGCGTCACGATCGGATCGACCGAACGGGCGAAAGTCAACTGCACAGGCCCGCGAACCTGACCGGCATTTGCGCCCGTCGACATCACGGCGCCAAAAGTGCGAATATCAAAATAATCGGCACACATTTGTTGGCGAGCCTTGTCGATTTCGCCACCCTGTCCTTGTCCGGCCTTATTGCGCTTCTTTCCATCAGACGAATCTGCCGGGGGCTTCTCGAGGTCGATATTCGATTTTGCGTACGCTGCTTCAATCTCCTTGTTCAGAATCGCCTTTTCCTTGATGAAGATATCGTATCCTTCACGCGCACTCTGCGTCAACTGAATGAAGTTGCGCACCTTGCGCTTCAGGCACACGTCGGTGACCAAGCCTTGCCCGGTCTCGGCATCGACGCGCGGCAGATTGCCCGCATCAGGATCGCCGTTGGGATTGCCGTCTTTCACGTCGAAGACGAGCATGAAGTCATACCGATTTTTTATTTCGCTCATTGTTACCTCATTTCTTTTTGTTTTCGCCGAAAATTATTCGCCATCCTTCTTGTCGAAGAACGCCTGACGCTGATGATAATACCCGATGGCAAACTGCCCTTGATTGTCAAGCGACAGATGCGCCGGGAATTGCACGACCCCTTCGATTACTTCCTGAAGCAGCTTCTCCAGATTCACCCGATAGCCAGGTTTCTCCTTGCCCAGCTTCGAGAGGTGGTTCTGCGCCAGCCGCATCAGGTTGCCGAACACCGTAACGGGGGCCGATGACGCGGCGGCATAGAAGCGATCTTTGATCGTCGCGTTGATAGTGGGGTTGGCCGCCTCCTGCACCCGCTCAAGCACGGCAAAAAGCCTGCCGAGCCGGTAACCGGTATTTTTGTTTTCAGTATCGAGACTCACTGTGAGCATCCTTTCTTGATTAGGGTTGTTCTTTCTCCATTTGCGATTGAGAAATCCTTTGATCAGTTTGGCGCGCGCGTAAGTTATGCCATGGTCAGCCTTAGTCCGCGTCAAGACCGATTGCAGCAAGGTTTCCGGAAACGGCAAACCTTCAAGAATGCTGCGCATGACATTGCCGGCGAGATTGGGCGCGATATTCTCCGATTTCCCTTGCGCCGCCGTAGACACAAGCAGACGCCACAGCGAAAGATGGTCTTTTTCTTTAGGACCATGAGCGATTTCCAGATCGGCGAAATAGTCGCGGAAGCGCCCGGCCATTTCCGCTACCGTCCCGACATGCCAAAAACGAATCGCCAATCTTGCCGCGTTAGGCGAGAGACCCAGCACGTAAAACCGCGTCGCATCTTCGCCAAATGACGCCGTTCCCGTCTTGGGCGATTTGAACAGGGCGCTGACCGCCTCGGTCTGCGAATCGGGATTGTCCTTGGCAGGCTCGGCGAAAAACGAAGCGAAAGCGTCTTCAAAGCCATCCTCCCGTTCAGCCCAGAACACCATCGTCGCGTCGCCAACCGACATTTTCTGTCGCGAATCCTTCGACAGCAAATTGTTCAACGCAGTCGTATATTCAAAGGCGGTTTTGGCGCCTATTGGCGAATTGCCGCCCTGTGTCTTGCCGAACGATGCGGCTGCGTCAAAATTGAACGAAACCACATTGGCTCCTGTCGTGTTTGCCCCAGGAACACCTTTGATTGGAGGATGCAAAACCGCCAACGGCTGACGCTCTCCCGTAACCAAGTCTACGATCTCGGATTCTCCTTCTTGCTGAAAAACGGCCCGATTGTCGACAACGCTCTTGATGGCCGGCTCGTCGAAAATACTGCCGCCAGAATCGGCAAATCGAAATGCGACAAAAGCACACGCCATTTTGGCGTCTTGCCAAGCGGGAAATCGTGACAAATCTTCGGCAAGTGCAGGCGAAGCCAGAAAATCCAAAACCGCTTTGACGGCCGGTTCCTGCGAATAGGCCTTCAATTGCTCGACAAATGCCGCATGCTTTTCAGCCACATCCTCTTCTTTGCCGCCTTCCTTGCACATAATGCCTGTAACATATTCGACGTTGTCCCAAAGGAAATACGGCTTGACGTTCATTGTTCGTTTCACGGACTGAGGTACCATAAAAGTCCGGGCCCGGAGTTTCTTGCCGATTTTCTCCTGCGTATCTTCAACATTGACCAATCGTCCCTCGCGATCAAGAACAATGAGATACGGTATTTCCTTGCGCTCCCACCCCAGCGGCGCGATGCCCGACTCGGGATCGGCGGCTTTGCGGTCGTAATATCCTTTCAATGCGTGCAAAATCATTTGAACACCTCCTCGGAATCGGGGTGAGGGACCTCAATTGCGCCGTTTACCATCTTCGCCCGGTAGAACATGGGCTGAATGTCCTTCGGATTGGTGAAATCGAGATCATACAGCATAAACCCAAGATCCCGCGTCTCGGAAATCGGACGCATGGTCTCCATATCCGGATTCTCGACCAAGCGAATGTCTCTACAGGAAAACTCGCGGCAACCAAGATAGGGATGCGCAAAGTATTGTCCCTTGCTGGCCCGGCGTTCGAACATCGCGGCATATTTGGCCGGTTTCTCGTCCGGTCGCGCTTCAGCCTGTCGATAAAGCGCTTGCTCGTCCGCATCGGTCAGCCAATCAGGGGCGGGATTGACGGATGGGCTGCGCTTGTCCGGCGGAATGAAATCAAATTCCGCACAAAGCCGATACCGAACATCCCGGAGAAACAATCCTGCTCGTTGCTGTCGCGCGTCTTCAATCAAAATGCCCGAACTCCGCGGACTGGCTACGGCGCTGACTTCATTGCGACGAACGCTCGTCCAGCGAATGGGATTCAACACCTCGATGCGCTTGATCCGCCACCGGATGGCCGGCTTCCAGAAAATGGCCGTGAATATGCCACGCGCCGCCGAGGGCGTAATCACATCGTAGCTCACGCGCTCGACCTTCATTTCAGGCCGGGTGAAACAGGCAAAATCGCCCGATACTTCCAAACAGAAACCTCGCATGATTCTCCTTTCTTCAACAGTTACATGATTGTATCTTCCGCCGACAGTCCGTCTCGGAACAAATCGAAGCCGAACACTCCCGAATACAATGACGCGATGGGAGTTTGCGCATAGATACCCGGACTTATTTCTTCGACAAAACCCTTTTCGCGCAAATCGCCGAGCATATTGCGCGGCACATTCACCGTAAAGCGCTGAAGTTTGCGCATGGTGCGTCGGTGCGGTCCGATTCTCAGGATTTCCTCGATCAACGACTCGCCTTCTTCATAGCGCACGGCAACGGCAACCGAAGAATTGTCGATCATTCGAAATCCGGCGGCGGCTTCCCGGAACTGGAACTTCATCTCGCGTTCGCCTTCCTGTAGCAACGCCGCAAATTCCTCGCCCAAAGAATGGACGCGCGTCTGCAATTTTGCAAAATAGCGCGGATACGCTTCGGGCGAGTCGAACGAAAGTCCGCTTGATTCGCACAACATATCCTGCATGGCATATTCGCCAAAACGCAAGATGCCGCGCGGACTCTCCTTGGGCGGCAAAAACACCACCACGCGACCCAGAGACGAAAGTTTGCCCTCGCGATTGCAACGTCCCGCCGACTGCGCAATCGACGAAAGTCCGGTAAATGCGCGATAGACCACCGGGAAATCGACATCGACGCCGGCTTCGACCAGTTGGGTGCTGATGACGCGTATTTCTTTCCCGGCCTTCAAAGCCTCCTTGATTCCGGCAATTGCCTTCGAACGATGCGCGCCGCACATCGAGGCGGAAAGATGAACCGTTCCAGACGGCATCAGATCGAACAATTCCCGGCAGTCGCGTCGAGTGTTGACGACACAGAGCACCTGTCGCATCTCCTTCAGTTCATCGGCGATTTCGCGCCAGGTTTTACGCGAATTGCCACTGGCAGGAAACTCCCATTCCGTTCTCTTCAGACGGGCGAAGAGATCCATTTCCGCAGGAATAATCTCCGTTACGGACTCCAACCCGGGCAACTTCGGCTGCGTAGCCGTCGAAAGCACCAATGTCGCGCCATAATGCGCCGCAAGCTCTTTGATCGCCAGAGTGCACGGCTTGATCAGATTCATCGGCAAAAGCTGCACCTCGTCGAGAATAATCACACTCCCGGCGAGATTGTGCAACTTGCGGCAACGACTCGACTTGCAGGCATAAAGCGACTCGAAAAACTGGACACTGGTCGTCACGACTATGGGCGCATCCCAATTCTCGGACGCCAAACGCGAACGCTGCGTCTCTTTTTCCGGATCGAAATTGCTGTGATGCTCCAAAACATTTTCCGCACCGAAGATTCCCCGCAAGATGTCGGCCGTCTGTTCGATAATCGAGGTGTAGGGGATCACGTAGACAACGCGCCTCTGCCCATGTTTCAGCGCATGGCGCAAGGCAAACGCCATCGACGAAAGCGTCTTGCCGCCACCAGTCGGAACGGTCAGCGAGTAAACGCCGGGACGGTTTTCCGCAACCAATTCGCATCGAGCGCGGATTTCAGCGCGAATCTTGTTCACTTCGGTAACATCGGCCTTGCGCTGGAAGTCGTCAAGCCGTTCGAAAAACACCCGCGCGAGTTGGGCGAGTTCCGGATATCCGCCGCGGTCGTTGCTTTTCTCCGCATCCATAAAGGCTTCTGTGTCGAGAAAGTCGGCATCGACCAGACAGGAATACAGCATGCGAATCCAAAATGCGGCGGAGCCTTTCTCGAACTTGAAAGGCGGGCGCGGCGATGAAAGCCTGTCTTGAAATCGTTCAAGCCATGTTTGCACGGAAGGTTCACACAGCACTTTTGATTCTTCATCCAAGCGTACGCGCAGCGCCCCGTTCGGCGTTTCGCCAGACTCCCAATCTGGCAAGCCAGCGTGATGCCCGGCAATGCAGTACGCGAAAATGCGCCCAATTCCATTCCAAAGTTTATTGGCCCAACACGCGCCGGCGCCCGAATGCGAGTGATCGGACGAATCATACTCCGCATCATCCAATCCATTGGCCTGGGCAAGATAGGCTTGAAACGAATGACGCGCCTTGCCGGCATCATGGAGGAGGCCGACAATCCGCGCCCATTCGGCAGATTGGAAAGCCTCGGCAAATTTGGCTGCCAATTCGGCCACTTGGCGACTGTGCGCCTCCAAGGTCTGCCACTGTTCGCGGGGCGTATTGTCCCGGCTATGGGCGTACAGCTCTTTCATTGTTTCTCCTCCCCGATGGTGGCCGGGTTGATTGACGGGGCGGCCGGGTGCGGCTCCATGGCGTCGGGGTGGGCGCGGTAGTAGGCGCGGAGCTGCTCGCGCAGTCTGAGCCGCAGACCGGGCGCGATCAGCCCCAGCTCTTCGAGCCGCAGCGCAAACGATTCGGCCGAGACGCCGAAATAGCCCTTGAGCGCCACCAGCTTCGAGAACGTCCAGTCCTCCGGTCCGATGCCCGTCGCGGCGACCGCCTGCCGCACCGTCAACGACGGCATCAGGAACGAAACCGCGAAATCGACGAGGAAGCGGTGCTGCACCAGCGTTTCGTCGATGACGTGCTCCAGCGCGCGGAACAGCCCGATGCTGCCCAATTCGTAGGCCAGCCGGTACAAATCGCGCTCGCGCGTGTTGCCCGCGTTGAGCACAATCGCCGGCCGCTGACGGACGCGCTGCCAGAACGACACGCTGGCGGTTTCCTTCGGCAACGCCTTGCGATAGACGCGCACCCCGCGGAACGCCAGCGTGGCGGCCAGATCCCCCGCCGGCGCCGTGCCCAGCCCCAGCTCCCCGCGCAGGATCTCCGCGAGCGCCGCGCCCGTAATCGCCTCCGAAAACGCCGGACAGCCCGCGCCCAGCGTGTAGGCATTGACGATGCCGCGCGCCAGTTCCGCCGCATCCGCCCGCCGTTCCTCGTCGAGAATCGCCGCGAGCGCCGCGGCACCGTCGCGCTCCATCGCCCGCAGCGTCTGATAGTCGCCGCTGACGGACGCGACCGGCGCGGCGGCGACGACCGGCGGACGCTCGCCGTCCGCCAGCCCCTTCTTCGACAGCAGGCCGGCAATATCGGTATCGAACGCGCGCGCGAGGCGCTCGACGGCGTGGAACGAAGGGCTTACGCGGTTGTTCTCGATATAGGACACCTGCGCCGCGCTCATTTCGGCGCGCCGCGCCAGTTCATACTGCTTCCAGCCGCGGCGCTCGCGGTGAAACCGAATCAACTCTCCCAAATTGGTCATGGCCCGATGTTACCATAAACGCCAGCCGACAGTCAATCATCATTTTTACTAAAATATATTTAACTTCAATCCCGGCAATTCTAACCAGCCCAAGGCACCCGTACCACCCCCGC
This sequence comes from Kiritimatiellia bacterium, assembly GCA_051884915.1. Taxonomy (GTDB): domain Bacteria; phylum Verrucomicrobiota; class Kiritimatiellia; order RFP12; family UBA1067; genus RUG572. Next base: position 22,384 of record JBJEWF010000087.1, read on the forward strand.
CGAAAACGACTTGCGCCCTGCCCCCCCCGGCACGGGTTTTAGCGGCCAATATGTTTTCGGGCCGGCGCGAACATTACCGCAATAAGATTACGAATCGAGCGAAAAGAAATTGGTGACGACGACAGTCCTTCGCGGAGGAGGGGGCATCCTCTTTCAAGAGGTAAAACGACCAGAGAGCAAATCAATCCTAAAGGGCAAATCGACATAACAATCGAAACAGCTCCCTCCGAGAAGCGACTACGCCTCAAGGGGCAAGTTCGTTTCAGGGACCAACCGCCGTTCAAGGGCGAACGTGGACCTGAAACCGGGACAATGCAGAAAATTCGGGACGGCGAAACCAACGCCTTTTCCGGAACGGGCCGGTGCGACCGCCCGCGCATGGCCATCCCAGCCCATCCCGGAAACGCCCGCCCACGATGTTCGCCCGAAACTTTACGGACAAGGTCCGATGCGCCGTCTGAGGTTGCGCCCAGCATCCCGTCATAGCCGACGCGCCTGGGACTACTTCACACCCCAGAAGAAAGGCGCGATTCACCTCCGCACCACTTTTCCCGAGATGCCGCTTTTGCGGCAGGAATCGTCAGAGCGCCCTTCGCCTTCAAGTCTTTTGCATCCGCCTAACGAACGCGACCGTATCTGCCACTTGCCACTTTTCACTCTCCCCGTTTCAGCAACCGCATCAGCGCAAATGACACACAGAAAAATACAACGTCCAGCAACAGAACGAACGCCAACACGGCCTGAACGCGAAACAGACACGGCTTGGCCCAAACAATCCCGGCGTTGATCCATCTGCCGGCATACGGCAGCAGATTGACGCCGAATAGAACAACCGCAATCGCACCGCAACCCTTCCACATTCCCTTCAGGTCGGGACCGCTCAACGTGATTTCCGATGCAATGCAAAAGACGGCGTAGAGATAAAGCGCAATCCACGGCGAGCGCCAATTCCACACGCAAACGGCGTTCCGCAACATCTGCCATGCCGCAAGAAAGACACTCGACACGTATTCGCAAGTGGCGGGTGGCGTCCGTTCCGGAAAATACGTCTCCACCTCGGGGAGAATCCCAGAACCGCCGACAAGATAGGACAAACCGAGAATGACGGCAGAACCGAACCAGACCGGTCCGGTGGAAATCACGAACTGCGCGACATTGCCGAGGAGACTGCCGCCGTCCGGCAACTCGTGCGAGACATAGCCAAGCGTTCCATCGGAAGATGGCCTGAACGGCACGAACTCGGCAATCTTCGTGCCGGTCAGCAGACACCCCAGCGCATGCCCCGTCTCATGGCAAGCCACACCGGGCGCGACAAGGTAATAGTAGAGCATGCCGATTCGCGAAGAAACCGCACTGCGAATCCCCTGGCTTACGAACCACAACACGACGGCCAACACGAACACAACGCCAAACACGACGAGCAGTTGCGCGCCAGTCCGCGCAACTGCTGCCGTGACATACTGGAGAACTGTCTCCATCCGCGCAAATTATTACCACTCTTCTTCCGGCAACTTGTCGTAGAACAAGTCTTTTGGTGCGAGATTGCGCGGTTCAGAAAGAGAGCCTTTAGGCAGATATTTGATGATGTATACATCACGATCACGACACCAATAAACGGCAGTAAACACAACCTTGTTCCAACCGACTTTCAAATTCAAGGTTACACTTTGCTGCCCATGCTTGTAAACGATGGCGTCGACGCCATTGACCGTCAACGTATAATCATGGTCATGTGCACCAAAAACGGTAAACACATAAGATCCCGCACGTTTACATTTAATGAAACCCTCCCATGACATTACATTCCTCTCGACTCCTTTATCGCTAAAGTTGCAGACGAACGCGTTACCCTTATCTACACGAGTCAGAACCAATGGGAAGGCTACACGCTGCGTTGCGCTCTTTAAGCACTTCTCGATGTCGCGGCGTGCGACATTGTAGAATTTGCAAACCATTCCCGGCTGAGGGTTGACAGGATCGGCGATTGTTACAGGCGACGCCGATTCAATGCCGAAATCATCTTCGGCAAACACGGTCGTCGACACACAGGCAACCGCGCAGAACGCGACGGCCATCAATTTTTTTGGATTCATTCTCGTTGTTTCCTTTCCGGTTGTTCTTGACGGGCGGCACCCACCGCCCAAGTCGTTTTCCCGTCACCGCCGTCCGGCGGCAAGTCGTTGAACGGTAAGCAGCGTATCGTCAAGACGTTTCAGCATGGCTTCCTCCTCCATGCGGTCGGCAAGCTGATACGCCTTTGCTTCAATCACAGCGAAGACGCCCGACGGATCGGCGCCTTGCGAAAGATTGATCGCCATCTTGAACGCCGCCAATTCCGAATCGATGCGCGCCTGCGCCGACGGTTCCGGCAAAGCCTGCTTGAGGCTGTAGATTGCCAACGACCCAAACACGTGCTCGTAGTTTCCTGCAAGTTTCTGTACGCGTTTGCCGAGTTCGGCTTCTTTCTCGCCCTCGCTCCGCGAACGCGCCTTGATTGACGTTGCCTGCTGTGCAAGCATATTCAAGTCGGAATAGCCGCGCGTGCGCGAGGATGCGATGCGGCTGACAAGTTCCGTGATCTCCGCCTGACGGGCCTTTTTCTTCGCAAGTGCAGCCGGAACGCAATTCATGCCGTCTGCCATGTTCTTGCAGTTCATGGCAAATTCCGCAATGAGCAGTTGTCCATTCACGATTTCGAGTTGCTTTGCCGTACAGGCTGCGAATGACGAGATATCGGATTTCAGCTGTTCCGCCTGGTCGTTGAGCCTGTCCACGTCCGCATTCTCCCCACTTTCGCGAACAGCCTTTGCCATGTCTGCGGCAAGCGCCGATACGCTCGAACTCGTCTTGTTCGCCCGCGTCGATATTTTGCCTACGCGAATTTGCAGATCGCGCCAGATTCTCAGTTCCTTTTCCTGCGACCATGTCGATGTTTCGACAGCCTCCATTTCGGACTTCAACGCAGTAAGTTCCACCTTGAGCCGTTCAATCTCACCAGGAGCGTTCTCTATGAGTTGTCTCAGTTTTTCCCGATCTTCACCTGGCGTCGTGAACCGTCGCAAAATCGTCTGCGGCAGAGGACGCACCTCCTTCCGCGAATAGCACTCCACCATGAATCTGCGCAAGGCGGAGTCCGCGTCAAACGCCTCGTGGTACTTGCGCAACGTCTCGCGCGTAAAGTCAGTCGGCTCCAGTTCTGACTCCTTGCGCACGCCGTAGTCTTCCATCAATTGCGCATGAAGGTGCGACAGCCTTTTCCGGGATTGTCTGAAGTAGTCGCCAAGTTCATTTGAATTAGCCCATGCTTCGACTGAAGCCGCCAATTTGCCCGGCATTTCAATTCCAAGCGTCTCTTCGGGAGTGGGCGGACGCTTTGGTTTCGGTGCGGGCTGGTTCTGCGCTGGCTGTCGACAATATCGGGGTTCCGAATTGCCACATCCGGCGATGGCGGCAAGGCAGACAAGACCAGCAATGACAATGGCCGTTTTCATTTACATCTACTCCTGTGATTGTTTTCGGCGGTATTTCTCCAGACGTGCGCGCTTTTTCGCCTTTTCTCCTGCGACACCAGCGGATACGTCCATTGTCTTTCCGTCAAGATTGCGACGCAGCTCGCCAACCTCGACCGAAGCGCCATGCGCTGCAGTGAGGTCTTTTTTCAATGTCTCGTATTCGGATGCTGTTGCGATTGTGCGTCCGCTAGCCTCGCACCGGCGAATGGCGTCGGAAAGCGTCGCCACTTCACGTTCCATGCGATAGTCGTAATCCGCCAGCAGCTTCATATCCGCCTGCGCTTGAAGGATCTCGCGCCTCTTGCTTTCCAGGTCCTCGTCGCATTTCGCAAGTTCGTCGCCTACCTTCTCGTCGTCGGGGAAAGCCGCAAACTCATCCTTCAGCTTGGCGATCTTCTGCTCAAGCTGTTTACGCTCGCCGCGCAAGCGCAAAACCGAATCTTTGGCGTTTTCAAGACGTGACTTGATCGTCGCTTGCTGTCGTTTTGTCTTGTCCCGGACGGATCTCATCGTCTTGATGCTTCCGTCCACCAACGCATTTGACGGATCAGCGCCAAGGTCCAAAGCCTTGTCGGCGAGTCTTTCACCAATGCGTTCACGTTGAAGTTGCCGTGGCGTTTTCTCCACCGACTTGGTTTCGGCGGCGCGTTTCTCACCCTCACGTTCTTTTTCGGCTGCCGCAAGACGCGTGATGGCAACTATCGATACGCCGACGAGCGCAAGTATAATCAAAACAAGAAGGCAAGATCCGCCCCGCCTGCTTCCAAAGGACATTTCCATGGCGTCACTTCACCCGATTCCATTCGTTGATGAACACCTGCGTAATATCCAATGCCGTATTGACATCTTTCTCAAGTTCGAGCGGGATGCCATTGAAAATTCCAAGTTTTACCTTGTCCCACGTGCGCGTAAACGCCAGATATGCGTCATCAAAGCGGACAAGCGTTTCACGAGAAGTCTTGAGACCTTTCTTTGCGGCATTGTACATGGCCATGTCCTCAACGCTTAAAACCCGGTTCTTTCCCATGGCCGCATTGATCTCGGCAATTTTGGTATCCAACGCCGCTTCATCGTCAATCACCCACTGGTCAAACGCAACGGGCCAACCCTTGGCCTTGCCTTCTGCGCGGGTCTTTTCCGCCTTGTCAAGCAAATCGAGATAGCCTTTGGCCTTGTCGCCGGCCGCCTTGATTTGACGGTCGTACTTGCCATAAATCACGCTGATGCGGGCCTGGGCCTCAAGCAGTTTCTTGCGCGTGAAAATCATCTGGTCGTTCGTTTCCTGAAACCAGGCCATCGGCTTTTCGATGTATAGTGGAGCGGAATTCGTTTTGGAATAGCTCGCCTCTTCCCTGTCGCGCTTCGCCTCAAGAAGCTCTTCGGCCGTCGGCGCATGTTTTTCGTCGTTCTTCGTTCCCTCGACGGAACTTCCTTTCGCCGCCGATTTGGAGTTGTCAATTTCGATATCGGCAGAACAACCGCAAAGGGCAGTTCCCAATAGAGCCGTACCCGCCACATATCCAACCAAAACGGCTGTAACCATAAAGTCGGTGATTCTTTTCATTCTTTCCCATTCTCCGCGCCCTGTTATCGTTTACCTCGCAAGGATCGGGCCTGTCCTCGTTTCGTGTCGCTGTCTGACGGGTGAGCGCGAATCGAGGGCATAAGAAAACCTCTACTCGTACTTCAGTAGAGGTTGTAGGAATAACCCTGTTGGAAACACGAGTAGAGGCAAGCGCATACGCTTCCTCTGCAAGTGTCGTCCAACTTGAAACTTCCTACATTTCTACTGACGACCGCTTTGCAGCGTAAATTGTTTTTTCCCCACGGCCCACCAGGGCACAGGAGAGCAGGCGGGATTTCTCGCCGCCCTATCGGTTTAACTGTCTATGCCAGATCCCTTTCATTGTCAGTTCCACGATTCAAACCTGATGCCGAGGGAATTCAGAAAGCCGATGACAAGACTCGGGTTCTCGCCAACACCCGCTTGAAGGTCAGATCCGCCGCTGGACCAGAGCGCTTTGCCATATCCTTCTCCGCCCCTAGCATTTGCCGCATCATACACTACTCCCGTCCAAATGTCAAGGGTACCACCTGCCGCGGATTACCGGAGAATTGCAAGATCCGGCGGAAAATCGGCCCCCAAGAGAGGTTGGCGTCACGAACCGGAGAAACGCGATCGCGCAAGGCCGCCGGGGACAGACTGGCTGCAAAGGCGTGGAACGGATACGTCAGCCGATGTGCACGGATGACGCCCGGAAACTTCGCGAAGGACCGCGGCGGGGCTACGTTGCCGGAACGAACCCGACAGGGCCTCTTGGGGCCGCGCCGCGCCGCACGAGAGCCACCCTCTTTTGCGTCACCCGTCAGGCGCCGGAGTCTTGAACTGCGCGCCCCAGATGTCGAGCGTCCGAAACCGCATCGGTTCCGCCGCCCGCATCGTCAGGGCGTCCACCAGACACACGGTTCCAATCGCCTTCTGCGTCCTTCGCCTTTTCCGGTTTGCCAAGTTCGAGCATCCGCGTGCAGACCCTGGCCGCAAATGCCCGGTCATGCGTGGCGATGACCATTGCCGCGCCGTTCGCGTTCAACACGTTCGCGAGGCGGGTCTTCTCGTAATCGTCGAGGGCCGCAGTCGGTTCATCCAGGAGCAGAAGTTCCGGCGAAGCCGCCAGCAGGCCCGCCAAAGCGACGCGCTGGCGCTGCCCGCGCGACAGCGACGCGATCGGCCGGTTTCCCGCCGGCAATCCCAGCGAAGCCAGCACGGCGTCGACCCGACGCGCGCCCTCCGCCGGGGGCAGCCCCCGCCGTCCCGGGACATAGCCCACGTCTTCCCGGACGGTCGGATACAGGAACTGGTCGTCCGGATTCTCGAAAAGGAACCCCAGCCGCGCGCGAATCGTCGGCAGGGACGCCCCTTGCGGTTTCCGTTCAAACACCGAAACCTCGCCATCAAACGGCTGCAGACCCGCCAACACGGACAGCAGAGTCGTCTTGCCCGCCCCATTCGGGCCCAGCAAGGCAACCCGTTCGCCCTTCTTCAAGACGAATTCCGGAAGTCTCAAAGCCGGTTCGGACGACAGGGGATATTGGACGACCAGATTCCGGCACGCCACGACCACGTCGCCGCCGAAAGGTTCAGGCGACGTCTGCCGCGCCGCGGCCCGGCGGAGTTCCAACGCCCGCGCCAGGATTTCGGCATCGCGGCTGAGCGCCTCGAACCAGCGCAGCAGCTGTGCGCAGGCAAGCACCACGCCCTCGGACACGTGCAGACGCCGCAGCGCCTTCAGGAACCGGACTTCGCAGACGCCGTCGCGTTTCGTCGCCGCGTCCGCGAAAACCGGCACAAAGGCCATCATCAGCAGCACGCCCGGCCAGCCGGCTGCAAAGGAAAGAAACGAAATGCCCGCCGCCGGCAGATTCGGGAACTTTAACGCCAACATCCAGACGAGTCCCGCATGAAGCGCCCGGCCCAACGGCAGCACGGCGGCAAGCGCCAGCCGCGGGCGTTTCCGCAAAACCGCCAGCAATCCAACCTGAACGGCCAGTTCGAGCGAAAGGACCGCCGCCAACGGCGGCCAGAGCAGCGGCATCCCCGTGAGGAACGAAGACACCAGAGGGACCAGAGCGGCCGTCACGACCGCCGCGCCGGGCCGGACCAGGAAGGCCAACGCCACCAGCGGCCAGTACATCGGCAAAAACAACGGCCCCGCCAGTCCGAACACGTGGAACAACGCCGGCAGGGCCAGTGCAAGAGCGCCAAAAAGACCGCAGTAGGCGTGGTCGCGCGTACCCATCGGCTACCGGCTGAAGCGCGTTTCGTAGAGCGCGTAGCCGACTTCGCGCACGGCGGCGACCGTTTCCGGATAGGGCGTGTCGCAGATATCCGTCCAGCCGACCTGCAGATATTCGCCATCGAAACGGCCCGTCGTCGCCTGGTCGGAAAACTGGTGCCAGTGGACGCCCACCACCTGCGGATTGCCGAGGGCCGACCGCACGTAGGCCTTCAGCTTCCGCGCCCGGTCGTCCTGGTTGGCCGCCTGGCACACGCCCGTCCCGAACGGGCCGCGGTCCGTTGCGCCGAAATGGAATTCGCCGATCACAACCGGCGCGTCGAGATTGTCCGGCAGACGCCACTGCCCGATCGAGTCCGCATAGACATTGTAGCTCACCACGTCGCAATACTTCACGCAGGCGCCCACGGCCCACGGACGCGCGGAACCCGCAAACCGGCAGCCGAGGTAGAGCAACCCCTTGTCGAACGCCTTCACCGTCTCGCGCGTCCGCTTGAAATATTCCTCGCAGATCACGCGCGTGAACGCGGACAGATCGCCGGTCGCATCCGCACCCGGCAACAGCACCGAGTGGAGCAAGTCGTCCCAATTCGCATAATCCGCCTTCCATGCCGCGTTGAGCTTCGCGATGTCGCCGTATTTTCCCCGGAAATGGGCGACCAGCGCGCGTTTGGCCGGCTGGTCGGCCGGCGACTGGATCGTCCAGTCCGCCAGCTGGCGCGGCGTTCCGCCCCAGTTGATTTCATTGTCCACGAAGAACCCGATGCACCACGGATCGTGCGCCTCGCGGCCATGCGCGGCCAGCGCGTCCGTCACCCCTTTCGCGAAGGATTCGTCCCATGGATCGCGAAATTTCCACCAGGCGCCAAAGGAGCCGGCGATGGGACGCGACTGGCATTCGACGCGTTCGGCGTAGGGCGTCCTGTCCAGAAGGCAGATCTTCAGATCGCTCGAATTGGCCACCGTATTCGCGCCCCAGCTGCGGAGACGGCGATGGACGAGATCGGAGTAGACGTTGTAGTAGTCGGGGCCATACTTGCGGAAAAGATTCGCGCTGGAGAAATCGTAGACGCGCGTTTCTCCGCGCGCCCCGTAGAACGGGAAGAGCAGATCGTCGCGCGTCGTCCAGAACTTGGAGAACGCCGTTGCGCCCGCGGCGCCCGGTGCGGGCGGAAGATCCGTGAAGAAGCAGTCGCGGTCCGGCACCGTGCAGCCGCGGCGCGGCGTGCAGTTGTCGCCGTTCATCGGCGTCATCGCGGACGACGCCGAAACGCGCACCGGCCCGAAACTCCAGTAGAGACGGCCCTCCGGATCGACGAACCACCACGTTCCCTTCGCGTCCCGGTGCGTCCGGAAGCGGCCAGTGGCTTCCAGCTGCGGACCTTTCGTCCACCCGCCGTATTTGTTCCAGTCCGACGGACCGGGATGCGCCGCCAGGTCCCGGGCTTCGGCCGCGGCGGCCGCCTTCAGGTCGGCGTCGCTCTTCGTCTTGCCCGGCCACTCGCGGAACTTGAACTGGCCGTAGACGTCGATGCAGGGCAGAAAGTCCTTCGTCGGCATCTTCATCCAGTCCGCGTGCGCGTGCGGACCGGGGAAGGCCTTCATCTTGTTGTCGGGCTGGCCGGGCCGGTAGAAGGAATCGACGATCTCGGCCGGCGTCATCTTCGCCCATTCCAGGCGCAGCGGAACGGCGGTGCGCTCGGCAATCAGAATCGGCGAGTCCCACATCGGCAGATGCCGGACGACGGTGCGGTCCTTCTGGCGCACGAGATTCCATTCGGGAATCTCGAACACGCGCCCCGTAATCATGTCCGCCCACACCGGATTCTTGAACTGTCCCCAGACGGGAAGCTCCACCTGGTCGAAGCCCAGCATGTCCTCCGGCCGGCGGTCGTTGTACCAGAAGAACCAGACGGGACGGCCCAGGCGCGAGAACTTCGCGCAGGTCATTTTCCGCGGCGCCATGTCGCGCGGATCGAAACGGCGCTCCAGCACGAATGGCGCCGCCACGTCCAATGCGACCGGCAGCGTTTCATCGTCGAAGAAGCTGAACACGTTCTGCATCGCGTAGAAACTCGGGCGGCGATAGACGAATTCCTTCAGCGTGTTCGAGCGGATGAGGCCGAAACTCTGCAGCATGAACGTGTACTGCAGGTCGATCATCGTGAACACGTTGCACGGGATGGCCCGCGCGGCGTCGCCGATCGTCCGGCGGAGATTCCACTTCGCCTGCGAATATTCCGTCCACTCGACGCTGTGGATCGCGTGCGCGAATTCGAGCTGCGCGGGGCAGCCGACTTCGCCCTGCATGATGTCGTAGGCGCCCGAATAGGATTTCACCAGTTTGCGCAGCGGTTCGGCAAAACCGGCGTAGGAGGTGTCCGGATTCGGCGTATAGGGATGGTAGATCCAGTATTTGACCAGATCGAGCGCGCCTTCCTTCTTCAGCTTTTCGAGAACGACGGCATAGTCGCTCTTGGCCGGGTCGCGGCCATTCCAGGAGATCGCCGTGACGAAGCACGTCGCATGCGGCTGGACTTCACGGATGGCCTTCGCCGTGCGGTAGACCATCTCGGCGTACTCCGTCGCCTGATTGAACGGCTCGTTCCAGATCTCCCACTCGTCGACCACGTCCTTGTAGCGCGCGACACAGGCTTTGCAATAGCGCAGCCATGCGTCAAAAGCCTCCGGCTTGTCCGTCACCTGCTTGACGCGCATGCCAAGACGGAAGTCGCTGCCCCACACGGGATTGCCGTAGGAGAGGCAGATCCAGGGCTTGACGCCCATCGCCGCCATCTCGCGGACCTGCGGGTCGAGCCAGGTGAAATCGTACGTCCCCTTTTTCTGTTCGGTCTTCGCCCAGCCGGAGAACAGGCGGCCGTGCTTGACGCCCAGCGGCCCCAGCCAGTTCTTGTAGGCGTTCCAGTCGGCATAGTCGCGGTCCAGCGTCTCGCAGCCGATCGACCACTTCGATCCCTTGATCTCTTTGGCGTCGCGAACGGCCAGCCGGCCGATTTCCTTCATGCCGGGATCCAGCCGGTTCAGCTTCTCCCAGGTGACGCATCGCTTTTCCTTCGGCGCCACCGGCTTCTTGTGGTCGTCCCACGCATCCCAGCTTTTGATTTTCGCGGCGTCCTTGAACGACACGACGCCCGGCGCCGCGGGAGCGTCCGCCCGGCAGACGAATGACGCGGCCGCGCCGGCCAGCATCGCGAAAGCAAATGTCCTTCCCATGAATCCCCCTTGTTCCATGAATCCTCCTTGTCGTCCCGATTATACCAAAATTCCCGATCAGCCGATCAGGACAGGAATCTCCCGGTCAGACTTTCCTTGCAGGCGCGGATGTCGGCCGGCGTTCCCTCGGCCACGAGGTATCCGCCCGCGTCGCCGCCGCCGGGTCCCAGATCGACGATCCAGTCCGCGCATTTCATCACGTCCACGTTATGTTCGATGACCACCACCGTGTTGCCGCTTTCGCGCAACTTCAGGAGCAGGTTCATCAGCTTCGAGACGTCGTCGAAATGAAGGCCCGTCGTCGGTTCGTCCAGCAGATAGAGCGTCCGGCCCGTCGACCGTTTCGAGAGTTCCGCCGCCAGCTTGATACGCTGCGCCTCGCCGCCCGAAAGCGTGGTCGCCGGCTGGCCCAGGCCGATGTAGCCCAGCCCGACGTCCACGAGCGTCTTCAGCCTGGAAGCGAGTTTCGGCACCTTCGCGAAGAATTCATGGGCTTCGGCCACGGTCATTTCCAGCACGTCGGAAATCGTCTTGCCCGCGTACTTGACCTCCAGCGTCTCCTTGTTGAAGCGCTTGCCGCCGCACTGTTCGCACGTCACGTAGACATCCGGCAGGAAGCTCATCTCCAGTTTGCGCACGCCATCGCCGCCGCAGACCTCGCACCGGCCGCCCTTCACGTTGAAGCTGAACCGCCCCGCCGTGTAGCCGCGCGCGCGCGCGCCCTCCGTTTTGGCGAAGAGCTCGCGGATGTCCGAGAAGAACCCCACGTAGGTGGCCGGATTCGAGCGCGGCGTCCGGCCGATCGGGCTCTGGTCGATTTCGATGACCTTGTCGATATGCTCGACGCCCGTGAGTTTCCGGAACTTGCCGGGCGCCCGTTTGGAATGGTAGAAGCGCCGCATCAGTTCGCACTTGAGCGTTTCCTCGATCAGCGTCGATTTGCCGCTGCCGCTCACGCCCGTCACGACCGTGAACGTCCCCAGGGGAATCCGCACGGTGATGTTCTTGAGGTTATGTTCCGTGCAGCCGCTGATCGTCAACCAGCGACGCCGGCCCGCCGTTGCCGGCGGCAACGCCCCGCGGTTGCCGGCGATCGACTTGCGGCCCGTCAGATAGTCCGCCGTCAGCGTCCCGCATTTCAGCAGCCCCGCATAGTCGCCCTGGTACATCACGCGGCCGCCTTCGCGGCCCGCGCCGGGGCCCAGGTCGATGATGTAGTCGGCCGTCCGCATCATCTCGCCGTCATGTTCCACGACGACCACCGTGTTGCCGCGGTCGCGCAGCCGTTTGAGCATCGCGATCAGCTTCTCGTTGTCCCGCGGGTGGAGACCGATCGTCGGTTCGTCCAGCACGTAGAGAACGCCCACGAGGCCGCTGCCGATCTGGGACGCGAGGCGGATGCGCTGCATCTCGCCGCCGGAAAGCGACGACGAGGCGCGGTCGAGCGTGAGGTAGTCGAGGCCGACGTCGTCGAGGAAGACCAGACGCTTCACGATTTCCTTCAGGACGTCTTTCACCACGGCGTACGCGTCGCCCTGCAGGCTCCTGAAGAACGCCAGCGCGTCCTTGACGGGCATGGCCATCACCTCGACGATGCTCCGCCCCGCCACGGTCGCCGCGCGCGATTCGGGGCGCAGCCGCGTCCCATGGCAGTCGGGGCATTCCCGTTCGTTCTGGTAGGCCTTGAACTTTTCGCGCCGTTCGTCGCTTTCGGCGTTCTCCATCATGCGCTGGACCGTGGCGAGGACGCCTTCGAACGGCTTGTCGCTGTTGCGCCACGGCAGAACGAGATCGTCGTCGAAGCCATGCATCAGCTTGTGGCGGAAATCGGCGGGAAGCCGTTCGTACGGCGTGTCGAGCCTGACTTTGTACTGCTTCGCGATCCGCGCGAGGATTTCGTTGTAGTACATGATCGCCATGTGGCCGGCGCGCCGCCACGGATGGATGCACTCGCGCAGCGGCAGGCTCCTGTCGGGGACGACCAGGTCCTCGTCGAAATAGTAGAGCGAACCCAACCCGCCGCACTTCGGACAGGCCCCAAAAGGCGAATTGAACGAGAACGACCGCGGCTTCAGCTCGTCGAAGGAGAGGCCGCAATCGGGACAGGCGTTCTTCTCGGAGAAAACCAGCTGCCGGGGACCTTCGTCCGCCAGCGTCTCGACCAGAACCAGCCCGCCGCCCGTCTTCAGGCCCAGTTCAACCGAATCGGTCAGGCGCGTCACGAAAGCCGTGTAGGCCTGCCCGTCCGTCTCCTCCTTCGCGCGCATCACCAGACGGTCGACGACGACGTCGATCGAGTGGTTCTTCTTCCGGTCGAGTTCGGGGACCTCTTCGAGGGCGGTCACGGCGCCGTCCACGCGGACGCGGACGAAACCGGCCCGCTTGATTTCCGCGAGAACGTCTTCATGGCGGCCCTTGCGCCCTTTCACGACGGGCGCGTAGAGAATGAACTTCGTCCCCGACGGAAGCTTCAGCAGCGCATCGACGATCTGTTCCGCGCTCTGGTGCCGGACCGGCCGGCCGCATTTCGGACAGTGCGGCACGCCGACCGAGCCCCAGAGGATGCGCAGGTAGTCGTGGATTTCCGTCACCGTGGCGACGATCGAGCGCGGATTGCCGCCCGTTGTGCGCTGTTCGATGGCAATTGCGGGGGACAGTCCCTCGATGCGTTCCACGTCGGGCTTCTGCATCTGGTCGAGAAACTGGCGCGCGTAGGCGCTCAGCGATTCGACATAGCGCCGCTGGCCCTCCGCATACAAGGTGTCAAACGCCAAAGACGACTTGCCGCTGCCCGACAGCCCCGTCACCACCGTGAGCGAGTTCCGCGGAATCCGGACATCCACATTGCGCAAATTATGGACCTTCGCGCCTTCAATGATTATATCTGACATAGGTGGCGGCTATTCTACCATAATGGCTCCATCCCCGTAACGGCCGCGACAGACGGCGCGGCACCGCGCGCCGTCGGCCGGGCGGCCGCAGACGGAGGGAGCGGCCCGTCGATTCGCCGCGGTCCGGCATCATGCGGCCGGCGCGGGCGCATCCGGTCCTACCATCCGCCCCGATCGCCAAAGCGCAGGATCCACTCGTCCACCGATCCGAACATCGGGTGGCAGTTCGAGTAGACGTCGTCGGACTCCTTCCACGTTTCCCACAATGTCGTCGCGCCGCGGTCCAGCATGTACAGCCAGCCGGGAAAGCCCTTGTGCCGCACGATCTTCTCGGCCACGTCGCGCCGCCCGTGTTCCGAGAGATACATCAGCATGTAGCGCGTCGCGAAGATGCCCGTCGTGGGAGCGTGGCCCCTGTTCTCGATCGCCGACACGAGAGCCTTTTCGGCGGCGGCGATCTGGCCGTCCGGGACAAGCCCCAGATAGAGGGCGATGGCCTGTGCGCTTTGCGTTCCATTCGCCACAACGCCCTCCTTCACGTAGGCGTCCGCAAATGCCTTTCCGATCTTCGCCGCGATCGCCGCGAACGCCCGCGCCTCGTCGGACCGGCCCAGCATCTCGGCGAAGGTCGCGGTCAGCCGCACGAATTCATGCCAGTGCGCCGTGGCCGTGACGGCGTCGGGCGCCCGTTCCAGCGCCTCGTGATCGCCGATGCACTGCGGGACGATGCCGGTCGGGCATTGCGCGTCGACGAGCCGGACGTAGCGCGCGCAGACGGGATAGAAGGCCAGCGCGCGACTCTTCACGTCGGGATAGTGGCGGATCAGGGCGTCCATCAGCACGGGGACGACCACGGCCCAGCTGATGGGGCCCGCGCGTCCGCCAAATCCCCTGTCGGCGATGCCCACGTACGGCGCCGTCTCCGTCAGCCAGCCGTCTTCCGCGGCCTCGTCCGCGAAGTCCTGCAGCGTCTTCAGGTAGAATTCGCGCATGTCCCAATTCAGCATGTACGCTTCGCACGTGCTGACGATATCGCCGCCGTAGCCAAGCCGTTCACGCCCCGGACAATCGCTTTGGACGCCGCCGATCGCATTGGCAAGGAACGTGCGCCGGCAGATCTCGTGGATCCGCCCGAAATCGGGATGGGCGGGCTGGAATTTCCGGGCGGCGGCCGTCTCGCGCAACGCCGGCGCGAGAATCTGCATTTCCGCGCTTGACGGCCCTTCCAGCAGACGGTCGTAGTTTCGCACCTCCGCGTAGCGGAAGACGTGCCAGGTCAGACGGGGCGAAAAGACCTCCGCGCCGTGGAACGACCCCTTGCAGTCCCGCGTGCCGAACACGTAGACGTCGCGCTGGCAGGCGACCGCAGGCGCGCCGGGTCCTCCGTTTCCGCATTTGATCTGGCCGGCCGTCTGCGTCAGGACGTTCACGCTTCCATCGGGATTCAACCGCTCGCCGTAGACGATCTCGATCCGCTGGCCCTTCCTCTGCCCGCCGAACATGAACCGGGGAATCGCCGTCGCGTTGACGCCGAAATCCACGACCTGGACCTCGCCCTGCTTCAGCCATTTCGATCGGCCGGGAATCGCAAGACCCGCCAGCGTGGGCGGCGCCTCGCGACGGACAAGACGCCCGCGGGGCCCCGCGACTTCCACGGCGGGCCGCCAACACGCATCCTCCTCGCGCGCCCAATCGTATTCTTCGCCCAGATAGATGCAATTGCGGATCACGCGCGACCGGCGCCACGTCCATTTCAGGGGCTGCGAGACGCCCTTGATCCGCGCCTTGAAACACGGCCGCCCGTGGGCCAGCCCATTCCGGAAACACCGCGTCCCCCAGAACCGCAGCGGCGGAAGGTTGTAGAACCCGTTGCCAAGCGTGACGGAAATCGAATTCCGCTGCGGATGCGGCCGGCGGACGTCCGGACGGAATTCCAGGCGTTCCACGTAGACCGTGCGGTCGTACGGACTCCACAGCGGCATCACCGCCGCATCGTTCTTGGGCGGTTTCCCGTTGAGGCGGACCCGGCAATAGCCCGCGCAGGCGATCTCGACGACGATCTCTCCCGTGCCGGGCGGCAGAACGAAGTCCGCGCGGAATTCCGGGGCCGGATCCTCGCCGTAGAAGTCGGCCTCGTTCGCCGGCGGCGGCCGCCCGTCGCCAAGCCACGGCAGCTTTTCGAGCCGCTCCACGCTGCCGAAAACCGCCATCTGCGCGCATGCCGCCACCAGAACCGCCAATCCCAGCCTCTTCACCATTTCATTTCCCGCCTTTCCCGTCAATCGCGCCCCTCCGCTCACGGACATCCGAACGTCCCGCCCATCTCCAGCAGATCGGGCCGGCGGCGGCTCGTCAAATCAATCGCCTGGCGCTTGCGCCAGGTCGCGGCCCGAGCATGATCGCCGCTGACGAGGACCCCGGGGACGGCCATGCCCCGAAAGACGGGCGGCCGCGTGTACTGGGGCGCCTCCAGCAGACCCTCCGTCCCGAAGGACTCGTTCGCCGTCGCCTCGGCCCCGCCGCCGAGGACGCCCGGCAGAAGCCGCACGGTCGAATCGACCATCGCCGCGACGGGAATTTCCCCGCCGGTCAGGACAAAATCGCCCATCGACACTTCGTCCGTCACCAGACGGCGGACGCGCGCGTCGATCCCCTCGTAATGGCCGCAGAGGAACACCAGATGCGCCTCGCCGGCGAATTCCTCCGCCTTCCGCTGCGTATAGGGCGCGCCGGCCGGCGTCGTCAGGACGATGCGGCTCTTCCTGGCGGGCGGCTCCGTCCGCCCCCCGGCGTGTTCGTAGGACGCCACGCATGTTTCGATGGCATCGTACCAGACGTCCGGCTTCATCAGCATGCCGGGCCCGCCGGAATAGGGCTTGTCGTCCACGGTACGCCGCCGATCGCGGGAGAAATCGCGGAGATCGACCGTCCGCACGGCGACTTTTCCCGCGCGCGCCGCCCGGGCGACCATGCTCTCGCCGAGGAACCCGCGGAACATCTCGGGGAAGACGGTGATGATGTCGATGGAAAGCATGGGGCGATTATAACAAAAAAGGCCCGCCTTCGGGCGGACCTCCTGAAACGGCACATGGCGAACGCCGCGTCGCGGACTTCACCATCCGCCAGCCGCCACCGCCTATTTCTTGCGCAGTTTGCGGACGGCCTTGTGGCTGCAGAACGTGCGCTCCGTGTAGAGCTTGCTGCGCCAGGACGGGTTGCGCTTGACAACCACGATCTTCTCGACCGCCGGGCTGTTGAACGGGAAAAGCTTCTCGACGCGCACGCCATAGCTGTCGCGGGAAACCGTGAAGTTGCCCGACGCGTTCTTGATGCCGTTGTCGATTGCGAGGACCTTGCCCTCGAAATCCTGCAGACGGGTCTTGCCGTCGGCTTCCTTGATGCGCACGGAAACGCGAACCGTGTCGCCCGAATGGAATTCCGGGAACTTCTTGTCGGCGAGCTTCGCCGTCTGTTCCGCGTTGATTTTGTCCAAAATTGCGATACCCATTGTCTCGGACCTTTCTGCTTAAGCCTTCTTCTCGGCCTTCCGGCTGCCGGGCTTCTTCGAATGGTGCGGCTTGAGCTCCGGATTGCGGGCGCGGCGGATGAGGGACGCGACCGTCTCGGAGGGCTTGGCGCCGTGCTTGAGCCAGTCGTCGACACGCGCCAGATCGAGCTGGAAGTTGTTGTCCTTCATGGCCGTATCGTACCAGCCGAGGATCTCAAGGAACTTGCCGTCGCGGGGCGAACGCTCGTCCGCCGCGACAATGCGATAGGTCGCATGGTTCTTCGCACCGGTGCGACGCATTCTGATTTTAACCATTTCTTAACCTCGTTTCGTTGAAAACGGCGCGCATTCTACCATATCGGCGGACTGGATGCAAGCAGAAACAAGATAAACCGAAATATCGGACGGGCGCCGCCCGAATTGCCGCACGGCAGCCCGTCACCGCCGGCCCCGGCGGCGCAGACTGCGGAGGCGCGCGCGGAAGGTTGCCGGGTTCAGGGCGAACACGGCCGCAAAATAGACGATTCCGCCCACGCCGACCAAGACGATCAGAAGGGCGGACTGGACGCCCGGTCCCATCCAGCCGCGTTGCGCGGCAACCCGGACAAGGCCCTGCCGCGCGACCTCCAGCGCAATTCCCATCAGACCGGCGGCCAGGCAGGTCTTCCCCACGGGTCCGACAAGTCCGCGGAACCCGACATCGCCATTCCGCCGGACGGCCAGGCGCCCCAGCAGCAGGCAGGACGCCCCCGCGCAAACGACAGTGGAAGCCGCCAGGCCGACGTGCTTCCACTCCACGGGCAGAAAGACGACGGCCAGAATATTCAGGGCGGCATTCAGAAAGACCATTTTCACGCTGACCCGAAGGGGCGTCGACATGTCCTTCTGCGCCTGGAACCACGGCACCAGGCACTTCTGCAATCCGAAAAACCCCAACCCCGCCGCGTAGCAGGCGACGGCACGGGCCACCCGCGTCGTCGCAACCGCGTCAAAAGCCCGCCCTTCGTAGATCAGCCGCGTCACGTCCGGCGCCAGAATGCCAAGGCCGACGGCGGCCGGCATCATCACGAAGAGCATCTTGTCGACGGCCGCGAGAAGGGCCTGCCGCGCGCCCGCCGCGTCGTTTTTCGCGAAACGGCCGGAGAACACGGGGAGAAGGACGGTCCCGAAAGCCACCCCCACGACCCCCAGCGGCAAGTCCATCAGGCGTTCCGCATAGCCGATCACGCCCGCGGCCCAGGGCGAGGCCGCCTGGCCAAGGACCTGGTCCAGCATGTAGTTGATCTGGACGGCCCCTGCGCCCACGGCGCCAATCACGGTATTCCGCCACACCAGTTTCGTCTTGGGCGCCAGCCACCCGGTGAATGTCAAGCCCGGCGTCATGCCGCGCCTGTGCATGCACCAGAACATGAAGCCCATCTGGGCCGCGCCGGCGATCAGAATCGCAGCCGCCACGCGCTGGACGCGCGCGGCAAGGGCCAAATCCCCGCAAAACGACAGATAGACGAGCGACGCGATCCAGAAGACGTTCAGCAGACAGGGCATCAGCGCCGAAGCCGTAAACTTCTCCATCGCGTTCAGGACGCCCATCCCAAATGCGGCGCCGCAAATGAAAATCATGTAGGGGAGCAGCAGACGCGTCAGCTGGAGAATCAGCGCGACCCGCGAACATTCCGGCGAGGCTCCGTCCAGTCCCCACGGCCGGTACCCCAGCGCGACCGTAACGCCCAGAACCGACAGCACGACGACCGCGCCCAGCATGAAGAACGACATCGTCATCACGGCCCGCGCCAGCTGGCGCGCCTCTTCAATCCTCCGGGCCTCCAGCTCTTCCTTGAACACGGGGACGAAGGCCGAGGTCAAAGCCCCCTCGCCGAACAATTTCCGGGCCATGTTGGGAATGGCAAAAGCCAGCGTGAAGGCGCTTTGCTCCCACCCCGCGCCGATGAGGCGCGACTGGAGCATTTCCCGGACGAGTCCAAGAACCCGCGACAAAGCCGTCATCGTTCCCACAATCGCGGTATTCTTCAAGATAGACGCCATGGCTTTCCCTTTGAACCGACTCGGGATCATGCGGATCGGAGCGGTCCGCCGTCCGTCCACACGACCTTTTCGGACGGAATCGTCTCCAGCGCGAAAAGCGGCAGCAGCTCCCGCAGCGAACGCGGGGACCCGTCACCCCATCCGCAAGTCTGGGCGAGCCGTCCCAGAATCGTCTCCGGCGCGACGCCCGCCGCGCGATAGCTGGCGATGCGCGTGTCGCCGTGGCGCTTGCAGAGACGACGACCGTCCGGCCCCACGACGAGGGGGACGTGGCAGAAGGCGGGCGGCTCGTACCCCAGGGCACGGTAGAGGAGAATCTGGCACGGCGTGGCCGCCAGAAGGTCGTCCGCGCGGACCACCTCCGTCACGCCCATCAGCGCGTCGTCGACGACGACCGCCAACGTGTACCCCGCCCCGAATTCGTCCCGGGCGATCGGGAAGTCGCCAAGGGCGTTCGAGACGTCCAGCGCATAAGGCCCCGCGAACACGTCCGTGAATCGGACGATCTCCCCTTCCCCGACCCGAAACCGCCAGCAGGGCGGGCGGACGGCCGCCGCGTCCGCCCAGGCCGAAAAGCGATTCCTGCACATTCCCGGATAGTAGAGCTGTTCCCCCGCATGGGGAGCCGACTGGGCCGCCTGCACGTCTTTCCGCGAACAGACGCACGGATAGACCCGCCCCTGGGACTTCAGCCGCTCCAGCGCTTCGCGGTAGAGTTCCTTCCGCTCGCTTTGGACGAACGTCTCGTCCCAGTCGAAGCCCAGCCATTCCAGATCGTCCCGGGCCGCGCGCGCAGCCCCCGGTCGGTCGCGCGGATGGTCCAGGTCCTCCGTCCGGTAGATCACGCGTCCGCCCTGCGCGCGCGCGCGCAGCCAGGCAATCATGAACGTGCGCACGTTCCCCAGGTGGAGGGCGCCGGTCGGCGAAGGGGCAAGACGCCCGGTGTACGGCTTCGGCATGCTAGAAACCCAGACTGTGGATCAACGGGAACAGCACGCGCTTGGCGACATCGGCATTCATCCGGTGCCCGCCTTCGAAAGTCCGCCCCATCCCCGGATAGTACGTCTCGAAGATCGCGCGCGACGACGCCGTCAGCTCGTCGGCATCGCCGAAGAGGCCATGGCAGAAAACGGAATCCTCTTCACACCAGTCCGCGAACTGGTTCGCCTCCATCGCGGCAAAACGGGCGATGATCTCCTTCGTCAGCTGGAACGTGAGCGCGCCGTCCCTGCGCGCGTTCAGCCATTTGTGGCGGCCCACGGAAAGGACGGAATAGAGGCGCGACATTTCAAAGGCCGGATTGATGCAGATGCGCTCGAATCCGCGCAGCTGCTGGGCGTACATTCCGCCCATGGACGTCCCGATGATCAAAGCCGGCCGTTCCTTTGCCGCAAGGGCCTTCAGCATCGGCAGCGCCAAGGCGGGATCGACCGGAATGTCCGGAGCCAGAACGGCAATGCGGTCGCGGCTCTTCCTTTCCCAGAATTCCCGGCGCAGCAAATCGACCGTTCCGCTCGCCCCCGACGAGGCGAATCCGTGCAGATAGAGGAACTTGCGCGGCTCGGCCATCGATCCCCGTTTCGCCTCAGATGCCGCGCTGCCGGCGTTCCAGCGCCTCGATCCGGTCTTCCAGCGAGGGATGCGTGGAGAAGAGAGACGTCCGGCTTCCCCCCACCGCGCCAAAGGCCTTCAGCGAATCCGGCAGCGTGCCGGACTGCAGGTTCCCCAGCCGGCGCAAGGCCGCAATCATCGACGCGGGCGAACCCAACAGGTCGGCGCTGCCGGCGTCCGCCGCATACTCGCGGCGGCGCGAATACCACATGGCGACCACGGACGCCGCCAGACCCAGGACGATCTGGAGCAGGAAATACACCAGATAGTAGATCCCCGAGCTCCCGCGCCGGTTGTCCTTGCCGTTGGACAGGGCGCTGGAGGCCAGATAGGCGACGGCGCGGGACAGGAAGATCACGCACGCGTTCAGCACGCCCTGGAGCAGCGTCATCGTGACCATGTCGCCGTTCGCCACGTGGCTCATTTCATGGCCGAGGACGGCCCGCAGCTCTTCCTTGGTCAGCTGGCGGATGATGCCGTCGGAAACGGCGACGAGGGCATGGTTCTTGAACGCGCCGGTTGCAAAGGCATTCGCCCCGCCGTGATAGACCGCCACTTCCGGCATCGCGACATTGGCGCGTTCGGCGAGCGAACGAACCGTGTCCACCAGCCACCGTTCCGTCTCGCCCTCGCTGCCGTCAATCGTCTGCGCGGAAACGGAGAATTTGGCAATCGTCTTCGACAGCAGCAGCGAAATGAATCCGCCCGCCATGCCCCAGACCAGGGAGAAAACGGCCAATGCCTGCAGATCCAGCCCCGTCGACCGCCGAAAGACCGCATTGGGGTCCAGTCCCAGAAATAGGCAGACGCCATGGTAAATCGCCATCAGCACGAGCATGACGGCAAAGTTCGTCGCGACAAAAAGGAAAATCCGTTTCATGGATCAAGTCTCCTCATTCGATCAGTTTTCATTCGAGTGGAGTCCGCCCGACCCCGCCTTGAAGACGATGTTGCCCCGGTCGGTTCCCGGCACCAGACAGGCGCAGTTCCAGATGCAGGCGCCGCAATGGACGCACTTCTCGCGGTCGAATTTCGGCGTCTGGCCCGGCTCGTCCGAAGGCATCAGCGCCTGGGCGGAACAGATTTCAATGCAGGTGTGCTTCGTGCAGGAGGCGCACAGCGCGGGGTCTTCGAACGTCACGTGGTCGGCGAATCCGGGCGCGGCCTGGACCTTTCCCCCCAGCAGCAGCGCATCCTGGTGCTGCATCAGCAATTCGCCGTCAAACGGAATCGCCGGCCAGCCGCAGGCGTCCATCACCGCATCGTGCAGCGGCTTGCGCGCCTTTTCGGCGGCCGCGATCCCCTCGCGGAGCTTTGCCCGGTCGCACCGGCGCCCCTTGACGGCCGTCGCGAGATCGGGAATCCGCGAGGCGGGCGGCACGCTCTTGAACGGAAGCGCGAGGCCCAGCATGCCGCGCAGCCCTTCGCCCAGCATGCCGAGGAAGAAGGACTTGCTGAAACCATTGCGCGCGCCCGTCGCTTTCCGGAGGCGCTTGTCCAGCGCGGAGGCGCGACGATCGGCAACATAGGTCGATTCCAGATTCGCCCGCGTGAAGTCCTTCCCCTCCCGGACGAGCGCGAGGACGGCCCGGGCCAGCTGGACGCCGCTGCACCAGGCCTCGTCGACGCCCGCATTGGCCAGAACGTCCGTCGTGCCCGAACCTTCGCCAATCCGGGCGAATCCGTCACCCGCGAGAAACGGTTCGCCTTCCTGCCCGGACTCCAGAATCGACTTGGCGCCCCAGCTCAAGAGCCTGCCGCCCTTGACGTGGCGCCAGATGTACGGATGCTGCATCCAATGCTGCAGATAGCGGTACGTCGTGCGGACGGGCGTATCCTGCCAGGGCGCGACAAAAATCCCCAGCGCCGCCGTCCGGTTCGGATAGACGTACATGAAGCCGAAGATTTCCGGCTCCGGGAAACCCAGCGTGTGGATCACCGTTCCCGGTTCCAGGTCGCAGGTTTCGGGCAGCTGGACCACGGCCTTCATGCCCACGCCCCAGTCGTATTGGTGATGGCCCTGCGGCAGACCGAATTTTTCATTCAGCGCCCGACCGACGGCGCCAACCGGACCATCCGCGACAACCGTCAGCGCGGCCTTGACGTCCATGCCCGGCATGTAGGCGCCCTCAATCGGCGCGCCGTCCTTTTCAACGCCCTGGTCGACGAGGCGCACGCCCACGACTTTGTCGCCCGCGAACAGGGGGCCGGCAACGGGCATTCCCGGCATGATCATCAGGCCGGACTCCATGACCTTCTGGGACGCCCACGTCATGAACGAACCCATGGACATGACAAGTCCCCCCGCCTTGTCCATGAACGCCGGCGTGAACGGCAGTTCGCGGGCGTTCCACGCGCGCCCCTTCATGAAGGCTCCGCCCATTCTGAAGCAGAGATCGGCAAACCGGGTCGAGGCGCTCCGTTTCGAGCAGCCAATCGGGTCCAGCAGATAGGCCGTGTGCTCCCTGCCCACCGCAACGCAGTTCGGAATCTCCTGCGTCAGGTCGAGATCCGGAAACGACGCGCGGATCGCCTCCGCCCGCGTGACGATGCCCGATACGCCAAAGCCGGGATCGTCGGCGCGTTCGTAGCACGTCACCTGCAGCGGGCAGCCGGGCATGACCTTCGACTCGTAAAGGGGCGTGCCGTCGTCCTTCGTCTTGGCGAGTTCCGGACCCAACGTGGTCAAAAAGCCCGCCGCCGCCGGACCGAAGCCCGCCACCACAATGTCCACCGGCATTTCCTGTCTGTCCATCGTCCGTTTCCTTCCTGGGATTTCCGTCTTTGTCCGCGCGCCGCCCTATCCCAGCGGCGCCGGCGGTTC
This sequence comes from Kiritimatiellia bacterium, assembly GCA_051884915.1. Classification (GTDB taxonomy): domain Bacteria; phylum Verrucomicrobiota; class Kiritimatiellia; order RFP12; family UBA1067; genus RUG572. The sequence continues at coordinate 45,801 of JBJEWF010000087.1, forward strand.
CGTCAGGCGCCCGCGTTCCAGCGCCAGGATCCGATCGCATTTTGCCGCGGCCGCGCGCGAATGCGTGACCATGACACACGCAAGCGGCGACTCGTTCAGTTCAAACAGCAGCTTCAGGATTTCGGCGCCCGTCAGCGCGTCGAGATTGCCCGTCGGCTCGTCGGCGAACACGATTTCCGGACGGCAGATCAGCGCACGGGCCAGAGCCACGCGCTGCTGTTCGCCGCCCGACAGTTCCGTGGGGAGATGCGCCAGCCGGTCTCCGAGTCCGACCTTTTCGAGAAGTTCCCGCGCGCGCGTGCGCGCGGAAGGGACGCGGGCGTATCCCGTCATTGTCGGCAGCAGAACGTTCTCCACGACATCCAATTCCGGCATCAGATGGAAACTCTGGAAGACGAATCCGATTTTCGTCGCCCGCAGGCGATTGCTCCGCCACGCGGCCCCGAAACCGCGGAACAGCGACGTGCCGTCAAGCCGGACGTCGCCCGCCGTCGGCCGGTCCAGGCCGCCGAGGATGTTCAGCAGCGTCGTCTTTCCCGCGCCGCTCCGTCCGACAACGGCCACATGCTCGCCCCGGTCGACCGCGAACGCCACCCCGTCGAGAACCCGAATCGGCTTCTGGCCGGGGAGCCGGTATTCCTTGACGACATCCTGGACGGTCAGCAAACTCATTTGTTCAACGCCTCAACGGGATTCTTGGACGCCGCGAGGAATGCCGGAACCAGCGCCGCCAGCAGACCAAACACGTAGACGACAACGACAACCCAGACGACGTCCGCCGTCACCAGGCGGTACGGAAGCGAATCCAGTCCATACACCGCCTTCGGGAACACCTCCACGCCGAAGCGCGCCAGCTGTTCAACCAGATTCTGCAGATTCTTCAGCACCGCAAACGCCGTCGCCAGCCCCAGCCCGGTTCCCGCCGTCACCTGGGCAAGGCCATGCACGACAAATGCCCCCATGATCTTCCGCTTCGGAAACCCCAGGGCCTTCATCAGCCCGATTTGCGGCGTCTTCTGGACCGTCAGCACGAGCAGCGTATTCATCACGCAGAAAAGCGCGACGACCGTAATCAGCATCAGCAGAAGCGCCGTCATGTTCTTCTCCACGGCCAGGGCGTTGAACAGCTCGCGGTCCGCCTGCCGCCACGTCACCTGCCGGCAGTCCGGCGCAATCTGCCCGATCTTCTCGCAGACCGCATTGAACGCGGGCACATTCGACGGTTCGGCCGTCTTGAGATGAATGGCGAAGACGCCTTTCTCCATCCCCATCAGGTCGCGGACGTTCGCGAGCGACGCCACCGCAAACCCGCTGTCGTAATCGCGCTGTCCGGAGGAGAAGACGCCCGTCACCTTCCATTTGACCGGCAGATAGATTTCATCCCGACCCACCAGGGTCTTCGGCGAATAGACGGTGACCACGTCCCCGATCCAGGCTCCCAGCTGCCGCGCCAGATCCACGCCGAGGACGATGGAGTCGCCTTCGAGGTCGTATTCGCCGGCACGCGGACGGCCGATGCTGTAGGCTTTGAGGAACCGGTCGGGATCGACGCCGAGAATCATCGGCGCGGAGATTCTGCCGCGGTGCTCCAGCATGACCCGGGCGTCGATCTCCGGCGTCACGGCCGTGACGCCGGGAATCGCCTCAAGCCGCCGGGTCAGTTCGTCTTCGCCGCGGATGACATGGACGCCGCCATACGGCGTCAGCGTGACGTGCGGCTTGAAATCGAGAATCTTCTTCTCCCACAGGTCGCCGAAACCCGTCATGACCGCGCGAACGATGATGACGGCGGCGACCCCCAGCAAGACGCCCAAAACCGAAACGCAGGTGATCACGCTGGTGACGCTGCGTTTCGGCTTCAGGTATTTCAGCGCTAGAAACAGACTGAACGGCATCTCAAATATCGATGGAGACGCCGACCTCGCCGCCCTTGTCCTTCGACAGCGCCTCGACGTCGGCTTCAACTTCCGTGGCCTTCAGGGTGGAAGTCGGCAGATAGCGGTAGTACACCATCAGCTGCAATGCGGCAAGACAGGTGCCCATCACATCGTAGTTGTAATGGTCGCCGTTCACCCAGTGTCCCATCTGGCGCGGCTTCCCCGAAGCGTCCTCGATGGTCAGCGGCTCCTTGGTCTTCGCATCGACGCACGTGATGATCGACTTCGGATAGAGCGCCTTCATCTCGGTGTTCCACTTCTTCCAGAGCGTCTGGTTGGCCGGCGTGGCGTTCTTGCACATGCCGGCCTGGTATTTGCACTGGGCGGCGTAGTAGGAATAGTACTGCGAGTTCGGCCCGCCCGACATGTGCTTCTTGTCGAACGTCGGCGACCAGCCCTTCATGACGTCCAGCGCGTTGACGACTTCAGGGTCCTTGGCGTAGCCGAGGAGCTGCATTGCAAGGCAGCCGACGCCGCCCAGACCGCCGCCGCTGCTTCCGGGACGGTAGACAAAGCCGGCCTTCTTGTTGTAGTTGCGCGTCTTGAGGCACTTGACGGCCTTCTTGATGCACTCCTCCTGCCCCGGCAGATGGATGCCCGCCATCTTGCCGGCCTTCAGCGCCTGCATGGCCCAGCCGCCGAACGAGATGTCGTCCGGCGCTTCCGTCGTCACGCGCTTCATGTTGTAGTTCCAGCCGCCGGTGGCCGTCTGGCCCGCGATGATGCGTCCCAGCGTCTTTTCGGCCGCCTCGCGCGCGTTCGGATTCCTGGTCATGCCGAACGCCTCGCACAGCGCGTAGGTGCCGATCAGGAAGCCGTACTCGGTCCCCGAGGCGCCGCGCATCTTCACCGACGGCGTGTTGCCGTTGTTGTCCTTCTTCAGCGAGCCGTCCTTGTTCTTCTCGATGTAGACGCTCTTGACCAGATAGTCGAGGGCTTTCTGCACCGTCGGGCCGAATTCCTTCGAGCCGGGCGTTTCGCCGTGGGCGAGGAACGTCAGCACGGCGAAGCCGCAGCCCGCCGCCTTGTCCATGCCCTTCGTCAACCCGAACGCCGGCTTCGTGCCCCAGGAGCCGTCGGCATCCTGCGTGGCCTTCAACCAGCGCAGCGCCTTCATGACGGCGGCCTCCGTCAGCGCGTCGCCGTACTGGGCGCCGCCGCGCGTCTGCGTGCCGCGGACGCCCGCGCCGCGCTCCGTGCCCAGCACGGACTTGATCGTCACCGGGCTCTTGATGTTGAGCATCGCGTCGACGGACGCCACCTTCACCGACTGCGGTTCGGCCGTCGGCGCCGGCTGCTGCGCCACTTCCGTCGGATTCACCGTGGGCGTGTCCACGGCGATTTCAACGTCGATGTCCGGCGGCGGCTCCGTCTCCGGCGGCGGTTCGACCTCCTCAAGCTGCTCCTCCTGCTGGTCGGCCTGCACGATCTCGACCTTGATCTCCTGCCGGGTCCTGCTGCCCACCGCCGTCACGACGAACAGCACGATGACGCCGATCAATGGAATGAGAATGGCCATCAGGGGCGCGATCTGGCGCTGCAGCTCGATGATGGCCTCCTTGTATTCGCGCGAGGCGCGCGAACGGCCAAGGCCGGTGAACATCTTCAGAAGCCGCTTGAAATAGCCTTCCTCGTCGTATTTGGCCATTTCCTCCTCAAGGCGTTCCTTCATGACTTCTTCGTCAATCGTCTCCATGTCGGACTCCTTCCCCCCTCGTTACATGCTGAAGATCGAGAGATTGTACATGCCGTACTTGTTGCACGTGTCCAATGCGTCCACGAGGAACTTGTGCGGCGAATCCATCGTGCAGCGCACAAGGACCATGGACTTCTTCGACGTGGCCGACAGCTGCTTGATGTTGCGGTCGAGTTCCTTGAGGGAGACGCCACGGCCGTTGAACACCAGGCCGCCGGGACCGATGTCGATCTTGATCTGGGTGTCGTTTTCTTCCTGGTTCGCGCTCGGCGCCGAGTTCGGCGCCGGCCGGTTCGCGTTCAGCTTGGAGAAAATGTCCTCCTGCTTGATCGTGACCACGAAGAAGATCATCAGCTGGAACACGACGTCGATCATCGGCGTCATCTCCGCTTTGGGATTTTCCTGCGTCTTGCGTGCCATGTCAATTCCTCCGGCGCCCCGTCAGCGCGCCTTGCGCTCCTGGATCGCCACGAACGAGAGCTTCCACACGCCGCAGGCGGCGCAGATGTTCATCACCCGCGCGACGTCCCGGTGCTTGGCCCGGTAGTCCGCGCGAATCATGCAGGGGAAGTCGGTGCCGTAACGCGCCTTGCGCTCCTTGATCTTCGAAGCCAGCATCGCGTCCGTCAACGTGATGTTGGACAGCGAGACGCGTCCGCTTCGCGCGACGTCGATCGTCAGCTGGGACGGCGGCAGTTCGTCCTGCGTCAGCACGATGCCGTGCTTGCCGTCCTCCAGCTTGATCGTCGAATCCTTGTCGTCGCTCATCTTCAGCGTGACGACGAAGAAGATGATCAGCTGGAACACGACGTCGATCATCGGCGTCATGTCCAGGGACGCGTCTTCATTTTTCGGTTTCTTGGCCATCGGGTCTACTCCCTTCGGAGTTCAATCAGGCCTGGGCTTCCGATTCGACTTCGACGTTGCGGAGATCCTTGATGAGCTCCATCGTCAGCGCCGTCATGCGAAGGATGAGGCGGTTCGCGTTGTTGCGGATGGAGTAGAAGATCGTCAGCGCCGGGATCGAGACCACCAGACCGGCGGCCGTCGTCCACAGCGCCTGGGAGATGTTGCCGGCCAGCGCGCCGATGTCCGGCACGCCCGAAGCGAGAGTGGCGAAGCACATGATCATGCCTTGCACCGTACCCAGCAGACCGAGCGAAGGCGCGAGGTTGGAGCACACCGAAATCCACGTCAGACGCTGCATGATGCGCTCCGTCTCAAGATCGGCCGCCGCGTTGACGGATTCCTGAATGACGTCGAAGCCCTCCTCCACGTGCTGGAACGCGGCCGCCAGGATGTTGGACATCGCGCTCGGCTCGCTCTCGCACGCCTTCAGCGCCTTCATCACGTCGCCCTCGGCCATCGCGCCCTGGACGCTGTTGATGAGGGACTGCGGCATCAGCTTCTGGGGCTTGATCAGCACCCAGCAGTCCACCGCGAAGTAGATCGCCGCGGCGCCGTCGGCGAAAAGGGCGAACCACAGGATCACGCCCAGCGCGCCCGAACCGAACACGATGTCGAGAAAGCCGTTGCCGCCGCCCCTCTTCTCGCCGGCGTCGACCGGTTTGCCGCTGGTCGTGTCGACGAGGTCGCTCGCGGGCGCAGAAGAATCCTGGGCCATCGCGACATTCGTCGCAACGGGGGCGACAACCAGGCCGAGCATCATCAGGACGGCCATTACGGACTTCTGCGTTTTCTTCATGTTCATTTTCTTTTGTTCCTTGCTTAGACTGTATTGTCGGATACCTGATTCAAACTCGCGCATCACCCTACCGGGCCGCCCACGGGCTGGACTTGTAGGTTCTCTTCAGCTCGCGGCGCATCGCATCGGCGCGGCCGCTCTGGCCCAGGTGCTCGAAGCACTTGGCGGCCTTGTAGAGCGCCTCCGGACGCAGCCGGTCGGCGATTTCCGGATCGCGGCAGCAGAGCACGACGCGCAGATAGCCGTCCGCCAGCGCCTTCTTCGCCGCGTCCGCGCTGTCGTTCCCCGCCTTCATGACGATGTCGCCACGCATGAGCAGCGCGGCGCCGGCGGAGAAACCGTCTCCGCTCTTGGCGGCCCGGTCAAGCAGCTTCTCAAGAGCCGGGACTCTGTCCAGCCCCAGCAGCGACGCCCAATAGGCCGGCGCCAGATCGCCCTTGTAGGCCGCCGCGGGTTCGCCGTCGATGATCGCCTTGCACGCCCGGTAGGCGTCGTTGGGCTTCGAGGCCGCAAGATAGGCTTCCGCCAGATACCGCCCCGCCACCTTGTCCCACTGCAGATGCTTGTATTCGGCCACGATCTTCTGCAGGGCGGGAATCGCCGCCGCGCCCTGTCCCTGCGCGACGCGGGCGATGGCATCGTCCAGCGCCGCGGGCTTCTCGATGTCGACATTCTCGACTTCGGACTCCTTGAACTGGAGCTCCACGCCGCCCTTCGTCACCACATAGGCCTTGTCGCGCGAACTCCAGGCGATCATGCCCTTCTGCGTGTCGCCGTTCTCGGTCGTGATCGTGCCTTTCGCCGCGCCCCATGCCGATGCCGCCGCGCAGACCGCAAAAACCCAAACTACGCTCCTGTACATTGCCGCCTCCTTTTAATCCGCCTTGACCGAATTGAGCGCGTTCTGCACATCCGTCTTGCGCTTGCCGTCCGGAAAGAGCTCAAGATAGGTATTCGCGTACCTGACGATCGTCTCGCGCTGCTCCGCCTTGGCCTCCTTCTCCTCTTTCGAGCCGTCCGCCATCTTCGGCAGAATCTTCGCCATCAGCGGCAGCGCCGCGGCGTAGCACCGTTCCAGATTGGCGAGTTCGGCCGGCGTCATGTCCTTCGCCGGGTGCGCCTCCGTCGGCTCGTGCGACATCAGGAAGGCCTGGAAGCCGGACACCGCCAGGCGCGCGGTCTCCTCCGCCTTCGCCGCCAGGCCCATCGCCTCCTCGGCCTCCATCTTCCGCACCAGGATCTCCGCCGAGCGCAGTTCGAGAATGTCCAGATCGGCTTTCGTCTTCTTGAAGGCGCGGACCTTCTTGAGCGCGCCCACGGCCGCGTTGAAATACTTGCGGCGCATGTCGTCGTCCTTCTCGCGGCGGCCTTCCTCGGCGGCGATTTCGACGATCATCTCGTAGGCGTCGACCACCAGGCGGCTCTTGCCGTATTTCTCCGTGAAATCGTCCAGCTTCTGGTGGGCTTCGCTCCAGGACTCCGCCCCCTTGAGCGCCTTGGCCTGGCCAACCAGCGCCATCTGGACGATGGCGGTCGCGTTCGACGCGCCCTTCGACAGGTCAATGGCCTTCGCGTAGGCCTCCTGCGCGACGTCCCATCCCTTCGCGTCCAGCAGGGCGTTGCCCGCCATCAGGAACTGGCCGGCCGTGTACTTCCCGTCCGGCGTCGAGAGCATCTGCCGGTACTGCGCGACGCCTTCGGCGCGCAGCCCCATCTCGATGAGCGTCTTCGCCAGGCGCGGCACCGAGTTCTTGGCCTCGTCCGAATCGGGGAATTCCTTCTGCAGGCGGGCGAACGCCTCCTGCGACTTCTCCATGTTCTTCTCCGCCGTCCAGATCGTTCCGATCTTCACGAGAATCTGCGGCGCGTACCGGCCCTTCGGGTTGGTCGCGAGATAGTTCTCGTAGGCCTTGACGGCCATGCCGCGGAACGCCGGAATCTTGTCCGCCGGCCATTGCAGGCGCTGCCAGCTTTCACCTTCGAGATACTGGGCCTGTTCGCGCTGGAGGACGTACGTGTCCCGTTCGGCGGCCGGCAGGCCCTTGTCCTCCAGCGCCTTCCCGATCAGGGCCGTCGTCGCGCGGAAATCCTTGATCGCGCCCGCCACGCCGCCATAGCCCTGCTTGCGGAGGCTCTCCGCCGCCGCCACGTCATTCGTCCCGGCTGCCGCGTCGAACGACGCGAAGCCGCGCTTCTGCTCCATCAGCGCCAGACTCAGCTGCGAGGAGATCTTCTCGCTGGGCTTCTTCGCGACGTTCGCGAACTTGCGCAGCCAGCTTTCCTGCTCGTGCGAATTGCCGAGTTTGCCATGGCAGGTCGAGAGGCATTGCAGCGAGCTCGCGTAGTACGGCGAGTTCGTGTAGGCGGTCGCCACCATTTCGTAGAAGTGGATCGCCTTCTCCCAGTCCTCGGCCTTCATCGCCTGCCCCGCCAGGGAGAGCGCCGTCTGCGACGCGTTGTAATGGCTGCCGAAGTTCTTGAAATAGAGGTCGTAGACTTCCTGCGAACGCGCCAGCGCGCCCGTTTCGCGCTCCTTGATCGCCAGACGGAGCAGTTCGTCGCCGGCGGCGCGCTCCCGCGCGTCGCCCTTGCCGGCGAACTGCTTGACGAGCTCCTCTTCCGCCGCCGTCGCCGCCGCGCGGAACTCCTGCTTCTTCTTGGCGTCCCTTTCGTTCTGCCCCAGGGCCAGGTTGCAGTCCGCCAGGATGGCGATCGCCCCCGGCGCCTCCTCCGCGTCCGGGAACTGCTTCAGGAGCGCCGTGTAGGCCTTGAGCGCCCCCGCGAAGTCGCTGCCCTTGAATATCGAATAGGCGTTGTTGAACTGCGCCTGACGGACCTTCGCCATCTGGTCCGGCGAAATGTTCACGGCCTTCTTCAGGTCCTTTTTGTAGCGTTCCTGGACGAAAGCCGCAATCTCCTCGTAGATCTGCCCCGCATCCGCCGCGACCGACGATTCCGGGTATTTCACGTAGACGTTGACGGCGTGGTTGAAGGCGCCCAGACCGTTGCGCTTGCCGTTCACCTTCGCCCCGAGGATGGCGGCGGTGATCTTCGCGTCGTCGGGCTTCGCCGCCTTCGCTTCGGCCTTGGCCACGTCCCACAGCATCTTCGCCAGCAGATAGCGGCACTCGGGCATCGGGCTCATGCGCACATAGCCCAGCTTGCCGTCGGGATCCTGCTCCAGCAGGCTGTTGTGGATCTCCGCCAGCTGCGGCATGTAGCCGTTCACCAGGCTCTGCGCCTTCTCGACGTTGCCGGTCAGCATCTCGATGTGCGCCTTCATCGCGATGGCCTTGCCGAACACGATGATGAGGTCGTTCTTCCACAACAGCTTGTCCACCAGCGCCGTCGCCTGGGCGAGGTAGCTCTTCCGCTTCTCCAGCAGGGCCTTGTCCTTGCCGCCCTCGACCTTGATGTCCTCGGCCAGATTGATGAACAGCCCCGCCGCCTCCATCGCCACCGCGCACCAGCGCTCTTCCGGCAGATTCTTGGACAGCAGCCCGCCGTACATCTTCACGGCCTCGTCGAAATTCCTCTCGGCCACGCAGATCTGCGCCCACGTGAAACCGGCCTGGACGTAGAAGTCGACCAGTTCCGGACCCGGCTTCTGGACTTTCGCGAAGAACTCCTGGTAGATCTTGCGGCACTCGGCCATCATCGAACGCGCGTAGTAGGCGTCGGCCATGGACAATTTCAGCGCCCAGTACTCGCTGCCGTTCTTGTCCTGCATGCCGTCGATGACCTTCTGCACGTCCGCAAACTTGCCCAGCCGGAGATCGCCCTGGATTTCCAGGACTTTCAGCTTCGGCCCGAGCTGGGGCCACTTCTTCTTGGCCGCGGCGATCACGATTTCGGCGAAGTCGGGCATGTTCGCCTCGATCAGCGCCGCGATGTAGGCTTCCTCCTCCTTCATCGCCGCGGCGTCGGCGTCGGCCGGCTCGGCGTCGGCCGCGCGCGCGTGCGCGAACGGAACGAGGACACTCGCGGCCAGCGCCGCGAATGCGAGAGCACGACTATAGGTATGGCTAAATCTCATGGCGGCAAGTATAATGGAAAAACCGGCATGCGTCAAGCACGCCGGTTTCGAAAAAGTTGCCTTTTCCAGGCGACTTCGCCATCTGTTCCCGCGGTTACTTGTCCTCAAGCGCCGCGACGCCCGGCAGGACCTTGCCTTCGAGATATTCGAGCGACGCGCCGCCGCCCGTCGAAATGTGGGACATTTCGGCCGCCTTGCCGCTCTTCTTCACCGCGCTGACGGAATCGCCGCCGCCGATGATGGACATGCCGCCGTTCGCCTTGACCGTGGCGACCGCGTCGCACACGCCAAACGTGCCCTTCGCGAGCGGCGGGAACTCGAAACAGCCCATCGGGCCGTTCCACACGACCGTCTTCGCCGCCTTGACCGCGTCGGAGAAGAGCGCGATCGACTTCGGGCCGATGTCAAGCCCCATCCAGCCGTCTTCGATGTCGCCCTCCGAGACCTTCATCTCGATGTCGGACGCGTCCTTCTCGGCCGGGAACTTGTTCGCGACCACGTCGTCGACGGGGAGCAGGAACTTGATGCCCTTGGCCGCCGCCGCGTCCAGCATCTCCTTCGCGTACGCGAGCTGGTCGTCCTCGCACAGGGACGCGCCGATCTTCACGCCCTGGGCCTTCTTGAACGTGTAGGCCATGCCGCCGCCCACGATGAGCGTGTCGACCTTGTTGAGGAGGTTCTTGATGACCTTGAGCTTGTCGGAAACCTTCGCGCCGCCGAGAATGGCCACGAACGGACGGACCGGATTCTCGACCGCATCGCCGAGGAACTTGATTTCCTTCTCAAGCAGGAAGCCGCTCACCGCCGGACGCAGATAGTCCGCGATCACGGCCGTCGAAGCATGGGCGCGGTGCGCCGTGCCGAACGCGTCGTTCGCATAGACGTCGCCGTAGGACGCGAGCTTCTTCGCCATCGCGATGCGCTGCTCCTTGAGTTCCGCCTTCTTCGCCTGGAACTCCTCTTCCGTCAGATGGATGCCCTTCTTCTCGTCGTCCTTCTTGACCTTGCCGTCCTCGGCCTTGTAGAAGCGGGTGTTCTCAAGCAGCGTGACGTCGCCCGGCTTCATCGCCGCGACAATCCCGTCCGCCGCCATGCAGTCCGGCGCGAACGTGACGGGCCGGTCGAGAAGCTTCGCCAGCGCCTCCGCCACCGGCTTCAGCGTGAACGCGGCATTGTCCGCATTCGGCGCCGCGCCCAGCTTGACGCCCTTCGGGCGGCCGAGGTGGGACATCAGAACGAGCGAAGCCCCCTGCTCAAGCACGTACTTGATGGACGGAAGCGCCGCGACGATGCGCGTGTCGTCCGTGATCTTGCCGGAGCCGTCCTTGGCCATCGGCACGTTGAAATCGACGCGCATCACCACGCGCTTGCCCGCGAGATCGATGTCGCGAAGAGTCTTCTTAGCCATTTCACTTGTCCTTTCGGTTAATCACTGCTTCAAAACAACACGACCGACGGCAGCCGACCCAAGCCGATTGCCGTCGATCTTTTCGCCATCGACGGCCGTCGACAGCCATCGGAGGGAAGGGGCTCCCTTACTTCGCTTCCGCGGAAGCGGCGGCAGCCGCCTTGTTCATCTTCAGCTGGGCACGGGATTTCTTGCGGTCCGCCGTGTTCTTGGAGATGATGCCCTTCTTCGCGGCCTTGTCGAGACTGCTCACAAAGTCCGTGAACTGCTTCGCGGCTTCCTCCGTCTTCCCGGCGTCGGCAGCCTTGAAGAGTTTCTTGTGCGCCGTGTGCAGATGCGCCTTCACGGCGACGTTGCGCTTGTTCGCCTTCGCGTTCTGACGGTCGCGTTTACGGGCGGCACGGCCGCCTTTGATGTTCGCCATTGTTGCTAACTCCTATTGGTCCAAAAACAATTGGACACATATTGTATCGAAATTGAGGCAGATTGTGAACTGGAAAATGAAAAATTTCGTTTTCCTCGATTTCCCCCTTGCGCCTATCCCAGAAATAGTGTATACTGGCGCACGTTTTCACCAAGCCAGGTTAGCACAGCTGGTAGTGCGGCTCATTCGTAATGAGCAGGTCGGCGGTTCGAATCCGTTACCTGGCTCCACTTGGAAAGCGGGATTCCCTCTCGGGGATTCCGTTTTTTCTTTTCGCGAACCGGCGCGGGCCCTGGCCCGCGGTTCGCGCCAATCGCCGCCTATTTCGCGGGGGAGCCGGCGGCGTCCCCTTCCCGCTCCCGCAGAACCGCCCGCCAATAGGCCGCCATCACGTGTGCCACGCGGCAGAAACCGGCGGAATCCAGCTTCTGGCGCCGCACACTTGCCGCCAGAAACGCCTCCAGGTCCGCCGGTTCGGCGACGACGGGCGCCATGAGCTGCGTAAGCGCCAGTTCTCCGTCCCAGCACATGCCATAAGGCGGCCGGACGGGATTCGCGGCCTTCATCCGCAAACGGGCCTGATGCGCGAAAAGGCCCAGAGCCTCGCGGATCTTCGCGCGGCGCGCCGGATTCCGCTCATGCGCGAGAATCGGCTCGAAGGACGCGTTCGCCTGGTAGAGCGAATAGCACGGCATGCGGCCCGCGATCTGCCGCGGCGGCATCTCCTTGATTTTCAACGTCCGCTCCAGGGCTTCGTCGATGTACGTTTCGTAAAGTTCGCGCCAATGCGCATTCCCCGTTGCCATGTACGCCGCGCAGTAGATCATCGGCAGGCGCGCCGCCTCGTGCGGCCACACGTCGGGCCCCCACATCGTGCAGATGCCCCGATAATCCTTTTCCGGGCTGTCCGCCAGACCAAAATTCCACCCGTGGGCTTCGGTCACGCGCGCTTCCATGAAGGCGGCGACCTCGTCCACGCGCCGCCGGTACTCGTCGACGATTGCGGGGTCGGCCAGATCCTTGGCCGTGGCGTAGCGCCAAAGGCCGTGGACCCAATGCGTGTACTGGTCGCGGCTCGAAAGCGAAACCGTGGTTCTGCCGTCCGAACAGAAACCGCGGCAGACAAATCCCCGGTAGCCGTGGAGGACCGCGAGGTTCAGCAGTCCCTTCGCGACCTTCGCGGCGTCATCTTTCACGGCCGCGTCATGCGTGACCAGCCATTTGTCCACCAGCCCGGAAAGCGCCGTGCCGCAATTCAGCGGTGCGTCGCCCACGCCAGGAGGTCCCCACCCGCCCGGACGCCCCTGGTACATGCGGTAGAGGCCGTTCGTCGCGTCCGCGGGCGGCGACGACCTGCGCGTGTCGCATCCGTCGACGACGCCGGTCCGCGGATTCCAGGTCGTCATCGCCTTCGCCCATCCGGCGTCGACGAGCGGGCGCAACGCCTCCTGGGGAAGCGCCGCCGGCGCCGATGCGCAAGCGAGAAGGGCGAGAAGCAGTCCGTTCATGGTCGCGTTCTTCATAAGACGTCCTTTCCTTTGGAACGATCCGCGCCCGGCCGCCCGCAGATCCCGAAGAGGCCGGCGTCGCCGCCACCCCCGACCGCGGCGCGCCGCGCATGAGCGCAAAACCGCCGGCCGGCCGGCGACCGGAACAGGCCCGAACGGTCCCTTGCCCCGCGGACGGGCCTGCTCCGGACATCGCCGTCCACGCGCGCGGCGTTGTGCGGAACGGCAGCGGAGAATCGCAAACCCGTGTCCATCCTTCGCCCGGCTTCACCGCATCTTGGGGGCGTCGAACAGGATTCCCGCCCCGGCGTACGCGGGCAACGTCGTGCGGAAACGGTTGCCGCGCGCATGCACGCCGCGCCGGTCCTCAAAATAGCAGCTCCCGCGATAGGGGCGCGGATTCAGGAAATCCTCTTCCCGGTCGATCACGATCTCGTTGTCGTAGAAGAAGAGATCGTCTCCGCCGAGGGCATGCCACACGAAGCCGACGGGATTCCGGAACCGGCACTTCTCGACGAGAATGCCCGACACCGCCTTCCGCCACGGCGCGGGGGCGGGGAACGCCGGATTCACCTTCGTCTTCACGAAACTTTCGCAGTTGCGGCGGACGCACGCGCCGGAGAAGATCTCCGTCTTGAACAGCCCGTTTCCGCCGTTCCAGCAATAGTTCGAATCGAAGTCGCAGTTGCGCACGACCACGTTCGTCACGCCGCGGCCCTCGCACCAGGCCGTATACGTCCACTCCGAAATGATGCCGAGCGGCGTTCCGGTCGTGCGGGAGAAGACGCAGTCCTCGATTGTCGTGTTGTTGCTTTGCAGGAGATTGCGCCCGAACCCGTTCGTGAAATCGCACCGGCGGAAATGGATGTTGTCCGTCGCGTAGTCGCTGCGGTAGAGCTGGAAGCACTCCTGCGCCTCGCGCGGCACCTCGCGGTCCATCACCAGTTCGTCGCCCTCGACGGACACCACGCGCCCCCGCCACGCGAGGGGGGAATAATCGGCGTTCAGCAGGCCGATCTCCTCGCCCGGCGACGCCCGGAAGAAGTTGTTGCCGCGCGCATTGACGATCTCGAAGCGATTGGCGCCCTTCTTCACGGCCACGGTCAGGCGGTCGTGGAAGTTGTTCATGTCGTCGATGTGCCTCTCCCACCGGCAGTCCTCGAACCGGCAGAATCCACGCGATTCGAGAATGTGGTTGGCGTCGGCGGTCGTCGTAATGGCGCGCTTGTCCCTGAGATGGGCCGGCAGGACGACGTTCGCCCGGATCATCTGCCAGTGATGCTGGGTCCCCAGCACCTGGTAGGCGAAGCCGCGGCAGGACCACACGTCGATGTCCTCCATCGTCAGATGCTCGTTCGACTCCATGTTGAAGCCGTTCTGCCCGTAGTAGTAGTGGAGAATCCGCACGAGGGCGCCATCGGGCATCGCCTGCACCTCCCGCCGGTTGCGCGCAGGCGTGAATTTCGGTTCATACACTTTGACGAAAGGGCGGTCGGGCATGCGGACCGCCGGCCAGACGCGCAGGACGTTCGGCGCAATCCATTCGTTTTTCGACCCGAAGTGCCCCTCCGCGTAGCCGACCTCGCACTGCCAGCCGAATCCGGCGATGTTCGAGCGGTCTTCCCGCATCTGGCCCACGATGATCACCGGCACGGGTGCCGGATATTTCGGATGGCGCTCCAGATCCGTCAGCTTGAGGTCGAAATAGGAGGCGTCGTCGCGCTCCAGGTCGACATGGCGGCCGACGACCCGCGCGAAATCGGCAAGCGGATCGCGTTCCCAGTCCCAGTCGACCTTGAAATTGCGGATCACGATCCTGCGGCAGTCCTTGATGAAAAAGTTGCCGCCGTCGCGCGAGATGTCGTACTGCTGCCGATCCTCCCGGATCCGGCTCTCGCGGCAGAAAACGAGCACGGCCCCCTTGCCGTCGAACACGAAATCCTCCAGCCCGATCAGCGAAATCCCCTCGGGATCGTACACCTTGTAGGTTCCGGGCGCGAGTTCAAGGCGGACGGCCTTCATGCGCCGGCACGCGGCGAGCGCCGCCGCAATCGCCGCGCCATTGTCGGTACGCCGTTCGCTCAACCCGAAGTCCACCGCCCGGACGACCGCGCCATCCGTCGTGCGCGGCCGTTCGACGGTGAACGCGGGGCATCCGCTCGGAACATGGCCGATCGGCCCTCCGTCGATTTCCGCGGAATAGTCGACGCGGACATCCGCGGCGGCCTTTCCGCCCTCCGGGCCGCGCAAGGCCGGTTTCGCGCCCGCCGTCCCCCCAAGGGCGCAGGCAGCCGCCAGCATCCCCGCAACGACAACCGCGCCGTGTCTTCTCGTCTCCATCTCGTTCCCCTTTCTCCGAATGTCCGCACGCCGGGAATCTCCGGAACGCCCTCCGGCAAGGTTCCCGCGCCCGCCCCGTCGCCAGACAGGCGAAACGCCCGTCTCCGCGCATGGTGCATTGTACCACCCGCCGCCCCCGTCCGGCAAGCGCATTCTGGTTCCTCCGGACAGTGGGCGCGTGCGCCGAGAATCCGTTCACGGGACGCACGAAGACAAAAGGGGCCCGGTCCGGAGACCGGGTCCCTTCCTCATCTCTCCCCCCGGAAATACGCCCTACTTCTTCGCGACGCGCGAACCGATCAGCGCGTAGAAAAGAACGTAGGAGAGGAGGGCAATCGTGAACCAGTAGCTGTTCAGGATGCCAACCTTGTCGGCAACAAGGCCCTGGACCGGCAGCATCAGTCCGCCGACGACCATCGCCATGAAGATGCCCGAACCCATCGGGACGTACTTGCCCAGGCCCTCGGCCGCCATGTTGAAGATGCCGCCCCACATCACGGACGTGCAGAGGCCGCAGAGCGCCATGAAGACCATCGCGAGCGGGAAGGACTTGCCGAAGACGGTGACCATCTTGACCGGCGTGTACATCGTCGCGACCATCAGCGCAATGCCGAGGACGGAGCAAACCGCAATCATCGTGCGGGAGGAGATGTTCGCGCCGAGCGCGCCGCCCGCCAGACGGCCGAGCATCATGCAGAACCAGTAGCCGGCCACCACGCTGCCGGCGACCGCGGCGCCGACAAAGCCCGGATTCGCGGCGCCGCCAAGCTTCTCGGCCGTCATGTAGAGGTTCGCCATGTTCGGGATGCCCGACTCGATGACGATGTACGAGAAAATCGCCAGCGCGCCGAGCGTGAAGTGGCGGAACTTGAGCGTCTCGCAGATGTCCTTCAGAACCGGCGTGCGGTTGGCCTTCTCTTCGGCCGTTTCCAGATGCGGCTCGGGAATCTCCGAACACGCCAGCACGATGAACGCGAGCACGAAGATGCCAATCGCAATGTACATCGCGGGAGCGGCGTCCATCACCTTCGCCTTGGCGACTTCGCCGCCGATGAGATAGCCGAGCAGCATCGGCGCGAGCGTGGCGCCAATCGAGTTGAGCGAACAGCCGAACTGCACGAGCTGATTGCCCTTGTTGCCGCCGCCGCCGAGCGTGTTCAGGAGCGGATTCACGACGAGATTGAGCAAGCACATCGAGAAGCCGGCGACGAACGCGCCCGTCACGTACACCGTGAAGGAGCTGACGAACCCCGACGCGAGCTGGACCGCCAGACCCGCGATGCCGACGCCAACGGCCAGAAGAGCCGTGAACTTGTAGCCCTTGCGCTTGAGGATGAGACCGCCCGGGATGCCCATGAAGAAGTAGGCGAAGAAGTTCGCCGCCGAACCGAGCTGGGACGCCATGTTGGAGGCGCCGAACTGGTTCTTCACGATAATCCCCATCGAGCCCGCGAAGTTGGTCACGAACGCGATCATGAAAAAGAGCATGAACATGATGCCGATTGCGGCAACGTTTCCGCCCTGCTTGTTGAGTTCAGTTGACATTGCTTTTCCTTTCAGAGTCTGTTCCACATTAACCGTTAATCCGCGGCCGATCACGATACCAGGCGCGCGCCTTCGCTCGGCTTGATCAACGCGCAGACCGGCTCGTCGCCGTGGACGGTCTTGTAGGCCGCCTTGATCTGCGCCGCGATCCTGTCCGCCGCTTCCGGTTTGACGAGCAGGCAGCAGCTGCCGCCGAATCCGCCGCCCGAAAGGCGCGCGCCGAGCACTTCGGGAATCGCCTTGGCGGCGTCCACGATCGTGTCCAGCTCCTCACACGAGTTCTCGAACCAGTTGCGGCTGGATTCGTGCGAGTCGAACATCAGCGAGCCGAAGCCCGCGAGATCGCCCTTTTCGAGCAGCACCGTGCCGTTGAGCACGCGCTCATCCTCGCCGATCGGATGGATGGCGCGCTTGGCCGTCGTTTCCGGAAGACCGCCGCGGTAGAGAATCCACTCGGCGCAGGAGACGTCGCGAAGGTGGGTGACCGGATGCTTGAGGACGCCGGCAAAATATTTCGCGGCGTCTTCGCACGCCTGGCGGCGGCTCGCGTACGCGCCATCCACGAGCGCGTGCTTCGCGTTGGATTTCACCATCATGAACGCGACCGTCGGACCGAGGTCGACGTTCTCGAACTGGCAGTGGCGGAAATCGCTCTTGACGAGCGCGCCCTCCTTGCCGTAGAGGGAGGAAGCCTGGTCCAGGAGGCCGCACGGGCAGCCGGCGAACGTGTGCTCCGCCTTCTGGCCGATCTTGGCGAGCGCGGTCTTGTCCTTCTCGATGCCATAGATCTTGCAGAGCGCAAGAACCGTGCACATTTCAAGCGCCGCGGAGGAGGAAAGGCCGGCGCCGAGAGGGATGTTGCCGAGGAACATGCCCTTCCAGCCGTGCTTCGCCTCGGCGGGCTTACCGTCGAAAAGCCAGTTGAACGTGCCCGTGACGTAGTTCTGCCACGTCATTTCCGTCGCCGGCTTGACGTCGCCGATGTCGAAATCGACCGTCTCCATGAAATCGCCCGCCGTCAGCGAGCAGGACGTATCGGCCGTCGGCGCCACCGCAAAGAACGTACCCTTGTCGATGGCGGCCGAAAACACGTAGCCCTCATTGTAGTCCGTATGGTTGCCCAGGACTTCGATGCGGCCCGGCGCATACGCCACCGCCGCCGGCTTGCAGCCGTATTTCCGCTCGAACTTGGCAACCAACTCGTCGTAGACTTCCTGGTTTTGCATGAGCTTTCCTTTTTAGGTCGTGAAATCCTACTTCAGCAGCGCGGCGACCGCGGCGCCGATCATCGGGGTGTCGTCCGGACAGACCGTCAGCGCGTACGAGATGTTGCGCGGCCCAAGCATCGCGTCAAGTTCCTTCTTGACGATTTCGGGGAAGGACACGACGCGCGTCTTGTAGTAGGTCGAGCCGTCGATGCAGAGGCAGATCGGCGCGGCCGGATCCGTGCCGCCGCCGGTCTTCACGGAGAAGGCGGCCAGATGGACGGCCGTGAGAATCGCCGCGCGCTCGAAAACCGGCGTAGCGAGACGGCGGGCCGTGGCGGCATCCTGCTCGTCCACGAACACCTTGTCGAGCGGGTTGACGTTGCCGCTGTCAAACTTGGCGCAGAAATTGTCGAGATCGTAGCTTTCGAGCGTGCCGAGGGACTGGACGGCCTTCGCGGCGGCGTCGGAGAAGTAGCCGGCCTTCGCGGCGGCCTTGAACACTTCCAGGCCGATCTTGCCGAGGTAGGCGCCCGCGATCATCTTCTCGAAGCGCTGGCAGCCGCAATCGGCCGTCTTTTTGTCCATCGCCTCGTCGAACGCGGACGGTTCGATCTTGTTGAAGCCGCCGGATTCGGTATTGATCGCCATCGCGCCCGCCGGCGGATTGGCGAGTTTCGGGATGCGGTCGTTCCGCTCGATGTAGGCCACGTTCGTGCCCGAGCCGAGGATGAAACCGAGATAGGCGGAAAACTTCTGGCCCGGCTTTTCCGTCGCCTTGCCGGCGAGAAGCGTGGCCACGGTGTCGTTGACGACCATGACCTTGGAGGGCTTCGGATCGAGACGCTTGGCGACTTCCGCGCCCACCCACTGGCCGACGATCTCGGGCGCCTTGATCTCCTTCGTCCACATGAGCAGCTTGGCGTCGCCCGCCGCCGAGGCCTCGGCCGGATAGGAGAAGCAGAAACCGATGGCCGGATCCTTCGCAAAAGGCGCGCAACGCTTCACGTGACCCGTCAGCACCGCGTAGAAATCTTCCTGCGCGACATGGCTCTTCGCGCCCGGCATCTCGCCTTTTTCCTTGTTCTCGATCCTGATCGCCGAACCGTCGGACGGAATCGTCACCGTGGCGCCGCGCAGATTCGTGCCGCCCGCATCGAGCACGGTCACCGGCGTGTCCTTCTTCACGTCGCCGTAGGGCGAGGTATAGGTCGGGATCATCCGCAAGGAGGAGGGAAGACCGGCCAGTCCCGCCTCCATCTCCTTCTGGAATGAAGCGATCAGACCCGCGCGATCGAGCGTGCGGGTCTTCAGCCCATTGGCTTCAAGAAATTCTTCAGGTGTCTGTGAGGGTTTCTGCATAAGAGTCCTTTCGTAATGATGGTAAAAGAATAACATACACCGCAGACTTCCGCAAGAAGCCCCGGCGCGATTTCGCAAAGTCGGCGCGGGCGGACGACGGCGGGCGCGCAGCCCGCGGAACGGCTAGACGAGCCGGATCCGACGCCAGGGGCCGAAGTGCCAGCGGAGGAGCGTGCCCACGCAAATGAGCACGACATAGGCGACCATCGTCGCCCAGAGGGCGGGCATCGTCGGATGGCGGCGGTAGACGAGAAAGACGATCGGCAGCCAGAAGGCAAAGGAGCAGACGAGCATCCAGACCATCACGAACCGCGTGTCGCCCGCACCCTTCAGCGCGCCGGACAGAACGACGTCCGCCGCATCGAAGAACTGCCAGGCCACCATCAGGACGAAGAGCGTGAAGCCGAGCGAGATGAAGGCCGCCGAATCGAAAGCGGCGGCGTCGGTCGCGAAAAGCGACAGGATCGGCCGGTGGAAGAGCAGAACCGCGGCCGAGGCCAGCAGCACGTACGTTTCGGCCAGGAACATCACCCGATAGCCGACCCGCAGCGCGCTTTTCGCGTCGCGCGCGCCCTGATGCTGTCCAACCAGCGTGCTGGCGCCCACGGCGAATCCCTCGATTGGCGCAATCAGCAGATAGTTCACGGAAAACGCCGCGTTGGACACCGCAAAGGCCATGTCGCCCACCTTGCCCGTCACGAACACGAAGATCGCGAAAGACAGAATGCTGAGCACGGACGAGACGCCCGACGGCACGCCGAAGCGCAGGATGCGGACGAAGAGACGGAACGTGGGCGGCGCAAGGGGCGGAGAAGGGGACGCGGCGGGAATGGCGGGGACATGGCGGTGGGCGAGAACGATCAGGATGGCGCACTGGAGGAACTGGGAAAGAACGGTCGCGAGCGCGGCGCCCGACATGCCGAGGGCGGGGACCGGCCCCCAGCCGAAAATGAGCAGCGGATCCAGCGCGACGTTGACGAGATTTCCGCCGAGATTGACCCAGAACACGGTGCGCGTCAAGCCCAGCCCCGTGAAATAGCCCTGCGCCGCCATCGCACCGCAGAGGAAGACGCCCCCCGACATGACAATCGAGTAGTAGATCTTCTCCCGCGCGAGAACGGCGGCGGAGTGTTGGCACCAGTCGAAGATCTGGTTGCCCAGCGGAATCAGCGCCAGGAACACGAAGCCGCTCAGAAACGCCAGCCACAGGCCCGCATGGTAGCTGCGCCGGCAGCCCAGGACGTCATGGGCGCCGAAATACTGGGCGCCGAAGGAGCCCGAATAGGAAACGACCGACTGGAAGAAGCAGATGAACAGATAGGCGAGGATGCCCGCCGGAAGGACGGCTTCCAGGGCCGCGGCCGATTCGTGTGCCAGAAACACCCGGTCGGCGAACTGCATCAGGGCGTTGTTGGCCATCCCCAGGGCCAAAGGCCAGACGAACTTCAGAATGTTGCGATAGGAAGCTGTCGCCGGCAGATTCATGGGGTAGAGTATAGCACAAATCGGCGGAGCCGCCCGTCGCCGGGCCGTTCCGGTCCGGCGGACCCGGTCAAAGCGCCTTGACGCCGAAGAGCCAGAGCGCAAGGCCGACAAGCAGCGGCATCGTCACAATCGAGAGCAGCGTCGTGGCGGACACGAGGCCGACCGAGAGGGAGACGTCGCGCGCGTAGCGCACGGCGAACATCGACGTGAGCGCCGCCGCCGGCGCAGACGCCGCCGTGACAATCGCCACCGCCATCTTGGGGTCGAAGGAGAAACCCGCGCGATGGAGGCCGTAGACGATGGCCAGAAAGACGGCCGGCACGACGATCAGGCGCATCCCGCCGGCCACGTAGGCCCTGGGCGAGCGGACCACGGGCCCGAACTTGGCCTGCGCCAGATTGTAGCCGATAATGATCATCGCCAGCGGCGTGTTCAGGTCCGCCATCATCTTGACGGGCGTTCCCGCGAACGACGGCAGCTTCCAGGAGAACAGGAAGAGCGGAAGCCCGAGGGCGACGCCGATCGATCCCGGGTTCAGGAACAGCGTGCGGAGTTGCACGTCCTTCAGGGACCCGCAGAACTGCACGAGCGCCCAGCTCCAGAAAAGAAGATTGAAGACGACCACGTAGGCGACGCCGTAGAACACGCCGTCGCTGCCCAGCAGCGCATGCTCCAGCGGGATTCCCATGAAACCCGCGTTGGAAAACACGATTGAGCATTTCAGGACGCACCGCTGCCGAATATCCGCATGCCGAATGAACAGATGCGCCGCCAGCATCCCCAGGGCCGGCGAAAGCACCGAAAAGGCAAACGCCCATCCCAGACCCGCCAGCAGACGCGGCTCGAACGGACGCTCCTGGAACGAATGGACGATCAGGCAGGGCGTGACGATCAGGATGAGCACATTGACCATGCCCTTGACGGATGCGTCGGTCACCAGTTTCGTCCTGTTGCAGACGAAACCGACGGACATCAAGGCGAAGAGAATGCCCACTTGCCGGGCAACGACGGAAAAACTTTCAAGCATGGGAACGGAGGGTCAGGATGGAGGGACGGACGGAAAAAACGAATAGAACTGGTACCACTGCCCGGGATGGGCGCGCGTTTCGGTTTCGAGGAAAGAGACGTATTGCGCGAGCAGCGCCGAAAGCCGGAGGCCGGCGGACGGGTCCGGCGGGGAGAATTGG
This sequence comes from Kiritimatiellia bacterium, assembly GCA_051884915.1. GTDB lineage: Bacteria > Verrucomicrobiota > Kiritimatiellia > RFP12 > UBA1067 > RUG572. Next base: position 67,639 of record JBJEWF010000087.1, read on the forward strand.
CGGACGTGGACTTCATAGGAATTCCAGCCCGTGCGGACGCACGTCGTGAAGAAGACGGGGGCCTCCATCAGCTTGGCGAAGACGAAAACGCCCTTGGGCCAACGGCAGGGACGGCCGAGAAATTCCCGCCGCAGCGTCTTGTCCGATCCGGCGCTCACGCGATCGCCCGCCATCAGAACGAGTTCGCCGCGGGCAATCGCCTCCTGCATCGCCACGGCCGTCTCCACGCCAATGTCCTCGACCGCATGAAGCGTCAGCTTCGCGGCGTCGAAATGCTTCATGAAAAAACCGGTGAAAACGGCATCGTGCCCCATCTGCTGGAATGCGTGGACATGGGGAACGTCCCCGTGCGGCCGCCCCGCCGCCAGAGCCGGCAGGACTTCGACCGTTCCCACGTGCGTCGAAATCAGAAAGGCGCCCTTCTTCATCGCGACCAGATTCTGAAAGGCCCGCCCGCCCTCGTCAAGGCGCACCGTCATCTTCGGCAGATTCTTCTTCAAGGTGCAGGCGTCCGTCTTGTCGGCCAGCGACCAGGCGAATCCGAGGAGGTGGGCGAACAGGCGGCCGTGGCCGGGCGACCGCCGGCCCTTCCAGAGAACCGCGTAGAATTCCCGCAATGCGGCACGGGCCGGCCCGGCAAATGGATAGATGAACGCCATCACGGGGACGCAGAGGATCTTCAGCGCGGTCTTGCCCAGTCCGGCGTAGACGCACCAGAGGAGGGCAAGGCGGAGGGTGCCGGCGCTTTGCTCCCGCTGGTCGTGCCAACGGAGTGCCGAAGGCTGGCGGCCGGGCGGCGGAGAGGAGGCCGGAAGCGACAGAAGATAGGCGAACGCGAGACCGAGGGCGAAGGTGATCCCCATGTCGCGCGTGACGGGGAAGGCGGTGAAGGACAGCATGCCGAGACCGGCGAACGACGTGAGAAAAGAATAAAAGACCGTGCGGCGCGTCTCTGGCGCGGGGCGGGTCCGGTTGAAGATCACATAGTCCAGACTCAGCCCGACGAGCACGAAGAAGCAGAGCAGCGTGAAGAAGGTCACGGGAATCCGCAGCCAGCCGAGCATGGCCGCCGTGCCGGCAAAAGCCAGGGCAACCGGCATGACCATCTTGACGAACTGCCGGCGGAAGAGGACGGCCAGCAGAAGCCCCAACGCGAGAAGCGATCCGCCGAGAAGTTTGCAGGTCTGGCGGAAATACGCCGCAAACAGCGTTTCGAGCGCCGCGCCCGGTTCGACCACGACAATCGCGGGGTCGGCCGGAACGTAGTCCCGCGCGCAGGGGACGATCAGCCCCTGTTCGGCGCGAAAGGCCTTCACGAGACGCCGCAGGCTTTCGTCTTCCAGTTTCTCCGCGTCGAGAAAAGATTCCGGTTCCCAGACGACTTCCAGTCCCGTCCGCGCCCGATAGGCCGCGCCCTCCGCACGGGAGAGCTTGCGAACCAGCTCCGCGTTCTCGCGCTGCCGTTTCAACGACGGAACGATTCCCGACAATCCCTTCAGGCCCGCCGCCTCCTCCCGTTCCAGCGCCTCCTGCAGCGTCTTCCCCCGCACATACGCAAAGCGCGTGGACAGCGCGGGATTCAACCCGGCCAGCAGGGTCTCTCCGCGGGCCAGATAGGGCGTGGGACGATAAAAAGCCGCAGGCGCGGAACTGGCCGAGAGGGCGTGAAGCCCCGCCAGAACCAACCCGCCCAGCAGCGCCCACGCGCCCGCCGCCACGCCACGCGGCAGACGGCGGACCCGCGGACGCGGAACCGCCCGCCACGACGCGTCCGGCCGCGACATTCCGCGCGGAGGTCCGCCTGCGGCGAGGAACACGCTCGCGTAGGCCGTGAGCAGGCCGGCCGAAGCGAAGAGCGCCATCTCGCGCAACACGGGGACGGCCGCGGCGAACAGCGGCGCGAAACAGGCCACCGTGGTCAGGAACGAATTCGTGAGCGGCCGGACGATGTTGCGCGCACCGCCCGCGGCACGCGCATGGTAGACATAATCGACCGAAAGGCCGATCAGCGACGTGCCGAAGACAAACGTCAGGACATGCGCTTCGGGGTAAACAAGCAGCAGAACGGCCGTTGCGACCAGAAAGGCCGAACCAATCGAGAACAGCAGGCCGGGAACGAACCGCAGAGACCGGAAGAGGGCCCATCCGAGCAGCAGCACCAGACCTGTCGAGACAAGTGAAAGCACGTTGATTTCCCGCTGCGCCCGGTCCGCCGTCGCCACCGCATGGAAGAGCGGTCCGCAGCACCAGACTTTTCCATCGTGGGTCCCGTTGCGCCTCTGCATGGCATGCATCCACGCGACGAGACGCGTTTCGCCCACGCGCCGGACGGCGTCGGAATCCAGCGTCAGAAGCAAGTAGTGGCGCCCGTCCTTCTCGCGGACGGGATACCCGTCTTTCAGCGTCCAGCCGTCGGCCAGGTCCGCCTGCAGGGACATCGCATAGTCCGTCGCCAGGAGAAAGGGGTCGCGTTTGACCGGAAACAACGGCGGCATCGGACCATACAGGCGCGCCAGCGAATCCTCGGCCACCTCCCGGAACTTCCCCTCAAGCAACAGCCTGCGGGTTTCCGGCGCCAGCAGCCCCGACTTGCGCGCGTCCAGATAGCGAAGCGTCGCCTTGAAATCCAGGCGAACCGCCTGCTGCAGATTGGAGGAGACGCCGGCCGCCAGTTCCCGGACGGCGGCGGCGTCCGCCCCCTCGATCAGCACATGGCCCCGATTGGCGGAACCGGCCGCCACCTCCCGGATCAGGGGCGCGGAATCGGTCGCAACGAGGCTGAACAGATCCGAGCGGACGGCAAGTCCACGATTGATCCGAACCCCCAGAACGGCAAGGGCCGCCAGAAGCAGACAGCCGAATGCGCACCGCCCCCTGGCCAACCAGGACGTCACGGCGCCGTCCCCGCCGCGTCGGTCCGCTTCAAGTCGATTTCAAGACGGTCGCCGTTCTTGAAGAAGACGCGGACGCGTTCAGGGAACTTCTTCTCCGGAGCGACTTTCACTTCGCGGACGAAGTCCCCGATCTCCCGGATCTCAAAAATCTTTTCCAGGGAGGAGACGTCGACGTTCAACGCCCGCGTCGTGGATTTGCCGCGGACCGTCATCGTGTAGTTCGTCGGCGTGGCGAGGAACGTCGAAGGCACCGGCTGAAGCGTCTTGAACTCGAAGCTTCTGCCCTTCTCGAAACGGAACGTGCCCGAAGACGCGAGCGCGACGTCCACGTCCGCCAGAATCTTCCGCTGGACAAAGACGCCTTCGGCAAACTGCGGCAGATCGTCCGGCGCGACGGCGGCGGGAAAAGCCGTCCCGCCCAGGAACAGACTCAAAAGCACAAGATGCCGCTGGAGCATGCCAGATCTCCCTTCCGATAGTCGTAGGCCCATTCGCGGTCGCTCTTGCGGACGAGCGAAAACCGGATCGTCTCGCCCGGCACGATCGCGCGGGTGAACTTCATTTTCCTGACCGCCGTCAGAACGATCTGCCGCCGGATCGCCCGTTCCGCGAAGCGATGGGCCAGCCCCAGCTGCACGACGCCCGGCAGAACGGCAACCCCCGGGAAATGCCCCTTGAAGTAGGGCGCGTCGGGATCGAACACGAAATCGCCCGTCCAGGACGTTGCGGAAACCTTGACGCCCGAAACAAAGGGTTCCGCCAGATTGGTCGCGAAAAGCCGAACGAGCTCCTCCATCAGGACCTTCCCCTGGGCGTTGCGCGGCAGCTCATGGACAAACCGGTATTTCTTCGGGACGGTCCCCTTCGGGAAGATCGGCATCAGCCGACTCCGCAGGGACAGCGCCAGCCGCCGTTTCGACGCGCCCGAACCGACGGCCCCGTTCCAGACGACGACGGCGCCCAGACAGGTTCCATGCGGGCTTGCCAGCGGACACAGGGCCGCCTCTTTGATTCCGGGGATCTTGGCCATTTCCGCCTCCATCTCCGGCAGCAGTACGCGCCGTTCGGCCACTTTCACGAGGCGGTCGCGCCGGCCGAGCAACCGGAAATGGCGCCCATCCCCGGAGCAGACCGCGCCGTCGCCCATGACGAAGCCCCGCCGAAACGAAAACGGGGAATCCACGACCAGCCGTCCGTCCGCGTTCGTGGAAACGCGGACGGGATCGAAGACCGTCCACAATTCGTCCCCCCCGTCCTGGCGGCGCCATGCCACGCCGCCCGTCTCCGTACTGCCGAAGATCTCGCGCGGCGCAATCCCGAAGACCCGTTTTGTCGCCGCCGAAACCGCGGCCGTCAGCAAGGCGCCCGAAGTCGTGATCTCCACGCAGTTCCGCGGAACGTCGTACATCTCCGCATAGGCGGTGAACCGTTCCAGAAAACTGGGCGTCGTGACCAGGAAGACCCGCGCGGCGGCTTTCATTTTGGCGAGGAGGGATTCCGGCGTCAGGATGACTTCGGGATCGACGGGGCATCCGGCCGCCTGCGGCAGGAGGACGCGCCACAAGGTTCCGTACATGTGCTGCGGCTCGACCGTCGAGAGGAACAGCGGACGCGCGGCAAGCTGCGGCTGCAGAACGCGACGATGGTAGGCGACCTCTTTCGCCAGCGTGTCGAACGTCTTGACGATCGATTTCGGTTTTGCAGTGGAGCCGGACGTGCAGAACGTCCGCGCGAAACGGCGGCGGCGGTAGCGCCATTCCAGCCCGGCAAATCCCCATAGGACCGCGTATGACAACGCGCAGTTCCAGGCGAACCAGACCCACCGCGGCGCGAACACGGTCGCAAGCGCCACGCCGCCGTTCAGGAGAAGGGCCGCGCACCAGATCGCGGTCAACCGCCGGCAATAGCGCGGCGCCTCCTGGGGCAGAATGCCCGGCGGAATCTTTTCCGCCAGCTCTTCGCACAGCGTCTTCCGGCGCAAAAGGGAAAGGCCGAAACCCGATGCGACCGCCACGCTCATCACGACCGGATAGTATGCCACGAAGACAAAGCGCCTGAAAACAAGCGCGGCGGCGATGCACGCCGCCAGCACAACGAGGGATGCGAATTTTGGAAGCGCCCGCACCATCAGTTTTCGTTCACGAGCTTCGAGACCGCCTTCGTCACGTCGGCCAGCGTCCGAATCTGGCGGAAGTCCTCGGGATTGACTTTCTTCTTCGTTTCCTGCTGAAGGCGCACGATCAGGTCGACCGCGTCAATCGAATCCAAATCAAGTTCGGTGAACAGATTCGTTTCGGGCTTCAACTGCTCTGGCTTGCACTCGAACTCGGCAACGAGAATGTCTTTGATGGTCTTTTCGATTTCAGCATCGGTCATGATTGGGCTTTCTGTTGGGTTTCCACATAGTCGGCCAGCGTCTGGACGGAATGGAAGATTTTCCTGTTGTCGGCGGGGTTCGAGGAGAACGTGACGCCAAAGGCCTTCTTGACCGCCATGCCCAGTTCAAGCGCGTCAATCGAGTCGAGGCCAAGCCCCTCCCCGAACAGCGGAACCTCCGTCTCAATGTCCGCAGCCGTCAGATCCTCCAGATCCAGAGCCGAGACAATCGTCTCCTTCAGCTTGCTTTCAATTTCTTCGCGTGTCATTTGCCGCTATTTTACCATACTGTCCGTTCGTTGGGCGGAGACAATGAGATTTTTCCGCAAGAAATCCAAAAACTTCGCCATCTCCCACGCCATTCTTCAATTTAGCTGGCACATGAAAACTGAAACGAACCCGTTTCGGAACCCGTCTCCCGCAAGGCGGGGAACGGCTGGCGGAACCGTCCCGCGCCGCGGAAACCGACGCGCCGCGATCCCCTACTCGCGCGGAAACGCCAGCCGTTCGGACCGGACTTCCCGTCGCCCATGCCCCGGCCCCATCCCACCGGCACAAGCCCCGCGCCCGAACGCGGCGCAGACCGGGCTTCCTACCGGCGCAGAATCTTCCGTTCGCTGCCGAACGGAGAATCGCCGATGGTGGGCGCGAAGGGACTCGAACCCCCACTCCTCGCGGAACTGGAACCTAAATCCAGCGTGTCTGCCATTTCACCACGCGCCCAGGAGACTGAAAAACGAATCTGCCGAACCCGATCATGCGATTCAGGGAAGCGACTTGAAATTGCGCGTCAGCCATTTGGCGGCCAGCGCTTCCCAGCCGTCAACGTCCGTTCCATGCGGACGGATGCCGTAGCCGTGCCCCCCTTTCGGGAAGAGATGCATTTCGGCCATCACGCCGGCGTACTTCAGCGCGGCGTAGTAGCCGAGGGCATTTTCGACATGGGCGAAATCGTCCTCCGTCTGGACGATGAACGCCGGGGGCGTCGTCTCGTCCACGGGGAAATCGCCCCGCAGCGTCAGCGGCAGCGTCTTCTCCTTGTTCTCGCCGACCACGAGCATCCACGGATAGATGGGAAGCGAGAAGTCCGGACGGCAGGAAAACGCATCCGCCGCGTCGACCGCCGCATACGAACGGTGCCGATGGCAGGTCGACACGCGGCAGGCCAGGTTGGCGCCCGCCGAAAACCCCATGATGCCCAGGCGCTTTGGATCGATCTTCCACTCGTCGGCCCTGGCGCGAATCAGCGACAAGGCCCGCTGGGCGTCCATCAGCGCCGCGTCGCGCTGGCCGGGACAACGATACTTCAGGACAAACGCGGAGAAGCCGATCGCGTTCAGCGCCTCGGCGATTTCCACGCCCTCGTGATTGTAGGCCAGAATCGAATAGCCGCCGCCCGGACACACGAGAACGGCCGGGCAGACGCCCGATCCCCCGGCGGGGAAGAAGGCGAGTTCGGGCACGTTGACGTCCGTAAGGCGCACGATGCCGCCATTCGTGTCCTTGACGGCAAACGCGCCCGTTCCCTTCTGGACGGGGATCCGGCCCTGCGGCCACACGGCAATCTTCACGCCGCGCGCAAGCGCCGCATCCGCCAGCGCGCGGTCGATTTCCGCATGCACGCCCAACAAGCCCATGCACAGAACTCCCCAAACGACAACCTTGTTCATGGTCGCCATTATACCATAAACCGCCGCGCTACTTCCGGGCGTTGTATTCGTCCAGCTGTTTTTTTGCGCAGTTCGTCGTCACCGTCTGCGCGCCGCGCTCGAACGCCAGCAGCGAGGTCTTCAGATCGTCGACCGTCCACACGTGGAACTCGTAGCCGGCGTCCCTGATTTCCTTGATGAACGCCGCCGTAATGTACTTGGGATCGAAGTGGCAGTCGACGCCGTCGGCCTTCGTCTCCTTCAAAGCCGCAATGACCTCCTGGGCGGAAATGCCGACCGGCCGGTTCCTCGGTCCGCGGGCCGAGAGAGTCAGCCAGAAGACCTTGTATTCGGGCATCTGCTCCTTGAGCGCCTTGCAACTTTCCTTGTTGAAGGAGATGAACAGCGTGTTCTTCGGCGTGGCCTTCGTCTGCTTCGCGAAGATCCGTCTGATATACGGCACGATTTCGGGTCCCGGCTTCACCTCCACGTAGATCTGGCGGCCGTCGACCGCCAGCTGAAGCAATTCCTCCAGGAGGGCGGGACGCGTCGGCGAATATTTCGAGCCTTTCCACTTGCCCCAGCCGCCCACGTCGACCTTCGAGATCTCCGTCTCCCAGTTCGCGGCCGCACAGTCCTTCGTGCAGGCGCCCGCCGTCGTCCGCGTCAGATTGCCGTCATGAAACGTGAAGACCCTCTTGTCCGCCGAAAGATAGACGTCGCATTCGAAGCCAAAACCGCGCTCAACCGCCATCCGGTAGGCAGGAAGCGTATTTTCCGGCGCATCGTGCGATTCGCCGCGATGCGCGATGAACGTGTCGAAAGCCGGTTGCGCCGCCACTGCGGAGCCTGCGACGCAAACGGCCACCGCCGCCGCGAGTCCTGCCGTCAACTTCATGTCCGATTCCTTTCTTTGGATTTGCCAGTGGCAACACGCGACACGGGGAATCCGCGCGAATGGCAACCGCGGACATCCCCGGCGAAACGAAACGGCCTACATTGTAGATGAATCGGAAACGCCTGTCAAATTCCAGCCGGCAGGCGGAAGGCCGCACGACGGCCCGTTCCGAGGCAAGGGCGCTTCGCGGACGATTTCGCGCCGCAGGCGGATCGCCGTCCTATTTGAACAGTCCCAGCCGGAGAATCGGCAGCACCCGCGTCGCGAGCGTCGCATCGAGATCGAAGAGGGCCACTCCCGCAAAGCCCGCCTGCCGGGAAAAGTTGATCTGGTCGACGACCTGGCGCGGCGTCAGCGTGGACTCGTTCGCCGTAACGCCGATGCCCCCGATGACATGGCGCGCCTGGGCGCGCGTCAATCCCTGCTTCTGGACCAATGCGGCCAGCCGCGGCGTATCGGGGACGTAGTTCATCGGAACGACGTAGTCGACAAGGCCGGCGTCGATCCACGCCTTCCAGTCCTGCCCCACCGACGTGACGCAGGACGGATAGTTCCCCAGAACGGCCGCCGACAGAATCGCCCCGGGGCGGACCGCGCGCACGCGCTGCCGCACGGCCTCGACAAACGTCGTGATGGCGCGGTCGGGACGCTTCGGCTTGCCGGTCGCCTTTTCGTACCAGCGGACAAAGTCGAGGTGGATGCCCGACACGGCATAGTTGCCCGCCAGCTCGTCGATCGTCGCCAGGAGATACTGGCGCAGATCGGCGTGGGTCGGATTCAGATAATCCGTCACGCGCCCCTGCACGTCCTTCAGCAGCCATCCCTTTTTCGCGAAAGCCGCCTTCTTCGCCGGCGAGGCCCGTGTCGCATTGAAGCACAGAACCCAGGCGTGGACGCGGATTCCCGTTCCGCGCGCCGCCGCAAGGCAGGACGACAGCTGGTCGCCCGCGGCCGTCAGCGTCGCGGACGCCGGAAGGACCTTCGAGGGATAGTGGCCGAAGCCCGCCCCGGCGACGTTGACGAACAGATCCGTGATGCGGTTGGCCTGGAGCATCCGCATCGTTCGCGGCCAGTCGCCCGGATAAAGGCCCTCTCCCGAATGGTCCCAGACCGCGTGGATTTCCCCGGGACGCGGCGTCTGCTTCGCGCCATACGCGCGATCCGCCGCCAGACGCGTCTGCCGTTTCGCCTCCCAGGCCGCCGCGTCCCAGACCCCCGGCACCGCCTGTTCCGCCAAGGCCAGCAGCTGCCGCGCCCGTTCCTCCTCCGTCTCGTCGCTCGAAAAATAGTTGCCCAGCCACCAGCCGCCCTTGAAGGGCCGGACCCGAACCTTCCCGCGCCGGCGGGAAACGCCCTCGACGGCAACGCCCAGGCGCGACGCCAGGTCGGACGAATAGGATTGCAGAACCGCGACCTTGCCGCCGCGGGCGCGGAACCGGTCGAGTGCGGCCATGTGCGCCGGAGACGGCTTCTGCATCGTCACCAGATAGGCCAGACGGCGGCCGGACAGAACCGCGTCCAGCGCCTTGTCGGCGGACAGATCGGCTTTCACGCCGCCCGACGCCAGGCCGTCGACGACGTACCTGGCCCGCGAGGCCGCATAGGCCCGATCGGCCGGCGCGCAGGATTCGACGGCCTGGATGACGGCAATGGGACTGCGCGCGACAGGACGGGCCCCGCCGAGAAGACAGCACAGGAGAGCGGCGAGCGCGCGCCAAACGGACACCCGCCCCCTCACGCCGGCGCATCTCCCGTTTTCACCGGCGCGGCGGCGCTTCGCGGACGCACATTGCAGATGTGGTTGACCGCCGTGGCAAAATTCTCCGCCCCCTTCAGGATCTCGATGTCCACGCGCAGATAGTAGCAGGGAACCGGCGTTGTCTCGAATCGCGGGAAACGGACGGCGTCCTTTTCCGTCGTAATCAGCGCATCGGCATGCAAGTCGGCCGTCCTGTTGAGCGCGTAGAGGATTTCCGACGAGTCATACCGGTGGTGATCGGCATATCGTTCGCACCAGATCACCCGCGCGCCCAATTTGCGCAGCGAGTCCTCGAATCCCTGCGGGACGGCAATGCCCGACAGCGTCGCAAGCGTCTTTCCCTTCAGCCATGTCAGCGGAAGCTCTTCGCGCGACCAGACGTCCTTCAGCAGGCGGGGCGCATGCCGGCATTCGATGATCTCGGCCTTCCTGTTGTATTCCCGGATCCGCCTGACGACCTCTTCCGTCTGGCCGTCGGACTTCGTGATGAAGATGAAGTCCGCGCGGCCGATGTGCCTGGCCGGCTCGCGCAGGACGCCGCGCGGAAGCATGTGGCCGTTGCCGAACGGATTGGTCTTGTCCACAAGCACGACCTCCAGCGAATGCTTCAGCCGCTGGTACTGGAATCCGTCGTCCAGAATCAGCGTGTCGCACCCGAAACGCGAAATCGCATATCGGCCGGCCTTCACCCGGTTGCGGTCCACGACGACGCACACCCCCGGCAGATTGGAGGCCAGCATGTAGGGCTCATCGCCGCCCGTCGCCGCGTCGAGGTGGATGCGCGTGCCGTCGCTGACGACGAGCGGCGGCTCGATCATGTCCGAGAACATCCGCTGCCACCACGGCTTTTCCTTGCGCCGGTAGCCGCGCGACAGGATCGCCACTTTCCGGCCGGCCGCCGCCAGTTCCCGGGCGAATTTCTCGGTGACGGGGGTTTTCCCCGTTCCGCCCGCCGTCACGTTGCCGATCGAAATGACCTGGCAGCCCAGCGGGAAGCGCCGCAAAACCCCCACCTTGTAGAAGAAATACCGGACCGCGACCGCCGCGCAGAAAAGATACGAGATCCCCTTCAGGAAATTCAGGAGCGCCCGGGCGCCGCCATGCGCCTTTTTGTCGGCGCCCGGCTGCTGGATGAGTTTGACGAGCGAATGCTCCAACCGCTCGATGTAGCTGACTTTCTGTTTCTGCAATTTCTTCCGATCCGAAAGTTGAGGGGCCGGGCGGACTATTTTCCGGCCCGGACCGGGTAGAGATCATAGCCGATCTTGCGGATGCCTTCAATCGTTTCCCAATACGGGGTGTCGCACACGTCCGTCCAGCCGACCTGCATGTTCTCGCCGTCGAAGCGACCGGCCGTCGCCTGGTCGGAGAACTGGTGCCAATGGACGCCGACGAACTGCGGGTGTTCCAGGGCCGAGCGGACGTAGTCCTCGTAGACCCGGCCGCGCTCCTGCTGGTCGCGCAGCAGAATCAGCCCCGGGCAGAACGGACCGCGGTCCAGCGCGCCAAAATGGAACTCGCCCACGAGAACCGGCTTGTCCACGCCTTCGGGGAGCCTGAACTCGCGCAAATGGCGCCGGTAGATGTTGTAGCTCAGGACGTCGCAGTACTTCGCGGCCGCGCGCACGGTGAATTCCGGCGCCCCGCCCGCCCAGCGGCAGCCGAGGTAGAGTTTCCCCGGCGCGGCTTTCTTCAGCTCCTCGCGGATGATGCGGTAGTACGTCTCCGCGATTTCCGAGGTGAACGCCTCAAGGTCGTCTCGGGCGCCCGTGCGCGCCGGCGGCGTGACGACGGCCAGGAAATCCTCCCAGTCCCCGTAGGCCGTCCCCCACTGCGCATTCAATTTCGCGATGTCGCCATACTTCGCCCGGAGACGCTCGCGAAAGACCCGCTTGCAAGGCTGATCGGCCGGAGACTTGATCGCCGACTCGGCGAACGTGCACGCATCGCCCCAGTGGTGCTCGTTGTCGACAAAGAAGCCGAAGCACCACGGATCCGCGAACTGTTCGCGGAGTTCCACCGTCTTGCGGCGGGCTTCCGCGCGGAACGACGGGTCGAAGGGATCGCAGAAATCCCACCAGCCGCCCCGGTGGCCGGCAATCGGACGCGCGTGGATCTCATAACGGTCCGTATACGGCGTGCGGTCCATCAGGCAGATGGCCTTGTCGGACGAGTTGGCGATCGTATTGCACCCCCAGCTGCGCAGACGGCGATGCGCCAACTCGCTCCAGGTTTCATACCAGCCCCTGCCGTATTTGCGGGCGATGTTCTGCGCCGAGAAGTCATAGATGCGCGACATCTTCCAGCGCGCGTAGTACGGGAAGAGCAGCTGGTCGCGCGTCGAGTAGAATTCCGCCTCGGGTTCGTCCTTCGCCGGCAGGCGCTCGAACCAGTCCTCGTGCCCGTCCAGGGCCGTCGTGGCGCCGCTTGGCGTGACGCGCACGGGCCCGTGGCTCCACCACAGGTGTCCGTCCGGATCGACAATCCACCACTTGCCTTTCCATTTGGCCGTCGTGAACCCGCCGGTTTTCTCCAGTTGCGGCCCCTCGGCCCAACCGCCCCACCGGTCCCACCCCTTCGGCCCGGGGTGGGCCGCGAGATCCTTTTCCTCCTTCGCCCGCTGCCGCGCGAAGTCGGCGTCCGCATGGACCTTGTCCGGCCACTCGCGGTGCTTGAACTGCCCATACGCGTCGATGAACGGGAAGAACTGCCGCGGCGTCATCTTGGCGAATTCCGGGATGCCGTCAACCGCGCACGGCGCCCCTTTGGCGACGATCCGCCGGATGCTCCACACGTGCGGCAGCTTCGGCGTGTTGATGTAGACGGCCACCTCCTTCACCGCCTTTGCGTCCAGCGTCGCCACCTTCACGCCGCCGCGCGAATCCCAGGCGCTCCGTCCCTCCGCCGGCAGACGGGCCCAGACCATGTACGGAAGCGCCCACGTGCGGACGCGCGTCAGCTTCCCGACAATCTCGTGCCAATTCGGCAGGTCCGGCGGAATCGGCTGGGAGACGACGGCGTGCTTTTCGCCTTTGACGGGGAGCTTCGCGATGTAGCAGCCCTTTCCCGCGGGCGAACCGCCGGCATTCAGCAGGCGAATCGTGTACTGGCCGTGGATGCCGCCATTCACGAACTCGACTTCGATCCGTCCGCAGTCCGAAAGATCCCATTCGCCCCTGATGGCGACGCCCGGATATTTCTCGCTCGGCTTCGTCGCAACCGTCAGCAGGCCGTTTTCCAAAACGAACGTCGACCCGTCTTGCGCGCGAATCGCCTTCGAATCCGCCGCCGTCGCGGCATCGAACAGGACGACCTCGGCGGCCGAGACGCATCCGGCCAGCAGCAACATTCCAACTGCAAGTTCCCTTCGCATCGCCAGTTCCTTTCTCATGTCGCGGCCACGGTCAGCATGCCCAGGGCGTGAATGACGGCGTGCGCCCGGATTCCGGCACGGTCCCCGCGGAAGATGGCCTTCTCCGTCCGCACGCCGTCCGGCGTCGCCAGGCCAAACCAGACAAGGCCGACGGGTTTTCCGGCGCTGCCGCCATCGGGGCCCGCAATGCCCGTCACCGCGACCGCCAGATCCGTCTTCAGCAATTTCCGCGCCCCCTCCGCCATGGCCGCCGCGCAGTCGGCGCTTACCGCGCCGACGGTGGCCAGGACCGCCTCCGGCACGCCGAGCACGTGCCGCTTGACCGAATTGCCATAGCAGATGACGCCGCCCTGGAAGACCGCGCTCGACCCCGGCACGGCCGTGATCGCATGGCCGACGCCGCCGCCCGTGCACGATTCGGCCGTCGCGCAGGTCAGCCCGCGCGCCTTCAGCAGCGCCACCAGATTTTCCGCCGCGCCCATTCACTTCCCTCCCATCGTAAACTCCAGTTCGCCGCCCGCGACAACGGCATCGTGCGGCAGGCGCCATCCCGCGAGGGGCCGCCCATTCAGCCGCACGCCCGTCACGTATCTGTTCGCCCGCGACAAGTTCTTCGCGCGGACGCGGAACTCCTTCCCGCCGGGCCGCTTCAACACGACTTCCGGGAACTGCGGCGCCCCGAGAACGTAGACGCCGCTGCACGGATTGAACGGATAGAAGCCCATGGCGGCGAAAACATACCAGGCGCTCATCTGCCCGCAATCGTCGTTGCCGCACAGGTCGCCCGGTTTCACGCCGTAGAATCGGTCGCAGACTTCGCGCACCACGTCAGCCGTCCGGTCGGGACGCCCCGCGATGGAGTAGAAATACGCCACGTGGTGGCTCGGCTCGTTCCCGTGCGCATACTGCCCGATCAAACCCGTCACGTCGCCCACGAAGCCCATGCCGTCCGTTCGTTCGGGCTGGACGAACAGGGCGTCCAGCTTCTTCACGAACGCCTCGTTGCCGCCCAGCGCGCCAATCAGGCCCTCGGGATCCTGCAGCACATGCCACGTATACTGAAACGCATTGCCTTCCGTGAAGTCGTTGGCCGTGTCCCCGCCATGGCCCAGACGGAACGGATCGTACGGCGTCCGCCACCTGCCGGCGACATCCTTGCCGCGCATGAAACCGATGGACGGATCGAACACGTTCTTCCAATAGCCGCTCCGCTTGCGGAAGAAGGCCTCGTCGCCCTGGCCCCTCGCCCTGCAGAATTCCGCCGCACACCAGTCGTCGAAACCGCATTCCAGCGTCCGCGAGACGGATTCGCCGCGAATCCGGTCGAAGGGATAGTAGCCGTAGCGGTCGTAGAGATCCCAGTCTTCCTTGATTTTCGGCCGCCCGAACGGATCCACGTGTTTCAGCGTGATCGAATTCGTCACGGCCTCGAAGGCCAGATCGGCGTCGAAGCCGCGGAATCCCTTTTTGTAGGCGTCGACGATGACGGGAATGGCGTGATTGCCGATCATGCAATGGGATTCCCAGCCAAAATAGGGGATGACCGGCAGGAAGCCCATGGCCCGGTAATGGCCGAGCATGGAATTGACGAATCCGTCCACGCGTTCCGGCGTCGCCAGCGTGTAGAACGGATGCGCCGCACGAAACGTGTCCCACAGCGAAAACCCCGTGTAGTAGACGCCGTCCGCCGCCGCATGGATCCTGTTGTCGCCGCCGCGATAGCGTCCGTCGACGTCGGCAATGTCGTTCGGCTGGATGAACAGGTGGTAAAGCGACGTGTAGAAGGCCGTCCGCTGTTCGTCGGTCGCGCCGGGGACTTCCAGCCGGCCCAGCACCTCCCGCCACCGCTCCCGGGCTTCCCCGCGGATCTCGTCGAAACTCTTCCGCTCGGCCTCGGCGCGAAAGTTCTTCCGCGCGCCCTCGCAATCCACCGTCGAAATGGCGGCCTTGACGACCAGCGGCGCGCCGGGGCCAAAGTCCAACACCCACCGTTCGCCCTTTTCCTTCGGATTGACGCGCGGCAGTTTCGTCGCCTTCCGCCACGGACGGTCGAAAACCACTTTCCAGTAAACGCTCCGCTTCAGCCAGGCCTGCGTCCGACGCCCTCCCAGGATCGTCTTCCGGTCCCGCCCCATCTCGTTTTGGAATTCAACGACAGCTCCGTCCATTCGGCCCGCATTCACCCACTGCAGATCGACGAGCATCTGCAGCGGCCGATCCGCCGGCGCCGTCACGCGGTAGACGCCCACGCGCGGCGTCGCGGTTGCCTCGACGCGGATGTTTTCATTCGTCAGCACGATGGCGTAATAGCCGGGCCGGCCGATTTCCGTCCGCGAATCCTTGGCCTGCCGCCACGCGAGGGGATTGGAGTCGGCAAAGCCCTCCACGAACGGAAGGAGCCTGACATCTTCCAGATCCGGGCATCCCGTTCCGCTCAAATGCGTCTGCGTGAAGCCGTAGACGCAGGGATCTTCCCAGACGTACCCCGAGCAATGGTCCCAATCGCAATGCCCCGTGTCCGGACTCGCCTGCACGAGCGAAAACGGACAAGTCGCGCCGGGGAACGTGTGGCCGCGATAGGATCCGCCAATCCGCGTATCCACGCAGTCGACGACATCCGCACCCGCCGCGCACGCGCCCGCCGCCAGCAAAGCCAAGAATCCCGCACCTCTCATCGCATGCCCTCCTGCCGACCGTTTCCCGCGCGCGCCATCACCGCCGCCGGGGACCGGCGGCGACGGCTCCGAAAGGCCGGAGCCGCCCCGCGGCGCGGCCGTGTTCGCGCCATTCGCCATTTCCATTTTCCTTCGCCCGGGAGATCCCCTCCCCTCCGTTGGCGTCCGGACGGGCAAGACGCCCCCGGCGCCCGTGTCGTTTCCATGCGGAGATTATAGCGCAATTCCCCTTTCAGCCGCAACCCCCGACGACAACGACGGCGGCGGGGACGGAACGGCCGGACGCGAAAGCCCCAGCGCGGCCGTCATTTCCCGAGCGCGAGCAGGGCAATGCCGCACACGATCGCGGCGAGAGCGAGGCCCTTGCGGCGCAGATTGCGCTCATGGAAGAGAACGGCGCCCAGGGCGAACGTGATGACGACGGAGAAACGGCGCGTCAGCGAAGCCACGGAAACGGCGACGTCCGGGATGGCGAGGCCGCGGAAATAGAACCAGTCCGCCGCCGCCAGCAGCACGCCCACCGCAGGAATCGTCCATCGCCACTGAAACCGCTTCGCGTCGAAGCCGCACACGCGCCACGCCAGGAGAACGACGGCGTACACGAGCACGAGATCGACCTGGAACCAGAACTGCATCTTCTCGACGGGAAGTCGGGCGAACTGGAGAATGTACTTGTCCCACATGCTGGACGCCGCGCTGAAGCACATGCCGCCGATCGCGCACCAGACGGCCGGCGTCCGGAAGAAATCGATTCCCTCGTGCCGTCCCGCCCAGCTGAACGTCCAATAGCCGACGAACACCAGCAGCATGCCGGCGCCCTGCACGACCGAGGGCCGTTCGCCATAGAGAAAGAACGCGGCCGCAAAGACAAGCGCCGGCGCCGATGCGCGAATGGGCGTGGCGATCGTCAACGGCAGCGTCCGGAGCGCATGGTACGTCAGGATCCAGGAGGTGGCGACGATCAGCGCCTTGACCAGCACGAGAACGGCCTCCCGTCCGCCGATCTCCAGGACCGTGGCCATCCGCCCCGCAGCCGCCAGCGCCCCCACGTAGCCGAGGGCGCCGAAAAGCGTGGCGAAGAGCAAGACGGGAAGAACGGCGTTGTCCCTGACGGCCGCCTTCTTGGCCAGATCGTAGAACGCGAGAAAGACGGCGCTGGCCAGAATGAAAGCCATCCAGTTCATGCGGGCGAATCCACAAACCGCTCTTCCGGCGCAAAACGGTCGAAGGCGCAGTCGAGCGCCGCGGCGGCATGGGCGTCCGAACTCAGCAGGAACCTGACGCCCCGGGCGCGCAGCAGGGCGCGGAATTCGCGGGAGGGATAGGCGTCGTCCATCCAGCCGCGCGAAATGGCGCCCGTGTTCACTTCGACGATTTTGCCGCTGGCCGCAATCGCATCGGCCGTCTTCTCCAGCTCGTCCCGGTACCAGGGCGCGGATTCGTCGAAATAGCGCAGAACGCCGTTGAACTTGCGCACGAGATCGGGATGGCCCACCACGTTGAAGTCGCATTGGGCGACCATGTCCCGGTTCTGGGCGAAATAGGCGCGCAGAAACGCCCTGGCGTCGCCGCCGAAATGGTCGCGGATGCCGGCCGTCAGCAACTCCGGCCGGTCGTCGACGGACACGTGGCATCCGTCCGGCGCGACGACGCTGTGGACGGAGCCGATCAGATAGTCCAGATTCAAGTGCGCGTAGCGCGCCCGTTCGGGCGCCGTGTCGCCGGGAATGTAGTCCGCCTCGATTCCGCACAGGATGCGGATGCGCCCCGCGTACCGGGCGGACAGATCGCGGATTTCCCCGGCGTATGCCACCGCCGACGCGGGCGTGAGATTGCCTTTGACGATGTCGGGCAATCTGGCATGGGAGGAGAAGCCGAGAACCGAAAAGCCCTTTTCAAGAGCCGCATGGACCATTTCCTCCGGCGTGTTCTTGCCGTCGCACCAGGTCGTGTGCGTGTGAAAATTCGTTTTCATCCGAGAACCTTCCGCCGTGCCAGACACGACATTGCCGCCAGCCGCCCCGTTGCAAAGGCAAGCGTCAGATTGAAACCGCCGGTCGGTCCGTCGACGTCCAGGACTTCCCCGGCGAAATAGAGTCCGGGCATCTTCCGCGACATCATCGTCCCGGCATCGACGTCGTCCAGCGAGACGCCGCCGATCGTCACGATGGCCTCCTTGAGCGGACGCGGCGTCGGGTTGCGCAAGACCCGCCGGTCGTCGCCGAAACGGATTTCGATCGCGTATCCGCCGTCCGCGGGATGATGGGCCATCCAGCGCTGGCAGTTGTAGACGGCGGCGCCGCCCAGGCCCCAGCGTTCGCAATCGACTTCGCCGCGGCAGGCATGGACGACCCGGCCGGCGGCGTCGAGGACCCGCGCGGAACCATTCTCGAAACGGGCGCCGGCCCGGTCCGTCACCGTCCGGTCGTCCACTTCAAACCCGACCAGCCCCGGACGCAGCGGTTCGATCCGATGCCCGAGCGCGCGCGCAAAATTCTGTCCGTCGCCCACGGAACCCGTCTTGGGGAACGAGACGCCGCCCGTGGCGATCAGCACGTTCTGCGCCCGGAGCGAGAAGTTCTCCGTCTGCACGAGGAATCCGCCGTCGCTTTGCGCGACGTCCGTGACGGGACAGTTGGAGCAAATCGGGACGCCCGCATCCCGGAGCACGTCGCCAAAGGCATGGACGATCGTCGCGGCCTGGCCCGAATCGGGGAACAGGCGGCCGTCCTCCATCCGGCGGATTCCGACGCCGAGGCTCCTGAACCCGCGGGCGATGGCCTGGGGCGTGCATTCGCGAAGGGCCCGGGCCGCCCAGGACGCGGCCGGCTCGCCCAGCTCGCGAAGCAACGTGTCGACCGGGACGTCCTTGGTGAAATTGCACCGGCCATTCGCCGTCATCAGGACCTTGGCGCCCAACCGCGCCTTGCGCTCGAAGATCACGCATCCCAGGCCCCGTTGCGCCGCAACGGTCGCCGCGAACATCCCCGCCGCGCCGCCGCCGACAATCGCCAGGGGAACCGGCCGTTCCCGCACCTTCTGGGAGCGCTGCATGACTCGCGCGAACCCTAGCGGTTCCCGTTGTAGATGCGATGCGCCTGGAGAATGGCGATCAGCGCGAAGACGGCGATCATCATTTCGCCGCCTTCTTCAAACGCGGTGAAGAAGGAGGAAATTCCGTCAATGGCCTTGTCCTTCGGCAGCCCCTTCAGATGGCGCATCCACGCCGGCATGCGGTCGCAGAGCTGGACCATCACGCCGCTCCCGCCCAGGCAGCAGACGCTCCAGGCCACCGGATGCAGTCTGAAGAACCCGACGACCAGATCCTTCGCGAAGTAGGCGAGGAGCGCGGCGAAGACGCCGAAGAAGGCGGAAAAATAGAAGAGCACGAACGCCTTGGCGGAAAGGGGAACGGCGCCATTGGTCAGAAACCTCATTTTGAACGGCGTCCCCGTCAACGGCGACCCGTCCGGCCGCGTCAGGCCGGAGATGCCGCCATCGGCGTTGACAATGTCCGGAAAGAGCGCGTGCATGGCGGCCAGATGCAGATCCAGTTCCTTGCAGACGGCAAAAAAGGCCACGCAGCTGACCGCCGCGCAGAGAAGCGCCCGGCGGCGCGCCGAACCCGTAAACGGGCATTTCCACCAGACGAGCGGGACGATCGCCGCGAAAAACGGAATCGTCGCCAGTTCGAAGGGGGAGCGGCCATCGTTGTCGAACGCATGATGCAGGGCCGCAGGTTCCATGACCGCCCACGTCAACGCCAGCAGGGAAATCCCAATGGCGAATACGACCGGCGACAGCAAAAACGATTTATCCCGTTCCATCACAACAACCCTCGTGTCCGTTGCCTATTCGTCCAGCGTGCCCTTGTAGACGACGCGCTTGACTTTCTGAATCGACGTGCGCACAAGCGGCTCCCTTGAGACGACGACCTTGCGGACGCGCTTGTAGTCCGCCAGATGCGCGCACTGGTCATGGACGTGCCGCTGGGCGATTTTCACCGCCTCCTCCCAGGGCGGCTCGACGCCGCCGTTGCGCGCCACCAGCAAATCCATGTTCGGATGGACGACGCATCCCACCCTCTCGCCCGGGAGCCCGCCCGTGAGATAGCCGATGACGATGCAATCGGACACGAGGGGGTCGGCGGCAATCCGGTTCTCGACCTCTTCGGGATAGATGTTCTTGCCTTCGCGGTTGACGATCAGCGCCTTCTTGCGCCCGCAAATGGAAATCAGCCCGTCCGCCGCGATGGTGGCCAGGTCGCCGGTCTTCAGCCAGCCGCCCGCGTCGAACGCCTCGGCCGTCGCCGCCTCGTTGTGCCAGTAGCCCCTCATGGTGATCGGACCGCGGACCTGCAGTTCCCCCACGCCCTGCTCGTTCCGGTCGGCAAGCCGGACTTCGATGTTCGTCAGCTTCCGCCCGATCGTCCCGATGCGCGCGCACTTCGGCCCCGAAATGGAAACGACGGGCGAACATTCAGTCAGGCCGTAGCCTTCGAGAACGGGGATGCCCAGAGCCTTGTACCCTTCCAGCACATGTTTCGGACACGGCGCGCCGCCGACGATCATGAAGCGCAACCGCCCGCCAAGCCCCTTCCGGATCGCCCGGAAGACCAGTTTCTTCAAACCGATCTTCATCAGGATCCGCGCCTTTGCCGACTTCTTCAGGTTGTCGTCGATCTTGTCGAAGATCTTCTCGGCCAGAAGCGGCACGCTCATGACAATGGAAGGGCGCAGGAACTTGACGTCCTCGCCGATCGTATAGAGCGAACGGACAAAATGCATGCCGGCGCCCACGAGCATCGGCACCACGAAATTCGTGCAGAACGAAAACGCGTGGAAGAGCGGAAGCACCACCAGGAAGACGTCCTCGGGGGAGAGCGTTTCGTCAAACGCCTCCAAGGCGCCCTCGGCATCGGCCGTGAAATTGCCATGCGTAATCATGGCGCCCTTCGGCTTGCCCGTCGTTCCCGACGTGTAGATGACCGAAGCCACGTCCCCTTCCCGCGCAACGTGCTCGTCGAACCAGCACGAAGCGCCGGGCGTCGCCGCCGACTTCAGGCTTTCGTAGTCGTAGACCGGGACGGAACCAATCGGCTCGTAGGCCGTCTCCCCGCCATCGACGACAACCACCGCACGGACGGCGGCCAGCCGCGGAACGATGTTCCTCATGACCGGCAGGTGCGCCCGGTCCGTCGTGACGACGACGGCGGACGAATCGGAAAGAATGTAGGCGATTTCCTCCGTATGGAGTTTGGGATCCAGCGGAACCACGCTGACGCCGGCGCCACTGCAGGCCAGATAGGACTCCATCCAGTCGGGGCCGTTCGGCAGGATGAGTGCCACGTTCTCGACCTGCGGCTTCAGACCGAATCCGGGGCCATACGCCTCGGCGGTCTTCCGGACGCCCGCCAGAAACTCCGCGTAGGTGCGCGTGCGCCAGGTTTTGGCGTGACAATAGCGCAAAGCCACGTTCTGCGGCGTTTCCTTCGCAAATCTCTCAAGATAGGAGCGTATCGTCATCTTCTTTGCTTTCCTGCGTCTCCGATAATCTATCATATCCCGTGCCACGCATCAAGCGCGGCAATCGCTATTAAAAGTACCATTTCAGGGGGTCTCGGAAGCGATCCAGGAAGATTTTCTGTTCCCTTGCCACCAGGACGCGGGCGGACAATTCCTGGCACGCCCCTGCCAGTTCGCCGGGATCCAAGGCAAGCGCCGCCGTCGACAGGGCGTCTGCCACGGCCGCCGACGTCGGGCAGTACGCCCACGTCTGCGCCCACCGGCCGGCGGCGGCGCGTTTCCGGACGTCCACGACATGCTGTCCCCGGATCTCGAAACCGCTTCCGGAAAGAGCCGCGCCATCCGTCAGGCGAACGACCGTCTCCAGTCGTGTCCGTTTCTTCCAGACGCCACCCACTCCCAGCGGCCAGCCCCGGCCCGTGCCGTCCATGTCGCCCCACGCCAGCAGCGTCGACGTGCCCGCGTCCAGGAGACACGAGCCGATTTCAAACTGCTCCGACTTCAGAATGCGGGCCGCCTCGTCCAGGGCAAAGCCCTTGCCGATTCCGCCAAAATCAAGTTCGAGCGGCGTCGCGCGGCCCAGGGCATCCGCCGTGACCGAAACCCGGCGATGTTCCACGTCCAGAACAAGCCGCTGCATCCCGCCCCGCGCAAACGCCTCGTCGCGCGCCTCCCGGGGCAGCGCGTCCCAGGTTGCGCCCGCCGCGCGCAGTCTGTCCATGATCGGGCCGACGGTCGGGTCGAACGCGCCCCCCGTTGCCGCGCAGACGCGCGTGGCCGTCACCAGAAGGTCCATCGTCTCGGCCGCGACGGTCGCGATCCGCCCCGGGGACAGTCCCCGGACGACCGCCACGTCGCTCGTGTCGTTGAACCGGCTCAACAGCAGTTCCAGGGCGTCGATCCGGTCGAAAACGGCCGCCGCCGCCGCACCGCAGAGAGAGGGGTCCTCAGTCAAACCAAAGGACACCGAAAACTCGGTGTCCATGGCCTTGTGGCTGAATTTCTCCACGCGCTATTTCTTTCTGCAGCACATCCAGCAGATTGCGCAGCTGACCGCCGCGAAGCACAACGACGTGCACCGGTGGCTCCACAGGAGGATTTCCTGTCCGTGCGACCCGAAGACCGTCATCATCGGCATGACCGACGTGAACACGACGGCGGCCGCCAGGAACGTCCAGAAGGCCCACAGGACGGACATCCACAGCTTCTTCGTCCGGTCGGCCGTCCGGAAGAACAGCATCAGCAGCGCGCAGGCCGCGAAGACGCCGCCGGCGACCATGTGCAGAACCAGCCACCAGCCCGTCATTCCGCCCATGAACCAGCCGAGCGCGCCCGACAGGATCTGGTAGAGGAGACCCGCCACGAATCCAAGGTCGACCAGCCACTTGAAGAGCCCCCAGGCGAATTCGCCCGTCTCGTCGGCCACCCACTTGGCGAGTTTCTGAAACGCCCAGGCAACCGTCGCCGCCGCAAAGAGGCACATCAGGCCGAACGCGACCCAGAGGAAGACCTTGAACACGGGACGCAGCGCGAAGGTTGAACCCAGAACGGTGTGGTAGAACCTTCCGACGCCGAGGAATTCGGCTTGCGGAACGGATTCGACGGCGGCGTCGACAATCGGCCCCGCCGGCCGGATCGAGCCGAGGAAGAACTGCGAATCGTCCGAATGGCAGTCGGCGCAGACGGCCGGCGCCGCGCCCATGGCCTTGCGCGCGGGGCGGACGTCGTGCCCCAAGGCCCAGGACACGGGCTTGGCGGCGGCGTGCGCCGCGTGGACGAGGTTCGTGCCTTCGAGCCGCCACAGCTGGCCATGGCCGACGAACGCGTACGCCTTGTCCGCCGCCCGGGCGGCCAGTTCCCGCAGAGCCGACGCAAGGACGGCCCTGGTGAAGGCGTTTGTCGTGTCGAGGGCCTTGACGTCCTGGAGCGCGTCCGGGAGAATCGGCACCGGCGCACCATCCTTCAGTTCCGCGAAATAGCTCGGCCACACCATCCGCCGCGCCTCGATGACGCCCTTCGCGTTCCGGACGAACACGGGTTCGAGGATGAAGGGATTGTCCGTGGCCCACTGCGCACGGCCGTAGATGCCGATGCGGTTCGCGCGCGACGTCCGGACCAGACGGCGCTCGCCGCGTTCCGTCACCCCCGCATGGCAGACCGTGCAGGACAGCTTCTCGAAATGGACCAGCGGAATGCCCGCATGGGCGGGACGGGGACCGCTTCCCTTCGCGCCCACGTGGCAGCCGGCGCAGCTCTTCGTCTTCACGCGATGGTCCATGCCGTTCTGATGGCAGTCGATGCACGTCAGGCCCCGCTTGAGGTGGACGTCGCCGGCAATCTGATGGGACGGCATGCCTTTCTGCGAAACGCCATGGCAGGACAGGCAGTTCCCGCTCTGCGGCTTGCCCACCCTGAACAGGCAGCGGTTCTTCTGGTCGAACTGCGTCTTGTCGTAAACCGTGTTTTCGGGAACCCGGAAGAGGTGGTCGTCCGGATTCTCGTTCAGAAAGGCGGCATCCCAGGAGGATTCAAGGCGCTCGTTCATGCCCTCGACAAGACCGATGCCCGCCGCCGCCGTGGCGGCCCCCTGCCAGTTCTCGCGCAGAACCTGGCGCGCCCACTCGCTCGAATCGTATCCGCCCTGCTGGTGGCAGGCAAGGCAGTTCACGCCCAAGGCGCCCGTCACAAACCAGCGCTGCCGCTCGCCCGCGACCTCCTCCATGGCACGCGGATCGCTGCCGATGCCGCCGCCCGGGAAGGCGCGGCCGAACATCTTCGTCCACTGCCAGCAGGAGATGCCGAGTTCGCGCGGCGATTTGGCGCCCTCCTGCCCGTGCAGGGAAAGCGGAATGGCCGTGGCCGTCCGGTCGTCCGCGAGAAACCAGGGCTCGCCCTGCACCGAAGCGGGCGCATCGTTGGTGTCAAGCCCCGTGCGGAAATGGGATCCGCCGCGGGACGAGGCGACGTCATGGCACTGAGCGCACGTTTTCTCCTGCGAGATGGGCGCCGGCAGACGCCCCCCCGGCGAGACCTTGTCGCCCGCGGCGTCCAGCGGAGCCAGCCGATGGAAGGGAACCGTCCGCCCGCCATTCCAGTGACCCGCGTCGGCCCCGGCCGAAAGACCGGCGACGAGAGCCGCGGCCAAGATCAAAAAGTTTCTCCTCATGAACATCCTCCCCTCACTCCGGTCGCCGGCCTCTCACTTCCCCTCGTCCTTCGTCGCCAGGGAGAAGTTCCACACGTCTGCGGCACGGCACGCATCGATGAGCCCCATCAGCTTTTCATAGGCCGCCGTCTTGTCGGCGCGGATGACCACGGGCTGGCCCGGATAAAGCTGGGCAATCCGCTTCAGGCGCTCCGTGACGTCCTCCAGGGTCAGTTTCTGCCCGTTGATCGTGACGTCGCCCTGTTCGTTGAGATTCAGGATGATCTCGCCGGGCATGCGTCCGGGAACGGTCGCCGACTTCGCCGTCGGCAGGGCGATCGCCACTTCCGTTTCCCACTGGGAAAACACGCTCGACGTCACGAAGAAGCACAGCAGCAGGAAGATGACGTCCATCAAAGACGCCATCTGCACGGCCGGTGCATGGCTTTTGCGCGTACGGTTGAAGTTCATGCAAATGCCTTTTCAAGCGCCACGGCCAGCGTTTCCAGACCCGCGACGCGCTTGGCCGTGCGACGACGGAGAAACGCGTGGAACGCCAGACACGGAATGGAGATGACAAGGCCGAACACCGTCGTGATGATCGCCTGGGAAACGCCCTGGGCCAGAACGACCGGACGCGCGTTGGCGGCCAAGTCGCTGGCGATGCCGCCAAAGGCCTGGAACATGCCGAGAACCGTTCCCAGCAGACCGACGAGCGGCGCGATGACCGCAAGATCCGCCAGCCAGTCGACCGACGCCTGCAGCCGTTCCGAGACGTGCGAACCCGCCGTCTCAATCGCCGATCTGACATCGGTCTTCGTGCCGGCCGGGGTGCCGCGCACGGCATCGAGCGCGGCGAGCGCAAGCCCGGCAAACGCGCACGGCCGCCGCTCGCAGAGACGGCGCGCTTCGCCCAGATCCCGCGCCTGAAGTTTGCTGAAAACGTCGCTCACCAGCGTGCGCGGGGCGAGAGCGCCGCGCCGCTGCGCCAGCAGCAGGTAGAGCACCACCGCGAGGGCGACCACGGAGAGTCCCGCCAGAACCCACATCAGGGGACCGCCATAGGCCCATGCCTGGGCAACCGTAATTCCGCTTTCGTTCATCCCAACAACTCCTTCATGTGCTTTTCAAAATCGGCCTTGCGGGTCCGTGTCAGCGCGTCCTGCCCGGCGAGACGCGCCTCGTAAAACGACCAATCGAGTCCCGCCGTCGCGCCCGCATGGGACTTGGCCGCCACGGCGGCGTCCGGATCTTCGGCGGCCAGGGCTTCGAGATTGTCGCGGACCTGGTGGTAGGCTTCGCGCCAGGGCGTCCCGGCGGCGACTTTCCGCAGCGCCACGTCGGTCGCGAAAACCCCGGGGACGAACCCGCCGCGCAGGGCGTCCGGATCGACGGACAGCCCGCGCACGATTTTCGCGAGGATTCTCAGCGTCGTCCGCGTGATCGAGAGCCCCTTCATGTAGAGGCCCTTGCAGTCCTGGAGATCGCGGTTGTATCCGCCGGGCATGGCGTGGAGCAGCGAAAGCGACGCCGTCGCCAGCCCGAGGACCTGCGCCGTCTTCGAGCGCACGAGCTCCAGCACGTCCGGATTGTATTTCTGCGGCATGATCGAACTGCCCGTGCAGTAGGCGCGCGGCAATTTGAAATAGCCGAACTCGGGCATCGAAAAGAGAATGAGGTCTTCAGCCAGGCGCGACAGGACCGCCATGAGCTGCGCCAAGGCCGAAAGCAGGGCGGCTTCATCCTCGCCGCGGGCCATCGACGCGCCGAAGACGCTGTGCAGCGGACGGGCGAAACCCAGCAAGTCGCTGGTGCGCTGGCGGTCCAGCGGCAGCGGAACGCCGTACCCGGCCGCGCTTCCCAGGGGGCAGAGGTCGTTCAGCTTGTAGGCCGCCTCCAGATTCGCCTGCTGGTCGAGAACCATTTCCGCATGCCCCGACGCCCAAACGCCGACCGAACTCGGCATGGCCGGCTGCAGATGGGTCCGGCCCACCATGGGCAGCCGGTCGTTCGCCCGGCCGAAATCGACCAGCGCGCGCGCAAGAGCCGCCAGTTCGGATTCGACGCCGAGAAGCTGGTCCTTGATGTGAAGCCGCACGTCGACCGCGACCTGGTCGTTGCGGCTGCGCCCCGTGTGGATTTTCCGGCCCAGGTCGCCGAGGACTTCCGTCAATCGCGTCTCCACCGCCATGTGGACGTCCTGGTCCTGTTCGCGGATCACGAAGGTCTTGTCCGCAACCACGTCGGCAAGGGCCGCGCGAACCCGGCTCGCCTCCTCGCGGGTCAGGACCGGCGGCACGACGGGCATCTCGGCAAGCATCGTCACGTGCGCGGCCGTGCCCAGACAGTCCCAGCGCACAAGGTCCATGTCCAAAACGGGGTCGTCCCCGACCGTGTAGTCGAGGACGTCCGGATCCACGTCACCGGTTATCGTCTTTTCCGTCTTCATTCAGCATCTTTTCCATCAAACCATCCGCCTCGTCCAGGAGCGGTCGCAGGACCTCGGCGGACTCGCCGCGGGCGACGCCTACCAGAAACTTGCGGTAGGCGGCGGCCGCGGCGGCAAGGCCGTCCCCACGCCCGATGGCACAAAACGGCATCTCGCGCGCCTTCTGCCACGCGGCCTGGCGGACCGTCTCATTTCCGGCCGCCAGACCAATGGCCTCGCTGAAGGTACAAGATGTGCAATTTGCGCCTATACTTTTATCAAATTCGGGCGGATAAAGCAAGAGACGAGAGGTGAAAACCTTCACATCCCAATCGCTTGCGCGTCCTGGGGAAAGAACCGCGCGCGTCAAACGCGCCAGCCTCTCGTCCGAAACGCGGTCTTGCCGAACGGGATCCGTCTCGCCCGTCAGCTCTTCCGCCAGCCAGGCGCCACTCCAGGGCTCGCCCCCGGCCAGGCGGTCCAGCATCTTCCTGAACAGCCGCTTTTCCTTCATCCAGCCGACAAGATAGCCCGAGACCGCCGCCGCCGGACCGTCCGTTGTCCGCAGATGGACGCACAGCCCCGGGAAGAACGGCAGCCGCCCTTCACTCCAGAGATTCAGCACGAAACGGGTGTCGTCGTGCGCCTGTTCGGCGTTCAGGGCCCGCAAACAGCCCTGCACAACCCAGTCCGGCAGAAGCGCCTCTTCCGCCACCGCTTTCCCCCGCGCCCTGTACACCCAATTCCGGAACCAGGCCTTGGCGATCTCGAACCGCAGCGTCTCCAGCCTGGAGAACCCCGGCGAGGGCAGCCAGATCCGCGTCAAGGCCCCTCCGTTGACGACACGGACGATCACGCGCGCGTCGTTCGTCGTCCCGTCCTGGGCGTGAATGACGATTCCCGCGCTCTTCTGCTTGCCGCCTTCAAGTTTGAAGGCCCTCTCCAGTTCCCGGATCGTGCGCGAGGCAAATCGCAGAATCGGCAGCCGGAAACCCACGGGATCGCCCGGCACGTCGGCGGCGACCACGGCGACCACGCCATCGGCCGACGTGGCGACCCGCGGCATTTCCGACGGCAGCCGGGGGGGCGGCGGCGTTCCCTCCTCCGGGGCATGGACGGCCCGGCACGGCAGGAATGGGATGGCGAGAAGCAGCAAACGCGGGATGGACATGCGCATGGCCGGTCACGCCTTCCGCACGTTGCGCCCCGCGAAGCGGCCCCGGGAGAAACAGCCGGCAACCAGAATCAGCAGCAGACCGGGCACGAGGAACAGGCCGAAACGCTCCGTCGCGCGGAGTTCCTCCTCTTCGGCCTGCTCCTTGACGGCGACCTGCCGCAGAAAGCGGCGGTAGATGGCGCCCAGCGTCGTTTCCGCCGTGCCGGCCGTTGCCAGCGGCACGTAGCGGCCGCCCGACAAGTCGGAAATCGCGGCAAGCGCCTTCTCTTCAAGTTTCGTGCCCACCGCCTTGCCCTGGAACTGCTGCGAACCCGTTCCCGACGCATCCGGAATCGGGCTTTCGGCCCTCGGATTTCCAATGCCGACGGTGAAAATCGGGACGTTGCGTTTCCTGGCCAGCTGCGCGGCGGAAACGGCTTCGCCGCGCAAATCCCCGCCGTCGGAAATGAGGATGATGGCGTTGTGGTCGTCGGCCGCCGGATCGAGCGCGTCCAGCGCCGTCCGGATGGCGCTTCCGAGGTCCGTCTCCCCGCGCGGCGCCGATTCGGGCGTGGCGCTCTCCAGGGCGCTCCGCAGAAAGGCGTGGTCGGTCGTCAGCGGACAGAGCAGAACGCCGGTTCGGCGAAAGGCCACCAGCGCGCACCGGTCGTTCTCCAGCGAGTCGATCAGGTCGGCGACGTCCGCTTTCGCGCGCTCCAGCCGGTTGGGGTGGACGTCGGCCGCCAGCATCGAGCGCGAAACGTCGATGACAACGACGACATTGCGCGTCCTCGATTGGATTTTCTGGGCCGAGTGTCCCCATTGCGGACGCGCCGCCGCGAAAACGATCAGAAACAGCCCGGCCAGCAGCAGCGTCGCCTGCAGATTGAAGAGCGACGGATGGCGCGGCATGAGGCGCGGCCGCAGGGCCGGCGCAACCAATCCGTCCAGCTTCCTGTCGGCGCGCGCGCGCAAATAGACCCAAACCGCGCCCATGACGGGCACGAGGACAATCAGGACCCACATCCAAGGATAGACGAATTTCATTGGCATTCCCTCTGATCAGTCCGTCAAACCAACCGGCGCGACGCCGCCATCTGAAGCGAAACGCCGAGCAGGACGAGAACCATGCCGCCAAGGAGAAAAGGCGCGAAATGCTCGTCCCAGCGCTGGTAGACCGTTCGGTCCAGCGGGGTCTTTTCAAGCGAATCGATTTCCTCCAGCGCCGCCTTGAGTCCCTCGGCGTCCCGCACGGAAAAATAGCGCGCGTGCGTTTTTTCGGCAATCGACTTCAACTGCGATTCGTCAAAGGGGATGGCGGCATAGGAAATCTGCGTGCGGCCGAACATGCCCCGCGCCCTGAATGGCGTGCGCCGGGAATTCGTGCCCACGCCGATGGTGTAGACGCGGATGCCGAGCTTCTCGGCGGCCGCGGCGGCCTGTGAAGGCTCCACCACGCCCGTGTTGGAAACGCCGTCTGAAAGCAGAATGACGATCTTCGATTTGGGTTCGGCATCCTTCAGGCGGGCCAGCGCGGTCGCAAGCCCGTCCCCTACGGCCGTGAGCGTTTCATCGGGGTCCACCTGACGCCCGTTCGCGTCATAGCTGACGCTCGGCACCTCGACGCCCTTCAGCACGTGGAGCAGGGCCTCGTGGTCGGCCGTCAGCGGCACGCGGGACGAGGCGTAGCCGCCAAAGGTGACGAGTCCGATCAGATCGTCGGGACGCGCTTCGATGAATTTTCTGAACAGTTCCTTGACCACGTCCAGCCGCGTTATGTAGTTGGCCCCCTTCGGCGTCAGGTCCAGCGCCTCCATCGAGCCCGAGACGTCCACCGTCATGGCAATGGCGATCGCGTCCACGCTGCGGTTCCCGCGCGAAAGCGCCGTGCGCGGGCGGGCGGCGGCGACCATCAGCAGGGCCGCTCCCAGCAGAAAGAACCAGGGCGCGCCATTCGCCACCCGCGCGCGCCAGCCGGCGGTGCGCACCGGCAGACGGGCGACCGGCGCGAACTTGACTCCCGCGCGCCGGCCGCGCCGCAGCATCCGCCACGCCGCGCCGGCCAGCGGAATCGCCAGGAGAAAACACAGAGGCCATGCAAAATTCATCACCGTCACCTCGCCGGGTCCGATGCCGCGCGGTTGTCGGCATCAAGGTAATTCCGCGCCTTTCCAGTCGCCTCGTCGGCCATTTCCGGCGTCGCCTCGACGCCCGCGAATTTGACCATGTCCGCAGACTCGAGAAATTGCCGGAGATCGGCAAGCGCCTCCCGCGTGAACGCGGGATTGTCCTGCGCCGCGCGAAGGAACTCGCCGGTCGTCAGATTCGGGGCCCTGACGGCATGGCGCCGTTCGATGTACCGGCGGACGACCATCGTCAGCTCCACGTAGAAGTCCTTGTAGAACCCGCGACCGGGCAGGCCCTTTTTCAGCAGGATCTCCAGTTCGTAAAGGGCCCGTTCGATCGGACTCATCCGATGGATCCGGACCATCAGCCCGATTTTGCGGACGATCAGGAAGACCAGCGCGGCGATTCCCGCCAGCCCCGCCAGGCAGGCGGCGACGATGCCGACCAATCTCCAGCTCAGGGGCGGCAGATCCCTTTGGGGGTCGATTTCCATTCCCCCCGTCACGGCCTCCCGCGGGGGCGGCGGATTGAAGAGCACGGGCGACGTGTAGAAAGCGGTCGAGGGGACGGCGGCGTTTCCCGCGGCGGGCCTGTCCATGACCGTGACGACAAAGGGCGCGAGGCGGTAGCGCCGGGCGAACGGCTCCGGCACGAGACGCCACCGCGTGACGGTGGTCGTCTTCCCCTCCGCGTCTTCAACGGGCTCTTCGGAAAAATCCTCCGCGACCTGGAACCCGGAGAAGCGGTCGCGAAGATCCTGCAGCGCCAGCATCTTCCCGGGCGGGGCGACCGCCGTTACCGTAACCTGGAAATCGCGGCCGGGATCGACGCGCTCCAGGTCGGTCTCAACCGTCAGGCCCACGCCGTTGCGGCCGAGATCCGCGATCTGCGCGGCCCCTCCGGAAACAAGCAGAAGCCATCCGGCCGCCACCAGTGTTCGTTTGTTCATGGTCATTGCCGATGGCTCCGCTACCGTTTGTCCGCGCGCCGCTTGAAAAGGGCCCGAATGGCGTTGATGTACGGGCGATCCGTCGCCACGGGCACGTTGTCGATTCCGCTTCGGGCAAAAAACCGGTCGCGCTGTTCGACGGCGTCCCGCGCCGTCCGGGCGAATTGCCGGCGGACCTCCGCATCCGAAGTGTCCACCAGCAGCAGCTCCCCGGATTCCGGATCCTCAAGCTCGGCCAGCCCGACGTCGGGAAGTTCGCTTTCCGCGGGATCGCCGACGGGGATGCAGACGACATCATGCCGCCGCGAGACGACGCGGAGCAGCTTCTCGTGGGTTTCGTCGCGCGTCAGGAAATCGCTCACGAGAAACACCACGGCCCGGCGCTTCTGGACGCCGTTCAGGAACCGAAGCGCGAGCGCGAGATCCGTCCCCCCCGTCGCCTCGTCTTCGGCCGCCAGGACTTCCCGCACAAGGCGCATGACGCTCTGCCGGCCTTTGCGCGGCGGGATGAACTTGACAATCCGATCGGAAAACAGGATCAGCCCGATCTTGTCCTGGTTCCGGATCGCCGTCAAGGCCAGCAGCGACGACACTTCGGCGGCCAGCTCCGCCTTTGACCGCGCGACGCTCCCGTAGCTCTGCGAGCCGGAAACGTCGACGAGGAACATCACCGTCAACTCGCGTTCCTCGCTGAAGCGCTTGATGAAGGGAACGCCCGTGCGGGCCGTCACGTTCCAGTCGATGGCGCGCACGTCGTCGCCCGCCACATACGGACGGACCTCGTCGAACTCGACGCCCTGCCCTTTGAACGTGGAATGGTAGTCGCCGCTCAGCTGGTCGTCGATCAGGCGATTGGTGAGGATGCGGATTCTCCCCACCTTCGCCATCAGCTCTTTCACGTCGATCATGGTCAGGGAACCGGAATCGTCGAGAGGATCTTGTCGATGATCTTGTCCGCGTCGATGTTCTCGGCTTCCGCTTCGTAGGTCGGAAGGATGCGGTGGCGCAGCACGTCGTGCGCGACCTCCTTGACGTCCTGCGGCGTCGCGTACGCGCGGCCGTGCAAAAGCGCATTGGCGCGCGCGGCCTTGTTCAGGCACAGCGTCGCGCGCGGGGAGCAGCCGACCTGGATCTGCTCCTTGAGCTCTTCAAGCCCCTTGTTCTTCTCGGGCTCGCGGGTGGCGAAGACGATGTCGAGAATGTAGTCGCCGACCTTTTCGTCGCAGTAGACGTCCTTCAGCGTTTCGCGGAGCGCCACGATGTCGTCCATGGTGCAGACGGTCGAGACCTCCGGCACTCTGGCCTGCTGGGCGAAACGCTGCATGATGCGCCGTTCGTCTTCGCGGCGCGGCGTCTCCACCAGGCATTTGAACATGAAGCGGTCCACCTGCGCCTCCGGCAGCGGATAGGTCCCTTCCTGCTCGATCGGATTCTGAGTGGCCAACACGAGAAACGGCTTCGGCAGCGAGTAGGTCGTCTCCCCGATCGTGACCTGCTTCTCCTGCATCGATTCGAGCAGCGCGCTTTGGACCTTCGCGGGGGCGCGGTTGATTTCGTCCGCAAGCAGCAGATTGGTGAACACGGGACCCTTTTTCGGGGAGAACTCGCCCGTTTTCGGCGAGTAGATCAGCGTTCCCACCACGTCCGCAGGCAGCAGATCCGGCGTGAAGGAAATGCGCTTGAAATCCAGACCGAGGACTTTTGCCAGCGTGTTGACGCTCAGCGTTTTCGCAAGTCCCGGCACGCCTTCCAGCAGGATATGCCCGTCCGTCACCAGCGCCAGAATCAGCCGGTCCACCAGCTTTTCCTGGCCGACAATGACCTTGCCGACCTCTTCCTTGATTTTCGTGACGAGTTCGCCCTGGACCATGATCCGGTTTGTCGCATTCGAGAGATCCATCATCTTCTCCTTTGATTGAATCAGCGCCATGATTATAGCACGCGTCTGTTAAGTCTGCATTAACGGATTTCACCCCTCCGCTTCGCGGGGAAGGAACACCGTGTCCAGCTTGAGCTTCCTCTTCATCGCCCGGGCCAGCGCTTTGACGCCAAAGGTTTCCGTCTGGTAGTGCCCCGCGCAGATCATCGGCATGCCGACGTTCTCCGCGTCGATGCGCTCGCCCCAGTCCGCCTCGCCCGTGATGTAGAGATCGCAGCCGAGTTTCTTGGCCTCGGGCGCGAAGCCTCCCCCGCCGCCGGAACAGATGCCGACTTTCTTTCCGTTGGGAAGAACGCCGACGCAGCCGATGACGCTGCCGTGGTAGTTGAACGCCGGTTCGATCCTCTCCAGGCCCAGATACCGCGCCAGTTCGTGGTTGTTGCCATACGCGGGACTCGCGTCCAGCGGCAGATGGACGGCATAGAGCGCAAGATCCGCGTCCATTGCGGTCTTCACGACATTGTAGACCCCGTCCGTCAGACGCCGGATGCCCCCGCCCCACGAAATGCCGTGGTGGACGACGAGCAGCTGGACGCCCGCGGCGACGGCGGCCCGGACGGTCCGCACGCTTGCATCCACGCCGAATCCCACGCGGGAGATCTCGTCCCCCTTCCGCGCGATCTGAATTCCATTGTTGGACACGTCCGGAAATTCATCCACCTTCAGTTCGGCATTCAGCCACTCGACCGCTTTTCCAATTTTCATCGTTTCTCCAGATAAATGCGGCAGCCGCGCCCGTCCGGGCCGCCGCTAGCCGCGCAGAAACCGCCGCGCCGCTTCAAGGGCCCGTCCGATGGACTGGTCCATGTCGTAATAGCGGTACTCGCCAAGGCGTCCGCCCACGACGAGCCGGGAACATTTCGCGGCCTCCGCACGGTATTTCTCAAGCAGGCGCCGGGATTCCGGCGTGTCGACCGCGTAATACGGCTCGTCCCCCGGCTGCCACGTCTTCGGGTACTCCCTGCAGATGACGGTCGACGCCGCCGACATGACGTCCCGGTTCTCGGGATGGTAGTGCTTGAATTCGTGAATCCGCGTGTAGGGAACGTCCGCATCCGTGTAATTGACGACGCTGGTGCCCTGATAGTCGGCCTGCGGCACGCGTTCGTACTCGAAGCGGAGACTGCGCCATGGCAACGCCCCGAACCGGTAGCCGAACAGGGCGTCGATCGGTCCCGAATAGAAGACGGGCGTTTCAAGCGCCCCGGATTCGGGAAGCCGAAACGCGCACGCGCAGGTCAGCTCGATATTGGGATGGTCCAGCAGGCGCTCGAAAAGCGAATTGTAGCCCGTCAGGGGAATGCCCTGCCGGTAGTCCGGAAAATAATTGACGTCGTAATTGGCGCGAACGGGCAGCCGCCGGATAATCGCCGCCGGCAGGTTTCTGGGGTCCGTCCCCCACTGCTTGCGGGTGTATTCCCGGATGAACGCCGCGTAAAGCGGCTGGCCAATCAGCGCAATCGCCTGTTCCTCGAAATTCGCGGGGGCGCCCGGGCCGGAAAGCCCCTTCTGCGCCTCCCGGGCGATGAACGCCGGCAGTTCGGACGGCGTCAGATCGAGACCGTAGAACCGGTTGACGAGCGCCAGCCCCAACGGCAGAAAGAACGTCCGGCCCGCATGGCGCGCCAGGACCTTGTGCTGGTAGCCGTTGAATTCGACGAACCGCCGGACAAAGGCCCACACGTCGTCCGAATGCGTGTGGAAGATGTGCGACCCGTAGACGTGGACCTCAATGCCGGTTTCGGCATCGGTTTCGCACCGGATGTTCCCGCCCGGCGCCGCCCGCTTCTCCAGGACCCGCACCGCCACGCCGGCTTCCGCAAGCACGCGTGCGACCGTGCATCCCCACAATCCCGCTCCCGCTACGACAACGCGCTTCTCCATAGGACCGCATCCCCGGCTTCAGGTTCCATTCGGCGAAAACCGACTATTCAAGCCCCATCCGTCTCAAGATCCCCGCCAACTGCTCCTTGATGACGGCGACCGAAAAATGGCTTTTGAAGAACGAATAGGCTTCCGCATTGTACCGGGCGCGGTTTGCCCAATCGGCACGATACTCCTCAACGGCCCGCACAATGGCCGCCGCATCGCCCGCCGGCACGAACTTGATGGCCTTGCAGTCCTTCGCCGCGGGCGGATAGCCCGTGCAATGCTCGTTGATGACGGGGCGCGCGCACCCCATGGCCTCGAAGATCTTGTTGCCGATCACGCGCGAAGCCTTCTCGGTCGTCCCGAACACCCCCAGCACCACGTCGGCGCGGTAAATGACCTTGGGGACGTCGACGTAGGGAACCTTGTCCAGAAAGACGATGTTCGAAATCCCCCTGGCCAGCGCTTCGGTCGGGGCCTTGTAGGCGCCCCAGCCCAGCAAATCCCACTGGATGCCCCGCCCCTGCGTCATCCGCGCCGCTTCGACGACGTACTCCATTCCGTGAAGGGGCAGATACGCCCCATGGTACAGGACGCGGAACGTCCGCTCCGGCCGGTAGGGTTCGAGGCGGGCGTCGTCTTCGCAGGGCTTGAACACCGTTTCGTCCGTCCCCGTGAACAGCGGGGCCATCTTCTCCCGCGGAACGGCGAACTCGCGCGCGCAGAAATCGACATGGCAGCTCGTATCCCACGTGACGAAATCGGGGGCGTTCATCATCCGCGTCTCCAGCGCATGGAGACGCCGGGCGCGAGGTTCCTCCGCCGCCCATTTCCGCTGTTCGAGCACCTTCTTGTCCCACGCGGAGATCATCGGGTCGAAGAGGACCTTGATGCCGCGGCGGCGCCCCCAGCGGCAGGCCGCCAGAATGTCGCGCTGCCGGCAAACCGGCACCCAGATCAGATCCGGTTTCGGACGACGGGCCAACCCGCGCACGCACGCCTCCAGATCGCCCCACTTGGGGAACCACTTCACGAAAAAGAAATCGACGTCCCAGCCCAATTCGCGAAACAGCGCCGCCGCGACGCGATTGCGCGAATATCCAGGGTCAAACCGCCCCCAAAAGAGAACCTTCCTGCCCATACGCGCCATTATACCACAACCCAGAGGTTCCGTTTTCGTCCAACCTAGCGCAGAACCGCCGACGCGTAACGGTCATGGCCCGCATAGTCGGACTCGATTCGGATGTCGTCGAAACCCGCGTCGAAAAACAGTTTCCGGAGGGCCGCCCCCTGGCCGTCTCCAATCTCGAAGAAGACGCCGCCGCCCGGCTTGACGACGTTCAAGGCGTCCGCGATCAGCCGCTCGTAGAAATCAAGCCCCTGCACGCCGCCGTCCAATGCGTTCATCGGCTCGAAGTTCCGGATTCGCGGATCCAGCTCCATGCACGCGTCCGTGGGAACGTACGGCGGATTCGAGACGAGCACGTCCACGATTCCGGGTTCGTCGAAATCGTCCAGCCCGTCGGAAACGGCAAACTCGACCCGCGACGACAGCCCGCAGCGCGCCGCATTCTCGGCCGCAAGCGAAACGGCCGCCGCCGAAACGTCAATCCCCAGAAACGCCGCGTCGCCCTTGAATTCCTGCGCGAGGGCCAGCAGAATGCAGCCGCTCCCCGTTCCCACGTCCACGACCACCGGCGGCGTCTGCGCGGAGTAGGCGTTCAGAAATCCGAGAACGCGGGTGACCAGTTCCTCGGTTTCGGGGCGCGGAATCAGCGCGCGCCTGTCGCACGTCAGCGTGAGCGAACGGAAATCCCACTCGCCCAGAACGTACTGGATCGGTTCGCCGGCCGCCAGACGCGACATGCCGCGGCGCAGGGCCTCGACATACCGCTCCGCAGGCGTCTCCATGAAATGGGGCGCGAGAAATCCGCGCCCGCATTTCAGGAGCCGCCCCATCAGGAGCTCCATGGCCACATCCGCCTCGGGAACGCCTTTCCGGGCAAGGTAATCCTTTCCCAGTTCCAGCAGTTCTTTCCAGGTCTTCACGCGCGAATCGTCAGAAGGGAAGATTGTCCGTATCCGCCAGACCCATATCGGCGGAGACGTCCGGCGGAGGCGGCGGCTCGGGCGTCGGAACCGTCGTCGTGCCGTCGCCATTGATCTTCTCAAGCTTCAGCCCCGTCAGATCCGTGAAATAGCGCGTTCCGTTCGGCCCGTCCCAGCGACGCCCGTCGATCGAGAAGTGGACCATCACGCGATCGCCCTTCTGAACGGAATCGCAAAGCGCGCAGCGCTCTTTCTTGAAGGTGAACAAAACGGGATTGGGATACTTGTTGGGGGAATCGACATCGTTCCCCACCACGAGATCGCGCTTCGTGAAACCGTTCTGACCGAAAGCCTTCGTCTCGCCAACCAGCTCGACAACGCCCCTGTACTCATAGATAGCCATTCTTCATCAACTCCTTGTGTCCTGACATCCCAATTCTACCACAATGCCATTTACCGCGCAAGAAGCCGGATTTCGTCGGGAGCCAGCACCACCTGCGTCCGGTTGCCGTGGCCGTACAGCGTCGCCGTCTGCCTCTCCTTCGTCGCGTTCACGACAACCACGGCCTTCCGCCCGTCCGCCGCCTCGTAGGCGTTGCAGAAGACATTCGGCCTTTTGCACACCCGTTTCGTCTTTCCGGAGGACGTCACCGGATAGTCCTGGTGGCCGCAGACGACCCGCGGCGGCTTGATCTGCCGGCCAAACGCCAGCCAGTCGCGGGCTTCGCCATGGTAGAGGCCGACCCACCGGCGCATGAACGCGTCGTATGCGCCCCGCCCCGACACCCGCACCTCCTTCGTCGAACCGTCGGCCAGGACTTCTTCGAGTTTCATGGAATCGACCCAGGCCTCCGCGTCTCCGGCGAGGTGCATCATGATCCGCAGCTGAGCCGGCCCCGGCGCGATCGTGAAGTCGCGGGCGACGTTCTTCCAGCCTTCCTCGGGTCGGGGAAACGGCAAACGGCCGCCTTCCCCCGGTCCGCCCAGAAAACAGAAGTTGACGCTGTTGGGACCTTTGGAATGGCCGGTCTTCAGCCATGCGGACAGACGGAATCTCCTGCCCGCGCCCAGAAACGCCGCGTCGTCGAGATTGATGTTCTGCGAGACCTGGACCGCCTCCTCGCCCGGCTTGACCGACAGGCGGATGGCCGCCGCCCCGTCGTGCTTCGTCTCGCGGTCCACGCTCATCGTCCCCTTCCAGGCCACGCCGTTGTATCCGCTCAGCTTGTCCCAGCCGAAGAAGTGGCGGCCGTCTTTGCCGATCCGTTCAAAGTCTCCGCACAGCAGCGCCGGCGCCTCGCCTTCGCAGTCGCGCGCGGAAGGCGTCAGGAACGGCATCTGCCCGTCTGCCGCCTCATGCGCCTGCCAGATCCGGTTCCCGCGGCGCGGGTTCGACTGGAAACACGGCACGTACTCGTGGTAGAGGTAGTTGAAAACGCTCGCCCACTCGTCCGCCTGGCTTTCACAATCCCGGTAGTCCTGAATGCCAATGAGATCGTTGAAATGCTCGTTGGGCTCCTCGAAGCAGACGATCGCGTCCGGCTCCTGCGTCCGCATGGTTTCGCGCATCGTCTCCAGCTGGCGGCGGAAACACGCCGTCTTCCACAAGCCTTCACCCGGCGCGTGCGGATGGTTCCCGGCCCAGCACGCGGGGAACGCCCCGCCGACGACCTGGTCGATCTGGATCATTTCGCAGCCCAGCTTCGCCAACGGGAGGCAGATGTCCCTGTTCCACCAGTCGATCGTCCAGGGATCGCCGCCGCACAGGCAGGCGGTATGCCCGCCCTTCAACCAGCCCGGTATCCGATTGTAGCGCGTTCCCTCGCGGGTCCGGACGCTATGCGGACTGGCCACGCGCTCAAAGCGCGCGCGGTCGTCCCAGACGAACGTGCCGTCCTCCTTCCGGTCGTACATCAGCGTCCAGTGGTACCCGCTCGGCCACGGGAAGGCATGGCCGCCGAGCGCCTTCATGTCCTTGACCAGCGCGGCAAACGTCTCGTTGTCCGGAAAGACGGGGAAGTAGTCGGGCGTCACCCAGCAGTCATGCTTCTCCCATCCCCAGTAGGCCATCACCAGCGGCGCGGCGGGGAATTCCTTCCGCCAGTAGTCGGCCATCCACCGGCGGATGGTTTCCGGGTCCTGGAGCCAGTCGCGCGTGAACCGCACGATGGCCGGGGCGTCTTTCATCCACGCGGGAACATCCTTGCGGTCTTTGAACGGCGTGCCGCACCAGGCCTGTTTCGCGGCCCATTTCCTGTAAAGGTCGGCCGCGTCATGCCAGGTGCAGGGGTCGGCCGGCGTTCCCTCGAAGCCGCCGGTCACGACGTCGTAATCCTGGCGCACCGTGCCGGTTTCGAAATCATGCCGCCGCGTCAGCAGCACGATGCCGTCCTTCGCGCCCCCGGCCTCAATGCATTTCACGTATCCCTTCGCGTCCTCCACCCCGTAGTAGAGGCCCGCCCGTTCGTCGTACAGCGTGGCGAACTGCGCCACGAGACTGCCCGGTTCTTTCACGCAGCTCCGCCACGAGGTCCCGCGCGCGCCCGGGTTCCTGACGACTCCGCCCTTGGCCGACCCCACGACATACGCGTCGTCCGCCGGCGAACCGCCCAGGCAGCGCGCGAGCAGCAGTCTTGGATAGGCCGTCTCCTCAAGCGCCCAGCCCGGCCGCGCCGTCACGGAGATTCCCCAGCGGACGCAGTCTCCCGCGCCGCCGACCGTGCAGACGACTTCGGCGCAGGCTTCGCCCAGATCCCTGTAGACGAGACGGACCGTTCCGTCCGTCTTTTCGCAGACGCAGACTTTCGCCTGGTCCGGGCCGATCGACACGCTTTTCGCATAGTCGTCGACCCGCGTCAGCTTGAGCGCGAAAAGCGCCGTTGTTCCCGACTCCGCCCCCAGGTCGGCGCCCCGCGCCGTCACGAGGCGCGTCACCGCGCCCTTCGCCTGCTCGTCAAGCGTCACCGACAGCGTGCGGGCCGCCACCTCGACGGCGGCGGCCGACCACGACAGCCCCGCCGCGACAACACAAAAAAACGTCTTCATGGGGCTATTCTAGCACAGCGGCAAATGGCCGTCCAGCCCCTTCTGCCGCCCGAGTCGGCACGCCCGGACTTCCATGCCCCAGACCGTCCACGAGCGCCTCGGCGCCCTCGTACGCCGTTCCCTTCAGCGCTTTGAGGACATGGCAGAACAGAACCGCCCCCGCGCACGCGTCGTAGAGCGCGTCATGCCAGGTCCTGTCCGGACAGAACTCCCGGACCTGCGCCTCCAGGCCGAACGTCCGAATCAGATCCCCCAGGGCGTACGACTTCAGAATCGGCCAGAATTTCCGGACGACCCGCAGCGTGTCGATCCAGGGCCCCCACGGCGTCAGCGGCGCCTGGCGGGTCAGCATCGTCCGTTCCGTCGCCGCATTGTGCGCGACAAGCGGAACGCCGACCAGCCGTTCGGACAATGCGGGCCAGGCGTCCATGACCGTCGGCGCCAGCGCCAGCGTCTCCCGCAATTCGGCCCAGCGTCCTGGAGCCCGGCGGGAGAAAGGCCGATCCGCCGCGACCCGAAAATAGGTCTCCCATTGCGTGCCGGCCACCGGCACGCCATCCTCAACCGCGACGAGCCCCAGCTGCCACGGCTCGTTCGGCCAGCCCGGCACCGCGCCCGTCGTCTCGAAATCCAGTGAAACGAACCTCGTTCCCATGTGGACAGTATACCACAAATCGGTTATACTCTGCCCCATGCAACTTACCCTCAATCGCGAATACGCCACGCGCCATCTCGGCGTCGCCGTTCTTTTTCTGGCCCTCTGCGGCTGGTTCCTCTACGACGCGTCCGTCACCTATCCGCAGCGCGACGAATCCTATTTCACGGAAACCCTGCACACGCGGAAGGACCGCGCCATCGCGCGCCAATACCAATTCGCGGGCCTGTCCGGCGCGGCCGCCGTCATCATCGCGCTGCTGGTCGCCCGCGAGTGGAAGAAGAGCCTGTCGTGGGATGAAACCGCGCTGTCCGGATCGCTTGTCGGCAACCGGCCGCTGCCGTTCGCCGAGATCGTCGGCGTCAAGGACGACAAGTGGAAATCGAAGGGCATTCTGACCGTCTACGCGCGGGACGGCCGGTCCTTCGTCCTGGACACCTGGCACCATGCAGGCGCCCGGGAGCTCGCCGAGAAGATCCGTGCGCTTCTTCCCGCCAAATCCGAACCGGCAGGCTGAGAAGTTTCCCGTGAATCTTGTCCCGAACTGCCCCAGGCCGCTTGGCGTCGCGCTGTGCGTCGCCCTCCTTGCGCTGAGCAACCTCATCATGCTCCTCGCCTGGTATTGGCATTTGCGCGGGAAATTCTCGACGGAAAGCCCGCTGCCGCTGTTTCTCACCATCCTGACGAGCTGGGGCATCGCCTTCTTCGAGTATTGCGTTGCCGTTCCGGCCAATCGCCTGGGCGCGGCCGCCGGACTCAACATCGCCCAATTGAAAATCGTCCAGGAAGTCGTCACCGTCTGCGTGTTCATTCCCTTCATGCTTCTGTTCATGGGGGAGAAATGGCGCTGGGACTACCTCTGGGCGCTGTTCTGCCTGGTCGGCGCGGTCTACTTCGTCAATCGCGACAAGCTCTAGCCGCCCGGCGCGGCCGCGCCGGGCGGCCGGAACGTCCGGGACGGAAAGCCGCGGACGGGACGCCGGCGCGCGGATGCGGACGCCGGCCGTCTCCTGGCTGCCGCGGACGGGACTCCGGACTCAGGTGTAGCGCAAGACCTCGTCGACCGTCGTGTAGCCGTCGAGAATCGCGCGCACGCCGTCTTCGCGCATCGTCCGCATGCCGAGTTCGCGGGCCTTTTCCCGGATGATCAGCGTGGGCGAGCGCGCGTTGATCAGTTCACGGATCGGATTCGAAACGCGCAGGTATTCGAAGATGGCCTTGCGCCCCTTGTAGCCCGTGCCATTGCAGGTCTTGCAGCCCTTGCCGAAATAGAACGGGCGCCCGCCGATCTGGTCGCGCGTCAGATTGATGCGGTCAAGGGTTTCGTTGTCCGGCTCGTACCCTTCCTTGCACTCCTTGCAGCAGGTGCGCAGCAGACGCTGCCCCAGCACGGCCTCCAGCGTGGAGGCGACCATGTAGGGCGCCACGTTCATGTCGACGAAACGCATCACGGCGCCGGCCGCGTCGTTCGTATGGAGCGTGGAGAACACCAGATGGCCGGTCAATGCGGCCTGGATGGCGATTTCCGCCGTTTCGAGGTCACGGATTTCCCCGATCATGATGATGTCCGGGTCTTGACGCAGGAAGGCGCGCAGGACCTTCGGAAAGTCGTTGCCGACTTCATGGTTGATCGGAACCTGGACAATGCCGTCCATGTCGTATTCGACAGGTTCCTCGGCCGTCAGCAGCTTGGTGTCGATCTGGTTGATCCGGCGAAGCACCGAATAGAGCGTCGTCGTCTTGCCGGAACCCGTCGGCCCCGTCACCACGATGATGCCGTTCGGCTTCTCGATGTCCATCGAGACCTGTTCGTAGACGTCTTCGGGAAGACCCACGTTTTCGAGGTCGAGCGACGTTGCGCTCTGGTCGAGAATACGCATGACCACCGATTCGCCGTGAGACGTCGGAAGACAGCTCACGCGCAGGTCGACCGGGCGTCCCGCCACATTGATGGCGATGCGTCCGTCCTGCGGC
The DNA here is from genome assembly GCA_051884915.1 of Kiritimatiellia bacterium. GTDB lineage: Bacteria > Verrucomicrobiota > Kiritimatiellia > RFP12 > UBA1067 > RUG572. The sequence goes on from JBJEWF010000087.1 coordinate 110,124, forward strand.
ACGCGGCGTTCGGCAATGTTCAGGTTGGCCATGATCTTCACGCGGGAGATGATGGCCGGCGCCATCGACACGTCCGGAGCCTTCACTTCGTACAACGCGCCGTCCACGCGGTAGCGGATCTTGAAATCGCGCTCGAACGGTTCGATATGGATGTCGGCCGCGCGATCGACGACGCCCTGGTAGAGAATCATGTTGACGAACTTGACGATCGCATTGTTGTTGGCGGCGCCTTCCAGCGCGGCGACGTCGTTCGGATCGCTCTTGAGCGTTTCGTCGGCATCAAGCCCTTCGCCCAGCGACTTCAGCATGTCCTCGACGGAATCGGCCGCATCGCCGTAGTGCTGGGAGATGCGCTCCATCACGTCCTTTTCGCGGGCCATGACGAACCGGACCTCTTTCGACAGCGCGAAGACGACTTCGTCGGACACGCGCGGATCGACGAGGTTGGACGTCGCCAGGGTCACGGAATTGTCCTCAACGCCGACGCAGAGGACGTTGTACATGCGCGCGATGGAGGCGGGAATCGCCTCGATCGTTTCGGAGGACAGCTCCATGTTCGCGAGATCGACGACCTCGCAGCCCTGGTAGGCGGCCATCATGCCAAGCAGCGTGTCTTCGTCCAGATACCCGCCATCGACGATGATCTGGCGGATCGTCTTGCCGCCGTCGTTGCGCTGTTCCTCGCGAACGGACTCCACGCCCGCCTCGTCGAGAACGCCGTTCTGGACCAGCAGGTCCAACAGGGGATCGAATGCTTCCGACATTTAGCGCTGCCCCATTTCTTCCTTGAGCTTGGCGACGACGGTATCGGGATCCTGGCTCTTGGTGATGAGTTCGTCGTAGGAGATGAGTCCGTTGCGGTAATGCTGCATCAGGCACGTGTCCAGCGTCACCATGCCGAACTTCGCGCCCGTCTGGATGTCCGAACGGATCTGGAAGGTCTTGTTGTCGCGAATGCGCGAGCGGATGGACGGCGTCGCCAGCATGATCTCAAAGGCGGCAATCCGGCCGTGGACCTCGCCGTTGGCGTCGAGCCGGGGCAGCAGGATCTGCGAGATGACCGCCTGCAAACCCACGGAGAGCTGCGTGCGGACCTGTTCCTGCTGGTCCGTCGGGAAGGCGTCGACGATGCGGTCGATCGTCTCCGCGGCGCCAGTCGTGTGCAGCGTGCCGAATACCAGATGGCCCGTTTCGGCCGCGGTGATGGCCGCGCCAATCGTCTCAAGGTCGCGCATTTCGCCGACGAGAATCACATCCGGATCCTGGCGCAGGGCGCGGCGAATGGCCTCGGCGAAGGACGGCACGTCGGCGCCGACTTCGCGCTGCGTGACCAGCGACTTCTTCGACGTGTGGTAGAATTCGATCGGGTCTTCGATCGTGATGATGTGGACGCCGCGTTCCTGGTTGATGACGTCGATCATCGAGGCGAGCGTCGTCGACTTGCCGGAACCCGTCGGCCCCGTCACGAGAATCAGGCCGCGCGGCTTGAAGAGCAGTTCCTTGACGGTTTCCGGGAGGCCGATCTTCTCCAGCGTCAGAAGCGTCGACGGAATCATGCGCGCCACGCAGCCCCAGCGCTTGCGCTCCTTGAAGACGGAAACGCGGAAACGCGTCCCGTCGTCGTGCGCGACGGCGAAATCCGCGCCCCCATGCCGCTCGACTTCCTCGATCTGCTCCGGCGTCATGATTTCCGTGCAGAGCTTATAGGTGTCCTCCTCCGTGAACGAATCGTCGGCAATCGCCACGAGTTCGCCATGGACGCGCAGTTCCGGCGGCATCCGCGCGCGCACGTGCAGGTCGGACGCGCCCTCGTCGATTGTCGCCTGCAGCAGATCCTTCATCGTAATTTCCGTCGCCATAAGCTCTCCTCGTTCTTTCCGATGGTCTTGTTCCGTCCGCCATTCGACCGCCGAGCCGCATCAGTCGGCGTCGCCCATCGTCGCCTGCAGCACTTCCCGCAGAGAGGTCATGCCCGAGGCGACCTTCAGCATGCCGTCCTCGCGCAACGTGCGCATGCCCATTTCGCGGGCGCGCTGGCGCAGAACCGTGGACGGCGCGTGGTCGAAAATGAGACGCTGGATCGTGTCGTCGACTTCGAAGATTTCGAAAATGCCCTTGCGGCCCTTGTAGCCGTTGTTGCACTTCGCGCATCCCTTGCCCACGTACATGTGTTCGGGGATCGTCTTCGCGATCGAACCCAGCATCTTGAGATCGCGTTCCGTCGGCGTGTATTCCTCCTTGCAGTTGACGCAGATGGCGCGAACCAGACGCTGGGCCAGGACGGCCCGCAGCGCGGAGGCCACCAGAAACGGCTTCACGCCCATGTCCGTCAGACGCGTGACGGCGGACGGCGCATCGTTGGTGTGAAGGGTCGAGAACACCAGATGGCCCGTCAGGGCCGCCTCCATGGCGATGTCCGCCGTTTCCGAGTCGCGGATTTCGCCGATCATCACGATGTTCGGGGCCTGGCGCAGAATCGAGCGCAGCGCCGCCGAAAAGTCAAGGCCGACGTCGCGGTTCACCTGCACCTGGTTGATGCCCGACATCTGGTATTCGACAGGATCCTCCACCGTGATCAGCTTCTTGTCCGGCGTATTGATCTGGCCCAGCGCGGCGTAGAGCGTCGTCGACTTGCCGGAACCCGTCGGCCCCGTCACGAGCACCACGCCATCGGAGAGGTGGATGAAACGCTCGAACTTGTTCTGGTCGTCCGACAGGAAACCCAGTTGCGGCAGTCCCAGCGAGAGATTCTCCTTGTCGAGAATACGCATGACGATCGACTCGCCATGGTTCGTGGGCACCGTCGATACGCGCAAGTCGAGGTCGCGGCCGCCCACGTTCACCTGGATGCGGCCGTCCTGCGGGATGCGCTTTTCGGAAATCTTGATCTTCGACATGATCTTGATTCGCGAAATCAAGGCGCCCTGCAGGCGTTTCGGCGGCGAGTCCATCTTGCGGAGCGCGCCGTCGATGCGGTATCGGACGCGGAATTCCTTCTCCATCGGCTCAAGATGGATGTCGGACGCCTTCATCTTGATGGCGTTCGACAGCAGCAGGCCGGCCAGCTTGATGACCGGCGCGTCGTCGCCCGTCGCATCGTCGTCGCCGCCGAAGCCGTCGTCATTGCGCGTCGTGATCTCCTCGGCGCCGCTCGGATAGAGCTTTTCCATGACGGCTTTGACTTCCGCCGCAGGCGCCAGCACGGCCTGCACGTCGCGGCCGTGGAGCACATAGCGCAGCGAGTCGACCGCGTCATATCCCATCGGGTCGGACAGAACGACCGTAACCGAGTCGGCGTCCTTCATGACGGGGGCGACACCATACTTGTGCGCGATTTCCGAAGTGATTTCCTTCCCGATTTCGGGATCGATGGCCGAAGGGTCGATGCTCACATATTTCATGCCGAAGGTGTCGGCAATCGTTCCAAGAACATCGTCTTCGGTGATTTCGCCAGATGCCACAAGAACGTCCAAGGTCGTTTCATTGCCCTCGCGCAACGCCTGGGAGGCGTTGTCGAGCTGCTCGGCGGTGACATAGCCCTTCTCGCGAAGGAGCTGCAGTACGTATTCGTCGTTCGAAGTCATTTTACCCGGCACGCATTATACCGAAACTCGTCTCGCCGCGCAACGGGAATGAAAATCTTTCCGCCATGCCGCGCCGCCGCAACCGCATCCGCCTTTTCCCCCGCTCAAGGACGCCGGAATTTCAAACGGGAGGCCTCGCGTTTGAACCGCATGGTTGCGGCGGCGATTGCCGCCGCAATCCACGGCTACTTGAATATCGCCACGGCCCCGCCCTCGCCGCAGAGACGGAGCCTCAACGTGTCGCCCTTCCGGAACTGCCTCTTTTCGATCCGGATGGCGTTCGGGTCCCGGGGCGTCTTTGCCATGTCGTCGGCATAAATTGTCGCCTCGTACGGCCGGTCGCCGAGCATGTCGAGCTTTACGGCCACCTCGCGTCCGTCCACCGTAAACGCGGCGAAGCAGAACGAGCCGTCATAGGCTTCCCGCATCACCCCGTAATACTCGCCGAGTTTGCTCTCGCGCATGACGACGGTATTCTTCCAGACGGTCGGCAAGTTCCGCAGCGCCTCGATGCCAGGCTGGTTGCGGTAGTTGCACGGCCAGTCGCAAAGCGTCATGAGCGGCGAATCGTACGCGAAGCAAAGCGCGAGCGCATGGGCGCGGGTGCCGACTTCCTCGGGGAAGATTTGCGCGTTGTTCCCGGCGGCCTGTTCGCGGACGTACTGCGGCACGAAATCCTTCGAATACACCGCCTTGAAGCCACCCGGCGTATAGTCCGCCGGACCCACCAGAAAGCGTGTGAACGGCAGCGTCGCCATGTGCCGCGGCGTAATCCAGCCGTAAAACTTGTTCATCTCGTTGCCGCGGATTCCCTCGCGCGTAATCTGGTTGGGCCAGGTCCGGTTCATGCCGGTCGGATGGTATGCCGCGTGGAAGTTGACCATCAAATGGTGCTTGGCCGCCGCGCGCACGATTTTTTCGTACCAGTTGACCATCCACTGGTCTTCACGGCCCATGAAGTCGATCTTGACGCCTTTCACGCCCCAGCGCTCGAATTTGGCGAAGGTTTCTTCGAGTCCGTTAAATAGATTGTCGATGACGTCCCACCAGAACCAGAGCCAGATGCCGACGTCCTTCTCCTTGGCATACGCGAGGATCTTCGGCAAATCATACCCCGCGCGCGGCTCCAGCTTCACGTTGTCGCCTTTGACCGGCCGCCCGTACCAGCCGGCATCGATCGTATGGTACGGCCAGCCCATCTCCGCGGCGAAATCGATTTGGCGCAGCGTCTCGTCGGTCTCGGGGAACACGGCAACGCCCGCGCGGGCCGCCCACCAGTCCCAGCCGGTCGCGCCCGGCTTGACCCAGCTGAAGTCGCCCTCCGGCGGCGGATTGAGCGCCATGATCACGTCGGTGCCGTCCAGCAGCGCCACCTCGTTCTCGGCGATCAGCA